>JAYVBJ010000048.1:0-22249 GCA_043750535.1 Sphingomonadales bacterium | reverse complement strand
CGATCGGCGGAGTCACCGCGAAGCTCGAGGCCGCGGGCCTCCGCATCCTCGCCTCGAAGATGGTCCGCCTCACCGAGACGCAGGCCAAGGCGTTCTATGCGGTCCACAAGGATCGGCCGTTCTACGGCGACCTCGTTAAGTTCATGACCGAGGGTCCGGTCGTCGTGCAGGTGCTCGAGGGCGAGGGCGCGGTCCAGCGCAACCGCGACATCATGGGCGCGACCAACCCGAAAGATGCCGCGCCCGGCACAATCCGCGCTGAACTCGCCGAAAGCATTGAAGCCAACACCGTCCACGGCAGCGACAGCGACGAAAATGCAGCAATTGAAATCGCATATTTCTTCAAGCCAGAAGAAATTGTCGGCTAAATCCAAGATCACCGAATCTGCCATCCCCGACCGATTCGGGGATGGCAGAGAGTGAAAGTCAGCAGCAAAATGTCCTGGTTAGCCACAAGGCCGAAAACGCCAAGTTGACACCTAGTTGACAAGATTGACGCCTATTTTGACATTTATTGCAAGTCTGCCGTAATATAATTACCAACATCGTGGTTTTCTGACTTTTTCCGTTTCCGCACATTCGGCTGCGGAGGCTGGGTAATGTGACCGCCAACAATTTCAAAGAGCGCGCCCCGAACCAGCGACAATTCCTTGTGTTCCCAGAACAAATCCTACATTACAAGCGCGAATGTGCGGCGCAAGGCAGCCGCGACATCAATGGACGCAACCAACGCCAGAGACGCAGCCGCCGGTGCGATGCGGCGAAAACATCGAAGCGAACACAGTGCAGAGTTCAGGCAGCGACGAGAATGCAGCGATTGAGATTGCTTCAAGTTGGATGAGAATTTTGGATAAGTGGTGTTACTCCGACATCATTCGTTGACGGTATTTTTGCTTGCTGCCACTCATGATAAGTCATTCTTTCTCCGCTAACTTTCCACTCAAGCCGCCCATTGCTGCTGCGATCAAGCACCACAGCAGCGGCGGCAGACGGGCTGTTAAAGCTATAAGGTTTAGCAAACACGTAAACTGTACTCGTGCTTGGTAAGAGAACGCCAATTTTGATGAGATTTTCTTTCAAACTTCTATAACTGTGAAGTGCGCTGCCGGAGTTAATAAGCGCTTGCGACCCTTCAAGGACAATGAACTCTCCATCTTCTTCAACGGCTTGCGCGCTTACTCCAGACTTGTGTCTAATCTCAAAGGTTGTTTCGAGTGATGTTCGCTCCGCTACCGGTGTGCTTGCCAACGCAACGGCACGGGGTTGTGGCTTCAACAAATCGAGGCCTACCACTGGCAAAATAATTTTCAAATTGGCAAGAAACTGTTCCATATTAGCTTGATCAGCTTCCGGCAAACGCCGCCTGCCTCCTGCGGGGCTGGTGCCATTGTCCAAGGTTACCCGGTCAGCAATAAGCGCCATCTCGATAAGCCGTGCCTCAAGATATTCGACGTGACCTTTGGACAAGTCGTCATCGCTGGTTGTCACAGCAATTGCAGTTTCCCAGAAATCTCTTTGTTGCGCGCTTTGCTTTATCCGCTCGCGCACGCTGTTTGCGGATCCGATATATGCGCGTATTCCGCCTACCGCTTCCGCATCAGGCCCTGAGAGAATATAGATGCCCGTGCGGTCGAGTTCAGTTCTTGCCGTTAATGCGGCAAAAGTCGTCCCTGTCGCAACGAAAGTCAAACCAGTCCAACCGTGAATTGTCGCTTTGCGCAACCCTGTGGTTGTTCCATCTACAAGGAACAGTTGAATGGTACGGCCAAATTGCTCTTCAGTCATCAAAACTCCCCCGCCACGTCCATCATCTTCGCAAGCCGTTTCGGCGCGACATTGGCCCAGCTGCGTTGCAGCCATTCGCCGACATGTCCCCAATCGACGCCTGCGCGGTCGAGCCTGACGCCGATCCAGCCCGATGCGCCGTAATAAGCGGGGCGGTGATATATTTCGGGGTCTTGTTCAATGAGCGTCGCCATTTCATCGAGGCCGCTGCATTTTACCAGCAACGCGGTGCGGTCATCGCCGTGGTGGTTGACCGACACATAGGCAAAGAACTTGCCGCTGCTTTCCGGGCCGACGCGCCATGCGGGCGATCCGTGGCTTTCGCGGAAACTGGTTTCGGGCAAAGCGAGGGCGATTTCACCGACTTTGCCGATCAACCAATCGGTGTTCAACTCTCGGGTAACATATTCGGCAAGAACGCGAGGATATAGCTGATGCTCAGCGAACAGCACCCGCGCTGCCAGCGTTTCGGCGGTGTCGCCGGGGATGATTGCTACTTGGGTTTGCCCAAGAACAGGGCCATCGTCCAGTTCCGCCGTCACCAGATGCACGCTGCATCCGCCGTGGCTATCGCCCGCATCAATCGCACGTTGGTGTGTGTCGAGGCCTTTATATTTGGGTAACAGCGAGGGATGGATATTCAGCATCCGTCCCTCCCACCGCGCCACAAACTCTGCCGACAATATCCGCATATATCCCGCCAACGCGACATAATCGGCACAGTGATGAACAATCCGGTCGTGCATCATCGCGTCGTGGACGGCGCGGTCGATGCCTTTATGGGCTTGCGCAAAGGTGGCAATCCCTTCCGCTGCGGCCAGTTTCAGGCCCGGCGCTTCGGGGTTGTTGCTGGCGACGAGTACGATTTCATACGGACAGTCGGCGGCCTTGGCGGCGTAGAGCAATGCGGCCATGTTACTGCCGCTGCCGGAAATCAGGACGGCGACTTTGGCTCTAGTCATAAAATCCTCCCCGGAACGGGGAGGGGGACCATGCGTAGCATGGGGGAGGGGCACATGTTGGTTGGCTTGACTTCGAGTAGCGGAACCGCTCTGCGCGTGCCCCTCCACCCCCCGCTTTGCGGGCGGTTCCCCTCCCCGTATCGGGGAGGAATTCATCCCGCATGCGTCGCGGTCCATGCACCTGTCGCGCTCCAGGTTTCGGCGCGGCCCGAAACGGTGCAGCCTTTTGCCCCCGCCGCGATGTGGCCAATGCGGTGGACGGTTTCGCCAGCGGCCTCCAGCGCAGCTGTAACATCGGCAACATCAGCTTCGGCAACCGCGATCACCATACCGACGCCGCAATTGAATGTGCGCGCCATTTCTTCGGGTTCGATATTGCCCTGTGCTTGCAGGAACGCCATCAATCGCGGCTGTTCCCAGCTGTCGGCATCAACAAAGGCATGCAGATGATCGGGCAAAACGCGCGGGATATTTTCCAGCAATCCGCCGCCGGTAATATGCGCCATCGCGTGAATTTTGCCCGTGCGCACCAACGGCAGCAATGATTTCACGTAAATTTTGGTTGGCGCCATCAAGGCGTCGATCAGGATCACATCTTGGTCAAACAACGCTGGCCGGTCCAGTTTCCAGCCCTTGTCCGCCGCCAACCGGCGCACCAGCGAAAACCCGTTGGAATGGATGCCGGACGATGCCAGCCCCAGCAGCACATCGCCATCGTCCAACTTATCAGCGGTCAGCACATCCCCGCGTTCGACCGCACCCACACAAAACCCGGCGAGATCATAATCATCATCGCTATACATGCCCGGCATTTCCGCGGTCTCGCCGCCGATCAGCGCGCAACCGGCGATCTTGCAACCCTCGGCAATGCCCGCAACCACGGCGGTGGCAACTTCGATGTCGAGTTTGCCGGTGGCGTAATAATCGAGGAAAAATAATGGCTCAGCGCCTTGCACGATCAAATCATTGACGCACATCGCCACCAAATCGATGCCGACGCCGTCATGGCGGCCCGAATCAATCGCCAGTTTCAGTTTTGTACCGACCCCGTCATTGGCGGCGACGAGCAGCGGATCATTAAAGCCTGCCGCCCTTAAATCAAAGAATCCTCCGAATCCGCCAAGGTCTGCGTCGGCCCCGGCGCGGCGTGTGGCCTTCGCCAGCGGCGCAATGGCGCGGACGAGCGCGTTTCCGGCGTCGATGGATACGCCAGCTTTGGCATAGGTATAGGGTTCGGTTTGGTTATATTTTGAGTCCATTTTTATGCTGCTAGCGAGAAGAGACTTGGATTTCCATGCCAATGTCGCCAAAAGGCGCGGTAATGAAAAAATGGTTCGTAAAACTTAACAACAATCGCGGCTTGGTCGCGGCGTTATCGTTGCCGCTGGTGATCGCCGGGAGCGTGGTCGTCGTCGCCCAGATTGAGGGGCCAAAGCGCGGAATCATGCCGATTGCGAGCACTGGTGACTTTGAAATTTCCGGTATCGAAGTTGAGACGACTGGCAAAACTGCCGAGGAAGCCCGCAAAAAAGGCTGGGAAGAAGCGCAACGCCTGGCATGGAGCGCATTGTGGGCGCGCAACCATGGCGGCGGCAAATCGTCGCTATCTGATTCGTCACTAAACGGCATCGTGTCCGCCATTGTTGTTGAAGAAGAGGAAATGGGCCCGCACCGCTACATCGCCAAATTGGGCGTCGTGTTCGACCGCGCGCGTGCCGGGCAGTTATTGGGCGTTCGCGGTATTTCGCGGCGATCTGCACCTTTGTTGGTCATACCGGTAATTTGGGATGGCGGCGCGCCAATCGTTTTTGAACAACGCAATGCGTGGCAAGATGCGTGGGCCAAATTCCGCACCGCAGACAGCCGCATCGACTATGTCCGTCCCAGCGGAATTGGTTCCGAATCATTGCTGCTGAACGCCGGTCAGTTGGATCGGCGCGGACGCAACTGGTGGCGAACGATATTGGATCAATTTGGCGCCGCAGATGTCATCATGCCAATTGTCCGGTTGCAACGACAATGGCCAGGCGGTCCGGTGACGGCCCATTTTTCCGCGCGCTATGGGCCAGACAACAAATATCTGGGCAGTTTTACGTTAAGCGCGCCGAACGGCAAGGGTGTGCCGGCGATGATGAATGCCGGTGTCAAAAAAATGGATGAATTGTTCCAAAGCGCCTTGGCCGCTGGCCGGCTGCGTGCGGATACCTCGCTGATTTTTGAACAAGCGTTGATTGACGAAGAAGCGCTTGACGAAGACTTGCCTGTTGCGCCTGCGCCAACCAGAGATACCAGTGATTTGAACCGGCCAGCGAAACCGGATCGCTTGGACGTTGTGCCGCTAGACGTACTTGATCAGGATATCGCACCGGTTGCGCCTCCGCCACCTCCACCACCGCCGCCGCCGCCGCCGCCGGTGCAGTTGACCGAAAAAGAAATCAGAGAGTTGGAAAAACAACAAAAGAAGCTGGAGCGCGAGCGGGAAAAGGCGGAAAAGAAAGCGCGTAAGGAAGCAGAACGCAGGGCCAAAGAGGAACGCAGGGCTCGCGAAGCTGAAGCCGACAGCAATAACTAAGCCGTCATCCCTGATTCTAGGTCACAATTTATGCGGCAAATCGCTTTACCCCTTGATGAGTTGAGGCCTGGCAAGGCTGCCAGCTTGATTATCACCGAATCAAACGCGGCTTGCGCTGCTGCGTTGAGTGATGCCGCCAATTGGCCAAGCCGGTGTGCGATTCTGTGTGGGCCAGCGCGCAGCGGAAAGAGCCTGATGGCGCGGTATTTTGCATCGCAAGTCGATGGGGTGACGATTGATAATGCCGATTCGGTTGGTGAAGTAACCCTGTTTAACGCTTGGAACCGGGTACAAGAAACGGCGCGGCCATTGTTGCTGATTTCACAATTTGCACCGGCAGATTGGCAAATTGGGTTGCAGGACCTGCGTTCGCGTTTGGCGAGTGCGTTGCTGATTCAAATCCCGTTGCCCGACGATGAATTGTTGGCCCAGTTAATTCAAAAACATCTGGCGGACCGGGGAACGGCGATTGGAATCGAGGCGCTTAATTATGTCGCGCGCCGCATCAACCGCCGCTACGCCGACATCGAAAACTTTGCACGCGACGCCAATGCGTTGGCGCTTGCTGAAAATGCTCCGGTCAGTCTGGGGTTGGTAAAGCGGATATTGGCGTAAAATTGACTGGGGCGGCGGCGTCATTCTTTTATTAGCTTTACTCCATTTCCGTTCGTCCTGAGCCTGCCGGTGGATGAGGCAAGCAACCTGTACGCAGGCAGGCTCAGCACGAACGGTGTTTTGTTTAACTCAAATGTCATCCTCTTTTAGCGTGCGTGTCATCTGAAGTTTGCCGTTTACGACTGCAAAAGCGAGCCGCCCTTCGACCAAATCGAGAGCATCCCGGCCAAACTGTTCAAACCGCCATCCGGTGAGTAGCTGCAAGCCGTCCCGTTCGCCCGCCGCCAATCTTTCCAGCTCTTCGGCTTTGACGATCAGCCGCGATGCGACGTTGATTTCTCGCGAGCGGATCTTGAGGAGCAATTTGAGCAAGTCGGCGACAAGCGCGCCTTCTTTTCCTCCGCCGGTTCCGGTGCGATTACGCTCCGATAAAGTGTCCCGATCAATTGGCGTCGATTGGCTAATGGCAACCATCAGGCGCTGTCCGATTTCATTGTCCCGCCAAGCGGGGGAAAGGCCGCGAACCTTTGGCAATTCGGACTGCGTCTTTGGCGGATGTGATGCGATGTCGCCGAGGGTCTCATCCTTCATGATCCGGCCGCGTGGGATGTTTTTGTTGCGTGCTTCAATCTCGCGCCATGCAGCCATCGCTCTGACGCGGCCGAGAACTTCTGGTTTGCGCGATTGAACTTTCACTTTTTCCCAAGCTTTTTCAGGGTCGTTACGGTAATTCTCGACGTTGGAAATCCGCTCCATTTCGTGGTCCAGCCATTGACCCCGGCCAGTTTCCTTCAATTTTTCCAGCATCATCGGGAATATCTCCGCAAGATGGGTAACATCGGCAACGGCGTAATCAAGCTGGCGTTTGTCCAATGGCCGCCGCGACCAATCGGTAAACCGGGCGCCTTTGTCGATTTGAATACCCAGCCACAGATCAACCAAATTTGAATATCCCACCTGCTCGCCTTGGCCCAATGCCATCGCGGCAATTTGGGTGTCGAACATCGGGTGCGGGGTGCGGCCTGTCAGATTGTAGAATATTTCGATATCCTGGCCGCCCGCATGGAACACCTTTAATATGTCTTCATTGTCGGTCAGCAAATCCAGCATCGGTTTCAAATCAATGCCGTCGGCCTTCGGATCAACTGCCGCCGCTTCTTTCCCATCGGACAATTGCACAAGACACAGGTCGGGATAATATGTGTTCTCACGCATAAATTCGGTATCGACGATGACGTAAGGCGCCTTTGCCAGACGGCCACAAAATTCGGCGAGTTGTTTGCTATCGGTGATCAGTGGAAGGATTTTCATGTTTGAAGCCCTTAGCAGTCATTCACGGCTTGACAAAGGGGACGGTGACTTGTGTAGCGCACAGCTTCCAATTTTAGCACATTCCAATCTACGGATATTATCATATGCACGCCTATCGTACCCATAAATGCGCAGAATTGCGTGCTGATCATGTCGGACAGCAGGTTCGTCTTTCAGGATGGGTTCACCGTAAACGCGACCATGGCGGGTTACTTTTTGTCGATTTGCGCGATCATTATGGCCTGACACAAATTGTAACCGATATCGATTCAGAGGCGTTTAAGGTGTTGGATCGCGCGCGCAGCGAATCGGTGGTGACGATTACCGGCGAAGTCGTTGCCCGGGACACGGCAACGGTGAATGCCAATTTGCCAACCGGTGACATAGAGGTGCGTGCCCGCGAAGTGACCGTGCAATCAACCGCCGACGAATTGCCCTTGCCGGTATTTGGCGACGCAGAATATCCCGAAGAAACCCGGCTTAAATACCGCTATCTCGATTTGCGGCGGGAACGCTTGCACAATAATATCGTGTTGCGATCAAATGTGATTTCCAGCGTGCGGCGCAGAATGATCGATCAAGGTTTTACCGAGTTTCAGACACCCATCCTAACCGCGTCGTCGCCCGAGGGCGCGCGTGACTATCTGGTGCCGAGCCGGATCCATCCCGGCAAATTCTATGCGCTACCGCAAGCTCCGCAGATGTTTAAACAGCTGTTGATGGTGGCCGGGTTCGACCGCTATTTTCAAATTGCACCGTGTTTCCGTGATGAAGATGCACGGGCGGACCGGTCACCGGGCGAATTTTATCAACTCGATTTTGAAATGAGCTTTGTAACGCAAGACGATGTATTCAATGCGATTGAACCAGTTCTTCATGGCATTTTTGAAGAATTTGCCAATGGCCGTAAGGTCAGCGCCATGCCGTTCCCGCGCATACCTTACCGCGAATCGATGTTAAAATATGGCAACGATAAACCCGATTTGCGCAATCCGATTATCATCAACGACGTAACTGACCATTTCAGAACATCGGGCTTTGGCTTGTTTGAACGGATCGTAGGCGAGGGCGGCGTTGTTCGTGCCATTGCTGCACCAAAGACCGCAGAAAAGAGCCGCAAATTCTTTGACGATATGAATGAATGGGCCCGTAGTGAAGGCCATGCCGGGCTTGGTTATGTAACGCGAAAGCGCGGCGAATTTGGCGGGCCGATTGCCAAAAACCACGGCGAAGAGGCGATGCTCGTTTTGTATGCCGCATTGGGGCTTGGTCCAGATGATGGCTGTTTCTTTGCTGCTGGCAAGGAAGACAAAGTGGTGAAACTGGCCGGAGCCGCCCGAACCAGGTGTGCGGAACAGTTGGATCTTATTCCCGAGGGAACATTTGAATTTTGCTGGATCGTCGATTTCCCGATGTTTGAATATGACGAAGAAGCCAAAAAGGTTGATTTCAGTCACAACCCATTTTCTATGCCGCAAGGTGAAATGGAAGCACTGGAAACCATGGATCCGCTCGACATTCTTGCATTCCAATATGACATTGTTTGCAACGGGGTGGAGCTATCATCGGGCGCGATCCGCAACCACCGCCCTGAAATAATGTACAAAGCCTTTGAAATCGCCGGTTACACCCAAGCCGATGTTGATGAAAATTTCTCCGGGATGATCAACGCCTTCAAATTCGGTGCACCGCCGCATGGTGGCAGCGCGCCGGGCATCGACCGGATTGTGATGTTGCTGGCCAATGAACCGAATATTCGTGAAGTCATCGTATTCCCAATGAACCAAAAAGCCGAAGACCTGATGATGAGCGCACCGGGACCTGTTTCGGCCAAGCAGCTGCGCGAGCTTAACATCCGGATTGTGGAACAAGCACCGAAAGCGTGATTGTCCCTATTGGGAACAGGGGAATTCAGCGGCTTGTTCGCGACCAAGAATGATGCTCAAAGACGATGATGAGTATTGATCTTTCCGAATTTGAATCTGGCGAAAAATATGACGGTGACTATGCCGAAGACTTGGCTGAATTGCAGAAGCAATTGGCGGAGCAGCAGTCGCTGCATATATTGCATAAATGCCGCACGCTGATCACCTTTGAGGGCTGGGATGCAGCCGGCAAGGGCGGAGCGATTAAGCGGCTGACGGCCAATATGGACCCGCGCTATGTCGAAGTATTTCCGATCAGCGCGCCGACAGCCGAAGAGAAAGACAAGCATTTTCTGTGGCGGTTTTGGAACAAGTTACCGCGCAGTGAGGAAATTCACATCCTTGACCGCAGCCATTATGGGCGCGTTCTGGTGGAGCGGGTGGAAGGATTTTGCAGCGAGGCGGAATGGCGGCGCGGCTATGACGAGATCAACGAATTTGAATCGCAGCAGGTGGAAATCGGTACAAAGCTGATCAAGATTTTCCTGCATGTTACCCAAGAGGCGCAGGATGAGGTGCTGAAAGAACGGCTTTCTGAACCGTCAAAACGCTGGAAAGTAACCGCCGAGGATTTTCGTAATCGGGGAAAGCGTGACGATTACCTCGCGGCATTTGCCGAAATGTTCGCGCAAACTGATACACGCTGGGCGCCGTGGACTGCGATTGACGGCAACAATCAAAAGGCAGCGCGTATTGCGGTGCTGCGGCATATCTTGCAGGAATTGCAATCGCACGTGCCGCAGGATTTTCCCGAAGTTACTGGCGAGATAGCAGAGTTGGCGAAGCAGGCGTTTGAATAGATTGGGCTGCTTTAGGCTGCAGTGACATTAAGCCCGCCCAATACCGTAGCCCTGAGCCTGTCGAAGGGCGCTTCACTTAGAGACGTACTTCGACAAGCTCAGCACTACGGTTTAGAAGGAAAGGTTCAATCCAACGTCATCCCACTCTCTAACCGTCATTAGACGGATAACTTACAGAAATTACTTCCCATTCTTTTGGCCCAGATGGCAAAATAACCGTTCGTAAATCGCCAATGGCGGCTTTTCGCAGGGCGATGGCCAGCGGCGCGCTCCACCCGATTAATCCTTGATCTGTGTCGGTTTCATCGTCGCCCACAATTGTCACTGTGCGATGATTATCATTTTCGTCGGCCAGCCCGACCGTTGCCCCAAAATAGACATGCGCTTTGTCAGGTTGCTGCGCTGGGTCGATGATGTTTGCCGCCTTCATCCGCTTTGAAATATGCCGCACTTCGCCATCAATTTCGCGCAGGCGTTTTTTGCCATAGATGTAATCGCCATTTTCACTGCGGTCGCCATTGCCTGCCGCCCAGCTTACGGTTTCAACCATCCTTGGCCGTTCGACCTCGAACAGTTCTACATAGCGCGCCCGCAACGCATCATATCCTGCCGGAGTGATGGGATTGCTGCGTTCTGCAAGTTTGCGTTCAGGCCGAAGGCGAATCATCCAGGAACGGATTTTCCAAGATAGGCGCTGAGCGGATAGGCCGCCTTGATATGTGCCTTGTCGGGATGCTGCAAATCATAGACAACCGCGTTTTCGAGCACGCGCTGCACATAGTTGCGGGTTTCATAGATCGGGATTTGTTCGATCCAATCCAGCATGCTGATCGCGCCAGTGCGCGGATCACCATTGGCGCGCAGCCATTTGTTCACATTGCCGGGACCAGCATTGTAAGCGGCCACCGCAAGCGGGTAGCTGCCGCCGAAATAATTCATCATCGCCTGAATATAGGTTGATCCCAGTTTCACATTGTAATCGGGATCATCGGTCAAAGATTCGCGGCTATATCCCAGCGAAATCTTGCCGGCCGTTTCCTTCGCCGTTCCCGGCATTAGCTGCATCAGGCCGCGAGCACCGGCATGGCTGATCGCCTCGCGGTCAAATTGGCTCTCTTGCCGGGTGATGGCGTGGATCATCGTCCAATTATGGTTATGACCCGCAGGGACGGATACCGTAGGAAAACCATAAGGGATCAAGCTGCTATGGCCATCGATACGGGCATTGCGGCCCGCCATGACCGACAAGTCCGGGCGGCCAATCGCTTTGGAAAGGCTGATCGCGTCGATATATTGTTGCTCGGACTGGATTGAATTGGCAATCGCGCGCAGGAAAAGTGTTTGTTCCTTGTGGTCACCAAATCTCGGAGCCAATCTTGCTGCTTGAAATACCGAGGACGAATCGGCAGAAGGCAATGCCGGAATGGAAGCTACAGCACCTGCCGCGCTGATGCGGCGTCCCAAGGCTTCGTTGGCCAATTGACCGTAAAATTGATCGTAGAATGGCGCGGCTTTTTCAAAATGGCCGTTTGCCGCCGTGACGTCGCCAGCGCGTTTCGCGGCGACCCCGGCCCAATAATATCCTTTGGTCTTTGTCTGGGGTGATTTTGCGCCCTGGCTGTAGCGTTCAAACATGCCCACCGCATCTTTTGGGCGGTTGAGCTTGTTCAGCGCCATAGTTCCGGCAAGCCAAGTTAGGCTGGTGTAATCATCGCGGACACCGATTGACTGGTCGCGCACCGCTTTACCCTGCGCGATGCCATCATCGACGCGGGATGCAATCCGGTAGGCCATGTCATATTGGCCGTCGTTCGCGGCTTCACGTGCGATGGTGAGCAAAACTTCGTACCATTCTTCGGTGTCGGCAGGCGGCAGCAGCAATGTATTGCGGTTTGCCAACAATTCGCGGGCGGCCCAGCCATTGCCTTGCGCGCGCAACGCCATCGCACGGTCAGCCAATAAGCCGGGGTCCGCATTGGCTGCGTTGCCCAGTGATGCAAGATCATTGCCCGATCCGTTCTTCAGCGAAATGCGGGCGGCAAATGCGTTGCGCCGGGCGTTCGATGTGTACGGCAAGACCCGCTCTGCAGCGCGTGTAGCCTTTAACCAAAGCAGTTTGTCGGCGCGGGCATCATGATCGTCAGTGGTCAACTTCGCAGCCATCCAACTCAATATGCGTGCCTCGTCGTCATCGGTAAGCGGCCCCTCACGCCAAGCCCGGCGGCCCCAGTTTTCGGCCCGGGCCTTGTCGCCCGCCGTAGCCAGGGCGATCGCAAATTTTGCCCGCCCGGTATTTGTGGTCGGCTCCAATCGTTCAAAATAGGCAATTGTTTGCGACGGGGAGTAGCTGTTGAGGTCAATGGCTTGTTCTGCATTTTGCCGCATGACTTTTTCGCCCGGCCAATTGGGGTATGTCAGCAAGAACGACGCATATTCGCCAAAGCTATAGTTTCCGGTCTGGCTTAACATGCGCCAACGCTGTAACGCCGCAGGAATGTTGCCTTGACTGGGATCGACCTGGCTGGTGGGAACAACCATCTGGCCGTTACCAACGCCGTTGCGCCATTCAATTTGTTGCGCCTGTGCAGGCGCTGCCATAACGATAGCAGGAAGAATGAAGGCGGTTGTCGAAATCAGATGCTTTACCATATTAGACATATTAAGGGATGTTTCCTTAGCGGAGGCTGAATTAAACCAATCAGTGATGTATAGCCACGCTTTGACTCTATGTAAGGAATAAAATCCATGTTTTCCGGCTCAATTCCGGCTCTAGTGACTCCTTTTCGCGATGGAGCGTTTAGCGAGAAGCATTTTCGCGCGCTTGTCGATTGGCAAATTGAGCAGGGATCAAGCGCGCTGGTTCCTTGCGGGACGACAGGCGAGAGCTCGACATTGTCAAATGCCGAGCATCACCGTGTGATCGAGGTGTGTATCGAACAGGCCGCAGGCCGGGTTCCGATTATCGCCGGATGTGGATCAAATGACACCACCAACGCCATGCTCCATTTGAATTTCTCCAAGAAATGCGGCGCAGCGGCTGGTTTAGTGGTCGCGCCATACTACAACCGGCCCAATCAAGAGGGGATTTACGCGCATTTTTCGGCGCTGACTGAGAAAAATGACTTGCCGTTGATCCTATACAATGTGCCAGCGCGAACGGTGACCGATATTAAACCGGAAACAGTCGCGGCGCTTTCTTTGTTACCGTCGGTTGCGGGCATAAAGGACGCAAGTGGCGATTTGTCGCGCGTGACCGAACATCGGCTCGATTGCCGCAAAGATTTTTGCCTGCTGTCAGGTGTCGATGAATTGTCTTTGGCATTCAACGCAAGCGGCGGCGTGGGGTGCATTTCGGTGACTGCAAATGTTGCCCCCAAGTTATGCGCCGATTTTCAGGCGGCCTGCGCCCAGGGTGATTATGATCTGGCACGAGATCTGAATGATAAGCTGTATCCTCTTCATAAGGCTCTATTTTCAGACGCCTCACCCGGTCCGATCAAATACGCAATGTCGCGGGTTATCGAAGGATTCCCAACCGAACTTCGCCTGCCGATGACCCCGCCAAGCGCAGACAGTTGCCGTCTGGTTGATGCGGCTTTGGAGAATGCAGGACTACTCTGATGGTACGCCCAAAACCCGAAGCATTTGTGAAAGTCAAAACGGTCGCCGAAAATCGGCGCGCACGCTATGATTTTTTCCTGACCGACAAATTCGAAGCTGGCATCGCGTTGACCGGAACCGAGGTGAAATCACTGCGCTTTGGCGAGGGCAATATTGCCGACAGCTATGCCGAGGTAAAAGACGGCAATGTCTGGCTGGTTAATGCCAACATCCCGGAATTCAGCCATGGCAACCGGTTTAATCACGAACCCAAAAGGCCGCGTAAACTGTTACTTAACAGCCGTGAGATAAACAAGCTTTATGCAGCGGTTATGCGGCAGGGGATGACCGTCGTGCCGCTGTCTATTTATTTTAACGACCGGGGACGGGCGAAAGTAGAAATTGCGCTGGCCAAGGGCAAGAAAGCTCCCGACAAACGGGCGACGGAAAAAGAACGCGATTGGAAGCGCGAACAAGGGCGAGTGATGCGTGAAAAAGGCTGAAAAAATCCCTAATTGGCTGCAAAAGCAAATGCCATCGCGTGAAAGCTTTGAAAAGAGCGCGTTGCTGCGGCCGTTTGCCAAGCGCGTGTTCCATCCCGCGTTGTGGCGATTTACGCGGCGTTCAGTTCCGCGTGGCGTTGCTTTGGGACTGTTGGTCGGAATTTTTCTGCTGATACCCGGAGTGCAAATCGCGGGCGTAGCACTGCTGGCCTTGCCGGTTCGCGCCAATGTTCCTTTGGGTGCCGCCATGACGTTCTTAAGCATGCCGGCAACGACGCCGTTCATCCTTGCTGCTTCGGTTTACATTGGTAACAAGGTTCTACATCTTGGGGCCGATGTTGGCCGGTTTCAGGTGTTGATCGAGAGTAATGCATCGTTTTCCGAATGGATCACTTGGCTGCTGTCGGATGCAGCGCCTGCTATGCTCGCCGGATTGGCCATTATTGCGGTGGTTAGCGCTTCCATAGGGTATGTATTGGCTGCTGGCTTGTGGCGCTGGATGCTGGTTCGCAAATGGCGACGCCGTGCGAATAAGTGAAGGGTGAATTTACACCCGGCGCAGATATCGCGGCGAATTTGCGCCAACGTCTTATTACCGGCCCGCTTTGTCCGCCAGAACAACGTGCCCGGCTGTTACGAAACCTTGACAAATGCCATGATGCGTTCCAGCCAAAAACGGCACGAAAAATATATCTCGCTCCCGAAAAGCGGGTTCGCATTTGGTAACATAACGAGGATTTCAATTGACCGGCCTGTCCACACCAACTTCTTTGCAGCTATTTGGTGGAGACGGGGCACAGGACAACGCCCAGAACCGCAAGTTGGTGGTGATGCTTGTCGCCGCTGGGCTGCTGTCGTTGGGATTGATTTGGCTGGCGACGCGGAATTTGGGATTGGTTGCGGGTTTTGCAGCGGCCCAGATTAGCTTTTGGGCGTATATTGAATATGCCCGTAAAAACGCCCCGGCGGCGATTGCCGCAGGAACAATGCCGCCCGATTGGTCGGTAACGCGGACGGCAGCCTCTTTATCGGGCGCAGCGGTGGCTATTAGCGATAGAGCAGGGCGTTTGGTCTGTGCCAACAGCCTGTTTACGCAGTGGTTTGAGGGGCTAAGCGCCCCTCCCGATATTGCCGTCGATGATGCCGGCCGTGAGATGCTGACCGAACTCGCGCGTGCGGCCTGGCGCGATGGCCAAGCAACAGCCGAAGGCTTGCGCCACAATAAGTTTGAATACACGGTCAAAGCAATCCGGTCGGGCGCAGGCGATGAATATCTGCTCTGGTGGTTTGCGCCGCTGGAAAAACGTGACATCGAATCGCGGGCGGCTGATTTGATTTCCGGGCGGATCGGTTATGCGATGTCCGGTTCCGGCATCATGGCCGTATCGTTGAGCGCAGATGGCCGTATCCGTTCGGCAAATGCGGCCTTTGCCTTGCGGTCGACGGGTACAGAAAATAGCAACATCATCGGACGTGAACTTGCCGCGTTCATGCGGATGGATGAAAAAGGCCGTATATTCTTTGAACGCGAAGGGCGAAAGGGCCTGCCCATTCGGTTGATGCATGTGCCGCTGGGCGGGGCTGGTCAACAAGGTGCCTCGATGCTGCTGGCGGTTGATGATGATGGGGCAACTACTGACCGCGCCTCTGCGCTCAGTCATGTCGAACAATTGCTTTCGACGCTGCCATTGGGATTGGCGTTGGTTGACCGCGACGGCCGTTTCCTGTTCGCCAATGAAGCATTTGCCCGTGTTGTTGATATGACGGTTGAAAAATTACCGCCTTATCCCGGCGATCTGGTGATAAATGAAGACAAAGCTGCGGTATCCGAGAGTATCCGCCGTTATGCCCGCGGCCAATCAATGTCGGGCGACATTGCTGTGCGGTTGAAAGATCGGCCAGACGAGGTCATTGCATTGTCGATAGCGGGGGTTCGCGGGCTTGGTGATGCATCGGTATTGATCGGATTAAAGGACAATAGCGAGGAAACAAAGCTAAAGCGGCAAGTGGCGCAAGCGACCAAAATGCAGGCAGTTGGGCAATTGGCCGGCGGCGTTGCCCATGATTTCAACAATATATTGACCGCTATCATTGGTTATTGCGACCTCATGTTGCTGCGCCATCAGCCCGGCGATAGCGATTATGATGATATCCAGCAGATCCGGAATAACAGCAACCGCGCGGCCAGCCTGACGCGGCAATTGCTGGCATTTTCCCGTCAGCAAACGTTGCGGCCGCAAATATTGCAATTGCCCGATGTGGTAGCGGAAGTTTCCAATTTGCTGAAGCGGTTGCTGGGCGAAAAGGTACGGTTGGAGGTGCATCATGGCCGTGGTACCGGAACCGTGCGGGCCGATCCCGGGCAATTGGAACAGGTTATTGTCAACCTCGGCGTAAACGCACGCGATGCCATGCCAAGCGGCGGCGTGCTGTCGATCTCGACCAAGCCGGTATCGCAAGGGGAAGTCCGCGCAATGGGCAGCGATATTTTGCCAATTGGCGATTATGTGCAGCTTTCAGTCGTGGATAGCGGGACCGGAATCTCAAAGGAGAATCTGAGCAAAATATTTGAACCTTTTTTTACCACCAAAGAAGTGGGCAAAGGCACAGGCTTAGGATTATCGACGGTTTATGGGATCGTGAAACAATCCGGCGGCTTCATCTTTGCAGATTCGGTAATCGGCAAAGGGACGCGGTTCGATATATTTTTGCCGGTGCATGTCGGTAAGCCCGACGACACAGACAAACCTGCCAAACGTCCGGCCGAAAAGCCGCGTGATCTTTGGGGCAGCGGCCGGGTCTTGATTGTCGAGGATGAGGATATGGTTCGCGCCGTGGCAGAACGCGCGTTGGTAAGGCAAGGCTATGTCATCGAAACGGCGCGTGACGGCGAAGAAGGCGTGCAATTGTTTGCCGAAGGAAAACGCTATGACCTTATCGTTTCTGATGTGGTTATGCCCAATATGGACGGCCCGACTATGGCCAGAAAATTGCGCGAAACTTACGGGGAAGTAAAAATCCTGTTCATGTCGGGCTATGCCGAAGAACAGCTGAGGGAATCGATCAATTTGGAAAATGTGTATTTTTTACCGAAGCCATTTTCGGTGCAACAAATCGCAGAAGCCGTCCGCGACGCCCTTGCTGCAAAAACCGATTGATAAAAAAAGAATAAATAATTTCGTTCTACTCTTGTTCTATTGGAACAAATAGCATACAAACTGTTTCAGACGATCCGGGTGGGTCTTCACAAAACAGAGCTAAGGAGTGGGACAATGGCTGTAAATCTTAAAGTGATAGAAACGGGAAGTCAGGCAAAAATGAAAGATAGTGATCGCGAAAAGGCCCTTGAAGCTGCGTTGGCGCAAATTGACCGCGCCTTTGGTAAGGGTTCTGCAATGAAGTTGGGTAGCAGAGAGGCCATGAATATCGAGGCAATCTCGACGGGTTCTTTGGGGCTGGACATTGCACTTGGTATCGGCGGCCTTCCGAAGGGCCGTGTCATTGAAATTTACGGTCCGGAAAGCTCGGGCAAAACGACGCTTACTTTGCATGTGATTGCGGAATGTCAAAAAGCAGGCGGTACCGCCGCGTTTATTGATGCGGAACATGCGCTTGACCCGTCCTATGCGAAAAAGTTGGGCGTCGACATTGATAATCTGATCGTGTCGCAACCCGACACGGGCGAACAAGCTTTGGAGATTGCCGATACATTGGTGCGTTCTAACGCGGTTGATATTCTGGTAATCGATTCGGTGGCTGCATTGGTTCCGCGCGCTGAAATTGAAGGCGAGATGGGCGACACCCATGTTGGCCTGCAGGCCCGTTTGATGAGCCAGGCATTACGCAAGATCACCGGTTCGATCAGCCGTTCGAACTGCATGGTTATTTTTATCAATCAAATCCGTATGAAAATTGGTGTGATGTATGGCTCGCCGGAAACCACGACCGGCGGCAACGCGCTCAAATTTTATGCTTCCGTGCGTCTTGATATTCGCCGTATCGGCCAGATCAAGGATCGCGAAGACATCGTCGGCAATGCGACGCGGGTGAAAGTGGTAAAGAACAAAGTCGCTCCGCCATTTAAGCAGGTCGAATTTGATATCATGTATGGTCAGGGTATCTCTAAAACGGGCGAATTGCTGGATCTGGGTGTGAAAGCTGGTGTGGTCGAAAAGTCCGGTAGTTGGTTTAGCTATGACTCGGTCCGCATTGGTCAGGGACGCGAGAATTCCAAAACCTTCTTGGTCGAAAACCCTGAGCTGGCGGCCAAACTTGAAGCTGCCATTCGCGGTAAGGTTGATGAAGTAGCGGAAGAAATGCTCGTTGGGCCTGGACCAGACGAGGGCACGGAAACCGAATCCGAAATCGATACCGACATCTAAATTCTAACGTCGTTTCAGTTTTAAACTTCCTCCTCCCCCTTGGAGTGAAGTGTGCGGTTTTTCGCCTGAAAGACCGCACGCTGGCCCGCCTCGACCCACCCCGAGGCGGGCCATTTTATATCGGGTTCGGCCTGAACGAAATTGATCCATCCGAAGTATCCGATGTTTCACGTCCCGAGCCGTGCGGTCAGAGACTGGGTGAAGTTTACACACGCAAAGCGCGCGCATAATCGGAGCAGAAATTGCCGAATTGAATCCAATGCGTGACATTAATGAAGTAACCGCCATATTGGCAGCCAACCTTGTCCATGAAATAGCAGCAATTATGACCCGCAACGGCGTTAAGTCGGATTTTGAAAAGGAAGAACGCATGACCCTGACCGTCCATCATTTAAACAACAGCCGTTCGCAGCGTATTCTCTGGCTGCTCGAAGAACTTGGCGTGCCTTATGAAATCCAACATCATCAACGCGATGCAGTAACAAACTTGGCACCGCCCAGCCTCACGGCGCTGCATCCGCTCGGCAAATCGCCGATGATCGAGGACGACGGCAAATTGGTTTGCGAATCCGGCGCAATCACCGAATATCTGTGTGAGCGTCATGGCGGCGCACATCTTGTGCCTGCGCGCGGCACCAACAACCATGTCCGTTATCTGGAATGGCTGCACTTTGCCGAAGGCTCTGCGATGACGCCGATACTGCTGCGTTTATATACGTCACGCCTTGGCGATGCCGCAGAACCATTGAAGCCGCGCATCGATCAACAACTCGAAAGCCACTTTCAATTCATGGAGGACAGCATTCAGCCTTCTGGATATTTCGTGGGAGACAGCTTGACCGGCGCAGACATTATGATGATCTTTCCGGCAGAAATAGCGGTGGCACAGGGTTATGGCGCCAAAATGCCAAAACTCGCTGCGTTTGTAAAAATGATCCATGCGATGCCGGGTTACCAAGCCGCGCTCGCAAAAGGCGGCGCTTATGCTTATGCGTGACCGATTTGTATAAACGATATAACGCACTTGCAGCAGGCATACTGGTCGCCTAAGTCGCGTGATTATGAGCTCAACAAATGATATTCGCCGCGCATTCCTCGACTATTTTGGGGGCGTGGGCCATGATGTGGTGCAATCCGCGCCATTGGTGCCGTATAATGACCCGACATTGATGTTCGTCAATGCCGGGATGGTGCCGTTCAAGAATGTATTTACCGGTTTGGAAAGCCGCCAAATTCCGCGTGCGGTTTCCAGTCAAAAATGCGTTCGTGCGGGCGGCAAGCATAATGACCTCGACAATGTTGGCTATACCGCCCGGCATCACACTTTTTTCGAGATGCTGGGAAATTTTTCTTTCGGGGATTATTTTAAGGCAGACGCGATCACGCATGCATGGACATTGCTGACAAAAGTCTGGGGGATTGATCCAAACCGCCTGACTGCAACCGTTTATCATACCGACGACGAAGCGTTCGACCTTTGGCGCACGATTGCCGGATTGCCTGAAGAACGGATCATCCGCATCGCCACCAATGACAATTTTTGGTCAATGGGTGACACCGGCCCGTGCGGTCCGTGCAGCGAGATTTTCTACGACCATGGCGATCATATATTTGGCGGTCCTCCGGGATCTGCGGATGAGGACGGCGACCGTTTTGTTGAAATTTGGAACCTGGTCTTCATGCAGTTCGAACGCCATGAAGATGGCAGCCAAACCGAACTGCCCAAACCAAGTATCGACACCGGCATGGGCTTGGAACGCGTTGCCGCAGTGTTGCAGGGTGTGCATGACAATTATGACACCGATACCTTTCGCGCGCTGATCGAAGCATCCGAAAAAATCACGGGAACCAAAGCGGAAGGCGAACAGAAGGCAAGCCACCGCGTCATTGCCGACCATTTGCGTTCGACCAGTTTTTTGATTGCCGATGGCGTACTGCCCTCCAACGAAGGGCGCGGCTATGTGCTGCGCCGCATCATCCGTCGCGCGATTCGCCACGGCCACAAGCTGGGTTTCAAGGAGTCGTTTTTTCACAAGCTGGTCGCGCCGCTGGTGGTCGAAATGGGCGCCGCTTATCCTGAGCTGACGCACGCCCAGGAGCAGGTGGAACGCATGCTGCGTCTCGAAGAAGAGCGCTTCGCCGAAACCCTGGAAAATGGCCTGAAAATGCTCGAGCAAGACATCGCCAAGCTGAACGGCAAAACCATCCCCGGTGATACCATCTTCCGTCTCTATGATACCTATGGTTTTCCGGCTGATTTGACTGGTGATATTGCCCGCGAGCGTGGCCTGAGCCTCGATATGGCCGGTTTTGATCGTGAAATGGCCGCGCAGCGTGAGCGCGCCCGTGCCGCCAGCCAGTTTGATGTGGCCTATGGTGGCCGTCTCATGGGCGTGGAAGGCAAGACCGATTTCAGCGGCTACGCACAGCTTGCAGACACCGCCACTGTCATCGCGCTATACCGTGAAGACGGCAGCGCTGTGCCGATACTTGAGGCAGCACAAACAGGTAAAGTGGTGCTGGATCGCACCCCGTTTTATGCTGAATCCGGCGGCCAAGTGGGTGATGTTGGCGTCATCAGTAATGCACAGGCTCGTTTCGAGGTGCGCGATACCCAGAAGCAGGGCGAGGGCGTGCATATTCATAACGGGGCGCTGGCCAAGGGCGCGCTGCGCGTGGGTGACAAGGTGGAAGCCGCCGTGCGCCCCGAGGCGCGTCAGGCCATTGCGCTGAATCATTCCGCCACGCATTTGCTGCACGCTGCATTACGCCGTGTGTTGGGCACCCACGTCGCACAAAAGGGATCACTGGTTGATTCGCAACGTCTGCGCTTTGATTTTTCACATTTTGAGCCGATGACGCCGTCCCAGATCAAAGAGGTCGAAACCCTGGTCAACGAGCAGATTCGCGTCAACCGCGAGGCTCAGACCCGCGTCATGGCCTATGACCAAGCGGTGGGCGCGGGGGCGATGGCGCTGTTCGGTGAAAAATACGGCGACGAAGTGCGAGTGCTGAGCATCGGAGAATTTTCCACGGAATTGTGTGGCGGCACGCATGTGCAACGCGCCGGTGACATTGGCGTATTCAAAATCACCTCTGAGGCGGGCGTCGCGTCGGGTGTGCGGCGCATCGAAGCCGTCACTGGCCAGCGTGCGCTGGACTGGATCACCGCTGACGAAACGCGGCTACTGGTGATTGCCGATCTGGTCAAATCCAGCCGTGATGGGGTGGACGACAAAGTGCGTCAGCTTCTGGAGCGCAGCCGCAAACTGGAAAAAGAACTGGAACAGCTCAAGGGCAAAATCGCCAGCAGCCAAGGCAGTGACCTGGCCGCGCAAGCCGTGGATGTCGGCGGCATCAAAGTGCTGGCCGCGCTGCTCGACGGCGTAGACCCCAAGGCGTTGCGCGACACGGTAGATCAACTCAAAAACAAACTCGGCTCAGCGGCGATTGTTTTGGCTGCTGTGGCGGACGGCAAAGTCAGCCTGGTGGCGGGCGTTACCAAAGATTGCATGGCTCAAGTCAAGGCCGGTGATCTGGTGAATGCCGTGGCGCTGCAAGTGGGTGGCAAAGGCGGTGGCCGCCCTGACATGGCCCAGGCAGGTGGCGACAACCCGGCGGCGCTGGCCGCCGCACTGGCCGCTGTGACGGAGTGGGTGCGGAGTCGATTGAGTTAAATCTAAAAACGGCGCTTGGTAACTACGGATGAAGCGCTGCTGGTGCCCAGCGTTTCTTCTGTTTCGCTGGTTGCATTGGGTGTCCACGCCCGGCTTTTCTGTAAAACTTCCGCCGCC
>JAYVBJ010000047.1:0-22565 GCA_043750535.1 Sphingomonadales bacterium | reverse complement strand
CCCGCGAACACATCCTGTTGGGTCGCCAGGTGGGTATTCCCTACATGGTGTGCTACATGAACAAGGTTGACCTTGTGGATGACGAAGAGCTGATCGAACTGGTCGAGATGGAACTGCGCGAGCTGTTTTCGTCCTACGACTATCCCGGCGATGACATTCCGATCATCAAAGGTTCGGCGCATCAGGCGATGATTGGTGAGCGTCCGGAAATTGGCGAAACCTCGATCCGCGCGCTGATGAAGGCTGTGGATGACTATATCCCCACCCCAACCCGTATGGTTGACCTGCCGTTCCTGATGCCGATCGAAGACGTGTTCTCGATCTCGGGCCGTGGCACGGTTGTGACGGGCCGGATTGAGCGCGGCGTGATCAACGTCGGTGACGAAGTTGAAATCGTCGGTATCCGTGACACCAAGAAGTCGGTTTGCACTGGCGTCGAGATGTTCCGCAAGCTGCTGGACCGGGGCGAGGCTGGCGACAACGTCGGCATCCTGCTGCGCGGCATCGACCGTGAAGGCGTTGAGCGCGGCCAAGTGCTGTGCAAGCCAAAGTCGGTTAACCCACACACCAAGTTTGAGGCAGAAGCCTATATTCTGACCAAAGAAGAAGGCGGTCGCCACACGCCGTTCTTTGCAAACTACCGCCCACAGTTCTACTTCCGCACAACGGATGTGACCGGCACAGTTGAATTGCCAGAAGGCACCGAAATGGTGATGCCGGGCGACAACCTGAAGTTCGACGTGACTTTGATCGCGCCGATTGCGATGGAAGAAAAGCTGCGCTTCGCCATCCGCGAAGGCGGCCGCACCGTCGGCGCAGGCGTGGTGTCGAAGATCCTGGCGTAAGTTATCTCGGCGCGCCCCACCGGGCGCGCCAACCCCCGATGAATAATGTGAACCTATTGGGCGGGCCTGTTGCCTGTCTTACGTTCCGAAGGAAAATGAAATGCAAGGTCAAACCATTCGCATTCGGCTGAAAGCCTTCGATTACCGTGTTCTGGATGCCAGCACCGCGGAAATCGTCAGCACTGCCAAGCGCACCGGCGCCACTGTCCGCGGTCCGATCCCGCTGCCGAACAAGATCGAAAAGTTCACCGTTTTGCGCGGTCCGCACATCGACAAAAAGTCGCGCGACCAGTGGGAAATTCGCACGCACAAGCGTCTTCTTGACATCGTAGACCCAACACCACAGACCGTGGACGCGCTGATGAAGCTCGACCTCGCTGCTGGCGTTGACGTCGAAATCAAAGTGTAAGGAGCCATCATTATGCGCTCTGGCGTTATTGCAAAAAAGCTGGGCATGACCCGGCTGTTCCTTGAAAATGGCACACAGGTTCCTGTGACCGTTCTTCAACTTGATAACCTGCAGGTTGTTGCCCAACGCACCGTCGATCGGGATGGCTATACCGCCGTTCAGCTTGGCGCTGGTTTGGCCAAGGCCAAGCGGACAACGGCGGCGATGCGCGGCCATTTTGCCAAGGCTCATGTCGAGCCAAAGCGCAAAATCGCTGAATTCCGCGTGACCCCTGCAAACCTGATCGAAGTCGGTGCGGAAATCACTGCTGCCCACTACCTCGAAGGTCAATTCGTTGACATCGCGGGCACCACGATTGGTAAAGGTTTTCAGGGGGCGATGAAGCGTCACAACTTCGGCGGCCTTCGGGCGTCGCATGGTGTGTCGGTTTCGCACCGCTCGCACGGGTCAACCGGCCAGTGCCAGGATCCGGGCAAAGTGTTCAAGGGCAAAAAGATGGCCGGCCACATGGGCGACCGTCAACGTACACAGCAAAATCTGGAAGTTGTTCGCACTGATGTTGCGCGCGGCTTGATCTTTGTAAAGGGATCGGTTCCCGGCGCGAAGAACGGTTGGTTGCTTGTTCGCGATGCGGTTAAGTTCCCCATTCCATCAGAAGCTCCTTTTCCAGGCGGCCTGAAGAATGACAATGAAGCGCCGGTTGCCGACGAAGTATTAGTGGCTGACACTCCCGCTGCTGAGGCACTCGCTGCCGATGCAACCGAAGAGAAGGAGGGTTAAGACATGAAACTCAAAGTTCAAACCCTAGAAGCAAAGGCCCAAGGCGACATCGATCTGAATGATGCCGTGTTTGGTCTGGAACCACGCGCTGATATTCTGCACCGCGTTGTTACATGGCAACGTGAAAAGGCGCGCGGCACCGCTCGCGCAACTCGTGAACGTAGTGATGTGGCCCGCACCGGCAAGAAGTACGGCAACCAAAAAGGCGGCGGTACTGCTCGTCACGGCAACCGCCGTGCACCTATTTTCATCGGTGGTGGTAAAGCCCATGGTGCGCGTTTGCGTGACTTCAATCCTTCGCTGAACAAGAAAATCCGTGCTCTCGGCCTGAGAATGGCTTTGTCGAGTAAGGCGTTGGCAGGCAATCTGTTCGTGCTTGAAAATGTCGAGTTGAAGGACGCCAAAACACAGGCGTTGCAAGCTCACATCGGCAAGCTTGGTCTGGGCCGCAAGGTTCTGGTCATCGACGGCGCTGATGTTGCCGGCGGCGTAAACGATAACTTCCGCAAGGCATCGGCCAATCTGGTCGGCATCAATGTGCTCCCCGCTGTGGGCGCCAATGTCTATGACATTTTGAATGCTGACAGCTTGGTTTTGACCCGCGCTGCGGTTGAAAAACTGGAGGCGCGTTTCGCCCTTACGGGAGGCGCAAGCTAATGGCTAAAAAAGAAACCATCGACATCCGTCATTATGACGTGATTGTTGCTCCGCACATCACCGAGAAAGCCACGTTGCTTTCCGAATTCAACGCCGTTGTATTCAAGGTGACGAAATCAGCGACCAAGCCGCAGATTAAAGCTGCAGTTGAGGCGCTGTTCGATGTGAAGGTATTGAACGTCAATACCCTCGTTCAAAAAGGCAAAACGAAACGTTGGAAGGGTCTTCCCTACCGCCGTAGCGATGTCAAAAAAGCGGTTGTGACTTTGGCTGAAGGCCAAACGATCGACGTGACAACGGGGGTTTAAGGGATAGATCATGGCATTAAAAAGCTACAAACCGACTAGCCCCGCACGCCGCGGACTTGTGCTGGTTGACCGTTCGAGCTTGTATAAGGGCCGGCCCGTTAAGGCGCTGACCGAAGGCAAGTCGAAAACGGGCGGCCGCAATAACAAGGGTCATGTCACTTCACGTGGCATCGGCGGCGGTCACAAACAGAAATATCGCTTGATCGACTTCAAACGTCGCAAATGGGATATGGTGGCTACGGTCGAGCGTCTGGAATATGACCCCAATCGCAGCGCGTTCATCGCACTCGTAAAATACGAAGACGGTGAGCAAGCCTATATCATTGCACCGCAACGTTTGGCCGTTGGTGATTCGATCATCGCTGGTGAAAAAACCGACGTAAAGCCCGGCAACGCGATGTTGCTCAGCCAAATGCCGGTTGGTACGATTTGCCACAACATCGAAATGAAGCCCGGCAAAGGCGCTCAGATCGCACGTTCGGCGGGCACTTATGTACAGCTGGTTGGCCGTGACGGTGGACGCGTAATCGTTCGTTTGAACTCGGGCGAGCAACGCTACATATTGGGCACTTGCATGGGTACGGTTGGCGCGGTTTCAAACCCCGACAATTCAAACACTACTCTTGCCAAGGCTGGCCGTAACCGCTGGCGCGGCATTCGCCCGCTTACTCGCGGTGTTGCCAAGAACCCGGTCGATCACCCGCATGGCGGTGGTGAAGGCCGGACATCTGGTGGTCGTCATCCTGTGACGCCATGGGGCAAGCCAACAAAGGGTGCTCGTACCCGCAGCAACAAGTCCACCGACCGGATGATAATCCGTTCACGGCATGCTAAGAAGAAGAGGTAAGTCATGGCACGTTCCGTTTGGAAAGGTCCGTTTGTTGACCTGTACCTGCTGAAAAAAGCAGAAACCGCGCAAGACGCCGGTGCGCGCACGCCGATCAAAACCTGGTCGCGTCGCTCCACCATCTTGCCTCAGTTCGTCGGCTTGACGTTCAGTGTTTACAATGGCCACAAATTCATCCCGGTTTCGGTGAATGAGGACATGGTCGGTCATAAGCTTGGTGAGTTCGCTCCAACGCGCACTTATTATGGCCATGGCGCAGATAAGAAGGGCAAACGCTAATGGGTAAACCATCCGCCCCCCGCCGCGTAGGCGATAACGAAGCTTTGGCCGTCGGCACCACTATCCGTGGTTCGGCACAGAAACTTGGCTTGGTTGCGGCGCTTATTCGTGGCCGCAAGGTTGAAGACGCACTGAACATCCTGAAATTCTCGAAAAAGGGAATGGCTGATGATGTTCGTAAAGTGCTCGCTTCGGCGATTGCGAACGCTGAAAACAACCACAATCTCGATGTTGACGCGCTGATCGTTCAAGAGGCCAGCGTTGGCAAGGCGTTGAGCATGAAACGCTTCATGGCTCGTGCTCGCGGCAAATCAAGCCGTATCGTGAAACCTTTTAGCCGTTTGCGCATCGTTGTGCGCGAACACGAAGAAGAGGCATAAGTCATGGGTCAGAAAAGTAATCCGATCGGGCTTCGCCTGCAGATTAACCGGACTTGGGATAGCCGCTGGTTCGCTGAAAACCATGAATATGGTCGTATGCTGATCGAGGATATCAAAATCCGTAAGTTCATTTTTGAAAGCATGCCGCAAGCGGCTATTTCGAAAGTGGTTATCGAGCGTCCGGCAAAAAACTGCCGCGTATCTATTTATGCTGCGCGCCCCGGCGTGATCATCGGCAAAAAGGGTGCGGACATTGAAAAGCTGAAAAAGCTGATCGGCAAGTATACCGACGCAGACATCACGCTGAACATCGTCGAAATCCGCAAGCCAGAAGTTGACGCGAAACTCGTCGCCCAAGGCATTGCAGATCAGCTGATCCGCCGTATCGCGTTCCGCCGTGCCATGAAGCGTGCCGTTCAATCGGCGCTGCGACTGGGCGCTGAAGGTATCAAGATCACTTGCGGCGGCCGTTTGGGCGGCGCAGAAATTGCCCGCGTTGAATGGTATCGTGAAGGCCGCGTTCCATTGCATACATTGCGTGCAAACATCGATTATGCCGAAGCCGAAGCACTTACTGCTTATGGCATCATAGGCATCAAATGCTGGATCTTCAAAGGTGAAATCCTTGGTCATGATCCAATGGCAACTGATCGTTTGATGATGGAGGCCCAAACCACGGGCGTTCGTCCTCAATCCGACCGCCGCTGATAGATAAGGTATAATATCATGCTGCAACCAAAGAAAACAAAGTTCCGCAAGCAGTTCAAGGGACGTATCAAGGGCGACGCCAAGGGCGGCTTTGACCTGAACTTCGGTTCTTATGGACTGAAGGCGATGGAACCAGAGCGGATTACCGCGCGTCAGATCGAAGCGGCTCGCCGCGCGATTACACGCCACATCAAACGTCAAGGGCGTTTGTGGATCCGTATCTTTCCAGACGTGCCGGTAACAAAGAAGCCTGCCGAAGTTCGTCAGGGTAAGGGCAAGGGTTCGGTCGAATTCTGGGCTGCCAAGGTTAAGCCAGGCCGGATCATGTTCGAACTGGACGGCGTACCCGGTCCAATCGCAGCTGTTGCATTCCAGCGCGCCGCGATGAAGTTACCGATTAAAACCAAAGTTGTTGCGCGCCTTGGCGACACTTCGCATTTGGGAGTACGTTAAGATGGCTAAAACCGAAGATCTTCGTTTGAAGAGCGACGATGAACTCGCCGTTCAACTAAGTGAGTTGAAGCGTGAGGCGTTTAACCTGCGTTTTCAATCGGCCACCGGTCAGTTGGAAAAGCCAGCGCGCATCCGCGTTGTTCGCCGCGACATTGCTCGCATTAAAACTTTGCAAGGCCAGCGTGTTGATGCTGCCGCCAAAGCAACGGCATAAGGAGCCTATAAGATGCCAAAACGTATTCTTACCGGCACGGTAGTCTCCGACAAGAGCGACAAGACAATTGTCGTTCTGGTTGAACGCAAAGTGAAGCACGAGCTTTACGGCAAGATCATCCGTCGTTCGAAGAAATATCATGCCCATGATGAGGCGAATGAATTCAAAGCAGGCGAAATCGTCCGCATTGAAGAAACTGCGCCGATTTCGAAAAAGAAATGCTGGTCTGTTTTGCCGCGCGCTGATGCCGCTGCCAAACCTGCCGCAACCGCCGAAGCAGTTGCTGAATAAGTAACTGCACAGATTTAGGAACTACCGGAGCCAAAATAATATGGCGCATTCCGGCAAGCCCAAACGAAAGGAATTGGATCCATGATCCAGATGCAATCAAATCTCGACGTCGCTGACAACAGCGGTGCAAAGCGCGTCCAGTGCATTAAGGTGCTCGGCGGGTCGAAGCGCCGGTTTGCAGGCGTTGGCGACATCATCGTGGTGTCGATCAAAGAAGCTGCTCCGCGCGGCAAGGTAAAGAAAGGTGACGTCCACAAGGCCGTGATCGTTCGTACCCGCAAGGATATTCGCCGTGCAGACGGCACCGTCATTCGCTTTGATAGCAATGCCGCGGTGTTGATCGGAAACAACCAGGAACCAATTGGTACACGTATCTTTGGCCCGGTGGTTCGTGAACTGCGTGCGAGAAAGCACATGAAAATCATCAGTCTTGCGCCGGAGGTGCTATAATCATGGCAATGGCAAAGATCAAAAAAGGCGATACCGTTGTAGTGCTCGCTGGCAAAGACAAGGGCAAGACAGGTGAAGTCACCCGCGTTGATCCCAAAGCGAGCAAAGTTGTTGTCGCTGGTGTCAATGTCGCAGTGCGTCACCGCAAGCCGACACAGGGCAGCCCGCAAGGCGGCCTCGACCGGTTTGAAGCGCCTTTGCATATTTCAAACGTCGCAGTGGCCGATCCTAAATCAGGCAAGGCTACCCGCGTGCGGATCGAAACCGGCACGGACGGCAAGAAATCTCGCGTCGCGGTAAAGTCCGGGGAGAAGATCAGTGGCTGATTCCAAATATTTGCCGCGCATGAAACTGCGTTATGACGATGTTGTCGTCAAAGGCTTGCAAGAAAAGTTCGGTTACACAAACCGTTTCGCAATTCCAAAGATCGAAAAGATCACGCTGAACATGGGCGTGGGCGAAGGATCGCAGGATAAGAAAAAAGTGACCACTGCGTTGGAAGAATTGCAGTTGATTGCTGGTCAACGTCCCGTCATCACCAAGGCAAAGAAATCCATCGCTGGCTTTAAGCTGCGCGAAGGCATGCCCATCGGTGTGAAGGTGACTTTGCGCGGCGCGCAAATGTACGAATTCATCGATCGTCTGGTAACGGTTGCGATGCCGCGTATTCGCGATTTTCGCGGGCTGAACCCAAAGAGCTTTGATGGCCGGGGCAATTTTGCCATGGGCTTGAAAGAGCAGATCATTTTTCCAGAAATCAGCTATGACGCCATCGATCAGGTGCGCGGTATGGATGTGATTGTAACCACTTCTGCTAACACGGATGACGAAGCACGCGAAATGCTCAAGCTTTTCGGCTTCCCCTTCCCGATAGAAGAAACAGAAGAGAAGGCGGCTGCGTAATGGCGAAACTGAGTTCCATAAACAAAAACGAACGTCGCAAGAAACTGGTGAAGAAATATGCCGGTCGTTATGCGAAATTGAAGGCAATGGCGAAGGATCAAAAGCTGGACGAAAGCGAGCGTTTAATCGCCCGTTTGAAAATGGCCGAAATCCCCCGTAATGGTAACCCGATCCGTGTGCGTAACCGCTGCGAGACAACGGGCCGCCCGCGCGGCTATTACCGTAAATTCCGGCTTTGCCGTATCGAGCTGCGTGATCTGGCCAACAAAGGCATGATCCCCGGCGTCACAAAGTCAAGCTGGTAAGGATAGAATATCATGGCATTGACCGATCCACTGGGTGATATGCTCACCCGCATCCGCAACGGCCAACGGGCGAAGAAAGACTCTGTCATTTCTCCCGCCTCCGGTCTGCGCGTCCGTGTTCTCGATGTGTTGCAACGCGAAGGTTATATTCGCGGTTACAGCGACGAAGTGTTTGGCCTGAAAGGTCAGCATAAGGGCATCCGCATCGAGCTCAAATATTTTGAAGGCGAGCCTGCTATTCAGCACGTTGCCCGTGTTTCCAAGCCTGGCCGCCGTGTCTATTCGGGTTCGAAAGAACTTCCGGTTATTCGCAACGGTTTGGGCATCACCATCGTTTCCACACCGCAAGGCGTGCTTTCCGATGCGGAAGCCCGTGCAGCGAATGTCGGCGGCGAAATCCTTGCGGAGGTGTTCTGATGAGCCGCATTGGTAAAAAACCTGTCGCAATTCCAGCGGGCGTTACCGCGACGATGGAAGACGGCACATTGTCTGTTAAGGGCCCCAAGGGCGTCCTGACTATGCCAATGGTTGAGGAAGTTCTCTATTCGATGGAAGACGGCGCATTGAGCGTTATGCCTGTGAACAAAAGCACAAAGGCACGTTCGTTCTGGGGTATGCAACGGACATTGGTACAAAATCTGGTGCAAGGTGTAACGGAAGGTTTCACCAAAGTGCTGGAAATCAATGGCGTTGGTTATCGTGCGAACGTTCAGGGCACAATGTTGAAACTGCAACTTGGCTTTAGCCATGATGTCGATTTCGCCATTCCTGAAGGTATCGAGATTAAAACTCCGGACAACACCACGGTGGAAATTTCCGGAATGGACAAGCAGAAGGTCGGTCAGGTTGCTGCCGAAATTCGCCGCTGGAGAAAACCTGAGCCTTACAAGGGCAAGGGTATCAAGTATCGCGGCGAGTATATCTTCCGCAAAGAAGGGAAGAAGAAATAAGCCATGGCGAAATTATCTCTCTTTGAACGCCGTCGTCAGCGCGTTCGTTCGAAACTGCGGAGCCAAGTGGCTGGCCGTGCCCGTTTGTGTGTGCATCGCACTGGCCGCCATATTTATGCGCAGGTCATTGATGACAGCAAAGGTGCAACGCTCGCTTCGGCTTCGACACTGGACAAAGACGTCAAAGCCAAAAACGGTTCAACCACCGATGCGGCGGCCGAAGTTGGCAAGCGCGTTGCAGAGGCCGCTCAAAAAGCTGGCATCACAAGCGTCGTGTTTGATCGCGGTGGCTTTCTATATCATGGCCGCGTTAAAGCGCTGGCCGATGCCGCTCGTGCGGGTGGATTGGAGTTCTAATAATGGCTGATGAAAACAACACACCTGCAGAAGCAGTTGCCGTAGGCGCAGCACCAGAAGCCAATGATGGCGGCCAACGCCGTGGTCGTGGTGGACGTGGTGGTGGCGGCGGCGGTGAAGGTCGCGGCGAAGGCCGTGGCCGTGGCCGTGGCCGTGATGATCGCAACAAACCGCAAGCCGAAGAAGGCGATGAGCTGATTGAAAAGTTGGTTCACATCAACCGGGTTTCCAAAACCGTTAAGGGCGGTAAGCGCTTTGGTTTTGCCGCGCTCGTCGTCGTTGGCGATGGCCAGGGCCGTGCAGGCTTTGGACATGGCAAAGCGCGCGAAGTACCTGAAGCCATTAACAAGGCAACTGCTGCAGCGAAAAAAGCAATGGTCCGCGTTCCTTTGAAAGAAGGCCGCACTCTGCATCATGATGGCCGTGGTCGCTTTGGCGCTGGCGATGTGACCTTGCGTTCGGCTCCTGCGGGAACGGGCATCATCGCTGGTGGCCCAATGCGCGCTGTATTTGAATCGCTTGGCGTTGCGGACGTGGTGACCAAGTCGGTCGGTACATCGAACCCATACAACATGATCCGGGCAACATTTGACGCCTTGAAAGCGCAAACGAGCCCGAAATCAGTGGCACAGCGTCGCGGCAAGAAAATTGCCGATTTGCTTGGCCGCGGTGGCAGCAAGACGGCTGATGCCGATGCTGAAGCAGTAACGGAGTAAGATCATGGCGAAAATCACAATCAAACAAACCGGATCGGCGATCCGCCGTCCCGCCACTCAACTCGCGACTTTGAAGGGCCTTGGCCTGAACAAGATGAACCGCGTGCGTGAATTGGAAGACACACCCGAAGTGCGCGGTATGATCCGCAAAGTTCGGCACATGGTCGAAGTGATCGGGTAATTATTCGGGGGCAGGCTTTAGGTCTGTCCCCATCCATTTAGCGCGAACAAAGCGAAAGCGAGTGCATGATATGAAACTGAACGACATCCATGATAACGAAGGCGCCCGCCATCGCCGTATGCGCGTTGGACGCGGCATTGGTTCGGGCAAGGGCAAAACCGCTGGACGCGGCATGAAGGGCCAAAAGAGCCGTTCCGGCGTCGCGATCAAGGGTTTTGAAGGCGGCCAGATGCCCCTTCACATGCGGATTCCAAAGCGCGGATTCAACAATCCGTTCGGCAAAGATTATGCCGAAGTCAATTTGGGCATGATCCAGAAATACATCGACGCGAACAAAATCGACGACAAAGCCGTCATCGACCACGCGGCACTCAAGGCCGCTGGTCTTGCACGCGGCGGTAAAGATGGCGTGCGTTTGCTGGCCAAGGGTGAATTGACCACCAAGGTCAGCTTTTCGGTTGCGGGCGCGTCCAAGGGCGCAGTTGCAGCGGTAGAAAAACTGGGCGGCAAGGTGGATGTGCTGGTCGTTGTTCCTGCTGGCGAAAAGGCCGCAGCGAAAAAGGGCAAGACACTGGCTGCTGCCAAGGCTGCGGGAAAGAAATAAGATTTGGACTTGGGCGACTTCGCTCTTGTCATGTCGGCCCCGCTCTCCATATAGGACGGCGGGGCTTGGCATTTCCGGGGTATAACTGTTAACGCTAAGTTGAATTATGGGTCTGGTCGGCTAGGGTCAAATAATGGCTGCGCGCCGGGCCGGGAATAAGGAAAGCAAAATCATGGCATCGAACGCCGACAAGCTGGCATCGAACCTCAATCTTTCGAAATTCGGCCAAGCGACCGATTTGAAGAAGCGCATCTGGTTTACCATTGGCGCGTTGATCATTTTCCGGATGCTCAGCTTTGTGCCGCTGCCAGGTGTTGATCCGGTGGCACAGGCTTTATTGTATCAGAACAATGCTGCTGGCGGTGCGCTCGATATCTTCAACACATTTTCCGGCGGTTCGCTGGAACGGATGAGCCTGATTGCGCTGGGTGTGATGCCGTACATCACCGCATCAATCGTGGTGCAGCTCGCCGCGTCATTGTCGCCAACGCTGGCCGCAATCAAGAAAGAAGGCGAGACCGGCCGCAAGAAACTCAACCAATATACTCGCTATGGTACGGTGTTCCTGACTGCGATACAGGGCTATTTCCTTGTCGCCGGACTTGAAACACTGTCTGCCGCCAATGGCATTCAGGCGGTGGTGGAACCGGGAATGCTGTTCCGTATAGTCGGCACAATCAGCTTGATCGGCGGCACGATGTTCCTGATGTGGCTGGGTGAACAGATCACCGCACGCGGCATCGGCAACGGTATATCGCTCATCATTATGGCGGGCATCGTCGCGCAAATGCCACGGCTGTTCGTCAATTTGCTGAACGGCATGGCGACCGGTTCGATCAGCGGCTTTTTGGTCGTCGGTTTCATCGGCATGTTCGTCGCGCTGATCTTGCTGATTTGCTATGTCGAGCGCGGACAGCGCCGCGTGCTGATCCAATATCCCAAGCGCGCAACACAGCGCGGCATGATGCAAGCGGATCGCAGCCATTTGCCGTTGAAGATTAATACCGCTGGCGTGATCCCGCCGATTTTTGCATCGTCGTTGCTGTTGATGCCATTGACGATCAGCCAGTTGGGCGGCCAAAAAGTGGCCGGGGAAAGCCAGTTCGGTGACTTCGTCATTCTGATGAACCAGTATCTGGCGCATGGGCAGCCACTATATCTGTTGCTCTATGGCCTCGGCATTGCGTTCTTCTGCTTCTTCTACACTGCGGTTGTGTTCAACCCGGAAGAAACATCGGAAAATCTGAAGAAAGCTGGCGGCTTCATTCCCGGCATTCGTCCCGGCAAAAGTACGGAGACCTATCTCGATTATGTGTTGACCCGGATCACCGTATTTGGTGCCGCCTATCTGGTGCTCGTCTGTTTGCTGCCCGATTATGTCATGGGCCAAACCGGACAGACACAGTTTTTCGCGATTGGCGGAACCAGCCTGTTGATTTTGGTGAACGTGACAATCGACACCATTTCGCAAATTCAAAGCCATCTGCTCGCGCACCAATATGGTGACCTGCTGAAAAAGGCGAAACTTAAAGGTGGCCGGACGCGCTGACGCCTGGCGTCGATGCGGCTAATATAAATCGGGGGAGCTTGATCGGTGGAAATTATCCTATTGGGCCCTCCGGGTGCAGGTAAGGGAACGCAAGCGGCGCTGCTGGAAAGCGCCTATGGCATGGTGCAATTGTCCACCGGCGATATGTTGCGCGCCGCGGTGAAAGCCGGAACGCCGGTCGGACTGAAAGCCAAGGCCGTGATGGACGCGGGTGAACTTGTCTCCGACGAAATCGTATCGGGCATTATCGGCGACAGGTTGGACGAGCTGGGCGGCGAGGTCGGTATCATATTTGACGGCTATCCGCGCACAGCAGCACAGGCAGAAGCACTCGATGAAATCCTAACCGCGCGTGGCCGCAGCCTTGATCATGTGATCGAGCTGGAGGTTGACGAAGACGCTTTGGTTGACCGGATCACAGGCCGTTTCACCTGCGGCACATGCAATGCAGGCTATCATGACCGCTATAAACAGCCGAAGGTTGCCGGGGTGTGCGACGAATGCGGCGGAACCGAATTCAAACGCCGGATCGACGATAACGAAGAAACCGTGCGCACCCGGATGCAAGAATACCGCAATAAAACCGCACCGATTTTGCCGATATACGACGCGCGCGGCATCGTAACGCGCGTTGACGGCATGGCCGACATTGACGATGTAACGGCGGCGATTAAAGCGGTTTTGGGGTAGGTTCACGCCGCATAATCAGCCCGCGTCGTCGGGGGCGTGCACCGAGAATTCTCGCACAAAATGACATTTCGCCGAAATTGCCAAGTTGACATCTAGTTGACAAAGTTGACGCCCATTTTGAAACTTATTGCCAGTTTGGGTATAGATAATTTCCTACATCGCGGTTATTTTGTAATTTTACGTTTTTGCAATTCCAACTGCGAAGTGCGTGATTTGACCGCCAACAATGTCAAAGAGCCAGGCGCTGTACAAGCGGCCATGCTCTGCATTCCCAGAACAAATCCTACATTACAAGGGCGAATGCGGGATCGGGATGACGAATTTGAGTCAGTTTTACGTCAACCCGGCCTCATCAACGCCCCGCCATCCACTCCGCAACATCACTCGCACTTTGCGCCGGAACTTCTTCCATCGGCAGATGGCCAATGCCCTTGTAGATTTGGGTAACGTGCTGCGGAAACTGCGCTTCGAACCATGGCACTGCGCCGACGTTGATTAGCTTGTCTTGATCGCCCCATAGGATCAGCGTGGGCAGGTTCGGGCGTTGCACCGGCTCGGCCTGCTTGCGGGTGGCATATTCGGCGAAGCGCAATGCGGTTGCCTCGCGGTTGCCCGTGCGGCGCAGCATTTTCCAATAAAGGTCAACCTTGGCTTCCGTCACCAATTTGGGGTCGGCGACGGTCTGCTTCAGGCTTGTGGCGATGATCGAGCGCGGGGTGATGATACTGACGATGCCGCGCAGCGCCGGGGTCTGCGCAATTTTAAAACCAATCGGCAGATCCGCCTTTTTCGCTTCGGGCGCGCCCGATGGATCGACCAAGATCAGGCCGGTGAGCATGTCCGGTTTATCGCGCGCAAAAGCATAGCTGATACCGCCGCCCATGCTGCTGCCGCCCAGCGTGAATTTGGCCAGGCCGCGATTGGCCGCGACGCGGGCAACGACATCGGTGTAGCAATCGAGCGTATAGCAATGTTTCGGATGTGGGCCGGTCAGCCCGTGCCCGGCTTGGTCATAACGGATGATGCGATATTGGCCCTTAAGCTGCGCCACCCAGTCATCCCAAGCATGCAGCGACGCATTCGATCCGTGCAACAATATGATCGCGGGGGCGGTCGCCGGGCCTTCATCGCGCAGATGCACGGTCAGGCCATCGCCCAGATCGACAAATTCAGACTCGGCGTTGGCATATTCGGGCTTTAATTCTGATACGGTCAGATCGGGCGCGTATCCCCATGCGAACAAGGCGACTAGCGCGATGATGACGGCGATCAAAAGCCATTTCAGAATTTTCCGGATCATTGCGATTTCCCCCAATATTAACGTCGGCCCGCTCGGCTTTCAAAGTATCTCATGCACCAATTCTTGCGGTCTGCAAAGACGCACGCCCTTGTCGGTTTCGACAAAGGGCCGCTCAACAAGCATTGCGTCTTTGGTCATCGCGTCCAGCAATGTGGCATGATCAGTTCCGGCGGTCAGACCCAATTGTTCCGCGTCAGTGCCCCGTGTGCGCAACGCTTCGCCAGGGGTTATTCCGGCATCGGCAAACAATTGCTCCAGTTTGGCGCGCGAAAACGGTGTCTGCTTATATTCAATCACGGAAAGCTCAATTCCGGGCGTATCTTGCAAGATCGCGAGTGTTTTGCGCGAGGTACCGCATCCTGGATTATGCCAAATCGTTGCCTTCACAGCCGCGTCTCCTATTTTTGCAATCCGTCGTTCCTATCAATTGCACGATTTTATTCAAGTCTGCGAAAATAGCCATTGTATATGCGAATGATTCGCAATAGAGGGTTGTCAATTGAGATTGCGAATTGTTCGCAATAGTGATTCCCAAAGGACATTTTTCATGCGTTTCGTTGGTGCCTCCCTGATTTGTCTGGCCGCCGCACAATTGGCAACCTCTCCTGCCATGGCCGAAGAAATCGCCGCCGACGAATATGATCCGAACGTCATTGTAGTGACCGGGGCGAGCGATGGTTATGCCGCCAGCAACAGCGTAACCGCGACGAAAACCGACACGCCGTTGATCGATGTGCCGCAAACGATCAATGTGGTTACGCGCGAACAACTGGACGATCAGGGACACCACAGCCTTGCCGATGTGTTGCGTTACGTGCCCGGTGCGACCGTGGGGCAGGGTGAAGGCAACCGCGACCAAATTACACTGCGTGGACAGAATACCACCGCCGACTTTTTCGTCGACGGTGTGCGCGATGATGTCCAGTATTTTCGCGGGCTGTATAATCTCGACCGCGTTGAAGTGTTAAAGGGGCCTTATGCCTTGATCTTTGGCCGTGGCGGTGGCGGCGGGATTGTCAACCGGGTCCAAAAATCACCTCTGCTAAAGGACGCCTTTGTCGGTGGCCGCGCGAGTGTGAACAGTTTTGGTGCGTATGATTTTTCCGCAGACGTCAACCAGCCATTGGGTGAGGCTATCGCCTTCCGGCTCAACGCAAATTATGAAAGCCTTAACAACCATCGCGATTATTTTGACGGTGAACGCTTTGCCGTAAATCCCTACATAGCCGCGAAACTGGGCGAGGATTGGAATGTCGGACTTTCGTATGAATATGTGAACGATGACCGCGTGCTCGACCGCGGTATTCCATCCAAAGCAAGCGTGCCTTTGGTTGGCTTTCGCGACCAGTTTTTTGGCGTGCCGGGCGCGAACCGCACCACATTGGAGGCGCACATTGCCAAGCTGCGCGTGGATGGCATGCTGACTGATAGCCTAAGCTTTTCATCGACGCTGTTATATGGCGACTATGATAAGCTGTATGAAAATGTGTTTGCCAATGGTCCGGTAAATGCCGCCAACGAGGTTGCGCTTTCGGGCTATAGCGACCCGACGAAGCGGCAGAATTTTATCGCGCAGGCCAATCTGGTGTGGAATGTTGCCACTGGCGGCATCGATCACAAGATATTGTTCGGCGCGGAATATGGTGACCAGAAATCAGCCAATCAGCGGCGCAACCCGATATTGTCGGCGTCCATTATTGACTTGGATGCTCCGGTTTTTCCTACGGTATCCTTTGGCGCAACCGCCCGTGATACTGTGTCCGATGTCGAGTTTTTCTCAGCTTACGTCCAAGACCAGATCAGCATCGGTGATCATTTCGACATCGTCGCCGGGCTTCGCTATGACAGTTTTGATATCAAAGGAACTGATCTGCAGCCTTTGGTGGACCGGCCGTTCGCGCGCAAGGACAATAAATTGTCGCCGCGTCTTGGTCTGATTTACAAGCCGCTAGAAAATACTTCGGTTTACGCCAGCTATAGCCGGTCGTTCCAACCGCGTTCCGGCGATCAATTCTTGACATTGACGACCGAACAAGCAGGCTTGGCCCCGGAAAAGTTCACCAACTATGAACTGGGTGCGAAATGGGATTTGAACCCGAGTTTCAGCCTGACTGCGGCGATATTCCAACTGGACCGCACCAATGCCACCACGCCAAATCCGGCCAATCCCGCGCTTACTGTTATTGCCGGAGCGACGCGGGTCAAAGGACTGGAGCTTTCGGCGATGGGACGGATTATGCCGAATTGGCAAATCAGCGCAGGCTATTCCTATCAAGATGCGGTGTTGCGCGGCAATGAAGCAGTGCGCCTTGGACAAGTGCCCAAGCATCAGATCAGCGTTTGGAACCGATATGATTTCACCGATCATCTTGGCGCAGGGGTGGGCATCATCCACCAAAGCAGCCAGTTTGCCGCCAACTTTATCCCGGACGCGGCCGTGCCGGCAACGCGGCTGCCGGGCTTTACCCGCGTTGATGCGGCCATATTCTATAAGGTCAGCGAGCAAGTGAAGTTGCAATTGAATGTTGAAAACCTGTTCGACGAAACCTATTTTTCCGACGCGCACAACAACAACAACATCTCAACCGGCGCGCCGATTAATGGACGGCTGTCGTTGCAGATGAAGTTTTAGACTAAAATTCGATCAAGTTGAATCGTCATTGCGAGCGGAGCGAAGCAATCCAGTGCTGCTCAAACCTGCTCTGGATTGCTTCGTCGCTTCGCTTCTCGCAATGACGCTTGTTCGAAGCTGATCGAATCTCGCGCAAATGCGGGATGAGACCAAAAGACCGGCCCCGCTATCCGCCAATCGCCGCCATGTGCGCCTTTGCATTTTCAACATAATGCGCGACGCCCAAATGCATTCCTGCGATTTGTGCGTCGTTTAATTCGCGGACAAAGCGGGCAGGGGATCCGGCCCACATTTGCCGGGCCTCGATCCGCTTGTTTTGCGTCAACATCGCGCCCGCCGCGAGCATCCCGTCGCTTTCGATGACAGCACCGTTCATGACGGTCGCGGACAGGCCGACAAAGGCCCGGTCATGCAAAACGCATCCATGAACGACGGCATTATGGCCGATCAACACATCTTCACCGATCAAGGCTGGAAAGCCGTCTGGCACGCCTGGTATTGGCCCGTCGCAATGCACGATGCTGCCGTCCTGAATATTGCTGCGCGCGCCGATGACGACGCGGTTTACCTCGGCGCGGATTACGCAGTTATACCAGATGCTCGCGTTCGCGCCGATGGTAACGTCACCGATAATCCGGCAGCCGGGGGCGATAAATGCGCTGTCGTCAATCTGCGGGGTTTTGCCGTAAATCGTGATGATCGAAACATCGGGCCGGTGGATCATACTAATCTGCTCTTTTCATATACTATTGTCGGGTTGTCATAGTCGGCATAATCCGGATCATCAAATTCCAGATCATCGCGCCGTGCCATGCCCAGTTTTTCCATTAACCGCCATGACGGTTCGTTGCGGTCGGTGGTAAAGGCAAACACGCGATTTGCTCCGTGACGTTCAAAGGCCAGTTCCAACGTGGCGATGGCGGCTTCATAGGTATAGCCGCAACGCCAGTAATCCTCACGCAAGGACCAGCCGATTTCCATCTCGCCAAGCAGGACGCCCGGGGCATATTCGTTGTCCACGCGCTTCAATCCGCAATTGCCGATGAATTCGCCGCTGCGCTTATGCTGCATCATCATGAAGCCAAAGCCGTCCCGCGCGAACGCCGCCTCGGTCTGGGCAAAATTGGCTTCTATTTTTACGTGATCGCGCGGCCCGCCCAGATGCTCGGTGACAGCAGGCGTATTCATGTGCAGCGCCCATTGCGCAATGTCGCCGGGCGCAATCGTGCGCAGGATCAAACGATCTGTCTCGATAATGATCTCAGCCATTGATCAAGCGTGCGGCATGTGCCGCGTGATAAGTGAGCACGCCACTGGCCCCGGCGCGCTTGAATGCCATCAGCGTTTCAAGCACCAAGGCGTCGCGGTCACCTGCACCAGCCGCGGCGGCAGCCTCAATCATCGCATATTCGCCGGACACTTGATAGGCGAACACTGGCACATTGAAGTTCTCCCGCACGCGGCGAACGATGTCGAGATACGGCAGGCCGGGCTTAACCATCACACTGTCCGCGCCCTCGGCAATGTCCATGGCCACTTCGCGCAGGGCTTCATCGCCGTTCGCAGGGTCCATTTGATAGCTCTTTTTATCACCTTTCAGCAACCCGCCGGAACCAACAGCATCGCGGAACGGGCCATAGAATGCGCTGGCATATTTGGCGGCGTAAGACATGATCTGGACGTTCGGAAATTCGTTCATCTCCAGCGCGCGGCGGATGATGCCGATGCGGCCATCCATCATGTCGCTTGGTGCAATAATATCTGCGCCAGCGCGCGCCTGATTGACGGCTTGGTCGACCAATACGCCGACGGTTTCGTCGTTCAAGACATAGCCATCATCGTCGATCAATCCGTCTTGTCCGTGGCTGGTATAGGGATCGAGCGCGACATCGGTGAGCACGCCAATTTTGCCGCCATGCGCCGCCTTGATCGCCCGAATGGCGCGGCACATTAAATTGTCCGGGTTCATTGCCTCTTCACCGTCATCGCTGCGCCGGTCGGCCTGGGTATTGGGGAACAAGGCGATGCAAGGAATGCCAAGGTCGATGGCCTCCTGCGCTCTCGCCACAATCAAATCAACGGACCAGCGCGATACGCCTGGTAGGCTGGCGATAGGGTCTTCGATGCCTTCGCCGTCGGTTACGAACAACGGCCAGATCAAATCTGCACTGGTCAGGGTGTTTTCGCGGACCATATTGCGGCTCCAAACGGAGGCTCTGGGGCGGCGCAGGCGGGTTGCGGGATAGGTGGGCTGGGCTGTCATATTGCCGCCTTAGCCGACGGTTGCGCCGCGCTCAAGTTCAGCCTGCATGCCAGCACGTTTAACGCCTAGCTTTGTTTCGTTCCGTTCGCCAAATTGCGCCCTGAAATTCGCTCAATCTCTCGCTTTGGCCCGGCATCCACATTCTCGGATTTCTTCACTGAGCTGAGCGCCGCGCCGGGTGTTACCGATTTCAACCGGTTTAGCTTGGCACGGAAATTGGCCAAATCGGCGCCGGAAAGTTGCGCGCGGGTGGTGAATTTCACCGATAATGGATTGATCGGACGGCCGGCCCGGTACAGTTCATAATGCAAATGCGGACCCGTCGACAGGCCGGTCGAACCGACATAACCGATAATCTGGCCGCGCCGGACTATTTGGCCATTGCGTGCGGCGATCCGGCTCATGTGGCCATAACCAGTCGCCAAATTGCCGCCATGATTGATTTGTACGAAATTGCCGTAACCGCCCTTTCGGGCTGCGTAAACAACGCGACCGTCGGTGACGGCATAGATTGGCGTGCCATGGCTTGCGCCAAAATCCAAACCGCTATGCATCCGCTGGTACCCCAAAACGGGATGACGCCGCGATCCAAATCCGGAAGTAATTGGTCCGCTGACGGGTCGTCCCATTGCACCGCGGGTTTCGCCGACGCCGGATGCTTCGAACCATTGGCTGTTTTCGCCCGCCTTCCATTGTAACATTTGGATGGCTGATTTTCCGTCGCGGTCCAATCCTGCGTACAACAGATTACCCGTTTCGGTCTCGCCTGTTTCCGCCCGCCGATAGTCGATAATGATATCGAATTCATCGGAGGTCCGCAGGTTCGACAAGTTCGTCCGGCCTGCAATAATTTTCAAATAGCTTTGAATGGCGCTGCCCGGTGCGCCCGCCGCGCGCGCCGATTTATACAGGCTTTGCCCGACAATACCGCGAATACGCAGCGGCGTATCGTTTACTTTGATCGGCTTGCGCACCAGTTGCAGCGCATTGCCGCTGCGCAGTACCGCGACGTTCAAATCAAACCGAGCGCGAAACGACAGTGATTGCACCGGCCGTGCCGCCGTGCGCGATGTGCGGCTGCCCAATGTTATTTCCATCGGTGTACCGGCGCTGATGTCTGCCAAATTGACGGCATCTGAAACCATGCTCGCGATACGTGTTGCCTCGCCGCCACCCACTCCGGCACGTTGCAGAACGCGGCCAAAACTGTCACCGCGTCCCAATGTTGCGGTCATTTCGATGGTTGGTCGTTCCGGACTGGCGGCCAAGGAGACGACATTTTCGTTTGCCGCCATCCGCCGTCCGCTATCGCTGCCAAAGGCGATGGGCATAATCATCTGTGCGCGGGCTTCTTCAAACTCTGCGGCGTTAGGTAAGGGCGATTGCGCGCCGTAAAGCGGGCCAAAATCTGGCAGCAACGCCAACGCAAGCGCGGTTAATCCCGCCAATGTACCAAGCCCGCGAAACCACCGCAAGGACCCGATTTCATCACCCAAATCCGGCGTCAAATCCATCGTAGCCAGTTTTTCGCGCAGGGTTTCCGTTGGCGCAGACCGCATCGGTGTCCGCATCGCGCCGACAATGCCGATTTCGTCCTTGCTACCCGCTTTGCCAAAGGAAGCCGCAGCGGGACGTGCAGCCGCATTGCCAATGGCAAAATCAAAATCAAATTCGGATTTTTGCACTTCAAACACTTAAATTCCCTGAGCCAAGACCGAGCCTAATACCCGGCAGCCTTACTGTGAAGAGATATGGTTAATGTCAAATGAAGACGGCGATAGTACGGCGCCGCGTGCGGCAGGGCGTTTTGTTTGGCGGCTGAAGCTTGCTGCGCCGTCAAGATCATATTGAAGCATTAAACAAAATGCTTCTATCTGACGCTAACCGGCGATAAGGCAGAGGCGATGAAATCGAGCAATTTGCAATCCTTATTGGCACTGGCCGTGCTGGCCATCGCGGCGTCGGCTTGCACGCCAGTGGCGCAAGACAGTGACCGGCCGGAAACTTCGCGGGAATTTCCGCGACCTTTTCGTCCTGTGTCCGAAGCTTCCGCTACCCAGTTTTCAACCGAAGCGGCGCGTGACGAGGCGGGTGAAGCCAATTCGGTGATGGACTGGGCAGAAATGAAGCCGGGCTTTACCGTTGCCGATATTGGCGCAGGCGAGGGATATTATACGATCCGTCTGGCAAAGCGCGTCGGTGAAAAGGGCCGCGTTCTGGCGCAAGATATCAATGCCGGCGCGTTGCAGCGGCTGGGGGAGCGGGTGGCGCGTGACCGGCTGGATAATGTTGCGATCAAGCCCGGCGCCATCGACGATCCACGACTGCCGGAAAACAGTTTTGACCGCATCTTTTTGGTGCATATGTACCATGAGGTGAGCGAACCTTACGCATTTCTATGGCGGTTGCGCCCGGCGTTGATCAAAGGCGGACAAGTGATTGTGGTTGACCGGGATCGCCCCACCGGCAACCACGGCATCCCGCCGAAATTGCTGTTCTGCGAATTTGAAGCGACCGGATACCGGCTCACCGGATTTGCCGAACGGCCCGAGGTAAAGGGATATTTCGCCAGGTTTGAAGCGACGAGAAAACGCCCCGATCCCGCCGCGATAAAAGTATGCGCCGACAAAAAGCCCGCCGCGACACCGAATTCTTAGCGCGCAACGCGACTAAGCGAATAAAAGACCCCTGACTGCCGGGGGACGGGCAGCCAAGGGCCACGTCGCAATACTCCTACCCGTTGGGGTTCGGGGCGCGGGTAGGTTGCGAACACAAACTCAAACTCAAATTCAAACTTTTCCGACCACCGTAAACTCAGAACACCGTAAACTCAGAACACCGCAAACATAGACAAGCCGATCAAAACTTCTCAGTGTGCTTGAATTCGGCTTTTGGCACTATGCCGAAAGCCGTTCCGCTTTTTTCAGTAATCGTTGCCAATGCCGCCGATCCCGATCACGCAGTGTGTCATCATTGGCGCGTTGCCACAAAACAGTCTTTAGGTCGGAGCCATAATCAATCCGCAAAGAGCTAAGCTCACTTGCGTCGCGTGCCATCCGCTTACGCGTTTCAAAAAATTTGCTGAAAATCATAGAATCCACCCACGTTGCAGTCAATTGATTGCGGCCCAGTAGATGCGGTCGTTTGGAAACGACTCTATAGAGTTTTAATATTACACTAATTTACATGCGTGTCAAAATGTAAGTTTGCGGTGACTGGGACATAGCACACGACGGTTTGAGGGGGAGGGGTATTGCGCTACCGGCGGATCATCTTGGCCCAACCCGATGATAGAAGGCGGGAATTACCGTGACAGGGGAATTTCGGCGACGGGTGCAATAACTCCTTTACGCCACGGTCATGACCTCGCATTAGTACTTGTAATGTAGGATTTATTCTGGGACCACAGGGCATGGCCGCTATTTCAGGGCTGGCTCTTTGACATTGTTGCCGGAATAGATGTTGGCGCACTGAAAGTGGGCGGCCCAATCGCC
>JAYVBJ010000046.1:0-8609 GCA_043750535.1 Sphingomonadales bacterium | reverse complement strand
GATATAGTCATCCAGATCGAACGAGCCATCGCTGGTTGGAACCGACCGCGCATCACGCCAATCGGTGATCCACACATCATGATTTGGCAACATGCGTTCGACTGTACCACGCAATAATGTCGCGTAATGGCCCGACATTGGTGCAACAATTAACAATTTGGGTTGATCGAGCGGCGCACCATCGCGAATGAAATGTTTTAGCTGGCCAAACGGTTTGCGGCATTCAACAACCTCGGTAATCGCTATTTCTTCACCAGCGATAACCGTATGTCTCAAACCAAAATCTGGTTTTCCGCGTGGTGCAGCCGCATGGGCAAATACCTCAAGTGCCGAGCTTAGCACATTCCCACTCGACAAATACGATAATGGATTGGCGGCATTGCTCAACCAATCGGATTGCATTTTCGCTAGATAGCCAACACCCGCCAGCCAGTTTTTCTGCATCTCATAGCCCGAATAGAGCATAATATTCCCCTGCGACCGGTCCCATTTTGAGATCAATAGTAAAAAGTATAAGCCTATTTTTTGTGCATTGCACCATAATTATTTATCACAGGGACAGCCGCATCTATTTTCAACAATTGTTACACCGCGCGACCCCTGCTAGATGAACGCCATGAACGATACAGCAACACCCGAATTAATTGTTGAAACTCCGGTTAAAACCCCGGTTGAAACTATAGCCGAGCTGCCCACCGAAAAAGGGGGTGATGCATCAAAACCAAAAGCTAAACTTGGCAGTTTGAAGATGATATGGAACCATGCCATCGCCTATCCACAACAGATATTTTTTGCTGGGATTGCATTGGTAGTGGCAGCGAGTGCGACTTTGGCGATACCAGCGGGTTTTCAAAGAATCATCGATAAAGGCTTTATTACTTCGGGCGGTGATGTTGATCCTTATTTCCACTATTTGTTGATGATCGTTGCGGTTCTGGCCGTTGCCACCGCATTGCGTTTTTACTTCGTTAGCTGGCTGGGTGAGCGCGTGGTTGCGGACATTCGCATCGCCGTTCAAAAAAATCTATTGCGTCTTGCGCCTCGCTTTTTTGAAGAAAACCGCCCCGCTGAAATATCATCGCGCATGACATCGGACACGGCTGTTATTGAACAGGTTGTTGGCACGACAGTATCTGTTGCTGCGCGTAATTTAGTTATTGGTATCGGCGGTATCGCGTATCTATTTACCCTTGCGCCCAAATTAACCGCTGCATTATTGCTTGGCATCCCCATTGTGATCCTGCCAATTGTCATCATTGGCCGCCGATTAGAGGCCGCGTCACGATCCAGCCAAGACCGCGTTGCCGACATCGGCACATTGATTTCTGAATCATTGGGCGCGTTAAAAATTGTGCAGGCGTTCGGCCAAGAGGGCCGCGAACATAAACGGTTTAGCAGCGCGGTGGAAAGCACCTTTGCCGCTGCTAAACGTCGCATCGGATTACGTGCAATGTTAACTGCTATCGTCATCGCGCTCATATTCAGCGCCATCACATTATTGATGTGGGAGGGGGCAAAGGGTGTTGCTGCTGGAACAATATCTGGCGGTACTATCGCTGCATTTGTTTTAACTGGCGGCCTTGTCGCAGGCGCATTTGGCGCGTTGACAGAGGTTTATGGCGATTTGGTGCGCGGTGCGGGTGCAGCCTCGCGCTTAGCAGAGCTATTGGTCGCCGAGCCTGATATTGCGCCACCCGCAAAGCCGACCGCATTGCCAGTACCAGCCCGTGGTCAGCTGAGTTTTGAAAATGTGCATTTCCGCTATCCTACGCGGCCAGAGATTGCGGCGCTGGAGGATTTTACCCTGAAAGTAAATCCTGGCGAGACCGTTGCTGTTGTCGGGCCATCAGGCGCGGGGAAATCCACATTGTTCCAATTGGCGCAACGTTTTTATGATCCAGAGGGCGGATTGGTACGTATTGATGGCGTGCCGTTAACGAGCGCCGACCCCGCCGAAATCCGCATGCGCATGGCCTATGTACCGCAAGATACGGTACTGTTTGCTGCATCAGCGCGTGACAATTTGCGCTATGGCAATTGGTTGGCCAGCGATGATGCCATTTGGGAGGCTGCGCGCAAAGCCAATGCGGAGGAGTTTTTGCGCAAGCTACCTGACGGGCTGGACACGTATTTGGGCGAAGGTGGTGCGCGGCTATCGGGCGGACAGCGGCAACGGATCGCTATCGCGCGCGCTGTATTGCGGGATGCACCTATTTTGCTGCTGGATGAGGCAACATCTGCGCTGGATGCCGAAAGTGAGCGTTTGGTGCAAGATGCACTCGAAAAGCTGATGGTGGAGCGTACCACGATAGTTATCGCACATAGGCTGGCCACTGTGCGGTCGGCAGGGCGCATTATCGTTATGGATCAGGGGCGCATTGTCGAAGAGGGCGATCATGCAAGTTTGAGCAAAGCCAAAGGCCTATATGCACGTTTGGCAAGTTTGCAGTTCGATGCATGATTGGGTTTTGGCGCGGGAATTAGTTTCGCGAAATCCACAGGTTTAAAATAGCGATTAAGCTGGTTTAGGATCAGGAGCATGATTACTTTTGTTTAATCCCATCGCCCTTGCGAGCGAAACGAAGCAATCTAGAGGTATTTTACGCAACACTAGATTGCTTCGCTTCGCTCGCAATGACGATGTCTGTGAATGTCATACGTCGACAACCAAACCATCCTGCATTGCGATCACGCGCTCGCATCGTTGCGCCAGTTCGGGATCATGCGTAATAATCAACAATGTAGCGTCCGATTTCGCATGGCGGTGAAACAACAGGTCGATAATGCTGTGCCCGGTGGCACCATCCAGATTGCCTGTCGGTTCGTCGGCAAAGATGATTTTGGGGTCGGCGGCCATGGCGCGGGCGATGGCCACACGTTGCTGTTCGCCGCCCGAAAGCTGCGACGGATAAAGGCCAGTTCGGTGGCCCAGCCCGACAAAGCCCAATTCCTGTTCCGCCTTGTCAAACGGATCGGGATGCCCGGCCAGCTCCAGCGGGATCGCGACATTTTCCAGCGCGGTCATCGTCGGCAACAGGTGAAAAGCTTGCAAGACAATGCCGATGCGCCCGCGCCGCGCCCGCGCCAAACCGTCTTCGTCCAGATTGGTGAAATCAATGCCACCGACATGCACCGACCCGCTGCTGGCGCGTTCCAATCCGGCCAGCACCGCCATCAGCGAGCTTTTGCCCGAACCCGACGGACCCAGCAACGCGACGCTGGCGCCGTAAGGTATTTCCAGATTCACGCCGCGCAATATGTGCACCGGCGCAGCGGCGGCCCCTAAGCTTAGCGTGACATTTGATGCGCGGATTGCCATATCCACAGATGCGGCGTCGGCGGCGATATTGGACGAGAGCAAGGGAGAGCCTTTTTGAACAGATATTTCGGCATATATGGTGCTCTGTTGCTGATATTCCAAGCGTTAGTTGGTTGCGGACCAGCCGATACGCAAAAAATATCTGCGGAAAAATCGGACGCACCAGCAGGCGCATCAGCAGCAGCGCAAAACATGGCAAATACCAGGCTGGTCATCGCCTTTGGTGACAGCTTGTACGCAGGCTACCGGCTTGGCCCAAAGGATGGCTTCGCGCTGCAGTTGCAGGCGGCGTTGCGGGCGCGGGGGTTGGCGGTATCAGTGCTGAATGCCGGTGTGTCGGGAGATACCAGTTCGGCAGGCAAAGCGCGGTTGGCTTTTGTGCTGGATAATGCGCCGCAGCCGCCAGCATTGGTGATATTGGGGCTGGGCGGGAATGACATGCTGCGCGGTACAAAGCCCACCGAAACCCGGGCGAACCTGACCGAAATGCTCGATGAACTAAAACGCCGAAAGATACCGGCAGTGCTGACGGGTATGCTCGCGTCGCCCAATATGGGGCCGGATTATGCCGCCGCATTTAACCCGATCTATCCCGAATTGGCGAAGCAATATCGCGCGCCGCTCTATCCGTTTTTTCTTGACGGGGTTGTTACCGATGCGAATTTGATGCTGCCCGATGGCATCCATCCCAACAAAGACGGCGTTGCGCGGGTGGTCGGCGGGATCGCGCCATTGGTCGAAACGGCGTTGCGCGATGCGAAATAAAATTATGTGTTGCCGGGCGCAGGCCGGAGAGCAGATGAATTATTGCATTACACCCACAAGCTGTCCTATCAAAATAATACAGTCAAAGGCTTGTAATGCTGATCCAGTAAAGCCATGTTTGATGGATATTGATTAAGAGGGAAGTTATAGATGTCGACGCAAACAGCAACCACAACTGACCTGAAATTGACGCCGCCGGATCCGGTGCCGGTCATAACTACCGAACGTGCGGCGGGGCTTGTGCCAGTCAGCGATGATCAAAAGACCAAATTAGAGGAACGGGTTGAGGCGTATATTAGCGATCTGATCGCGCAGGACGTTAACAGCCCCGAATTCGGTAAGCGCGTCGATCAACTGACCAATATGGGCCGTAAAGAGATTATGGAGGCGGCGGGACAATCAAACCGTTTCCTTGACCGACCGATCCGCCGCATGGATGAAGGCACGGGCGTCGGCGCGGACTTGGCCGAATTGCGCCGCACGGTGGAGGATCTCGATCCGTCCAAAAAGGGCAATTTGATGACCAAGGAGAAACTGTTCGGCATCATCCCGTGGGGCAGCAAGCTGCGCAATTATTTCGATGGTTATCAAAGTTCACAAACGCATATCAGCTCGATATTGGGGCGTCTGGCCAACGGCAAAGACGAATTGCTGATGGACAATGCGGCGATTGATGTTGAGCGGCAGAATTTGTGGGCGGCAATGGGCCGGTTGGAACAGATGATCGTGATGTCCAAGCAACTGGACGCCAAGCTGGAAGAAAAAGCCGCGGAACTGGAGCATTCCGATCCAGCCAAGGCCAAGGCGATCAAGGAAAGCGCGCTGTTTTATGTGCGCCAACGAACACAGGATTTGCTGACCCAAATGGCGGTGACGGTGCAGGGATATCTCGCGCTTGATCTGGTGAAAAAGAACAATGTCGAACTGGTCAAGGGCGTTGACCGGGCATCGACCACCACCGTTGGCGCGCTGCGTACTGCGGTCACGGTGGCGCAGGCGATGACCAATCAGCGGTTGGTTCTGAACCAGATTAGCGCGCTCAATACCACCACGGCGAATATCATTGATAGTACCGGAAACCTGCTGCGTGAAAGCACCGCGACAATTCACGAGCAAGCCGTCAACGCGACGATCCCGCTGGAAACATTGAGCCGCGCGTTCCAGAATATCTATGACACGATGGACGCGATCGACACGTTCAAGTTGAAGGCGCTCGACAGCATGAAACAGACCAGCATCGCGCTGGAGCAAGAGGTTGAAAAATCCAAAGGATATATCGCCCGCGCCGAAGGTCAGGCGCAGGCGTTGAAGCAAACGCAGGACAGCGGCCTGTTGACGGCGTTGGAGGGGTGATGAGCCAGCTTATGAAATTCCTCCCCGAAACGGGGAGGAGTTAAATTGAACATCGCATCGCAATCTGATGAAACCATCCAGAGCGCAAAGCGCGCGCTGCGCAATGTTCAGATGCCGCCCATTGGCATGAAATCCCGCGCTCTTCGCCGGGCGCATTATTGGGGCAAGGTCAGCCGCGCTGCGTTGGCAGTCGGCGCGGTGTTGATCGGTGCTGGCATCGTTGGCGCGATCATCGACGGGATCGGCTTTTGGGGCGTGATGGTGACCGGCATCGCCGGGGCGGCGGCCGCCTATATGCTGATGCGCTATCCCGACATGCCGCTGCCCACCACCGAAAGCCTGCGAACGACTGACCTGGCGACGCTGGCCGGAAAGACCGAGATTTGGCTGGAGGCCCAGCGCCCTGCTTTGCCAGCCCCCGCTGTCACGATCATGCAAGACATTGGCACAAGGTTGGATCAACTCGCCCCGCAACTGGGAACGCTGGACGATAATGATCCGGCAGCACGCGAAGTGAGAAAGCTGGTCGGTGAACACCTGCCCGAGCTGATCAACGGCTATAAACGCATCCCGGCGGCGCTTAAAAACAAAGAGCATGGCGGCAAGACCCCCGATCAACAGCTGGTTGACGGGCTGAAATTAATCGACCGCGAAATTGAAACAATGACCGGACAGATATCGCGCGGCGAACTCGATAAGCTGGCCATTCGCGGGCGTTATCTAGAAATCCGATATGACGCAGCAGAACAGCCGGAATAGATCCCCAGTGGATTAAGATAAGTTGCCGTTTCGGCAAATTATCTGACTGGACAAATTTGGCGGTGTTCGCATAGGCCATGATCGAACCCGATGACCAAATACAGGAACCCTCATGTCCGATAACCGCGATGCCACTGCCGCCCTAATTGGCCGATATTATGCCGCATTCAACGCGATGGATGTTGAGGGCATTCTCGATTGTTTAACCGGCGATGTCGCGCACGACATAAATCAGGGCAGTCGTGAAACCGGCAAAGATGCCTTCCGCGTTTTTCTGGGCCGGATGGATAATGCTTATAGCGAACAATTGCGCGATATCGTGGTAATGACCAGCCCCGATGGCCGCCGCGCCGCTGCTGAATTTATGGTACACGGCATATACAAAGTCGCCGACGAAGGGTTTCCAGCGGCGCATGACCAAAGCTACATGTTGCCCGCTGGCGGCTTTTTCGAAATTGCCGATGGCCGGATCGCGCGCGTGACGGTCCATTATAATCTCGCCGATTGGATCGCCCAAGTTTCATGACGGTTTCGGTCCGCAGCCTAACCGGTCCAGCGGCGCGCCGCGCCGCGATCCCCGCATTGGCGGCGCTGCGAATCCGGGTGTTTCGCGACTGGCCATACCTCTACGATGGTTCCGCAGAGTATGAGGCGGAGTATCTGGCGGAGTTTATCGGCGATGCCGGTTCGGTGTTGGTCATCGCCGAAGACGGCGGGGTGATAATCGGGGCCGCGACCGCATCGCCGATGACGGGACAAAAGCCTGAGTTCAAGGCACCTTTGTTGGCCAGTGGCATTGACGTGGAGCGGCTTTTCTATTTTGGCGAGTCAGTGTTGCTGCCTGAATATCGCGGGCAAGGTATTGGCCACAAATTCTTCGATGCACGCGAACATGCGGCTTATTCCGCCGGAGCCAATGCTGCGGTATTTTGTGCAGTGGTCCGCCCGGATAATCATCCGTTAAAGCCGCAAGAGCCGCGCGATTTGCATCCGTTTTGGCGTGCTCGCGGGTATCGGCCCATTGACGGGGTGATCGGTACGTTGGATTGGAAAGATCTGGATCAACCCGGTGCAAGCGATCATCAAATGCAATTTTGGATGCGCAGCTTATGACGCAGAATATCAAAATAGCCGCCGCGCAATATCCGATTGGAAAGCCTGCGAGTTTTGCCCAATGGCAGAACAAGATCGGGCAATGGGTAACGGAGGCGGCGGCGGCAGGGGCACATTTGTTGGTCTTTCCCGAATATGCAGCGATGGAGTTGGCGGCCATTGATCCGACAACGTCCGGTGACTTGCACGCCTCATTGCGCGCAGTTGTATCGATGGGTGCGGCGATCGATGCGCATTATACCGATTTGGCACGCACGCACGGCGTGACAATATTGGGCGGTACGCGGCCACATGGGCTGGAGGGCGGCGGGATCGTCAACCGCGCCACTTTGTATCTACCCGATGGTCAAGCCGGACATCAAGACAAGATCATGATGACCCGTTTTGAACGCGAATCTTGGGACATTAAAGGCGGCGATGGTATCCGTGTGTTTCGGACCCCATTGGGCATGATCGCGATATCCACCTGTTATGACATCGAATTTCCGATGATCGCGCGGGCGCAGGCATCGGCAGGCGCTCAGATCATCCTATGCCCGTCATGCACCGACAGCTTGCAGGGATATTGGCGCGTGCGGATAGGCGCGCAGGCAAGGGCGCTGGAAAATCAGATTTTCGTAGTACAGGCACCAACAGTCGGCATGGCCCCCTGGTCACCCGCCTTGGATGAAAATTACGGCGCGGCGGGCATGTTCGTTCCGCCCGATGGTGACAGCCCCGACGACGGGATCTTGGCATTGGGCACCGAAGGCGAAGGCGGCTGGATTTATGCCGACGCAGATTTGACGCGCGTTAACCGGTGGCGCACAGCAGGTTCGGTGCGTCCCTTTGCCCATTGGCCCGAACAATATATAGGCCATGAATGCGGTGATTTGCCGGCCGAGATAGTTGCGCTGGATTGACCGGGTATTGGCCAGCCATAGTATCAGCCATCGCCAGAAACCAGCAACACGCCGCTGGGCGGTTCGGGGTAGGTTGCAGGAATTTACGCACTTCGCTCACAATGATGGTTCAATGTTAAAGTCCAGCAACACAAAATGCGTTTGTGCGCTTGCAATGTAGGATTTGTTCTGGGAACGATGGCCATGAACATTTTTTGCTGCGTGTTCTTTGACAGAGTTTGCTGCCCTTACGTCACCCGCTCAGCGATATCTGCGATGGACGAAGAATACAAAAAACCGCGTTGTTGGAAATTATCTACACTTTGGCTTTCGCAAAATGTCAAAATAGGTGTCAATCTTGTCAACTAGGTGTCAACTTGACGATTTTGGGGCTTGGGCCGGGCGACAAACGTCGTTGC
>JAYVBJ010000045.1:0-24229 GCA_043750535.1 Sphingomonadales bacterium | reverse complement strand
CGCCAGTCCGAAGCGATCGGCGCGGTGGACGACCAGCGTATTGGCGCTGGGGATGTCAAGACCGCTCTCGACGATCGTGGTCGACAACAGCACGTCATATTTGCGATCGTAGAAGGCGCTCATCCGCTCCTCGACCTCGGTCGGGCTCATCTGCCCGTGCGCGGTCACCGCTTTCACCTCGGGCACTTCCTCGCGCAGCCATAACTCGACGTCGGGCAAATCGGCGATACGCGGCGCGACGTAGAAGCTCTGCCCGCCGCGATAATGCTCACGCAGCAACGCCTCGCGGATGACGACCGGGTCGCGCGGGGTGACGTAGGTGCGGATTGCCAGCCGGTCGACCGGCGGGGTCTGGATCACCGACAGCTCGCGCAGCCCCGACATCGCCATTTGCAGGGTGCGCGGGATCGGGGTGGCGGTAAGGGTGAGGACGTGGACGTCGGCGCGCAGGCCCTTGAGCCGTTCCTTGTGGGCGACCCCGAAATGCTGCTCCTCGTCGACGATCACCAGCCCGAGCTTCTTGAACTTGATCGACTTGGCGAGGAGGGCGTGGGTGCCGATGACGATGTCGACGACGCCTTTTTCGAGGCCCTCTTTGGTGCGCTTCATCTCGGCCGCGGGGACCAGCCGGGATAGCCGGCCGATCTCGATCGGGAAGCCGTGGAAGCGCTCGACAAAATTCTTGTAATGCTGCCGCGCCAGCAGGGTCGTCGGCCCGATCAGCGCGACTTGATAGCCCGCCATCGCCGCGACGAACGCGGCGCGCAACGCGACCTCGGTCTTGCCGAACCCGACATCGCCGCACACCAGCCGGTCCATCGGCGCGCCAGACGCCATGTCGTCGAGCACTTCGGCAATAACACGTTGTTGGTCCTCGGTTTCTTCATAAGGAAAACGGTCGACGAAGCTGGCATAGGCTGGCCCGTCGATTTCGACGACTGCCCCGCTGCGCAATGCGCGCAGTGCCGCTGTTTGCAACAATTCATGGGCGATGGCTCTGATACGCTCTTTGAGCTTGGATTTGCGCCGTTGCCATGCTTCACCGCCCAATTTGTCGAGGCTGGCATTCTCGCTGTCCGAACCATAGCGAGACAGCACATCGATGTTTTCGACGGGCACAAACAATTTGTCGCCGCCAGAATAGGTGAGGGCAACGCAATCATGCGGGCTTTTGCCGACAGTGATCGATAAGAGGCCTTCATACCGGCCAATGCCGTGCTCCATGTGGACAACCAAGTCGCCGGGAGTTAGCGCAGCGAGCTCGGCAAGAAATGCGTCGGCACTCTTTTTGCGTTTGTTCCGCCGGACAAGCCGGTCACCGAGCATATCTTGTTCGCTAATGAGTGTGAGTTCATCGGTGGCAAAGCCATGATCGATGGGCAACACGACCATGGCAACCTGGCCTTTGCCTGCAATTCCTTGAGCCGTTTGCCATCCACTGGCTTCTGTTAGAACAGGTGCCTTGTGATCAGCCAGCAACCCCATCAACCGGTCGCGTGCGCCGACCGAATAACTGGCAATAATCGCTTTCGATCCTGATTTAACCAATTTTTGCAAATGGTCCGCGACAGCCTCGTATATGTTTATCTTTTGCGCGCGTTCCGGCGAAAAATCACGCGCCGCATTTACGCCGAAATCGACAATGAGTTTAGAATCAGGCTGATGAAATGGGGTCAAAAGATGGGCGGGTGCGCTGGCAAATCTTGATTCAAGTTCCGCCGGTGTCAGATACAACATGTTCGTTGGCAATGGCCGGTAACTGCCGGGTGCGGACGATGCCGCGCGCACCCGATTATCATAATAGTCGGCTATTGCATCGAAACGTGTCTGTGCCGCCGAAGGCGTTGATGCGTCGCGAATGACCAGCGCATTTTCACCGACATGATCGAAAATCGTTTCCATCCGCTCTTCAAACAATGGCAGCCAATGATCCATTCCCGAGAGCCGTCGGCCTTCGGATACGGCCTGATAAAGCGGATCGCCCGTGGCTGTTGCACCGAAATGTTCACGGTAGCCGATGCGAAAACGTTTGATCGACTCTTCGTCCATCAATGCCTCAACGGCGGGTAAGATATCGAAATAGTCTACCGCGCCGGTGGTCCGTTGGCTTTGCAGATCAAACTGACGCATTGATTCTATCTCATCGCCAAAAAAGTCTAATCTCAATCCTTCTTCGCTACCCGCCGGTGCCAGATCGACGATGCCGCCGCGCATCGCAAACTCGCCAGACTCTGACACGGTATCGACGCGAAAATAGCCATTTTTTATCAACAGCTCTGCCATACGCTCGCGGCTAATGCTCTTTCCGGAAACGAGCCGTTCACCAGTTTGCCGGATACGAAACGGCGTAACCACACGTTGGATAACGGCGCCAATCGTGGTCAAGATAAGTTGCTTGTTTTTAGTGGGCTGTTGCAACACTTGCAGCGCCGACATTCGCTGTGCAGTGATGGCAAGCGAGGGCGATGCACGATCAAAAGGTAGGCAATCCCAAGCAGGAAACTGCAGCACTTCTAATTCAGGAGCAAAAAAGGGCACGGCATCGGCAACCGCCCGCATCGCCGCATCATCGGTCGCCACAAACATCGTGCGGTGCAATGCGGCCCGCGCGAGATCGGCCAGCAGTAGCGGCGCGAACCCCGAAGGTACCGACGCCAAAGTCAGCGCCCGTTTGCTTTTTATGATTTCTTGAAGTTCAGGCATTTTAGGTATGTGTTTTCTGCAATCCTGTGGGTAATTCAATGAAATCAAGTCTTTTTAGATCGGCAAACATCGGGCCTTGAAATTCAACCGGGGGCACCGCCGTGCCAAACGCCCATGCCATTATATCAACGTCTTGTTCTTCCAATAATCTTTCAAACCACGCATATTGTTCTGCGTCCCATTCACCGTGATAAGCATCAAAAAATCCGCCAACCATGGCGTCTGCTTCGCGAGTGCCGCGATGCGAAGCGCGAAAGCGGAGCTTGCGGATATAGGCATCTGCGTCCATCTATGATGTCCTTGTGGCATTGATTGATTTCAGGGTTATAAGTGGCCCTAACCATGCGTCCCGATATACTCAATCCGTTATTTGCCGAAGTTAGAAGCCTAAAGGGTGTCGGCCCCGGTTTAGCCAAGCCGTTGGAGCGATTGAAGCTGGAGCGGGTGAAGGATCTGCTCTATCATTTCCCCGCAAATTGGACCTATCGGCGAGCTGTTGCCGCTCTGGATGTTGCTGACGTCGGTGAAAATGTAATAATTCGCGTTGTGATCACCGAACATCGCGGCGGGTCGTCGCCGCGCGCGCCAACGCGGATATTCGCATGCGACGGCGACGGAAACTACATTACATTGACGTTTTTCGGGCGCAACGGGGGATGGGCCCGCAAGAAACTGCCCTTGGGTGAAGAGCGCATTATATCTGGTAAATTAGAACGTTACGGCGATGAACTGCAAATGGTTCACCCAGATTATATCGAACCGCTTGATAGTAAAACCAACCCAAATTTGACAGAGCCAGTTTATCCGCTTTCGGAAGGATTGACCAGCCACCGCCTAGGACAATTGGTTGGTGACGCCATGACGCGTGTCCCAAAATTGCCCGAATGGATTGATCCGGGATTGCTGGCTGCGAAAGGATGGACCGATTGGGCAACAGCGTTGGCAACGGTACACCGCAAAGACGATGAAAGCCTGCGTGACCGGCTTGCCTATGACGAGCTTTTTTCGAATCAATTGGCGATGCGGCTGGTAAGGTCGGCAATGGACCGAAGGACAGGCACCCCAATTATCGGCAACGACAGGCTGGTCGGGGCGCTTACGCTGCCATTTGCGCTAACGGGCGCACAAAAGCGCACGATTGCGGAAATTGAGGGCGATTTGCAGCAATCGCGTCCAATGTTGAGATTGCTGCAGGGTGATGTTGGCTCTGGAAAAACTGTGGTGGCGCTGATGACGTTGCTTCGTTCAGTCGAAGCTGGCTTTCAGGGCGCAATTTTGGCCCCCACAGAAATTTTGGCACGGCAACATTTTGCCAATTTACGTCAAATGCTCGCCGGATTGCCAGTTAACATCGCAATTTTGACGGGGCGTGACAAAGGCAAAGCGCGAGAAGCCACGCTGATGGGGCTCGCCGACGGATCGATCAACATCCTGGTTGGCACGCATGCGATCTTTCAGGAATCGGTGACATATAAAGCATTGGCCGTGGCGGTAATCGATGAGCAACACCGGTTTGGTGTTAGCCAGCGGCTAATGCTGTCCCGCAAAGCTAACGCAGTCCCGCATCTGTTGGTGATGACCGCGACGCCCATTCCGCGCACATTGGCGCTGGCCTGCTATGGCGAAATGGATAGCTCGCAGCTGGATGAACTACCGCCAGGGCGCACACCTGTTGAAACCCGCGTAATTTCATCCGATCGCCTTTCGGAATTGGTTGAAGGTGTCGGGCGGCATCTGGCCGCTGGCAAGCAAGCTTTTTGGGTGTGCCCTTTGGTTGAAGAGAGCGAAAACAGCGATTTGGCGGCGGCAGAACAACGTGCAGAACAGCTCCGCCTGCGATTTGGTGATCAGGTTGCAGTTGTCCATGGGCGCATGAAAGGTCCGGAAAAAGACGCCGTCATGGAGGCGTTCATTGCCGGATCGACGAAGTTACTCGTCGCCACCACCGTTATCGAAGTTGGCGTTGATGTTCCCAATGCCAGCTTAATGATCGTCGAGGCGGCAGACAGATTTGGCCTTGCCCAGCTCCACCAGCTACGCGGCCGTGTTGGCCGGGGCGCAGAGAAATCAATCTGCCTGCTGGTGCGTGGTCCGCAGATTGGCGAAACAGCAAGGGCGCGGCTGTCGTTGATGCGCGAGACAAATGATGGCTTTAAAATTGCGGAGGAAGATTTAAAGCTGCGCGGCGCCGGTGAAATGCTCGGTACCAGGCAATCTGGGGACAGCCCATTCCGGGTAGCAACTGCCGAACAAGTCAAGGCGATGATTGGCGCTGCATCCGATGACGCCCGGTTGTTTTTGCAGCGCGACGGCGGTTTGTCAGGCGCGCGCGGCCATGCCGCTAGAATTGCATTGTATTTGTTCGAACGCGATGCCGGGATTGCGACATTACGCAGCGGTTAACGCAGTTTTGGAGCCACCTTTTCCAACATACCCAAGAATTCGGGAACACGGATGACACGTTCAAACTGAAAACCTGCCCGATTATCAACGGTCCAAATCAAATGAGCCTCAATCCTGCCGATCGCAGGCAACCGAAGTTCAACGCGGTCACCCCGTTCAAATTTCATGTTATCATCAGTCATAAACCCGTGCGCAGATATGTTGACAATATGAACATGCTGATCGCCGTGTACCTTGCTCTCAACTAGCGCTTTATAGTCGGCGCGGTGCCGCGCTGCTCTGCGAAGATCATAGTCATTCTGCGGTATTGGCTGTGCCATTTTTTATTGGCCCCGTATCGTTTTTGGAGCTCTTTACATAGACTATGAAGTACGAATAATTGGTAAAGTGGATGTAAAATTTTTTCGTGGGCGCTATACGAACCGCAGAAGTCCGTGCTTTTTCTTGCCTGCAGATATCTTGATTGCATCAACGCTGGCCGTTATTTTGACATCTTCGGAATTCGCGGCCACGCCATCAATCCGCGCACCACCGCCCTCGATCAGCCGCTTGGCTTCCTTGCGAGATGCCGCAAAGTTTAATGCCATCAATGCTTCGACAATAGAGATTTTGCTTGCCGATATGTCAATGGACGGCAAGTCTTCGCCCGATCCGCCGCCCGCAAAGGTTTGCTGTGCGGTTGTGGCTGCGGCCTGCGCGGCGCTCTCTCCGCGGCATAATGCTGTCGCTGCATTGGCCAGTATGACCTTGGCATCGTTGATTGCGCTGCCCTCCAGATTTTCCAAAGATTCGATTTCGGGCAAAGAAAGATCGGTGAACAGCCGCAGAAATTTGCCAACGTCGCGGTCATCGGCATTGCGCCAGAATTGCCAGTAATCCCAGTGCGGTAACTGGTCTTCGTGCAACCAAATAGCGCCGCTTACCGACTTGCCCATTTTAGACCCGTCGGCCTTTGTTATCAGCGGCGTGGTGACGCCGTAAAGCTCGGTTCCATCAATCCGGCGGCCAAGTTCGATGCCGTTGATGATGTTGCCCCACTGGTCAGAACCGCCCATTTGCAACCGGCATGCCTGACCGCGTGACAGCTCCAGATAGTCATAAGCTTGCAAGATCATATAGTTGAATTCTAGGAACGTCAGCGGTTGTTCCCGGTCTAGGCGAAGCCGGACAGAATCGAATGTAAGCATCCGGTTGATCGTAAAATGCGGACCGACATCGCGCAGTAGTTCGACATAGCCCAGCTGGTCCAACCAATCGGCGTTGTTCACCATGATTGCGTCCGTTGGGCCGTCACCGAATGTCAGAAAACGCTCAAATATCCGCCGGATAGAGGCTATATTTGCGTTGATTCCATCGGTGTCGAGCAGCTTGCGTACTTCATCTTTGCCCGATGGATCGCCGACCTTTGTGGTGCCCCCGCCCATCAAAACGATGGGTTTATGTCCGGCCTGTTGCAACCGGCGCAGCAACATAATTGAAACCAGATTGCCGACATGCAGCGACGGCGCGGTCGCATCAAATCCGATGTACGCCGGAATGACTTGCTTAACGGCCAAGGCATCCAATGCCGCCGCGTCGGTAATTTGGTGGATATAACCGCGTTCATTCAGTAAGCGGAGCAAATCGGATTGGTAATGTGTCATTGCCAGCCGCCTTACAGCGGGAGCGCGCCTTGGACAATATGTTGCATCCGATATATCATCCTTTGACTTGTCATCCAAAGACGCCGGCGGATTATATCGAGTCGATTGAGATATGCTGCGAGGTTACGCCGGCAGGCACATTGTGGCTTCGTTACCATATTGAAGTACCCGAACCTATGCTCGTCGTGGCCAATACGCAGCCGCCTGCGCGCACCGATGATTTATGGAAAACGACTTGTTTTGAGGCCTTCTTGGCTATTGGCGATGAACCGGAATATATTGAATTCAACTTTTCAGCCGCGTCATTATGGGCCGCGTATCAGTTTAGCGATTACCGTGAAAGTGGCAGCAATCTGGCCTTAAGCACGGATCCTGAAATTTTTCTTGATATGAGCAACAGTCACTTTGCTTTGGAAGCGGCAGTGCAATTGCCGCCGCAGTGGCAACAAGGCCGCTTCGCTGTTGGTGTAACCGTTGTGGCCGAAGAGCCCGGCGGGAACAAATCATATTGGGCGTTCGATCACAAAAAAGCTGAGCCCGATTTTCATGATCGCTCTTGCTTTACGCTGCAACTGGAGGCAGCAGGGCAAGCATGAAAAACGGTATCGACAGATTAATAACTCAGCCTGAACTTCGCAGCGAATTATTAGGCAAACGCGTCGCATTACTGGCGCATCCGGCATCGGTGACGGCTGATCTAACACACTCGCTCGACGCGCTGGCGGCGCTTGATGACATCAACATCACGGCTGCATTCGGACCGCAGCACGGCATGCGCGGCGACAAGCAAGACAATATGATGGAGACTGAGGATTTTACCGATCCCGTCCACGGTATTCCGGTGTTCAGCCTGTATGGCGAAGTGCGCCGTCCTACATCGCAAATGATGGATACATTCGATGTCGTCCTGATTGATATGCAGGATTTGGGATGCCGTATTTATACGTTTATCACAACGTTACGGTACATGCTTGAGGCCGCATCGCAGCATGGCAAATCGGTTTGGGTGCTGGACCGGCCCAATCCTGCTGGCCGCCCTATCGAAGGGCTGACCCTGCGCGCGGGCTGGGAAAGTTTTGTCGGGGCAGGGCCAATGCCGATGCGGCACGGGATGACATTGGGAGAGATGGGCCACTGGTTTATCGATCATTTTGGCATTGATGTAGATTACCGCGTCATCGAGATGCAAGATTATGATCCCGATGCAACACCCGGATATGGTTGGCCTAGTGACGAACGTATCTGGATCAACACCAGCCCGAATGCGCCCAATGTGATGATGGCGCGCGCTTATGCCGGAACGGTGATGCTGGAGGGGGCTACATTGTCAGAGGGTAGGGGTACGACGCGGCCACTCGAATTGTTCGGCGCGCCCGATATTGATGCCCGCGCCGTGATGGCTGAAATGCGCCGGTTTGCGCCGCAATGGTTGGATGGATGTATGTTGCGCGAATGCTGGTTCGAACCCACATTTCACAAGCATGTGAAGATGCTGTGTCATGGCGTTCAAATTCATTGCGAAGGTCCGGATTACGACCACACCGCGTTCCAGCCTTGGCGGCTGCAGGCACTGGGTTTTAAGGCGATCCGCAATCTATATCCGGATTACGATCTATGGCGCGATTTTCCGTATGAATATGAAATCGGGAAATTGGCGATTGATGTTATAAACGGCGGGCCGCTGCTGCGCGAATGGGTGGATAATCCGGCGTCGACCGCGGATGATCTGGATGCGATCACTGTGCCCGATGAACAAGCGTGGGAATCGGTGCGGGCGAAGTATTTATTATATTGAGGTGCGATAAATTTGCACACTCCTCTTAACCGTTCGTCCTGAGCCTGTCGAAGGATGTGGCCAGTAACCTGTGCTTCGACAGGCTCAGCACGAACGGTTTTGGGACCCACTTAGAAATCACGCCGCTAACTCTTCCGGCTTAATTCGCGCATCGCATCATCCAATCCGCCCAGCGTCAGCGGGTACATCCGGTCATTCATCAGTTCCTTGATGATCTTGGTTGACTGCGAATAGCCCCATTGTTTTTCAGGCACCGGATTCAGCCACACTGACGACGGATAAGTATTGGTCATGCGGTGCAGCCAGACTGCACCCGATTCTTCGTTGAAATGTTCGACCGAACCGCCGGGATGGGTGATCTCATAAGGGCTCATCGCGGCGTCGCCCACATAGACAATTTTATAGTCATGCGGGAATTTATGCAGCACATCCCATGTCGGCGTCCGTTCCGCGAAACGCCGCCGATTGTCTTTCCATAACCCTTCATATGGACAGTTGTGGAAATAGAAAAATTCCATATTTTTGAATTCGCTGGTCGCGGCACTGAATAATTCTTCGCACAGTTTGATAAACGGATCCATCGACCCGCCAACATCGAGGAGCAGCAGCAATTTGATCGCGTTTCGGCGTTCGGCGCGCATTTGAATGTCGAGCCAGCCTTGCTTTGCTGTGCCGCGCACCGTGGCGTCGATATCCAGTTCCTCTTGCGCGCCTTCGCGGGCAAAACGGCGCAAACGGCGCATCGCCACTTTGATGTTGCGCGTGCCCAGCTCGCGGGTGCTGTCCAGGTTTTGAAACTCGCGTTTTTCCCAGACCTTGACCGCGCGTTTGTGCTTTGATTCGCCGCCAATGCGGACGCCTTCGGGGTTATAGCCGTTGTTTCCATATGGCGACGTGCCGCCGGTCCCGACCCATTTGCTGCCGCCTTCATGGCGTTCCTTTTGTTCCTCAAGCCGTTTCTTGAGGGTGTCCATGATCTCATCCCAGTCGCCCAGCGCCTTGATCTCGGCCATTTCCTCCTCGGTTAGATATTTTTCGGCAACGGCTTTCAACCAGTCTTCGGGAATTTCTTGAGGGTTGGTTCCATAATCGGTCAGCAAGCCTTTGAAAACCTTGTTGAACACTTGATCGAAGCGATCAAGCAGCCCTTCATCCTTGACGAATATCGCCCGTGACAGATAATAAAACTCCTCCGGCGTGCGTTCGATGACATCGCGGTCAAGCGCCTCTAGAAGGATGAGATGCTCTTTCATGCTGGCGGATATGCCAGCGGTGCGAAGCTCGTCGAGGAAGTTGAAGAACATTGGTTATTCGGTCCTGTTCGCAAGATTTGCAGGCGGTCCTGCTGGAAAATGCGGCAAATCAGGATCAAGCTTTGCCCAATTTGGCGCGCTGGCCGCCCAAATAATTGCACGCGGCGCCATCAAATCCGGATTATCAAGCGTACCTGCCCGAACGCGCATGGGCAAGCCGGGCGGCGTAACTGTTCGGCTGTACATTTGAGAGCCGCATGTGGAACAAAAGCCCCGCTCAACTGTGTTGCCACTATCCGCTGTCATGCGGAAAGTAGACATAACTCCTTCATAGTGGACGGCGCTTTCTGGAAATAACACGTTCACTGTCGCCGACCCCGACGCAATTCGCTGACAATCGCGGCACCAACACATGCGCGCACCCAAAGGCTCTGCATCAATGCTAAATCGGACGTCGCCGCATAGGCATTGGCCAATGTGAGGCATTGCCCTATCCGTTCCGCCGCGCCATGAATGCAAGGCGTTCGAATAGCATCACGTCTTGCTCGTTCTTCAACAGTGCACCGTGCAGCGGCGGGATGGCTTTGGTCGGGTCCTTGTTTTGCAGGACATCAAGGGGCATATCCTCAGACAGAAGCAATTTGAGCCAATCCAGAAGCTCGCTGGTGCTCGGTTTTTTCTTCAAGCCCGGCACGTCGCGGACTTCATAGAATATGTCCATTGCCTTCGATACCAGAATTTTCTGGATACCGGGGAAGTGAACGTCGATGATCGCTTGCATCGTGTCGCGGTCGGGAAATTTGATGTAGTGGAAAAAGCACCGGCGCAAAAACGCATCGGGCAATTCTTTTTCGTTATTCGATGTGATGATGATGATCGGCCGTTCGCGGGCCGTAATAGTCTCGTGCGTTTCGTAAACGTCAAAGCTCATCCGGTCGAGTTCTTGCAGCAGATCGTTGGGAAATTCGATGTCGGCTTTGTCGATTTCGTCGATCAGCAATACGGGTAAGACCGGGCTTTCAAAAGCCTCCCACAATTTGCCTTTTTTGATGTAATTGCGGATCTCGTGGACGCGCTCGTCGCCCAATTGGCCATCGCGCAGGCGCGCTACTGCGTCATATTCATAAAGGCCTTGATGCGCCTTGGTGGTGGATTTGACGTTCCAGGTGATCAGCGGGGCGCCCAAGGCTTTGGCGATTTCCTCTGCCAGAACGGTTTTTCCGGTCCCGGGCTCGCCCTTGACAAGCAGTGGCCGGCGAAGTGTCGTTGCCGCGTTCACCGCGACTTTCAGGTCATCGGTCGCGACATAATTATCGGTACCGGTAAAACGCGCAATCTTTTCCAAAGCAAATCCAATCTTAATCGTTCGGTTAAGAGCGTTAAGTGGACAGCAATTTGAATGCAACCTTGTTGTTAAAATTTACGCGGGCTTAGCCGCCATTAATCATTCCGTTGTGGCGGGCGGAGATTAATTGCCATAGTCCGCGCTGCTGGCCTAACAATTGTTCTGCGCCAAACATCATCGCTCTGCTGGCAGATGGATTTGCCGACAATGCCTCGGCCAATCTTTGACAGCTATTGGTGTCAGGCAGATCGGGATAACCCGGATCGATACCCAAATGAATAGCCGAAGCCTCCAGCAAAGTCCGCGTAGAACGCCAATCCAGCACGAACGAGATGGCGGCCCCCGCTGCACAGCCCGTTCGGTCCGAAGTGGCGATCATTTTGAAACTTTTGACTTGGTTGGTGACCAATGCGGTCACTTTATCCTGCCCCAATTGGCGCGTTATTGGACCAGCAGCAACCGTTAGCCGATTAAGAAAAGCGCGCTCTGACGCAAATGAGTTGATTGATTGGACAAACCAGGCCCGCGCTTCTTCATCGACGATTTTGGTCGCCGCATAGTCGATGACACCGGGCAAACGCCCATGGGCGATACACATAAAATGGGCGATGTCAGCGATCAACGCTGGGCGAATGTTCTTTACCTTCAACCGAAGGCCGGGAGTTTCCTGGCTATCGTCAAGATATTTCAACATCGACGAAATAGCATTGGAACTTCCCTCGTTCGCCACAAAGCGAACAAAAGAACTGCCGAATTCGGCGAATTCTTCGGGGCGAGCGAGATTTTCCATGCGTGTCTCCGGTGCGCAGTGGAAGGTTCCACATACGCCTGTAAGAGAGACAGTTATCAGAAAGTTCTAAATGACTAGTTTACAAGTTGAAAATGATTCGCCGATTATTGAACGAGAAAACTTATTGATCGAGAAAACTGCGCATTTTTCTGCTCCGCGACGGATGCTTGAGTTTGCGTAGCGCCTTCGCCTCAATCTGCCGGATGCGTTCACGCGTTACCGAAAACTGCTGGCCGACTTCCTCTAGCGTGTGATCGGTGTTCATGCCGATGCCAAAACGCATACGCAAAACGCGCTCTTCACGAGGGGTAAGGCTGGCAAGTACGCGGGTGACGGTTTCTTTCAAATTGGCTTGAATGGCCGCGTCGACAGGTATGATTGCGTTTTTGTCCTCGATGAAATCGCCCAGATGCGAATCTTCTTCATCACCAATCGGGGTTTCGAGGCTGATCGGCTCCTTGGCAATTTTCATCACCTTGCGCACTTTTTCAAGCGGCATGGACAGACGCTCGGCCATTTCTTCGGGCGTTGGTTCACGGCCCTGCTCGTGCAGGAATTGCCGCGATGTCCGCACCAGCTTATTGATCGTTTCGATCATGTGTACCGGAATACGGATCGTCCGCGCCTGATCGGCAATCGAACGGGTGATCGCCTGACGGATCCACCATGTCGCATAGGTGCTGAATTTATACCCGCGGCGATACTCGAATTTATCGACTGCCTTCATCAGGCCAATGTTACCTTCTTGAATAAGATCAAGGAATTGCAGGCCACGGTTAGTATATTTTTTTGCAATTGAGATCACCAGACGAAGGTTGGCCTCAACCATTTCTTTTTTGGCAATTCGGGCCTCGCGTTCGCCTTTTTGTACCATGTTAACGATACGGCGGAACTCGCTGAGCGACATGCCGGTTGCCGACGCAATATCGGCAATTTCGCTGCGAATACGTTCGACTGCGTCGCCTTCGTTTTCGGCAAAGGCGGCCCATTTCTTGTCGAGTGTGGAAACTTCGGACATCCAGTTTTCGTCAAGCTCGTGATCGACATAACGGTCAAGGAATTGCCGGCGCGGGACTTTATGGCGTTCTGCAAGGCGCAGCATCTGTCCACCAAGGGCGGTCAAGCGGCGGTTGAATGAGTAAAGTTGATCGACAAGATATTCGATCTTGTTGGCGTGGAACTTTACGCTTTCAACTTCTGCGGTCAATTCCTCCCGCAATTTGTGATACTTATTCTCGGTAGCTTGACTCAATTCTTCGCCAGCACCCAACGCAACCATACGGTCATTTTGTATTTTTGAGAATTTCTTGAAGAGATCGGCGATCGTCGCAAATTTTTCGAGAGCGCCGGGCTTCAGCGCCTCTTCCATTTGCGCCAGGCTCAGCGTGTTGTCTTCCTCTTCTTCTTCAACCGGGCGCTTGCGTTCGGTTATATTGCCGTCTTCGTCCTCGATGGTTTCAGGCTCTTCTTCGACTTCTTCTTCTTCCTTGAATGAAGGCCCGGCATTTTTCTCGCTAATCTCGCCGTCGTCTTCGCCATCTTCGGTCAGACTTTCAGGCGCAGGCCCTTTCGACAGCATGGCGTCAAGATCGAGTATCTCGCGCAGTTGCATTTCGCCGTTGTTCAGCGCGTTTGACCAATCAATGATCGCATGGAAGGTAATCGGGCTTTCGCACAATCCCAGTATCATCGTGTCGCGGCCTGCTTCAATCCGCTTGGCAATTGCTATTTCGCCTTCCCGGCTGAGCAATTCAACCGCGCCCATTTCGCGCAGATACATGCGAACAGGGTCATCGGTACGCTCACCCGTTCCGGTTTTCTTGACGGTTGAAGTCAGCGATCTTGGGTCATTTTCGCCGATATTATCAACGGTTTCGACCTCTTCCTCGGCTTCATCAACGCTGTCTTCGTCGCTTTCGACGATATTCACGCCCATTTCTGAAATCGCCGACATCACATCTTCGATCTGTTCAGATGACATTTGATCTTGCGGCAACGCAGCATTAAGCTCGTCGTAGGTCAGGAACCCGCGGCGCTTTGCCTTGGCAAGCAACTTCTTTACGCTCGCGTCGTTCAAGTCGATCAGCGGTGCATCGCCATCGGTTTTGTCATCAGTTGCCAAGTTAAAAATTCCCCGAATTCTGTGTAAGTACAACGCAAAAAGCGCTTGTTAGATGTCCGCTTCACGTTGCGTCAGCGCATAAATGCGCCGATCAAAATCTTCTTTTTCGCTTCGCAGCCGTTGCTGTTCTGCGTAATTTTCTTCTGTAAGTTCTGCACTTACCCGCAATGTCGCGCGTTCCAATGCTTCTTCAAGCATCGGTCGTTGCTTCATCAACCTGATCATTTCCCCCATATTTTTGGTTAGGGTTGGCCAATCGGGTTCGTTTTCAGTGTTTGTCTTACGGTTAAATGCAAACGCTTTCGCGTCACCCTGTAACAGCACTGATGCGACATTATACAAGTGACGCTCTAATATGGTAAGCAACCCCTCACTATCAAGTGTTTCTTTGAAGATTGTTGCATCGATCATCGTCGACAACAATTTTGCGTGATTCGTATTCCTTGGAACAAACTCGCTTAACGCCTCACGGTGCGAACTTATCAGTTTCGGATTGCGTAACAAATTGGCAAGTATCCCCTGCATCAGCAAATCCGAACCTTGGCTGCCGATACCGCGCGCTTCGCTGGTTAGCGGCCTTTCCAGCGGTTTTTGCCAGCGGTTTTGGTTTCGGCCTTGCTGGCGCGGGGTAAAGTTGGCGCGCGGTTTTCCGGCAAACAATGCGTCGAAACGTTCGCGAAAAGCATCCGCATAATGGCGGCGAATTTCGGCATCCTTGATATTCGCCATATGCCCACCAAGCCGCTGTTTTAGCCCGGCGCGGTCCTCTGGATTGGCCAATGGTCCAGCGGCTACTTCCGATTTCCAAAGTCGTTCCACCAAAGGCTCCGATGATTCGAGCAAGTCGTTCAACGCCTGTTTGCCAGCAGATTTAAGCAAATCATCGGGATCTTGCCCTTGCGGCATCATAACGAATTGCAGACTGTGACCGGGTTTTAGCAGTGGCAATGCACGATCGGCGGCGCGCAATGCCGCCTTTTGACCGGCATTATCACCGTCAAAACAGAGCAGCGGCTTTTCGGTCATCCGCCACAACATCTCGATCTGTTGTTCGGTTAAGGCGGTGCCCAGCGGCGCGACGGCATCGGTAAAGCCAGCCTGCGCCAGCGCAATGACGTCCATATAACCTTCGACCACAATGACCCGGCCGGTGCTGCGCGATGCAGGCGAACATTTGTCGAGATTGTACAGCGTGCGGCCTTTGTCAAACAAGGGCGTGTCTGGTGAATTGAGATATTTGGGTTCGCCTTCCCCCAATATCCGTCCGCCAAACGCGATCACCCGGCTGCGGGCGTCGCGAATCGGGATCATCAACCGTCCGCGAAACCGGTCATAGGGTTCCTTGTCGTCCACTTTGATAAGCAATCCGGCCTCAACCAACATTGGATCACCAAATTGTTTGAGCGCCTCGCGCAATTTGGTTCGGCTGTCGGGCGCAAATCCAAAGCCGAACTCGCGGATGATATCGGAGCGCAATCCGCGTTGCTCAAGATAAGCGCGCGCTCCTGCGCCCTCTATCCCTTGCAAAGTTTGCACGAACCAGTCCTGCGCCGCTGCCATGACGTCGTGCAGACCGGCGCGGTCTTCCGCCTGCTTGGCGGCGCGCGGGTCGGCGGCGGGGACCTCCATGCCGGCGCTGTCCGCAAGCTCCTTCACCGCGTCCATAAACGAAAGCCCGCGTTGGTCGGTCATCCAGCGGATGGCATCGCCATGTGCGCTGCAACCAAAGCAATGATAGAAACCCTTTTCATCATTGATCGTGAAACTTGGGGTTTTTTCGTTATGGAACGGGCAGCACGCCTTATACTCGCGTCCGGCCTTGGTGACTTTAATGCTGCGGCCAATCAGAGCGGACAGCGTTGTACGCGCACGCAATTCATCCAGCCATTGAGGGGTAAGTGCCATTTTCCCGTTTCAGTTCCAGCCGCGTCGCTCGTCATCAACGGCCACTGCGCTTCGTTTGTTTGCGTGCGTTACTAGCTCAATTTGTCGATAGACGCATCATCCAATGATCCCGGCACGACAATAACCGGACATTGCAGCGTTCCGGCGTTGTTGCCTGCAAAGTGTGCGACCAGCGGCCCGGGCGTACCGTTTGCCGCCGCGCCCAGCACCAATGCCGCGATTTCGGGATGCTCTTCCAACATCGCCTTGACCACTTCCACGCCTTCGCCAGATTTAACGGTGATATTCGGGCGCATGCCGGATTCTTCGAAAATTGCGCCTGCTGCGGTGGTCACCAGATCTTCTGCACGGCTCAACGCTTCGGCCTCCATCGTTGCCTGCACGCCGCCCCACGCCACGAAATCGGCCTGTTCGACCAATGCCAATATATGCACTGCGCCGTTTGTTTTGGCCGCCCGCCGCGATGCAAAGCGCAACGCCAGACGTGCTTCTTCGGTTTCATCTATAACCACTAGATAAGTGCGCATTCTTTGCCCCCAGCCTTCTTATCGAATACCAATTGTGCGAACTTGCGCGAATATTGCCGCCAAAGCAACCATAAGCGACTTGACGTAAGGGAAACGCCCCCTCTATTCCGGCAGAAATAATCGCTGATAAAAAAGGCCTGTCCATGCCCACCGAACTTAAAATGCCCGCACTCTCGCCAACGATGGAGGAGGGAACTTTAGCCAAATGGCTGGTCAAAGTGGGCGACAACGTGTCGTCGGGCGATTTGCTCGCCGAGATTGAAACCGACAAGGCGACGATGGAGTTCGAGGCGATAGATGACGGCGTTGTCACCGCGATATTGGTGGCAGAAGGCACTGACGGGGTAAAGGTGGGAACAGTGATCGCGTTGATTGCGGGCGAGGATGAGGATGCAGCGCCCCACCCCCAGCCCCTCCCGCAAGCGGTAGGGGAGCAAGTCGCGCCTGAAATTAAACCAGCAGCCAAGCCACAAACCGCCGCAACTCCCCTACCGCCTGCGGGAGGGGCCGGGGGTGGGCCTGCGTCCTCAATCGCAAAAACTGCTGGCGGCCGGATTGTCGCATCGCCGCTGGCCAAACGGATCGCAGCGGACAAGGGCATTGATTTGGCCGCTGTCACCGGCACTGGCCCCAATGGCCGGATCGTTAAGGCCGATGTCGATGGCGCGCAAGCTCAACCCACTAGGATTGTTGATGGCAAAAGTACCGTGAGTGCTGAGCCTGTCGAAGTGCGGGTTGCAAACGCGGCGCCGCCCGCCGCCGCGATACCCGATGGCAGCATCCCGCACGAGGTTATCAAACTCAGCAACATGCGCAAAACCATCGCCCGCCGCCTGACGGAGAGCAAGCAGACGGTTCCGCATATCTACCTGACCGTCGATATCCGCCTCGACGCATTGCTCAAACTACGCGCCGAATTGAACGCATCGCTGGAGGCACGCGGGATCAAGCTGTCGGTCAACGATATGCTGATCAAGGCGCTGGGCGCGGCTCTGCGCGAAGTACCGGCGTGCAATGTCAGCTTTGCTGGCGACACGATGTTGCAATATAGCCGCGCCGACATTTCGGTGGCGGTGAGCATTCCGAACGGCCTGATTACTCCGATCATCACCGATGCGGGCAACAAAAGCATCTCGGCGATCTCGACCGAAATGGCGGCGCTGGCGGCCAAGGCCAAGGACGGCAAGCTGCAACCGCATGAATTTCAGGGCGGCACGGCCAGCCTGTCCAACATGGGCATGATGGGCATCAAGCAATTCGACGCCGTCATCAACCCGCCGCAAGCGATGATTATGGCCATCGGGGCAGGCGAAAAGCGGCCCTATATCGTCGACGATGCGCTGGCGATTGCGACGGTGATGAGCGCGACGGGGTCGTTTGACCACCGCGCGATTGATGGCGCGGATGGGGCGATGTTGATGAAGGTGTTTAAGGAATTGGTGGAGAATCCGTTGGGGTTGGTTGCTTGAGCCTGCCCCGAATTCTCTCGATACCATTATTCGTGGCAGCACTAGGACCTTTTTTGCTTTCAATTATGGGATGGCTCATGTCCCATTCTGGACCTGCTTATGATGGATATATTTGGGGGACAGTAGAGGGAACGGTCGGAATTTTGGCGGTATTGAGCATTGTCTCAGTTTTAGCCATTTGGAATTATAAATCGGTGAAAGCACAATTTGCGGCACTTTCATGTTCCATTCTCACTGTCGCTGTCGCATATTTTGTTATCTATACATTTTGGGTGGGTGACGAGCCGTGGCCATTTGATCCACGCCCCGCAACGCAAAGTGAAATTTCATTGCATTTCGAGACCCCCTCTCCCCTTGCGGGAGAGGGAGGGGCCCGCGCTCGTCAGAGCGTGGGAGGGTGTGGGGTCGCGTCGCGGTTAGCGGCGCTCTTGACTTTCGACGCTGCAAGGAAATATTGGCTCGCAGACGCGAGCCGTTCCCACACCCCAACCCCTCTCCCGCAAGGGGAGAGGGGCTTTGAGGTTGCTCAAACATGAGCCTTGCGGATGTTCAGCAGCGCCGAAAATGGCTGTTGCAGCGCGCTCGCCACATGCGTGCCAACCCAACCGATGCAGAGCGCAAGCTTTGGTACCTGCTCAAACAGCGACGATTGATGGAGCTCCGCTGGCGGAGGCAAGAAATAATCGATGACTTATATATTGCCGACTTCATTTGCTTTGAACATCGCTTGATTATCGAAGCGGACGGCAGTCAGCACAGTGACAATAAGCAAGATGAAGCGCGCGACGCATATCTGAAAACGCAGGGTTTCAATGTCCTCCGTTTCTGGAATAGTGACATTTTGGCTAATATTGATGGGGTGGCCGAAACGATCATCGCTTCCACTCGAAATAGCGCCGCACAGACGTGCGGCGACCCCACACCCAACCCTCTCCCGCAAGGGGAGAGGGCTTTTATGCTTGGAGTAAATTTGTGAGTAACTACGACCTAATCGTCCTCGGTTCCGGTCCCGGCGGCTATGTTGCCGCCATCCGTGCCGCGCAGCTGGGCCTGAAAGTTGCCATTGTTGAGCGCGAAAATCTCGGCGGGATTTGCCTCAACTGGGGGTGCATTCCGACCAAGGCGTTGCTGCGTTCGGCGGAAATATTCCATTATATGCAGCATGCGGGCGATTACGGCCTGACCGCGACAGGCATCAGTGCCGACATTGACGCGGTGGTGAAGCGGTCGCGCGGGGTGGCGAAACAGCTTAATCAGGGCATTGCGCATCTGATGAAGAAGAACAAGATTACCGTTCACATGGGCGATGGCAAGATCACTGCGCCGGGTAAATTGACCGTTACCAAAGATGGCAAGGCTGAGGATTTGACTGCCAAGAACATCATCATCGCCACCGGCGCCCGCGCGCGTGATCTGCCCTTTGCGCCCGCCGACGGCAAACGCATCTGGACATATCGTCACGCAATGGTGCCGCCCGAAATGCCAAAGAAGCTGCTGGTCATCGGATCGGGCGCAATCGGCATCGAATTTGCCAGCTTCTACAATGATATGGGCGCAGATGTGACCGTTGTGGAAATGCTGGATCGCGTAGTTCCGGTGGAGGACGCCGATGTCTCGGCTTTCCTTGAAAAGGCGCTGAAAAAACAGGGTATGACGATCTTGACTGGGGCAGGGGTGGAAAGCCTGAAAGCCACCGAAACCGGAGTGTCGGCATCAATCAAGGGTAAGGATGGCAAGGTTGCCCAATCCGAATTCACCCACTGCATCGTCGCCATCGGCATCGTCCCCAACACCGAAAATATCGGGCTGGAGGCGCTCGGCATCAAAACCACCAAGGGCCATATTGACGCGAACCCGATGTGCCAGACTAACGTACCGGGCATCTATGCCATCGGTGATGTCACCGCGCCGCCGTGGCTGGCGCACAAGGCCAGCCATGAAGGCGTGATCGCCGCTGAGGCCATTGCCCAAAGCCTTGGCAACAAGGACGTCCATCCACACGCGATGGACCCGCTGAATATTCCCGGCTGCACCTATTGTCACCCGCAAGTCGCCAGCGTCGGCCTGACCGAAGCGAAAGCCAAAGAGGCCGGATATGAACTCAAAGTCGGCAACTTCCCCTTCATCGGCAATGGCAAAGCGATTGCACTGGGTGAGGCAGAAGGCTTCGTCAAAACCATATTCGACGCCAAAACCGGCGAGTTATTGGGCGCGCACATGGTCGGCGCAGAGGTAACCGAACTGATCCAGGGCTATACCGTCGGCAAAACGGCGGAGCTGGTCGAGATTGATTTCATGAACACCGTATTCCCGCACCCGACGCTGAGCGAGATGATGCATGAGAGTGTGTTGTCAGCGTATGGCCGCACGTTGCACATGTGATTTTCAAATGACCTTATCCACACGCCTGCTGATATCCGCCGCTATCCTGTTCGCATTGGTCATCGCGCTTGGCTATGCCGTTACCGCAGGGTGGTTTTACGGATTTGATATCGCGGTATCGAATGCGTTGAACCTGCGGCGCGGCGTTTCCAATGATACGCTGATCTTGATCATGCAAGGTATCAGCTGGATTGGCGGCGGGGTTCAGCGGTATATTATGATCACGGTTCTGACGCTGGCTTTGTGGCGCTGGTGGGGGTGGGGCGCTGGGCTGGCAATGGCGCTGACGGCGTTGGTATCGTCTATTACGTCCGATGCGATGAAGATGTTTTTTGCCCGTGTCCGTCCCGATTTGGTCACGCAGCTAGACCCGATTAGCAGCGCGGCATATCCGAGTGGGCATTCCAACAACGCAGCGGTGGTCTACATTTTGTTCATCATGCTGGTACCGCAGGCGCGGCATCCCGGCTGGCAATTGATGGCCGCGATGATGATATTGCTGACCGGAATCTCGCGCATCATGCTGGGCGTGCATTGGCCAACGGACGTTATCGGCGGGTGGATGCTTGGCGCGTCATTTGCCCTGAGCGCGGCAGCGGTCATCGCTTATCGGCAACATTTGCGAAAAGGTGAATTGCCCAGCGAGCGCATGCAATCGTAAAAGCTGGTAAAATCGCCGATTAGTCCAGCCAAGATAGAGATTTGGCAACATGGATGCTGCAATTGATTTCTGTTGCAAAAGGGATTATGTTTCACTGCATTTAAAATCGTTGCTGGGGAACGAAGATGTTAAAAATGGGCGTTGCAATTTTTCTGGGATTGGCGGCGATGGCGGCCGATCCAATCGAAACATCACGTAAATCATATTCGAACTGTCTGCGGGAATTTCACAATACTTCCGTTACCGAAAAATTGAGTAATTCTGACTTCAGGGACAAAGTTAAGTTGGCATGCGAAGCCGAGCGCACGGCTTATCAGTCCACGCTTGTTCGATCTGAACGCAGCTTTGGCGCGAGCGTGAAGGAAGCAGAGGCGTATGCAGCCGAAGAAATTCAGATCGTCATTGATGTGATATCGACTGCGTTTGCGGACAACGCCGCTGAAGGGGCTAAGTTACTGCCTGAGAAGTGATATTTTCTGTGCAGATTTGAATGGAACGGATTCGTCTAACCGTTGGCACTTGTTCCAGTTCGAACCAGAGCCAATAATTTCTGATATATAATATTAGATTCGTAAATACAGCCATGATTCAAGTCCAAAATGATTGCTGAATAGGTGCTGCGCCTGACATAGGCTGATTTTCGCGATCAATTGGACAAACGGAATGAAAACGACAACACGGGCAGTGGTCATCGGCGGCGGCGTCGTTGGCGTCAGTACGCTTTATCACTTGGCAAAAATGGGATGGAGCGACGCCGTCTTGCTTGAGCGCAAGGAGCTGACATCGGGTTCCACTTGGCATGCCGCCGGGTTGTTGCCGCTGTTTAATCTCAGCTACTCGGTGGGTAAGCTGCACCAATATTCGGTCGGGCTTTATCCCAGCCTGGAGGCCGAAACCGGCCTGCATGCCGGATTTTCGCAAGTCACCAACATCCGGCTTGCGACCACCAAAGACCGGATGGATGAATATCATTATTATGCAGGCGTCGCCAAAACGATCGGAGTGGATGTCAATTTCCTCACGCCGGAACAGGTCAAGGAAATCTGGCCGCTTGCCAATATGGACGGTGTTATCGGCGCAATCCAGCATCCCGATGATGGCTATATCCAACCTGCCGACCTAACGCAGGCGTTGGCAAAGGGCGCACGGCAATATGGCGCGACGATCCACCGCAACACCACCGTTACAGCGATCACCCAGCAGTCAAATGGCGAATGGCTGGTCTCGACCGATCAGGGCGATATTACTTGCGAGCATGTGATATCCTGTTCGGGCAATTTCGCGCGGCAAACCGGCGCGATGGTGGGGCTTGATATTCCGGTGATCCCGGTGGAGCATCAATATATCGTCACCGAACAGCATCCCGCGATCATGGAGCGCAAAAAGGCTGGCCTGCCCGAAATGGGCGTGCTGCGCGAATCCGATGCCAGCTATTATATGCGCGAGGAAGCAGGCGGATTGCTGCTCGGGCCATATGAGATGGGCGCGCCCGCTTGCTATGTCGATGGCCCAGCGGCGAACAGCGAATATGAACTGTTTCCCGACGCACTCGAACGGTTGGAGCCATATATTCTCGCTGCGATGCACCGGGTTCCTGCATTTGGCGAGGTAGGAATCAAAAAGGTCTATAATGGCGCAATCGCATACACACCCGACGGGTCGCCGATGGTTGGTCCGGCTTGGGGACTTAAGAATTTCTGGCTCAATGAAGGCCATAGTTTTGGGGTCACCGCTGCTGGCGGTGCAGGTTGGCAGCTTGCCCACTGGATTGTTGACGGCGAGCCTACGATTGACATGATGGGCGTCGATCCGCGCCGCTTTGGCGATTATGCGGGGCAGGGCTTCCTGATCCAAAAAAATGAAGAAGCCTATGCCAAGGTTTTCACGGTGCATTATCCTGATGAAGAGCGCGAGGCGGGTCGCGCACTGCGCCGCACGCCTTGTTACGACCGGATGAAGGAACTCGGTGCGGTTTTTGGCAGTGTGTTCGGCTGGGAACGTCCTAATTGGTTTGCTCCGGCGGGCTACGCACTAACCGAAGCTGACCTCGACAAGCCTGACACACTGCTCAACCACAACCATCCAGCGACAGGCGATGGCACGCCGATCCAAGAAAAATGGTCGTTCCGTCGTTCCAACTATTTTGAGCATGTGGGGGCGGAATGTCGCCATGTGAGCGAGAAGGTCGGCCTTCAAGACATGAGCGCATTCGCCAAGTGCGAAATTTCGGGCCCGGGTGCCCAAGGCTGGCTTGATCAATTGCTGACCAACGCGGTGCCAAAGAAAATCGGTCGCGTATCGCTATCTTATCTGCTCACGAGCAAAGGCGGCGTGCGCAGTGAGTTCACTGTCTATAAAATGGCGGCCCAGCGCTATTATCTGGTGTCGGCGGGTGCGTATGAGCGTCATGATCATGACTATCTCAAAAAAGCGATGCCCTCCGACGGCTCGGTCAGTTTTGAGCGGCTGACGACGTCAATGGGTGTACTTGTGCTCGCAGGGCCACGTTCGCGCGACGTGCTCGCCAAACTAACCGATACTGATTTGTCGAGCGCGTCCTTCCCTTGGCTTACGGGCAAGAAAATAAGCATCGGCCTTGCCCAAGTCGATGCGTTACGCGTCAATTTCATTGGCGAACTAGGCTGGGAAATCCATCACCCGATTGAGATGCAGAATTACATCTTCGACCATCTGATGGAGGTAGGAGCTGAATTTGACATCAAACCTTTCGGTATTCGCGCGATGACTCTTATGGCGCTTGAGAAAAGCTATAAGCTGATCCCGCGTGAGTTATCGGTTGAATATAGCGCGTTTGAAAGTGGGCTTGAGCGGTTCATCAGCCTCAAAAAACAAACCTTCTTTGGCCGCGATGCTTTGCTGTCTTGGAAAGAAAGAGGCGGGGCCAACACGCTCGTAACGCTCGAAGTTCACGGCGTCACCGATGCTGATGCGCGCGGATCTGAAGCCATTTATGTGGGGGATGAGATCGTTGGGCGGGCGACTTCGGGCGGCTATGGCTGGCGAGTTGGCAAGTCGCTCGCACTCGCGATGATCCGGCCTGATGTGGCAATTGTGGGCGCTGAGCTTGAAATCGCGATCCTCGGCGTGCGTTACAAAGCGACGATTATCGAAGATTCGCCCTATGATCCCGAAAACAATGCGCTGAGGAGTTAGGAAGATGTCGTACCTTGATCCCATCGCCACCTGGCTCAGCAAAGACCGCAAGGGGCA
>JAYVBJ010000044.1:0-24338 GCA_043750535.1 Sphingomonadales bacterium | reverse complement strand
ATTAATCGAAGGTGCTGCGAACGATCCCGCAGCGGGCGACCATATTGGCGACGGCACACTCAGCCATCCGCTCGACCGCAAGATGCTTTATGTTATCGAACTGACCGCGCCGCACCCTGCGACCGGTGCGCCGTTATCGGTCGAGCAGGCGCGCGAGATTTATCGCGGGCTGTACAGCGATTTGTCCGAACGGTTTTTCAGCGCAGGCGACCGGCTTTCGGCGTCGGAAATATGCCATCTCGGTCAGCCGGTGAAATGCCTGAAACAACCCAATGGCGAATGGGCGCCGACGCTCAGGCTTTCGCTTTCCGCACCGCAAATATTCGAGATGATCGGCCTCGATAGTGAACGGCTGGTCGAACGATTCGGTGCCGACATTGAACGGATCGCGATCAAGATCAGGTTGGCGATCAGCCTGCTCGATTAAGCGGCCATTGAACCAAACGAAAAAGGGCGGCCCCGCAGGACCGCCCTTTTTGTGTCCGGCACTTTCGCCACCGGAGTGTTTGAAGATTAACGCTTCGAGAACTGGAAGCTCTTGCGCGCCTTAGCCTTGCCGTATTTCTTACGTTCAACAACGCGGCTGTCGCGAGTCAGGTAGCCTTCGGCCTTGACCGCGCTGCGAAGCGTTGGTTCGTACTTTTACAATGCCTGAGCGATACCGTGCTTGACCGCACCAGCTTGTCCGGAAAGTCCGCCGCCCTTGACGGTGACCATCACGTCATACTGGCCGACTCGCTCGGTGATACCGAATGGCTGGTTGATGACGAGACGAAGCGATGGACGTGCAAAATACACTTCCTGATCGCGGCCATTGACGACGATCTTGCCCGAACCCGGTTTCAGCCAGACGCGAGCAACCGCGTCCTTGCGCTTGCCGGTTGCATAAGCACGGCCCTGCGCGTCGAGTTCCTGTTCGCGGATGACAGCGGCGATCTGCGCCGGTACCTGTGGCGACACGACGCTTTCCAGATCGGAAAGCGAGGTTGCTGTGGTGGTTTCAGTTTCAGACATTATGCACCCACCTTGTTCTTGCGGTTCATGGAAGCGACGTCGAGCGTCGTCGGTTGCTGGCCGTCATGCGGATGATCGGTTCCGTTGTAGAGGTGAAGCGCACGCATTTGCGCACGACCCAATGGTCCGCGTGGAACCATGCGCTCGACTGCTTTTTCAAGCACGCGCTCTGGGAATTTGCTGTCGAGAACTTTACCAGCGGCAATGCCCTTGATCCCACCAATATAACCAGTGTGGCGATAATAGATTTTATCTTTCAGCTTATTGCCGGTGAAGCGTACCTTGTCCGCGTTGATGACAACCACATGGTCGCCGCAATCAACATGATGGCCAACAGCCAAAATTGCTCGATGTCGCTTCTATGAACACCAAGAATAAGGTGCGTGTATAATGTCAGATACCGATAACAACACGGCAACATCGCTCTCCGATTTGGAAGCAATCACCACTGGCGTTGCACCATCAACCCCAACACAAGCGCCAACACCATTGCGGGAACAAGTCATCGACGCGCAAGGCCGCGCCTATGCAACTGGACGTCGTAAAGATGCCGTTGCTCGTGTGTGGCTAAAGCCCGGCACAGGCAAGATCACAGTCAATGGTCGCGACCAAGACGTATATTTCGCACGTCCAACATTGCGCTTAGTTATAAACCAAGTGTTCGACATCACCGAACGTCGCGGACAGTATGACGTTATTGCTACCGTAAAAGGCGGCGGCCTTTCAGGTCAAGCAGGCGCGGTAAAGCATGGTATCAGCCAAGCACTTACCCGTTATGAGCCTGTATTGCGCAGTGCCGTCAAAGCGGTTGGCTTTTTAACCCGCGATAGTCGCGTGGTTGAGCGTAAGAAATACGGCAAAGCAAAAGCGCGTAAGAGCTTCCAGTTCTCCAAACGTTAAGTTCAGCTTTACTTTCAAATATTTACGGCTCCGGACTTCCGGAGCCGTTTTTATTTACGTGTTCAGATATTTGCCGACAAGTATCGTGCTGCCGCTAATTCCGGGCAGCCAAAAAGCGAAAGCGTCCGACATGACCAAGTATATAATCATTGCCCTGATCGCTGGCTTGGCTGCATTTGGATTGTGGTTCGCCTGCTGGCCTGGGCCCCGGCAACTTAATTTCGCCGATATGATTTATCCCGGGAAAATGGATGCGGCGGGTTCGGTCGTCACCAATATTGCCTATGGAGATGATGACCGGCAAAAGTTGGATGTCTACCGCCCGGCACAATCGCCGCAAGGCGGATCTAGTCCCTTGCTGGTATTCTTTCACGGCGGTTCATGGCGCGATGGTGACCGGCCGGGCTATGCATTTTTGGGGCGGGCGTTTGCCGCTCGCGGCTTCGTTACTATTATCGCCGACTACCGCAAAACGCCGAAGGACCGTTTCCCCGCCTTTGTCGATGACGCCGCCGCTGCAATCGCCTGGAGCGCCCGCAATGCGCAAAAATATGATGGAGATGCAAAACGCCTGTTTGTCATGGGCCACAGTGCAGGCGCGCATATTGCCGTGCTTGCCGCGCTTGATCCCCAGTATTTGACCCGCAACAAACTGGATGCGTCGGTAATAAGGGGCGTGATCGGGCTTGCCGGCCCTTATGATTTTCTGCCGTTTGAGCGCGAAACCGCAAAAGCCGCTTTCGCCCATTGGCCGCGCCTGAATGAAACCCAACCAATCAGCTACGCCCGCGCCGATGCGCCGCCATTATTGCTGCTTAGCGGCGACGTTGATACCACCGTGAAGCCTCGCAACAGCAAAGCTCTTGCCGCTGCGATAGCCGATATCGGCGGCAATGCGACGGTCAAAATCTATCCAGACCTTGACCACAACGGGATCATCATGGCAGTCGCCCGCCCGTTTCGGAACAAGGCTCCGGTGATCGGGGATGTGCAACGCTTTGTGGCCGAAAATTCTGGTTAACGGCTTCTTTACCTTAATTGGCTACGCACTCTAATCTTGAGTGAGTGATGCGTGATTAGGGTGTTAGATGAACTATTTCAGCGATATGTTTTCCCATTATTATGGCTTGGGTGAAAAAATTGCGATTGCGCGCAACGCCATCAATCCTGAAAACGGTAAACTTTATCATGCCCAGCTGTTGGCGGCCACCCATTCGCATGTGTCGATAACGATTCCTGGTTGCCTTATTATGGCGGCGGCATCTTATCTGCTTTATCTGGGTCTATCCGACTTGTTGCCATTGTTTGTTGCTGCCAGTTACGTCGTTGTCATGCTGATCGGGTTGGTCATTCATAACCGGGCCAAAACCATCGATCTTGAAGATCCGGCGGCGGGCAAGACCCTGCGAAAGCTGTCTAATCGTCTCGCGCTTACCGCGTTTATGTCATCCTTCAGCTGGATCTTGATGACTTTTTATGTTTGGCAAATGGACACTGCGGTCACCGATATGATTGCCTGTGCGATGTCGGCCTGCCTGATCGGTATCGGGTCGATTATCTATTTGAGTTCACCCAAGTCGATGGTCACCTGGCTTGTGTGCATGACGCTGGGAACTATGGCGGCGCCTGCACTTAACGGGGCCGCGATGCCATGGTATTTTTACGCCGGCTTGTGTGGTTTCGGCGTCGCATTCTATCAAGTGGCCATCACATTATGGCTATCGTTTGTGCAGTGCACAGTCGCGGCGCATCAATTTGCCGAACATCAGCGCACATTCTTCGAATCTGAAACACAGCGGATGGAAATGATGACCGCCGAACGCCAAAAGACCGCGGCGGCGCGCGATGAAGCATTGCAGCAAAGTCTGGAAATGCGGCATGCAGAAATGCAGCGGCTGGCAGACGAATTTGAAAATTCCGTTCACGTCATCGCCGAGGCATTGGGATCTGCGGTGCATTCGGTTGGCGGTTCCGCACAGCAGCTAGCGGCGATTGGCACCCAGGCCACCGAACGCACCGATATGATGGCGGAGAAAGCCAATGGTATGAGCCACTCCATTCAAATGGTGGCGATGGCATCTCGCCAATTGCACGCTTCGGCCGACGCCATTTCGGCGCAAGTGAGCGATCAGGTCGAGGCATCGCACAAAGCCAATGACATCAGCCATGAAAGCTGTTCCGCCATTTCCGATCTGGTTCAGGATACATTGAAGATCAACGAAATCGCAACATTGATTCAGGAAGTTGCCGGGCAAACCAATTTGCTGGCGCTAAATGCCACGATTGAGGCGGCCCGGGCCGGTGACGCCGGCCGGGGTTTTGCTGTTGTTGCCCAAGAAGTGAAGTCATTGGCGGCGCAAACCCAAAATGCGATCGAGTCCGTTACCGACAATGTCGGCCAAATCCGTGACCGCATGGACAATACCGCCATCACGGTCGCATCGGTGCTCGATCAAATTGGTCATGTCCAAAACGGCGCCAATAACATCGCGGTGGCCATCGGACAGCAGCAACAAGCGACGCGGGAAATCAATAGCAATGCCGAGTCCGCCGCGCGCGACGCCGAGTCTGTTTTTGAATTTAGCCGGGAAGTGAACGGTGCCGCGATTCAAATTGGCGAGGTGGCCAATGAAATGCAGCAAATCATGATCGACCTGGAAAAACGAACCGCCACTTTGCAAAATGCCAGCGCGGAATTTTTGGACCGCCTGAAGGCCGCTTAGACCGGATATTTTTTCGCATCAAAAATGCGATTTTTATCCTACATGGCCGAGGGCCAAAACGCCCGAATTGGCACCAACTTGACACCTAGTTGACAAGGTTGACGCCCATTTTGACATTTCGCGAAAGAACGGCGTTCGATTATTTCCTACGCCGTATTTTTTTGTAGGGTGCTGATTTCGCCGATTGCCCGGGCGAAGCGAGGGGTTATTGGTCTCATCCTTCGACAGGCTCAGGACGAACGGAGAGGGGAGCTCCTGAATGAAAAAAAACCGTTCGTGCTGAGCCTGTCGAAGTACAGGTTGCTTGTCACTTCCTTCGACAACAACCCACCGGGGGAAAGCACGAACGAATAGGCAGATAATTCAAATGCCTTCCGGATTCAACCGCCAACAATGTCAAAGAGCGCGGCCCTGAACAAGCAGCCAAGCCCTTTGTTCCCAGAACAAATCCTACATTACAAGCGCTAATGCGGGATGAGAGCTGGCCGCACTGCAACCCGTGCTTCGACATCGGCCAATCGCGATACTGGAACTAGTGACATTAAACCAACTCGTCATTGCGAGCGGAGCGAAGCAATCCAGTGCAGCCTTGGAACGCCCTGGATTGCTTCGCTCCGCTCGCAATGACGGATTTTGGGATGCGGGCTTCAGTTGCGGACATCGGTTCCAAGTGTCCCGTGCGGAAAATGATGCCAAGTATCTCACCTACCCTAGCGCAGCCGGCGATAGAATATCGTCAGGGCAATGGTCGTTACTATCGCCCCGATTAACACCGCAACCGAGGCACCAAATGCATCATATACTGGAATCAGCGCGAACAGGACGATCAACAATGTGATCGACCCGATCAAATTGGCCAGCAGCGCCCATCCGGCGTTACCCTTTGCCAGCAGTATCGGTTCCAATGCACTCGATCCCAACTGGACAGCGGCTGCGCCGCCCAGCGTTATTACGAAAGGATAAGCAGGGGCAAACGGTGCACCGAAAATACTAATCAACAAAGGTTTGCCGAACGCCAGCAAGATCGCGAGCAGCACCGCCGCGCTGATTGCCATCATTTTGACCGTTCGTGCAATCATCGATGCGACCGCGCTATCGCCATCAAGGTGCGACATCCGGTTGTGTTCGGCGTAAAAAGCAACCGACATCCCGTCGGATATCCGTGCCAGGACTTGGCCCAATTGATGCCCCAGCCGAAAGAACCCGGCGGCGGCGGGGCCGGTATACAGGCCGACAATCAAAACAATAAACTGTTGGCTGAGCACCCGCAAACTCGTACCCAAATTTGAAAATCCGGTGAACCGGGTAAGGTCGGGATACTGACGGTAATAGCTTGGAATCTGCCTGAGGCTCTGCGCCGCCAAAGGTAAATCCAATGACCGCAATGCGATAACCCATAAAATCGCCGTCGTTGCGATTTCCGATAGCACCCAAATCAGCAGGAAGCTTTCGACATTGGGCCGGATATACACCACCGCGATAACGCCGATAAACCGGATTACCGGGACCAGACTATCGGCCAATGCGACATCGCGAAACCGGTCATGTGCGCGCAATATTCCAATAACGGTCCCGCGCACCGACAATAGCATGACCAATACAAACAAGATAATCCGGCCGCGAAGATCTGCATTGATGCCAAATTGCCCGCCGAATCCATAGAGCGCGGCCACGGTCAAAATCATACCTATACAAAGTCCGGCCAAATCCATCGCCAGACATAACCAAACCAATTGCGCGAATTTATCGCGCAGCTGATCGAGAATATATTTGGTGCCGTAACGGATAATTATCTGCCACGTGGGAAACGCCACCAAGCCGCATATCACTTGTGCAAAGCTGAATATCAGGGCGAATCTGCCAAATTCCAACGGCCCCAGATTGCGTGCAATCATCGCAAGATAGACAATGCTCAGCACTGCCCCGAACGCTTTGCCGCCCAGCGACCAGCTGGTGTTGCGCAATATCCGCCAGATTGGGTTTGTCGCCGCGCCGGTATTGGGGCTGGGGTTGGGGTTGGGGTTTCCTGCCATCCTTTTTACAGTTCCCGCCCTATGTGCGCGCCCAAATCTATGACCGAATGCCTGCGTTTTTCGTTATTTCGCTTTGCACATGGCCTGACAATTGTCTAGGCCGAGATGGCTTGTCGCCTCATAAAATTGCTCAGAATAAACTATGAATTCTATCTCTATTGCATGCCATGATAAAATGTCGGCGGACGCATTAAGTCGGGATGCCGCCACGCTGAGTGTCCTTATTCCGGTTTACAATGTGGAGGATTATCTTGGCCATTGCATACAATCGATCATGTCACAGGCAGCCGACCATAAAATCGAAATTCTGTTGCTCGACGATTGCTCAACCGATAATTCGGCCCAGATTTGCCAGCAATTATATGAACAATTCCCAGATAATATCCGGCTTTTACATCACCAGAGAAATTCCGGGCTGAGCGCTGCGCGCAATAGCTTGCTCGAATCTGCGCGCGGCGAATATGTCTGGTTCCTCGATTCCGATGATTTTCTTTTGCCAGATTGCATCCAAAAGTTGTTGGCCATTTTAACGCATGAACGCCCCGATCTGGTGCTGTTCGATTACCAAAAGCGCCGTTTCATCAAAAAGAAGTCTTTTCCGGGCAGCGGGCGGAAATTGGAAACCGACGCTGAAAAATTGTTGGCCGGGGTTTTCAAGCACGGGAAAATGTACAGTTGGAACAAGGTAAGTCGGCGCAATCTTTGGCGCGATGATTTGCGTTTTCCACCGGGCCGGACGTTTGAGGATATTGCAACAACGCCGTGGTTATTGTTGCGCGCCCAATCCTATTATTACATGCCCGAAAGCTGGGTATTCTACCGAACGCGGGCGGGCAGCATTATGACGTCGGCCACGCGAACACGCGGTTTTTTCGATGCGCGTAAAAATGATGACATGGCAAATGCATTGCTGGGCTTTAAGGCATTGCTGCACAAGAAATTCGGCGATGACGCGCACGCGCCAGCATTCTACGCATCGCATTTTATTGCCAAGGAATTTGTGAAACTTGCGCGGCGTTTTCGGGCTGCGAAAAATGAACCGAGATCGGTGTGCGGACTGAAACCGGCCGTGTTGCAAACCTATTTTGAAAAAATGCAGGATGCATCGCCGGTTGATTTTGATACTTTGTCGCGGCTTTACCTTAAGAAACTATGGCTGTTCAGATTTTTCACTTTGCGGCGAGCAATCCGGTTGGCAAGCGTTAACGCTGCCAATCACCGATAGAGCAAGCAATGACCGATAAAACAAAAGTTGTTTTTCTGTTCAACCACGAAGCCGCCCATCAGGTGGCGCATATCGCCGGCATCGCGGGCGCGATGGCCACGGCAAAATCGGGTCGATCTGTAATCGCGGCCACCGGCAACGCGCAAATTTTCGCAGAAGTGAAAAAATTGCTATCCGCCGAACAAATCGCCGCATTGCAATGGGCCGATCTTTCATTGCCGGGTTGGTTGCATGGCTTGTTGACGCCGCTCAACCGTCTGGTGCCGGTCCACCGGTTGGCCAGGCTGTACTGGCACCGTAAGTCCCTGTTTGCAGCCGCGATGATTGTCACGACCGAGCGTACCTGCCTGACGTTAAAGCGCCATTGGCGGCGGCGCGGCGGTCCTAAATTTGCCTATGTGCCGCACGGTTCGGGTGATCGCAATGTGGCAGTCCATCCCGCTTTGAAAGACTTTGACCTGTGCCTGGTAAGCGGCCAAAAAGTTGTCGATCAATTGGTCGAGTCCGGTGTTGCGCGCAGCGAAAATTGCCGCATTATTGGCTATCCGAAATTTGACATTTTGCGGGGGAGGCGGCCCGAAAAATTCTTCGCAAATGACCTACCGACTTTCTTATACAACCCGCACTTCGATCCGTTCATGTCGAGCTGGTTTGATCACGGCAATGCGGTATTGCAATATTTTTACGATCGGCCAGATCAATTTAATCTGATCTTTGCCCCGCACGTGATGTTGTTTGCTAAATCGGTTCACATTTCACCCGAATATAAAGTCACGCGGCGGCGGCCGGATGTCGAACCAAAATTCCTCACCGCACCAAACATAAGGATCGACATCGATAGCCCGCGCTTGTTTGACATGAGCTACACTTTGTCGGCTGACGTCTATATCGGCGATGTCAGTAGCCAGGTTTACGAATTTCTGTATCGCCCGCGCCCGTGCTTCTTCATCGATGTACACAGCAGCGTAGACAGTGGCGCAAAGGAGAATGAACCGCTAGCCTATGATTTTTGGCGCAACGGGCCGGTGATCAGAACGGCGCGTGAATTGGCCGAAATCTTGCCCGATTTTGCCAAAGTCGGCGCGCAATATAAGGACGTGCAGATTGATCGCATGGCCTATACTGCAGACAATAAAGATCCGCGCAGCGCCTCGGTTCGCGGGGCAGAGGCGATTATCGCCAGTCTTGATGGCTCCAACCACGCGCCCGCGCCATAGCCGTCAAAGCCGCGTTGCCGTTCACAATCACGCCTGTGTCGGCCCAATCAAGAACCGCCGCATCACTATGATGATCGGTGTAGAAAACAATTTCGGCGCCCTTACGTTCGATTTTTTGGCTCTGCAGAAATTCGATGATACGCCGTAATTTTTCGGGGCCATAGCAATTCTCGCCGTCAAACCGGTGCATATATCCGCCGGCAGGTGACCTTATCTGCCGGGTGGCAAGGATTGCATCAAAACCCAGTTTTCGCGCAACCGCCTGAACATATACATCCTGCGCTGCGGTTGCGATAATCAGGAAATGCGCCGCATCTTTGTCTTTCGCGATTTGCAATATGGCCCCGCGTTGCAACCCCGCAGGGATCACTGAATCGGCAAATTCCTGTGCAAGCTGCGCCGCGCTGTCTTCCGCGATCGCGCGCCCCACAAACAGCTTAAGGCCAAATTGCTTGAGCGATTTGCGGCCATACAGACCCAGGCGATAACCGATCATCGCCGCGATCCAGACGGGCAACCAAAGCAACCGCCAAGGCGCCAATTTTCGGGCGGCGAACATCAGGAACGGCGTGAAAGTAGGTTTGCGCAGCAACGTGCGGTCAAGATCATATATTGCAATTCGCTGCATTTGGCCTGTATCCCCCGCGCTTCAATCCGCTGCGCCTTTGTGCGTTGCCTTAAGAGACCTGCAATGCACAAGCAATGGACTGCGATCATATTGGCCGGGCAACGGCCGGGAGGCGACCCGCTCGCCGCGCATTTTTCGGTGCCGTACAAGGCATTGGTCCCGCTGGCCGGTGAAGCGATGTTGACGCATGTGTTGCGCGCTGTGCATGCCTGCCCTGATATTGGTGATGTCATCGTGCTTGGTCAGGAACCCGATATGCTTGCCGGTGCAGCGGCGGCAGGCGGCGGCGCGCAGATGCGGCAAAGCGGCGCAGGCATTTCGGCAAGCTTGAAGGCGCTGGCAGATACCAACGAGATACCATGGCCGTGGATCGTCACCACCGCCGATCACCCGTTGTTGACTGCGGAAATATTATCCGCGTTTCTGGCGCAGGCGGATGGTGATTTGTCGGTCGGCATGGTGGAAAAGGCGGTGATGGCCGCTGAGTTCCCGAATGCCCAGCGGACATGGCTGCGCTTTGCCGATGGCCATTGGTCGGGCGCAAATCTTTTCGCGTTTCGCACGAGCAATGTTCGTTCCGCGCTCGATTTATGGGCAGCGGCGGAGCAGGACCGAAAACATGCATGGAAGCTTTTTCTGCATTTCGGGCCTTGGCTGGCCGTGCGCGCCATAACCCGAACCATCGGTTTGCGCCGTGCGTTCGAAAAGGCGGGCCGCCGTCTTGGCCTATCGGCAATTCTTGTTGCGATGGCTGATCCGGTCGCGGCAATCGATGTCGACAAGCTGGCCGATCACGCACTTGCAGAAGCAATTTTTGCAAGCCGTAAGCACTTGTGAATGTTCAATCGCTTGGCTAACGCAGTCTCGTAACTTTCTGATCAGGGTTCTTTTCAATGGCGACGTTCACTCTTCCAAAAAACAGCAAGGTGAAGACCGGCGCGAAGCATGCCGCTTCGACCAAGGGCAAAACCAAAAATTTCAAGGTCTATCGCTACGACCCCGATAGCGGCGCAAACCCGCGTTATGACACGTTCGAGATTGATACCGATGATTGCGGTCCGATGGTATTGGATGCGCTGATCAAAATGAAAAGCGAACAGGATGCCTCGCTCACCTTTCGGCGGTCATGCCGCGAGGGGATTTGCGGATCCTGTTCGATGAACATCGACGGCAAAAACGGCCTCGCGTGCACCACCGCAATCGAAGATTGCAAGGGCGACATCACGATCACGCCGCTGCCGCATATGGAAGTGATCAAGGATCTGGTCCCCGATTTCACCCATTTTTACGCGCAATACGCGTCGATTAATCCTTGGTTGCAGACAGTAACGTCGCAGCCTGCTGGCAAGGAACGGCTGCAATCGCCCGCTGACCGGGCCAAGCTCGATGGGCTGTATGAGTGCATATTGTGCGCGTGTTGTTCAACCAGCTGCCCGTCTTATTGGTGGAACAGTGACAAGTTTTTGGGTCCCGCTATCCTGTTACAAGCATACCGGTGGCTCGCCGATAGCCGCGACGAAATGACCGGACAGCGGCTCGATGAATTGGAAGATCCGTTCCGGCTGTATCGTTGCCACACAATTATGAACTGTTCAAATGCATGCCCGAAGGGTTTGAATCCTGCCAAGGCAATTGCAGAAACCAAAAAGATGATCGCGCAGCGGCAATTGTGAACGAAGGTTAGACATTTTGGACACACCCGCGTTTGACAGCAGCCCGGATCCCGATAATCCGGGATGGTTTAATTGGCAGATGGTCGATGCCAGCCGCTATAACGGCCAGGTATTGCGCAAGATGATCGTTCGGTCCGAAGGTGCGGATAAAGCCCGGCTGCGAATGTTTCCCGAACATATGCACAGCAATTTGGGCAACAATGTTCATGGCGGCACCACGCTTGGTTTCATCGATGTTGCCTTATTTGGCGCGGCGCGAATGTTTGGCCTGATCGATACCGGCATTGCGGTGACATTGGACCTGTCGGTTCAATTCATTGGCGCCGGCCGAATTGGCGAACCGATGGATGCAGAGGTGGAATTGCTGAAGGAAACGCGCCGGTTGCTGTTTTTGCGCGGCTTGGTGATTCAGGGCGACGATAAGATCGCCGGCTTTTCGGGAACAATCCGCAAGCCAACGGCCAGATGAAGACGGTTACGTCTCGTTTTCAGGCTTTGCTTGATGCGGGTGAGTTAAAGCCTGACGACGAACAACAGGCCGTAATCGCCGCCTTGCAGTCGATCCAAGACCAGCTCGAAGCGGTTCCGCCGCGCGGCAGCACATTGTGGCGGATGATCGGCAGAAAGCCTGATCCCGTGCGCGGGCTTTATCTTTGGGGCGGGGTCGGGCGCGGCAAATCGATGCTGATGGATTTGTTCTACGACAGCGTTGATATCCGGCGCAAACGGCGCGCGCATTTTCATGCGTTTATGTTGGATGTCGATGCGCGTTTGCGGACCGAGCGAGCGAAAGAGGCGGGCGATCCAATCGCGCCGGTTGCAGCGACCATCGCCGAAGAGGCGCGGCTGCTCTGCTTTGATGAAATGGTCGTCAAAACCATGGCCGATGCGGCGATCATGTCGCGGTTGTTTACCGCCCTGATTGAGCTGGGCGTGACTATCGTGACAACGTCCAACCGCCCGCCATCTGATCTCTATAAGGACGGGCTCAACCGTCAGCTATTTCTTCCGTTCATCGATTTGGTTTCGTCCCGTCTTGACGTCTTGGCGTTGAACGGGCCAACGGATTATCGCCGCGACCGGCTGGGCAATGCGAAAACCTGGCTGACGCCGATGGGGCCAGAGGCGACGCGATTGCTGTCGAAAAGTTTCTTTCAGCTGACCGATTACCCGCCCGAAGATGCTGCCCATGTGCCAACCGAAGCACTGGACGTCGGCGCGGGTAGGACGCTGCATGTGCCCAAGGCGCTAAAAGGTGTCGCAGTGTTTTCGTTCAAGCGGCTATGCGCCGAAGCGCGCGGCGCGGCAGATTATCTGGCGATTGCCATGAAATATCACACTGTGTTCCTTGTCGGCGTGCCGGTTCTTGGCCCTGAGAACCGCAATGAGGCCGCCCGGTTCGTCACTCTGATTGACGCGCTTTACGAATACAAGGTGAAGTTGCTGGTAATTGCGGCGGCGACGCCCGATAGTCTGTATCTGTCGGGCGACGGCAAGTTTGAATTTGAGCGCACGGTTTCGCGGTTGATGGAAATGCAATCGCAGGAGTATTTGGCATTAGGCCACGGCGAAGATTGATCCGTCACAGCGGGGATTGAGCCACCAAAGAGGAGCAAGCAATGAGAAAGTCTTTCGTATGGATCGCGGCGGCCTTTGCGGCGGCTTCATCTTGTTCTTCATCGAGTATAGCCGCCACCCCGGACGATGAAGCGCGCGATCTGTTCAAACAGGTGATCGAGATACCGACCGTGCAAGGGCGCGGCGAGGTGCCGCGTTTGATCACTTTGCTGTCCGATAAATTCCGCGCCGATGGGCTTGGCAACATCACGGTCAAGCCGCATGGCGAGACGGCGGTAATGGTGCTGCGCTGGCCCGCCGCAACCAAGTCAAAGTTGAAGCCGATATTGCTGATGGCGCATCTTGATGTGGTGGAGGCGAAGCGCGCAGATTGGCAGGACGATCCGTTCGTGTTCCGGCAAAAGGACGACTATTTTTGGGGGCGCGGCACTGTTGATAACAAGGCGGGTGTTGTGGCGATCACCATGGGCCTGATAAATTTGAAGCGATCCGGCATGAAGCCAAAGCGCGATATTATCGTGATGTTTACCGGTGACGAAGAGACGACCGGCGACGGCGCAAGGTTGGCGACGACCCAGTGGCGCGCTTTGATCGATGCCGAGTATGCGTTAAATACCGATGCCGGTGGCGGCGGCTTTACCGCCGATGGGCGGTCGCTGGGCTTTGGCCTGCAATCGGCAGAGAAAACCTATCGCAGTTATAGCTTTACCGCACGCAACAAGGGCGGCCACAGTTCCCGCCCGCGCCCCGACAACGCGATTTATGAATTGTCGTCGGCATTGACGCGTCTTGCTGGCCACCGCTTTGCGCCGCAAATGAGCGAGACCACGCGCGCGTATCTGACCGCACGGGCAAAGCAGGAAGCCGGCACGCTTGGCGATGCCATGCGGCGTTGGCTGGCCGATGAAACGGACGGCGCGGCCGCCGATATCATCGAAGCCGACGAGAAAGAGATCGGACTGACCCGCACCCGGTGCGTTGCCACGCGGTTGGAGGGCGGCCATGCCGACAATGCCTTGCCGCAAATGGCGCAGGCGACGGTGAATTGCCGGATTATGCCCGGTGTGGAGCCAGATAGGGTGATGGCAGAGCTACAGACTTTGGCGGGGCAAGGCATCGCCGTTGCCCAAAGCGATTCGTTCGGGGAGTCTACCCCGGCAAGCCCGCTGCGTAAGGATGTGGTCAGCGCCTATACCAAAGCCGTGCAGAAACGCTTCCCTGGAATGCCGATTATTCCGCAAATGTCGGCGGGCGCGACCGACGGCGTATTTCTGCGCGGGATAGGCATACCGACTTACGGCGTTGGCGGCGAATGGCTGGTCATTCCCGAAGATGAGCGCGCCCACGGCCTGGACGAGAGGATTCCGGTGAAAGCGTTTTACGACAATATCGGTATTTGGACCGATATGCTGAAGGAACTGGCAGGTTGATGCTCGTTTCAGTTACTCAGATGCTATTGCGAACTGTTTGCAAAGATAGTTGATTTCGGTGGTTGAATTTTAACCCTTAGCCGCGTAACGGTCTTTCATATTCCTAGTTCATACCCCATGGAAAGCGCAGATTTCAGCGTTTTCGCATATAGTTAAACCAATTCAAGTTTAAGCAAAGGAACCCTCCCAAATGGCCCGTAACAAGATTGCGCTGATTGGCGCTGGCATGATTGGCGGCACGCTCGCCCATTTGGCCGCTGCGAAAGAAATGGGCGACATCGTCCTGTTCGATATTGCCGAAGGCATGCCCAAGGGCAAAGCGCTCGACCTTTCGCAATCCGCGCCCGTTGAAGGTTTTGACGTCAACCTTAAAGGTACATCCGATTACGCCGATATTGCCGGAGCCGACGTGATCATCGTCACCGCCGGCGTTCCGCGCAAACCGGGCATGAGCCGCGATGATCTGCTCGGTATCAATCTGGGTGTGATGAAGGCGGTGGGCACCGGGATCAAGGAGCATGCGCCGAACGCGTTCGTTATCTGCATCACCAATCCTTTGGATGCAATGGTATGGGCGTTGCGCGAATTCTCGGGCCTGCCGCACAATATGGTCGTCGGCATGGCGGGCGTATTGGACAGCGCGCGTTTCCGGCATTTCCTGGCCGATGAATTCAAGGTCAGCGTCGAGGACGTCACCGCATTTGTGCTGGGCGGGCATGGCGACACGATGGTGCCGGTGATCGAATATTCGACCGTCGCGGGCATCCCGATTCCTGACTTGATCAAAATGGGCTGGTCGACGCAAGAGAAAATCGACGCAATTGTAGCGCGTACCCGTTCAGGCGGCGGCGAGATTGTTGGCCTGCTGGGCAATGGCAGCGCCTATTACGCGCCCGCAACATCGGCAATCGCAATGGCCGAAAGCTTCCTGAAAGACAAAAAAAGGCTTTTGCCGTGTGCGGCAAACCTGACCGGACAATATGGCGTCAACGACCTGTATGTCGGCGTCCCCGTCGTCATCGGCGCAGGCGGCGTGGAGCGCATTGTCGAGATCGAATTGAAAGCCGATGCCAAGGCGAACTTTGACGTATCAGTCGATGCGGTGAAGGAATTGCTGACGGCGTGTAAAGCGATTGAGCCGAGCTTGGTGTGAGTTGGCAGGCTGCTCTTTTAGTCAGTCTTTGGGCGGGCTGGGCCCAGCTACATTGGTGGCTGGGCAAACGGGGCTTTCGCCGAACATTGGCGTTGCTGATAGTGTCGAATGTTTGTGCTTTTGTTGCTCTGTTTCTCTGGGTTGAGGGTCAGGGTATCGATCCTTCTGCCGTCGGCGCTGAGCTTCTCGTTCTGAACATTGGAGCAGCTATCTTGTTAATTCCAGCCGCTGTTGGAGCATTCTCTTTTTGGAAATATAGAACCACGCGCGCACTTTGATCCTGTGAGCTGCGAACAAAATCGAAGGAAAATACATTGAGCATACTCATCAACAAAAATACCAAGGTCATCACGCAAGGCATGACCGGTGCGACCGGCACATTCCATACCGAGCAAGCGCTCGCCTATGGCAGCCAAATGGTCGGCGGGGTTACGCCGGGCAAAGGCGGAACGACGCATATCGGTCTGCCGATGTTTGACACCGTATTGGCAGCCAAAGAAACCACCGGCGCAGACGCATCCGTGATTTACGTGCCGCCGCCGTTCGCTGCTGATTCGATCCTTGAAGCGATCGACGCCGAAGTGCCGCTGATCGTGTGCATCACGGAGGGCATTCCGGTGCTTGACATGGTGCGTGTGAAACGCGCACTTTCGGGCAGCAAATCCCGCCTGATCGGGCCGAACTGCCCCGGCGTCTTGACGCCAAATGAGTGCAAGATCGGGATCATGCCCGGCAGCATCTTCATGGCAGGCTCGGTCGGCGTTGTCTCGCGTTCGGGCACGCTCACCTATGAAGCCGTGTTCCAAACCACCGCCGAAGGGCTTGGCCAAACCACAGCGGTTGGCATTGGCGGCGATCCCGTCAACGGCACCAACTTCATCGACATGCTGGAATTGTTCCTGGCCGATGATGCGACCAAATCGATCATCATGATCGGCGAAATTGGCGGCGACGCTGAGGAAATGGCGGCGCAATTTTTGATCGATGAAGCCAAAAAAGGCCGCAAGAAACCGATGGCTGGTTTCATCGCTGGAATCTCTGCGCCTCCGGGTCGCCGTATGGGCCATGCCGGGGCCATCGTATCGGGCGGCAAGGGCGACGCGGAAAGCAAGATTGCGGCGATGCAAGCGGCGGGTATCCGGATGTCGGCATCACCAAGCGAGCTGGGCAAGACATTGGTGGCTGAGCTGAAGGGTTGAGAACCAAAATCCTCTCCATCGACTTGCGATGGGGAGGTGGCAGCCGATGCGCCTAGCATCGGATGACGGAGGGGCCTTCGACGTTGCTGACCCCTCCACCACCGCTTCGCGGTGGTCCCCCTCCCCATCGCAAGTCGATGGGGAGGAAAAAGGAATGGACTATGGGTATCGAAAACCAAGAATTTGCAGCGGAAACCGAAACCGAACGCGGCCCTAGCTGGGCGCGGGCGAACTGGCCGCTGGGCATTACCGACGACCTGACGGGCGCGATGGACCCGACGCAGATGGCGGTCGAAATCAAGGCGGCGGCAAAGGCGGCGGGTAAGCCTATCGCTGATAATGATGTGGCGGCGGCGTGCGGCGATTCCATTCGCGCGATGTTGCTCATCCGCACATTCCGGGTCCGCGGGCATCTGGCCGCCAATCTTGATCCGCTCGGCATGGTCAGTCAGGAAATACCCGCCGACTTGACCCCAGAATATCATGGCTTTGCAGGTGACGCGCAGGACAAACGGGTGTTTGTCGGCGGCAATCTGGGGCTCGAATGGACCACCGTTCGCGAGCTGATTGACATATTGCGCGCCAATTATTGCGGCACCGTCGGCCTTGAATATATGCACATTTCCGACATTGAGGAACGCCGGTTCCTGCAAGACAGGATGGAAGGCAAAGACGCCGCCATCGAGTTTTCGCCCGAGGGCAAAAAGGCGATCCTGAGCAAAGTCATCGAAGCCGAGCAATATGAAAAATTCCTTGGCCGCAAATATGTCGGCACCAAACGCTTTGGTCTGGACGGCGGCGAAGCGATGATTCCCGCGCTGGAAAGCATCATCAAATATGGCGGCGCATTGGGCGTGCGCGAGATTGTTTGTGGCATGCCGCACCGGGGCCGGTTGAACGTGCTCGCCAACGTGATGGGCAAGCCGTACCGCACCATCTTCCACGAATTTTCGGGCGGCAGCTCCAACCCCGATGATGTCGGCGGTTCGGGCGATGTCAAATATCATCTGGGCACCAGCACCGACCGCGAATTTGACGGGATCAAAGTGCATATGTCGCTGGTCCCCAACCCGTCGCATTTAGAGGCGGTCAATCCTGTGGTGTTGGGCAAGGTCCGCGCCAACCAAACCGCGCGCGGCGATTTGGGCAAGCACGAACTCGTCTTGCCCGTATTACTGCACGGCGATGCCGCCTTTGCCGGGCAAGGTATCGTTTGGGAGTGCCTCGGCTTTTCCGGCATTCGCGGCTATAATACCGGCGGCTGTATTCATTTTATCGTCAACAATCAGGTCGGATTTACCACCAGCCCGCAATTTGCGCGCAGCTCACCCTATCCCTCCGACGTCGCCAAGGGCGTGCAAGCGCCGATTTTCCATGTCAACGGCGACGATCCCGAAGCGGTGACATTCGCTTGCAAAATGGCGATAGAATTCCGCCAGAAATTCCACCGCGATATTGTGATCGACATGTGGTGTTACCGCCGCTTTGGCCACAATGAAGGCGATGAACCCAGTTTCACCCAGCCGCTGATGTACAAAATCATCAAAGGCAAGCCCGGCGTGAGCGAAGGCTATGCCGCCCGCTTGCAAGCTCAAGGCGTTATTGACGGCGAATGGGCAGCGGCACATGCGGCCCAGTTTGTCGCGCTGTTGGAAGAAGAGTTTACTGCCGGGCAAAATTACAAGGCCAACGAAGCCGATTGGTTTGGTGGCCGCTGGACCGGACTGTCAAAGCCAGCCGATCCCGAAACCGCACGGCGCAATGTGAAAACCGGTATCCCCAAAAAATTGCTCGAAGGGTTGGGCCGTACCCTTACCAATGTACCCGACGGTCACAATATCCACCCAACATTGAAACGGGTGCTTGATGCCAAAAAGGCGATGTTTGCAACAGGCGCGAATTTCGACTGGGCAACCGGGGAAGCGTTGGCATTTGGATCATTGCTGTCCGAAGGTTTTGGCGTCCGCTTGTCGGGGCAGGATTCGGGGCGCGGGACATTCAGCCACCGTCATGCGGTCTGGGTCGACCAAACCACCGAGAATAAATATGTGCCGCTGTCGACATTGCCCCATGGCCGGTTCGAGGTTTACGACAGCCCCTTGTCGGAATTTGGCGTGCTTGGTTTTGAATATGGCTTTGCCGGGGCAGAACCCAAAAGTCTGGTGATGTGGGAGGGGCAGTTTGGCGATTTCGTCAACGGCGCACAGACCATTATCGACCAGTTCATTGCGTCGGGGGAAAGCAAGTGGCTGCGCGCCAACGGGCTCGTGATGTTGCTGCCCCACGGCTATGAAGGTCAAGGGCCTGAACATAGCTCGGCACGGCTGGAGAGATTTTTGCAGCTATGTGCCGAGGATAACATCCAGGTCGCCAATTGTACAACGCCGGCGAATTATTTCCACCTGCTTCGCCGCCAAATGCAACGATCGTTCCGCAAACCGTTGATCGTCATGACGCCAAAATCGCTGTTGCGCCATAAGCTGGCCGTATCGAGCGTTGAGGATTTTATGGACGAAAGCCATTTCATGCGGATATTGTCCGATCCGCAGGCTCCGGCGGATAACGATGTAAAGCGGCTCGTTTTGTGTTCGGGCAAAGTCAGTTATGACTTGATGGAGGCGCGCAATGCAGCCGGTAACAAGAACACCGCCATCGTCCGCCTTGAACAGCTTTATCCGTTCCCGGGTGAGCCCTTGGTCGTGCGGCTACAGCGGATGACGAATTTGGAAGAAGTCGTCTGGGCACAAGAAGAACCGAAGAATAACGGCGCTTGGTCCTTTGCCGAACCATATTTGGAAGAATGTCTGGCAAAGGCAAAACAGGGGCCATTGCGGGCGCGTTATGCAGGCCGCAGCGCCAGCGCGTCGACCGCTACCGGCCTTGCCAAACGCCATCAAGCCGAACAGGCCGCACTGGTTGCCGATGCATTGGGGCATAATGTGCGCGCCGAAATCCGCCGTCAAAGAAAAGGGTAGAATCCCATGAACACCGAAATAAAAGTCCCGGCATTGGGCGAGTCCATTGCTGAAGCCACATTGGGCCAATGGTTGAAAAAACCTGGCGAAGCGGTGGCATTGGATGAACCTATTGCTAGCCTTGAAACCGACAAGGTCGCGATTGAGGTCGGCGCGCCAGCCGCTGGCATCATGGGCGCTTATGCGGTCAATGAAGGCGATACGGTAAATGTGGGTGCGGTGATTGGCAGCATCGACGCCGGTTCCGGCGCAGCGGTTATCCCGCCACCAATCCCGCCCGCAATCCCCGCCGCTGCGCCGCAAATGGTCGCAACCATATCGGCGCCTGCGCCTGCTGCTGTTGCGGTGGAAAATTCCGATCTGCCATTGTCGCCTTCTGTGCGCCGTCTGGTGTTGGAACTAGGCATCGATCCGTCAAAGATCAAAGGCACCGGCAAAGACGGCAGGCTTAGCCGGGAAGACGTGCTGGCGGCGGCCAAGGGCGCGGGTGAACCGGTTTCTGCGGCGAGTGCCAATACCGCCGCTCCCGTCCCTGCTGCCGATAATCGCGGTGAAGAGCGCGTGCGGATGACGCGGCTGCGCCAAACCGTCGCCAAAAGGCTGAAGACGGCGCAGGAAACGGCTGCGCTCTTGACCACATTCAACGATGTGGACATGACCGAAGTGATCGCGGCCCGTGCAAAGTACAAAGACCTGTTTGAAAAGAAACATGGTGTCCGCTTGGGCTTCATGGGCTTTTTCACCAAAGCTGTGGCGCTTGCCGCCCGCGACGTTCCCGCGGTCAACGCGCAGATACAGGGTGATGAAATCGTCTATTTCAATTACCTAGACGTATCGGTCGCGGTCAGCGCGCCCAATGGCTTGGTCGTGCCCGTGATCCGCAATGCCGAGTCGATGTCCTTTGCCGAGATCGAAAAGGCCATTGGTGATTTCGGCGCCAAGGCCAAGGCAGGCACGATGACCATGGCCGATATGGAAGGCGGCACATTCACGATCAGCAATGGCGGCGTGTTCGGATCACTCATGTCCACCCCGATCATCAACCCGCCGCAATCTGCGGTATTGGGCCTGCACCGCATTGAAGACCGCCCCGTGGCGCTGAACGGGCAGGTTGTCATCCGGCCGATGATGTACCTCGCGCTCAGCTACGACCACCGCCTGATCGACGGCCGCGAAGCCGTGACCTTCCTTAAAAGCATCAAAGAAGCTATTGAGGATCCGACTCGTTTGTTGATTGATTTGTGAGGCTGTGATGAACTGGCGTGACCATATCCATTCTGACCCCGAAATATTGGGCGGTAAGCCCGTCATCAAGGGATCGCGCATATCGGTTGAACTTATTCTAGAATATTTTTCTGATGGGTCCAGCATCGCTGATGTTCTTGCCGCTTACCCGCATATAACCGAGGCGGATGTGCGCGCAGCATTGGCGTTTGCGCACGATATGATAGCAGAAGAAAAAGCCATTGCTAAAAAGCGAGCGGCCTGATCATTGCGATTATTAGCAGACGAAAATGTTCATTCCATCGTCGTCCAGCGTTTGCGCGCTGAGGGCTACGATGTTGAATGGATTGCAGAGACAACACCAGGATATTCAGATTTACAAATATTAAACCGCACAGATATCGCAGAGCTTGTCTTGATCACATATGACCGTGATTTTGGCGATCTAATTTTTAGTAAAAATATGCCTCAGCCGTTGGCGATAATATATAGCCGCCTAGGTAGAGCCGAGCCTAGATATATCGCTAATTGTATTATGCGCATGTTTGATAGCGTTACTATAACTCGGCAAATGCATGTCATAAAAAAAGATGGCATCCGGTCTACGCCATTCCCCAACGGAGCCCAACAATGACTGACACACCCTACGACCTTATCGTTATTGGCGCTGGCCCCGGCGGTTATGTTGCCGCGATCCGCGCGGCGCAACTGGGCCTGAAAACGGCGTGCGTTGAAGCGCGGGAAACTTTGGGCGGTACGTGTTTGAACGTTGGCTGCATTCCGTCAAAGGCTCTGCTCAATGCGTCGGAGCTATACCATGAGGCGCAATCGGGGGCGCTGGCGAAATTTGGGATCGATTTTAAGAGCGTGTCGCTCAACCTCGATCAGATGCACGCCGAAAAAGCCAAGGCGGTGACCGAGCTGACCGGCGGCATCGAGTTTCTTTTCAAGAAGAACAAGGTCGATTGGATCAAAGGCCACGCGGCGTTCACATCGTCGAACACTATCGATGTTGCAGGCAAAGTCTATACCGCAAAGAACATCATGATCGCCACTGGATCATCGGTAACGCCTTTACCCGGCGTCGAGATTGACCAGCAGGTGATCGTCGATTCCACCGGCGCATTGGCGCTGCCCAAGGTGCCGAAACACATGGTCGTGATCGGCGGCGGCGTGATCGGGTTGGAGCTGGGCAGTGTGTGGCTGCGGCTGGGCGCAAAGGTGACCGTGGTCGAATATCTCGATCAGATCCTGCCCGGGATGGACGGCGAGGTCCGCAAAGAAGCGGCGAAGATTTTCAAGAAGCAAGGCTTCGATATTCGCACCGGAACCAAAGTCACCGGCGCATCGGTAAAGGGCAGCATGGCAACGCTGACCGTTGAGCCGTCTGCAAGCGGCGCCTCTGAAACCATCGAGGCCGATTGCGTTCTGGTCGCCATTGGCCGCCGCCCGAACACCGATGGACTGGCGCTAGATAAAGCAGGCATCACGCCCAACAAACGCGGGCAGATTGAAATCGGCCATGATTTCCAGACCAGCGTGCCCGGCATCTATGCCATTGGTGACGTATGCCCGGGACCGATGCTGGCGCACAAGGCCGAGGATGAAGGGATCGCGGCGGCAGAATTTGTCGCCGGACAGACCGGCATCGTCAACCACGACGTCATCCCCGGCGTGGTTTATACTTATCCTGAAATCGCCAGCGTCGGCCTTACCGAAGAAGAAGCGAAAGAACGCGGAGAGGTGAAAGTCGGCAAATTCCCGATGATGGCCAACAGCCGCGCCAAAACCAACCGCGACACCGACGGCTTTGTGAAAATCATCGCTGATGCAAAAACCGACCGCGTTCTTGGCGTCCACATCATCGCTTCGCTTGCCGGAACCATGATCGCCGAAGCGGCGCTAGCGTTGGAATTCGGCGCAACATCCGAAGACATCGCCTACACCTGCCACGCCCACCCAACGCATTCGGAGGCACTGAAAGAAGCGGCGATGGCGGTGACCGGCAAACCGATTCATATGTGAATTATTTACTCCCTCTGTTGATCGGTATCTGTATATATTTGGGATCACCAATGTAGGAGTAATCGATTGTGCGTGGCTCAAGGGCGATAGTTTCTATAGCAGCGATAGTCTTGGTAACATCGCCGGCGTTTGCTGTGCCAGAGCCTATAGCGATCGGCGATCAGGCTGAAGTCGACTCCGCTATTGAGATTGATGACAGTGCAACAGCGCTGGCTAAGTTTTTATATTCGCGTGAGCAGATGGCGGCACAGCTGGACCGGATACTAGCGGAATCGCTGCCACAATCGATGAAAAATGCTTCGGATTTTGGAATTTACGAGACCGAGTATCCTCGCCTGATCGCCGCCGTGGTTACAGCATTAAAACCGGTAATGTTAAAAGCCTATGACAACAAGATGCCGTTGTTGTGGACGACAACATCACAGATTTACCGTGAAAAGTTTAGCTCCGCAGAGCTTGAACAAATGATCGTATTTTTCAAAAGTCCTGTCGGCAAACGATTTACCAATGCACTGGAAAGCAACGTCGATACGCAGACATTCATGGACGCTGCAGTCGCCGCGGGCGGAGAGCTAACCGACGGCGTTACTACAGCCAAAAGAAAGGCAGACGCTGCCGCCGTTAAAAAGACTAATGGACAAATGTCTGCAACCGATAAGATCGCGATTTTCAGATTTGAAAATTCGTCCCTTGGACCCAAGCTAGCAGCTGTCGGACCGCTCATTAGCAAAGCAGTTATCGAGTGGGATTACTTTTTCACCGATAAACAAAAACAAGAGTTTCTCACTATCCGGCAGGCAACGATCAGCGAATTTATCGCCAAAGCTGATGCGCAGAAGCAAGCCATCGACACATCTGCTGCTTCTACAACCCCCGCAAATCAATGACGCCGGAGAGTGTGGTGCCATTGGCCACAGAGGCTATCGACTGGCTCGACCTGTTTGGCATCGCAGTGTTCGCCGCATCCGGGGCACTCGCGGCGGCCAAGCAGCGACAGACCCTCGTCACCTTCGCCTTTTTCGCGTTGGTAACCGGCGTTGGCGGCGGGACGGTGCGCGACCTTCTCATCGGTGCTCCGGTGTTTTGGGTGCATGACTGGAGCTTTGCCGCAACCTGTTTGGGGACCGCAGGTTTGGTGTGGTTGACCCCCGTTTCCGTATGGAATGAACGTGCGCTTGATTGGTTCGATGCGGTGGGTATCGCGATTTACGCGGTGTTTGGTGCGTGGAAAGCGTTGAGTCTGGGCATCGAGCCTTTGCCTGCGATGATGATGGGAGTCATCACCGCCTGCGTCGGCGGAATCATCCGCGACGTTTTGGCTGGTGAGCCGTCGATATTGTT
>JAYVBJ010000043.1:0-175612 GCA_043750535.1 Sphingomonadales bacterium | reverse complement strand
CCTGCTTAAAATCTTCTGTATGCTTGATCGACATGTTCCGTCTCCTTGAGTGAGGTATATAATCTCAAGTGACCGGAACCAAACCGTTACAAGTCCATTGGGCCATCCCCTGTGGAAGAAATATGGACCACAAGCTGAAGACTCCGGCCATGGCGGCATGGATTTCCTCGTCGTCCACGCCTTCATCGAAGCCCTCAAACGCGGCGAGCCGATGCCCATCGATATTTACGACGCGGTCGCCTGGAGCGCGATCACGCCGCTGTCGGAGATGTCGATTGCGGGCGGCAACAAGACGATCACCTTCCCGGACTTTACCGGCGGGAAATGGCGGGGCCGCATGCCGGTCTTTGCGCTTGACCATCGTTACTAGCGCGGCGGGATGCAGGAAGGGCGCGAGGGCGACCCTTGACGGGAGTTAAGCGACTGTGCCGTCTCGATGCGATTGCTTCCAATTCGTTGATAGCTTCTGACCACCCGCTTTTTTCAAAGACCCGGAACGCTAACAAACGCGACATAAGAGCCGTCGAAACGTTTTCTTAATTGCCGCCGTAAATTCACCAATAAGTTCGGCGAACCTGATGACTAGATTTACCGAAAGAAAAATACCTGGTTTCGGGAAGAGGTTGAGCTGAATCCGTCATTCAGCTTAAGCCGCAAAGTTGAGCATTTTGCTCGCCGAGCATTTTTTAGAACAAACAGGTTTAAACACACATCTTAGGTTTAAAGTTATTAGGCTGTAAAGCCAAGGATAATGAGGTATCTCCACCATTGCTACCAAAATGCCGGACAAAACCGCTTAAATCCAAATAATGTCAAAATAGCAAATATCTTAGAATTAGTAGATCCTAGCTCTAATTCGCTTGCCTGATTTCCGCACTGATTTACAGTGTCCTTGGGGATATTACTCCCACTGAGGCACCATTCATGAAAATCAAGGATAGACCAGAGTTTAACAATAAATCAGCTGTAATGACATTCAACCCAGACGACACCGTTTTTTCCGCCATTCAAGCAATGAGCGATAAAAATTACGGCGCGGCTGTCGTTGTAACTGCCGACCGAAAACCCATGGGTATTGTGACAGAGCGCGATTTTATGCGCCGGTTGCTAAATAAAGAGCTTAACCCGAAGACGACGAAGTTAAGCGCGATCATGACATCCGACCTGAAACTGGCCAAGGCCGACGACAATCTGATCGATTGGTTGCGGCAAATGTCGAATGAGCGTTTCCGCCATTTGCCCGTAGTCGACGATCAGGGCATCCTGATCGGGATCATGAGCCAAGGCGATTTTGTTAGCTATACTTGGCCAGAATTGCTGGGCCGGGTGAAAGAACAAGCGCAGGCGACCTTTGCCATTAATCCGTCTATTTTTGCGGCGATTGGCGCAGGGATATTGGTCTTGCTGGTCGTGATTTTGACACTCATTGCAACGGCGATCTGATTTAGAGATAGCAGCGCCTCTCTGGAAATCCGGCTTATGACTGACCTTGTAATTTGGTACGATGGCGGCTGTCCGTTGTGCATTCGTGAAATCGCATTGATGCGCCGATTGGACAAGCGCGGCTCGATTAACTTCGTCGATGCGGCTAATACGCAATCGGTTTGCCCGATAGATAAAACAGAATTGCTCGCCCGTTTCCATGCGCTGGAAAATGGCAAATTGTTATCGGGGGCGGCGGCATTTGCGGCGATGTGGCGGGCGATCCCGGTGTTACGGCCGATTGGACTGCTGGCGAAAAACCGGCTGGTTCTTTGGGCGCTCGAAAAATTATATCTGCAATTTTTGAAAATACGCCCGCGTATCCAGGCGGCGATGAAAGGCAATAAATGACGGTCCATTTCCCCGCAAGCAGAGCGGAAGCATTACAGCGTTTGGACGATTTTGTGCCGCATGCCGCGCACCGATATACCACAGGACGCAATACTGATAATGGCCCAGATGGCGAAAGCTATGTTTCGATGCTTTCCCCCTATTTGCGGCACCGGTTGCTTACCGAACGAGAGGTCGCCGCCGCGGTCCTCGCGCGGCACAGCATGTCCGCCGTTGAAAAATATCTGCAAGAGGTTTTGTGGCGCACCTATTGGAAGGGATGGCTGGAAATGCGCCCGCAGGTCTGGAGCAGGTTTGTGACCGAACGCGATCATGCCCGTGAAACATTCCCCAATGCCCGCGCCATTGTCAGCGCCGAAAATGGCATGACCGGGATTGAGGGCTTTGACGATTGGGCCCGCGAGCTGGTTGAAACGGGGTATCTACATAATCACGCGCGGATGTGGTTTGCGTCGATCTGGATTTTTACGCTGCGTTTGCCGTGGACGCTTGGCGCTGATTTTTTCCTGCGGCATTTGATCGATGCGGATGCGGCCAGCAACACATTGTCGTGGCGTTGGGTTGCCGGATTACAAACAGCGGGGAAAACATATCTGGCCACGACCGATAATATTGCCCGCTATACTGGCGGGCGGTTTGCACCACAGGGCTTGGCCAATCAGGCCGCCGCATTAACCGAAGCGCCCATGGAACCAGCCGCACAAATACCCGCTGTGCAAGCACATGATCCCGCAAATCCGGCTTTATTGCTGGTAACGCACGAGGACATGAACCCAGAAACGATCATCGCCAATACCGCCGTGATCAATGCGGCAATCGTTGCCGTGCCGCAGGATTTGTTGTGGGGAACGGCATCGCAGGAATTTGTAAACGGTGCTGCGGCTGATACTGCGGCGCGGGTAAGGACGCATTTTGGCTGCGATACCAATGTCGTTCAGGCACTGGATGCAGATGCTTTAATCGCAGCGGCAAAAGCAGCTGGAGCTGCGCAAATTGTAACGCCTTACGCGCCAGTTGGTCCGGTTGCGGATGCGCTGCGCACCGCCGCACCTGTGCTGATGCAGGCCGGGTTGACGTTATCACAGCCCCGCCGTTCGTGGGATACGCAGTTTTGGCCGCACGCGAAAAAGGGATTTTTCCCATTCAAAGAACAGATTGTACCTGGGCTTAAGGCCGAGGGTATCCGCTTATGAAAATGAAGTTGCGCTGTGACCAGTCCGCTTAACATTGTCTGGTTTAAACGGGATTTGCGCATAGCCGATCACCGTCCGTTATCCGCCGCAGCAGGGCGGGGCAACGTGCTGCCGCTATATATTGCGGAACCTGAATATTGGGCACAGCCGGATGTGTCGGCACGGCAATGGGCGTTCGCCGCCGAAAGCCTGTATGAATTGCAAGCTGCGCTAACGGCATTGGGCCAGCCGTTATGCGTGATTACCGGAGAGGCCGTTGCTGTTCTGGATCGAATTCACAAGTCGCAAGGCGTAGCGGCGCTTTGGAGCCATCAGGAAACCGGAAATGGCTGGACCTATGCGCGCGATTTGGCCGTAAAGGCTTGGGCGCGGCAAAATAGTATCGCTTGGCATGAGGCGAGGCAAACGGGGGTACAGCGGCGGATCGCATCGCGCAATGGTTGGGCCAAGGCGTGGGACCGCGATATGGCGCAGCCGGTTACGCCGCCGCCGATTGCCCTGACGCCGTTACCCGGCGATTGGCCGGTGCACATTCCAACTGCAGCGCAGCTTGGGTTAGCAGACGATCCGTGCCCGCACCGTCAAACCGGCGGGCGCATAGCGGCGCTCGCCACGCTGGATAGCTTCCTGCACCGGCGCGGCCGCAATTACCGGTATCAAATGTCCAGCCCGGTGACGGCATTTGATGCCAGTTCGCGGATATCGCCGCATTTGACATGGGGCACCATTTCTATGCGCGAGGTTGCACAGGCAAGCTGGGCACGGATGCGGGATTTGAAATTGAGCGATTTGCCCGGTGACAAAAACTGGCGCGGGTCGATGATCTCTTTTTCCGGGCGTCAGCATTGGCACTGCCATTTCATGCAGAAGCTGGAGGATGAACCGCGTATCGAGTTTGAAAACATGCACCGCGCTTATGATGGCGTGCGCCCCGATATCGCCGATGCGGAAAGGCTGAATGCGTGGAGCGAGGGCGTCACTGGCTATCCGTTTATTGATGCGTGCATGCGTGCGCTGAACCAGCATGGCTGGATAAATTTCCGGATGCGGGCGATGCTGATGTCGTTTGCCAGCTATCATCTATGGCTGCCGTGGCAAGCAAGCGGCATGCATCTGGCGCGCAAATTTGTGGATTACGAAGCGGGCATCCATTGGCCGCAGGTGCAGATGCAATCGGGGACAACGGGCATTAATACGATGCGGATTTATAACCCGGTGAAACAAGGGCATGATCATGATGCGCAAGGTATATTCGTGCGCCAATATCTGCCTGAACTGGCAAATGTTCCTGACACGTTTGTGCATGAACCTTGGCTGTGGCCGGGCGCGGAGTCTTTGGAATACCCGCCGCCAATCGTAGACTGCGCCGCCGCCGCCAAATCGGCGCGCGATGCGCTGTATGTAATCCGCAAAAGCCCCGAACATAAAGCCAAAGCGCGGGCGATTGTCAGCAAACACGGCAGCCGCAAAACCGGCATGCCGATGACAGGTCAGAAACGGCGCATCAAAGCCAAGCCTAAAATAGAAGCGCAAATGACGATGGAGTTTTAATGACCAAAACCCGCAATCTTATTTTGATCTTAGGCGATCAATTGACGCCCACGCTTTCCAGCCTTGCTGCGGGTGATCCGTCGCAAGACCGCGTGTTAATGGCCGAACTGTTCGATGAAGCGACCTATGTGCGGCATCATAAAAAGAAGATCGCGTTCCTGTTTTCTGCCATGCGCCATTTTGCCGAGGAACTGCGCGCTGTGGGCTGGACGGTGGATTATGTGAAGCTGGATGATCCGGATAACGAAGGCAGTTTTTCTGCGCAGGTTGAACGCGCAGCCGCAACCCTAAAGCCTGAACGAATTGTCGTTACGGATGCGAGCGAGTGGCGCGTCAGTGAAATGTTTAAGGGCTGGCAGGCACAATTTGGCATACCCGTCGATATTCTGCCCGATGATCGTTTTATAGCCGACATCCCCGAATTTTTGGCGTGGGCAGATGGCCGCAAGCAGATGCGGATGGAGTATTTTTACCGCGACATGCGGCGCAAAACCGGATTGCTGATGGACCGAGATGACAAAGGCGGCGATAAACCGGCTGGCGGAAAATGGAACTATGATGCAGAAAACCGCAAACCTGCGGCAGCTGACTTGTTTATGCCCGTGCCCAAGGCGTATCCGCATGATGCCATAACGCGCGATGTATTAGCGCTGGTTGAGGCGCGTTTTGGCAATCATTTCGGCGACCTTATGCCGTTCTGGTATGCCGTAACCCGCGCCGATGCCGAGGCGGCATTCACTGCGTTTGTTAAAAATGCTCTGCCTCTTTTTGGGGACTTTCAGGACGCTATGCTAACGGGCGAACCGTTTCTTTATCATGCCGTAGTCGCGCAATATCTCAACTGCGGCTTGCTCGATCCATTTCGCATTTGCAGGGAGGTTGAGGCCGCCTATCATGAGGGCAGCGTTCCGCTGAACGCTGCCGAGGGATATATCCGTCAAGTAATCGGCTGGCGCGAATATGTGCGCGGTATCTATTGGCTAAAAATGCCGGGATATGAACATAGCAATTTCTTTGATCACAAACGTCCTTTGCCCGATTTTTATTGGACTGGAAAAACCGATATGGCCTGCGTCAAGGCGGCGGTGACACAGACGAAGGAGCAGGCCTATGCCCATCATATCCAGCGGTTGATGGTGACTGGCAATTTTGCAATGCTCGCTGGCATTGACCCGCACGAATTGCACGAATGGTATCTATCGGTTTATGCCGACGCGTATGAATGGGTGGAACTGCCCAATACTGTTGGCATGAGCCAGTTTGCCGATGGCGGCGTGCTAGCATCCAAACCTTATGCCGCCAGCGGCGCGTATATCAACCGCATGTCAAACTATTGCGGATCATGTGTCTATGATGTGAAAGCGCGAACCGGACCCAAAGCCTGCCCGTTCAATGCGCTTTATTGGGATTTCCTATCACACCATAGGAGCAAATTAAGCAACAACCCGCGCATTGGGCAGATGATCCGCACTTATGACAAATTTGCAGATGACGAACGCGCCCGCATCAAAGCAAGCGCGACGCAGTTTTTGGAGAGCCTAAATCCATGAAGGGCCATAGTAAACCGAACTTGCCAGAAAAAATATGTGAGGCGTGTCAGCGGCCTTTCGCGTGGCGCAAAAAATGGGTGCGCGACTGGGATAATGTGAAATATTGTTCCGACCGCTGCCGGCAAAAGCGTTAGGACGACTTAAAGTTAAATGAGGCACAATAATCTATCTGCCTCCGATCTAAACGAGATCGGCGGGCTTGTTGCTGACTTCCATTTGAGATAGCCGAGCGTTTCCGCTAACATTGCGGTCACTCATTGCAGCGCTTCCACTGCCGAGGAGCTGCCATTGATTCACGCGGCTTGGGACGGCAATCGTACCACGAGAATCTAATGTTTCGTTGCTTGTTCCGGCGCAGGGCGAGCGCATTACACTCTGCTTTGGTTGACGATCTAGCAACGCACCCGCATAGTCGCATCGGCGCACAGTTCCGGTTGGTCGAAGCAATCACCGCGACGACCTTTGGACCTTGTAACCTTCATCCAAATAGCGCCGAACTAGATGCATATCGCAAAAAAGGGTGCCTGATGGAAAAAGAGAAACTGGTTTTTGTCTACAACGCCGATGGCGGCGTGCTGAATTCGATTATGGACTCAGCGCACAAGCTTTTCGCGCCATCCACTTATCAATGCGCTCTTTGTGCCGTGACACACGGTATCGCCGGGATGCGCAGTGAGTGGAAAGATTATATGCGCGGCCTGTCCTATGAAACGCGCTTTTATCATCGTGATGGATTTCAAAGGGATTGGAGCGGCATTGGCGAGGCGCTTCCCGCGATATTCTTTCAGGCCACAGCCAATGACCTGAAAATTCTGATCAGCCGAAGCGAATTGGAATCTGTAACTTCGGTGGCCCAGCTGACTGCATTATTGGGACGACGCATTGCCGAGATGAAACTGACCAACCGCAACAAGGAGGTAGAGGGTAGATGACTGCACCATCTACCCCCTCGATGGCCGAGAGCGATTTCCAATCCGATTGAATCATCTGATGATTAAGAAATCGCGAAACATCAAACAATCTAGACCCGCATTTTGGTTCAACCAAAATGAAATCGGGCCTAGTTAGAAGGAATAGCCCAAACCGATGCGGAAAAATTCGCTACGCGCGGTATTGCGTCCATCGAATTTCTGCCCATAGCCTATGTTGGCCGAGATCTGGTCGGATAGTGACCCCGAGGCCCCGAGCGACCAAATTTTATAATCCTCTTCGACTTCAGGAAAGCGTGCGGGCGAGAAGCCTGGGCCACCGATGTCGAGGCCGCTGGTGGAATCCACGAACGAAATACCACCATAAAGCGAAATGCCCGACGTCGGCGATATGCTCGCGTTAACCGCTCCAAAAACTTCGTCGGGTATGTTGTTCGAGCGAGTTCGGTAACCAATATCGCCGCTGATTGCGAACGGGCCGATGTTGCGACCTAGCGCCAAGGCAACTTGGCCACCAGAACCGCCGTCGCCAATAGCTGGTAATGCGCCTGTGGTGTAACCGCCATTGATAATGCCAGCAACACCCAGCGTCGCCGTAAAGGGCGCACCATCGGCTTCGTCGAGCGCCTTATAGCGAAGCCCGACGAAGATATCATTTAAACCGTCAAGCCCGCCCTGCGGCGCAAGGCCGGGGTCGGTGAGAAAGCTGCTTTTCGCATATCCGATTTTTACATCGGCGGCGAGCCGCTGGCTGATCCCATAGCTGAGCGACAACGAAACGCTGTCTTGGGTCAACTCTTCTGGAAGCGGCGCGGTGGCGTCGCCGGGGTTGAATTCATCGGCTTCCTGCCGCGTGTAGGAAATTTCCACTTCGCCGCCACCTTCGGCAGGCGTCCAGGGGGAAATATCGTTAGCGAATGCCGCTGGCACGCAAGCAGTAAGTGCGACGGCTGAAACTAGGGCTTTTGTGAGAAAAGTCATGATTAAAGCCCCTTGAACCGGCGATTGATAAACGTCGACACGGCTTTCATCTCGGAACCGGTCATCTTGATTTCGCCGCTCGCAATTTTTGCCAGAGCCATGCTTCTTTGATCACGCGTCTTGATGCCACCGGCAAACGGGCATCCTGAACATGCTATCTTTTGCAGGTAAACTTTTTGTCCAAGCTGGCCGCTCTGCGCACCGCCGCCCATCGAGCCGGAGGCCAAGACGGGAGACGCGAGGGCGAGCAATACTCCTCCAAAAACAACAAATCCTAACTTTATCATAGTAACAAACCTTTCTGAGACTTGGGGGGAAAGCGTTTAGCGACGGTCACTCTGCGTCGTTGAGTGACCAGTCATAATCATGGCTGTCGATTTGGGTGGTGGCACCCAGGACGGCCTTGGTCTTTTCCGACGCATATTTGCGGGCATGTTCAAGGACAGCGGCCTGATCGCCCCAATCATCGACGTACCAGTCGAAAATGCTGGACGCGACGAGCGCGCCGTCAACCCGGGCAAAGCCGCGGGGATGGTTGATGTAAGACTGCGCTGCTTCGTCCAGCATCGCGTTCAGCGTTTCAGCTGTATAGGCTTTGGGCGCGAGGTTCGGGCAGCCAATGGATGCGCAGTTTACGGCATAATGGATGCGCACATCCTTCCAGATAGGGCGCAATATGCCGTGTTCGATATCGTCGAGCGATAAATCCGTGCCGCTGACTTTCACGGCTTTGGCTTTCCACGGGCCTTGGCCAAGCAAGCCGATGTCCCTGATCGATTTCAACGGATAGTTCTTTAGGATCACGTCGACTGTCGCAGCGTTGTAGAGGTTGACCCAAAATGCGAACTGTTCGTTCTTCGGATATTTTTCGATCTCAACCGCTTGCAACGCGGCCAGGTAGCGCGTCAGCGCCGCAGCATCGTCCTTTTTCAGCGCGGCATAATCAACGCGGTTCACGCCATCTTCGGCGACCTTTACATATTTGGATAATATTTGATCCCAGACGCCATGATCGATCGTCTCGGATGCAGTCCCAGCCTGTGTCCATTTCTGGTCGGTGTTCGTTGTCTGTTTTGAGCACGCCCCAAGCACCAACACAGCAGAGATCGCACCCAGCAGGGTCCGACGCCCAAGGTGTCGGTTGCTGGAATGGACGTTGGAATATTTCATTTGTGCAACACCTTTTCCTGTCCCCAACGATGCGTCCGGGAATTGCTCTTGCTGTCTTTTCGATTGGAGGAAGTTAAAAGTTACGGCAGGGCTATAATTTATTTCGGTGGGCAATTGTAACCGGTCGGCGCGGCGTTTCGAAAGGATCAGGCATGGCACAATGGAAAATCGGCATAATTGGCGGCTCGGGACTTTATCAGCTCGACGCGCTTGAAAACCCGCAATGGGTCGAAGTGACCACTCCATGGGGCGCGCCATCCGACGCGGTGTTAACTGGAACTGTTTCCGGCGTTGAATGCGTCTTTCTGCCACGCCATGGACGGGGGCATGTGTTGGGGCCGAGCCAGCTCAATTTCCGTGCAAACATTGACGCGATGAAACGGTTGGGCGTGACCGACATTGTGTCCATCTCGGCCATCGGCTCGCTTGCCGAAGACATGGCTCCGGGTGATTTTGTCGTCGTCGATCAATTTATTGACTGCACCTTTGCAAGGGAAAAGAGCTTTTTTGGTGATGGCCTGGTCGCGCATGTTTCGATGGCCGATCCCGTTTGTCCGCGGCTGTCAGAATATGTCGCAACCGCTGCTGAAAAGGCGGGTGCAAATGTTCATCGCGGGGGTACCTATCTGGCGATGGAAGGGCCGCAGTTTTCGAGCCGTGCGGAAAGCCATATGTACCGTGCATGGGGAGCACATGTCATCGGCATGACGGCAATGCCCGAGGCAAAGCTCGCTCGTGAGGCTGAGCTGCCTTATGCGCTGGTCGGTATGGTCACCGATTATGATTGTTGGCGCGAGAATGAGGCGCCGGTTGAGGTCGAGGCGATCATCGCACAATTGGCGGCCAATGCTGAAAAGGGCCGCGATCTGATTGCCCATTTGGCGGCATCGCTGCCCTTGCAACGCGCCGCCAGCCCTATCGACACTGCCCTTGATTTTGCCTTGATTACAGATCCGGCGAAACGCGATCCGCAGTTAATGGGAAGGCTTGATGCTGTCGCCGGGCGCGTCCTTTAGAGGATAACCCATCTTATGATGGCGGCGAGCATCGCTGATAAGGGCAATGTAACCACCCAGGACAGAAGGACATTGCGGACGGTCGATAGATCAAGCGTGCGTGCCGCCGCTCCGCTGCCGATGATGGAGCCGACCGAAACATGGGTTGTGGAAACCGGCAAGCTAAACCGGCTTGCGGCAAGGACCAAGCCTGCGGTTACAAGATTGGCGGTAGTGCCCTGTTCCGCCGAGAGAGTGGAGATTTTGAGGCTCATCGTTTCCGCCACACGCCGCGACAAAAGCCAGCCGCCTGCAATCATCGCAGCCGTTACGGCAAGGGCACTGCTGACGGATGATAATATTCCAGCGCCCAGCATCAATGCCGCAAGCTTTGGCGTATCATTCACCGCACGGGCAAAACAGATCGCCACCGCCGACAGGATATGCGTGCTTGTTAGCGTTCGATTTCCGCTTTCGACATCGTTCTCAGGCACGAGGTAGTCGCCTCCATAAACTGGAACCCATCGGCGTTGCAGCAATCTTGCGCCGCCATAAATGGCAAAGGCAAGCGTTGCCGAGAGGAGTGGGCTGATTAACAGTGGTAGCATGAAGCCACTGCCGAGCGCCCCCCATTGCAGCGCGCTGCCGCTTGCCAGCCCTGCTCCGGTCAAGCCGCCGACCAGTGCGTGCGTGGTCGAAATGGGAAAGCCCAGACGTGTCGCCAGCATCACCGTGATGCCTGCCCCGGCGGCGGCGGCAAAACTAAAGCCTGTCGAGGCAACAATAGCATCATCAACCAACCCGCGCCCTGAAAATTGTTTAACCAGGCCATCGGCAATAATGATCGAGGCGACACCGCCTGCCAAAGTCGCCACATTGGAGAGGATTAACGCGGTCCGGTAACTGAGTGAGCCGGAACCCCAGCTGGTCGCAAATCCCTTAAAATTGTCGTTAGCTCCATTGCTGAAGGAAAGAAAAAAGGCAGTCGCGATAAGCAGGATCAGCATGAGAACTCCATATTAATTTGGGTTTTCAAGCTGTTCGTTCTGGCGCTGAGATTTGTTACATCACGCCGAACAGCTTGCCCCGCCAAGCACGCAGAAGCGAGCACAGTGCGGGTGGTTGAGCCGCACCTCGCGGCTAGCCTCGGCAAGTGTAGCGCCCATATCAAAATCCGCCTGATAGGGCAGCAAGGTGCATGCCGCGACGCGCGGGGCATTTTCGTCCTTGCGCTTTACCACCATCCGGCTGGACGCACACATCATGCTCGCAGGATTGATGTTCAATATATCCCAGCAGCCGGTGGAGATTTCCGCAATGTCGGCGTTTTCGTCTATTTCCGGGAACAGCACGAGCTGGGTCGGATCATTCGCATTGATTGACAGGCCATTGTCGGCAAACAGCTGGGCGTAGCCGTCTCGCGCCGCCGCATCTGCCTCATTACCCAAATGGCGTCCGGCGACGGCAATGGCAAAGCCGTTGTTGCCGAGCCAGACTAGGCCGCCCATCGCTTTGTCCCAGCTATCTGGCCCGCGCTCCGCCTCATGCACTTCTTGCGTGTGATGATCGAGGCTAACGCGGATCGTCAAACGCTCGCGGCCATGCAGCGCCAGCAATTCGCGTTCAAACCGCTGCATCGGGCGCATGGCGTTCGATAGCACGAGCACATCAAAGCCACGGTCCAGGCACAGCTGGATGATCGGTATCATCTCCCGGTTCATGAACGGTTCGCCGCCCGTAAAGGCTATCTCATGCGTGGCTAGTCCGTCGCGGGCAATCTCATCAAGATAACAGCGAACCTCATCCAAGCTAATATAGACAAGCGCGTCGTTGGTCGGCGAGCTTTCGATGTAACAGCTTTTGCAGGAAAGATTGCACAAGGTGCCGGTGTTGAACCACAGGGTAGTCAGGCCAGTCATTGTGACATGCGCCCGCAGCTCACCTTTTGCCGTCATAATCGGGTCAGAAAATTTTTGCGGTGACAATGGATGTGCGCCTTGAAGCGCGAATGGAGATATGGGCTGGTTCATGCCTCTGTTTCGATCTCCGACGTTCAAAGGTTACATTTCATGGCCTGCTGCCATTGATGCTGTAACAAAAACATCGTTTTAGACGAACCGTTTTTTGATAATATACCCAGCAAATGGAAATTTAAATGAACATCGAAAACAGCCGCAACTATTATGGTGAAGTGTTGCAAGGCTCTGGCGACCTGCTCACCGATGCCTGCACCATGGCCGATGCGCCGCCGCCGTATGTCCGCCGTGCGCTATCCAATGTGCATGAAGAGGTGAAGGCGCGCTATTATGGGTGTGGGCTTGTGGCTCCATCAGCCATAGAAGGGGCGCGTATTCTCGATCTAGGTTCAGGGTCGGGGCAGGATGCCTATCTCCTTGCACAATTGGTGGGAGAGAGCGGTGAGGTTGTCGGCGTAGACACCACCCCGGAACAGCTGGCCGTTGCGAACGCTCATCTGGACTGGCACCGGGATCGTTTTGGCTATGCCAAGAGCAATGTGCGTTTCATTGAGGGCGATGTTGAGCAACTGGGCAGCCTGGATCTGGAACCGGAAAGCTTTGACGTGATCGTCTCCAACTGTGTGATTAATCTGGTCGCCGATAAGGCCGCAGTGTTTGAGGCTGCGCATCGCCTGCTTAAACCGGGCGGCGAGATGTATTTTTCCGACGTCTATTCTGATCGCCGCGTGCCTGTGCATTTGCTTGCCGATCCGGTGCTACATGGCGAGTGCCTGTCGGGTGCGCTCTATTGGGGTGATTTTCTCGCCCATGCCAAGCGCGCCGGTTTCGATGATCCGCGACTTGTGAAAGACCGCCCGCTGGGCATTGGTGATACTGAAATTGCCGATAAGCTCGATGGTATCCACTTCTTCTCTGCCACCTCTCGATTGTTCAAGCTGGCCGGGCTGGAGCCGGAATGCGAAGATTATGGCCAGGCCGTCGTCTATCGCGGTGACATCATCGGCGAAGAACGCGTCTTCACCCTTGATAAATATCATATGATAGAAGCAGGCCGGGCGTTCCCGGTATGCGGCAACAGCTGGAAAATGCTGGCTGGCACTCGCTTTGCCTCGCATTTCGACTTCATCGGCGATTTCAGCCGCCATTTCGGCGTGTTCACCGGATGTGGCGGCGGGCTACCCTATGATGTGTCGCAAGAGGCGCAGGCGGCGTCCTGCTGTTGAAGTAAACCGCAATCACCGCACATCCGGATAATGTTCCGCCAACCGTGCACGTGCGCCAAGGGCCCACATCATTCCAACCTTGAAATAAATCCAATTCGCCCGCCATCGGCCCCATTCGGTGATCCGCCGGTCCGATGTCCAAACCCAGCGCGGCACCATTTTTGTTCGGCCAAAGCGCGCGAATTTGATGCACAGGTCAGCCTCTTCCATGACGACGAGACGCTCATCACAGCCATCAACGGCAAGGAAATGTTCGCGCCGGAAAAACATAGCATGATCACCGAACAGCAGCCGCACTCCGCCAAAAAACAAATGTGGCCGGGTGAGCAAAGGGGCATACCATGTCTTGATCCAGTTGTGGAATGTCGAGCCCCACCGGGTTCCGCTCGGTCCGGCAAGGCGCGGCGTAAAGCTTGCAAGTGCGATCCGCGTGTCTGACATGGTGGCGCGGATCACCGCAACGGCATCTTCGGGTAATATCGAGTCTGCGTGCAGCACGCAGATGACATCGCCTGTGGCCGATTGAACGCCATGATTGATCTGCGTACCTCTGCCTTTGCGCGGGGCTTCGATAGTTTTTATCCCTGCGGCGCGCGCAATTTCCTGCGTTTGATCCTCACTCCCGCCGTCGACCAACAAGATTTCATTGGGTGGAGGAGAGAGGCGGGCAAGCGACGCCAGCGTTTCGGGCAGCGCTTTTTCTTCATTATATGTTGGGATGAGGATGGTAACACGGATCATGGTGAAAGGTCTGGCCAGCGGGCAAGGTCATCGGGCCGGTCGCAATCGGATAATGTTTCTAGAAGCAAAGGCGTGATCCCAAGCCGCGCCAGCCGCGCCAGTGTTTCGGGCAGCACCTGTTCTGTGCTCCACGGCATGTCGACAAACAATTGGGGTAAGGCATTGCGCATTCCGATCAGATAATAGCCGCCATCTTCCGCCGGGCCAATCACGACTTCATGCTTCTGCAGGGCTGCTATTGCCGCCGCGACATGACTTGCGCCAAGATCAGGTGTGTCAGCACCGAAAAATATCAAGGGTGCTGGGTTGAGGCATGCGAGTAACTTGTCGGTTAGGTCGCCGTCCACCTGCTCAACCAACGCGATGTCGCTACCCAGCCAGCGCTCAAAATCATCCTGTACCGCGCCAGTATAAGCAAGTGTGACGGGAGCACCGCTCGCGCGCAGCACACAGATGGTGCGTGCGGTGAGTTTGCGGTGCAGTGATGCGGCACCTTCAGCCCCCAACGCCGGGATCAAACGGGTCTTGCATTCGCCCGCGACCGGGTAGCGCGCGAACAGGACAAGTCGCGGTACTACAGTCATTGGCGGCCAATTTTGCGATCAAGAGCGATGCGATCATCATCGCGGAAGGCAATCAGCACAAGCGTTGCAGCGGCCATGCCCAATGACGGGAAGAACAATACCTGCGCGCTTTTTTCGTCAAGCAACCACAGGCCCAGCGGATCAAGCAAGTATTTCCAGATACCAAGCGCGCCAACACACAGGATCGCTGACTGCAGCGGATAGGCATAGCGCCGCAACAAGCCCAATATGGTGAGCAGGCCGACGACTAACAGAAATCCACCCCAGATATATTGCGCTGTCTCACCCGACAGGATGCCGCCATAATATTTGCCGTTGACCATGGCACCGATCGACGGTTTGCCAATACGGATCAGTCCCCAGATCATGCAGAGAAGGCCCGTTGAAACCCGTAAAAATAACAATGACAGTGCCTTCATCATCTCTCTCCTTATCCCTGCCGCCAGCTATGGAATTTTTCCAGCCATGTGAAGGCCCATTCGGGAGCATTAGCCTTTTTCCATTTACCAGCGGCAAATTTATTTGCCTCTATCATCGTGGGGTAGGCGTGAACGGTGCCCAAAATTTTGTTGAGACCCAGCCCATGCCGCATGGCCAGGCCAAAGCGGTAGAGCAGGAAAGCAAGGGTGATGATCGCTGCGGCAATCAAGATTTTATTCATGGGGAATGCATCTTTCGAAAAGCTCTGAGGTCGACTGCAATTCGGCTCGCTTTGGTAAAAGGTTTCAACCCGGGCATTTTTTGGAAATCAGTTCGCTATGATCGCCGAACAGCATCAAAATCGCCAAAGGCTTCGCGGCCAATCACATACAGAATTTTGACACCAGCTTTAACCACGCCGTCGATAGTGCCTGAAATTTTCGAAATACCGATGCGGCGTCGATAGCCGGTTGGTATCTCCAATGTCCGCAATCCTTGCTTCGCCGCGCGGACCTGCATTTCGATGGTCCAGCCAAAGTCGCGGTCCTGCATAATAAGCGCATGCAGGCTGCTTCGCCGGATCGCCCGGAACGGTCCAAGGTCGGTATAGCGCACACCCCAAATCAGCCGAACCAACAGCGGCGCGAGCCAATTGCCATATCGCTGGGGCACGGTCATCGCGCCGCGTTCCATTTCACCCAGCGAACGCGAGCCAATGACAAGATCGGCTTTGCCTGCAGTGATCGGTGCTATGATCTTTGGCGCATCCGCCACGACATCGGAACCGTCGCTGTCAAGAAACAGGACAATGTCGATATCCTTATCGAGCCAGTCAATGCCAGTCAGGCAGGCAGCGCCGTAGCCCCGCTGGGCTTCGGTAACGACCATCGCGCCGTTAGCCACTGCGACCGCAGCAGTGTCGTCGGTGCAGCCATTATCGACGACAATCACTTGCTTCAAGTTTTCGGGCAGTGCCTTGCGGATGCTCGTAATGACGCCGCCGATTGCAGCTTCCTCGTTCAACGCGGGCATGATTACCGCGATCTTGGGCGCCGCCAGCGGTGATGTAAGCGCAATCTCGCCGTTCAGCTTTGCACGGCGGTTGGTCCGCCAATCATGGATGAGGGCCAACGACAGGATCGTTACCTCTGCGATGCGCGCCAGCGGGTGAACGGCAAATGCCTCCAATTCCGGATCGCCCAGATTTAGCCCTGTCAGATAAGAAAATGGCAATGCTATCGTCGCGGCAAAGGGCCAAATCTGCGTCCGGCCCACCGCAAAGGGAAGCAGCCACAGCAGATACCAGCTGTTTACCGCTGGGGCGAACAGCAAGATGATGCCAAAAATGGCCGCCAACGGAACATCGTCGATCGAACGACTGCGGGCGTGGAGCCACAGCACCAGTAATCCGGCAATCAGCAACGCAAGCATGCGTCCTGATTGCCATCCAGATAGCTGAAACAACGGTTCGTACAACAGCGGATTGAAATGCCAAAGCTTGGCAAACGTCGCCGTTGAATCAAAACCTGCACCTTGGCCTTGAACGAGAAACAGCAGATAAAGGCCGCCAAGCGACGCAATCGCAGTCACAAGCGCCCGCAGACGCAAACGCAGCAGCAACGGCCACGCCGCCAGAGCCACAAGCTTGATGCCAGCGGCCAGCCCGAAAAATAGGCCCGCTAATATGGGCCGCTTTTGACCTGCCAGGATCGCTACAAACAGCGCCGCACCCAGCAACCCGTCAGGATGCAAATGCAGACTCGTTTCTGCAATGACGAGCGGGCTCCATGCATAAAGTGCCACCTTCGCGGGTGTGTGTCGTCGCAACAGCACGCCAATCAACAGCAGATTTACGCCCGCAAACAGCAGTTGGAGACCAAGCGGATTTGGCCCAAAAAGTGCAAATGCCACGGCAAAGCTGATTTGCAAAACCGGCCCGTAAATCGTCGGATATTCAGGATTGTTGACGCCGTCCAAAATCGATTTCAACGCAGGGGATACGCTATCATCGGCAAAAAACTGATCGGGCGCAACACCGTAAGGTGTGCCTTTTTGCAGCGTTTGCCAACCATCCCAGATGAAGCGGAAATAATCATCTTCAAATGCAGGCGCACCCACCAGAGTAATGACATGGGCCACCAGCGCCCCGACGAAGACCACAGGTGCGCTGATATTCTCAACGCGCCACAGCATAGCCGTGATCGCCGCCGCCGAACCTGCTAGCAGCAACATATAGGTCAAGACATCAGGCTCACGCTGCTGCGATAGCAAGACGAGCCCTGCGATCGCAGTCAACAGCAAAGCAAGCGAAGCCAAAGACCGCGTTTCAGCCACAGTGTCAGGACAATCTAACAGACGAAGCAGGCTTCAATCATGCCCCGAAACGCTCAGCTAGATAGTAAAGCACCTGTTCGCGCTCGGCAGTCTTCAGCGCGAATTCACCAGAACGAACACTAGCGGCAACTTTTTGCGCGGTCGGTGTATCCTGCACCCCTTGGGGATAAGCACATTTCTTGCAAGCAATGCGCTTCTTGACCATAGATTTGCCGCGGGCATAAGCCTCGGCTGCGGGGTCGCGCGTGGTCGCAGGGTAAGACCCGCTGCCGCTGCCGCTGCCATAACCTCCGCCAGATGTGCCCGACGCTAAAGCCGGTGGAGCGACAAGCAATGCCGCAAAAGCAAGTATGGAAAGTGTGAACACAGCGCGCATTTTCAGTCCTTTTTGTCATAGGTGTTGCAGTAACTATCGGTCCATTCGTCGGCGACCCGATGATGGTTACAACGTGCATGTTTTTGCGGATCGCTTTCCACTACAATTTTACATTCTCCGAGTTGGTTGGAAGAGGCCAGTTTTGTTCAAGGGAGATATAACCTGTGATGATCGATCGTAAACCAAGTGAGAATGATTCCTGTGAACTAATGGCAGTTTACCTCAGGCGCAGGCCAAAACCGGACAGTCGGCAGCGTCTGGCAAACCGGACGCAACTTTGGTAGCAGCATAGCGACCAATTTGAGATCGCGCTCCTTCTATAAACAGTTTCATGACAATTTGCCAAAAATGGGCTGGGTTTAAAGTCGGCGTCACGTCTGGTGAAGGCAGCGTTTAGCTTGAAATTAATGCAACTGCGCTACTCTTCGGCTATGCAAACAAGATAACTCGGCTCGCGCAACGCATGGGCAGCCGGCCATTCTAAATTCGTCATTGGAGCGACCTGTGGAACTGACATCAAAGACAAATGCCGAGATCGAATCATGGATCCGCAACCATGAGGCGGCTGGCAAAACTACTGCTCCGCTTTACCGTGACTTGCTTGAAGAACGCGTCCGACGTGAGCAGCTGACACACAAACTTAATTTTGACTTGTCGCTTGAGCATCTGAAAGAAACGGCGTTCCAACAGTCTTGCAGGTCTTATGGCGCACTTGCAGCAGCTAGCGGGGTGAATGGTCAAAGGAAAGGCACCAAATGAATGGGAGTAATGGCCACCTAGATCGCTTGCTCGACATTTGGCACGCGCGGGGCCTTCCCCTTCTTACGGCAATCTGCGGCAACCAAGGCAATATAGCTCGGTGGCGAGCTTGGTGAAGAGGCTTTAGCTGGGTTTGTTGCTGGCGCGCATCTCTTAGGCCTGACCGTGGACGACCCGATTGAATTCCATCACCGCTGCCGTGACGAATGCTGGGAATGGAGCAAAGGGCAAAAGCATTAATGTTGGTTGATGGAGCGAAATGAAAACGTTCGCCCAATGAAGGAGAAACGTGGTGATACATGTGTCTGGCTATTTGCAGGTTATATTGGCGTGCCGCTAACGGTCTTTTAGTAAGCGCGGATGAAAGCAAATATTTCAGACCCCTTTGTGTTGCTTTGGCTTGCTGTGCAGAAAGTGAGCCGGCCGAAAACGGGACGGCCTCAAAAGAATTACGCGCGAACTCAGTCTCTGCAACCGCCACGGTTTTGTCAGAAGAGGACATGGTTTGGGTGTGTCGAGGCGGTATCTCGTTTCGAAATGGAACTGCCAGCGCCCGTTTAAAAGTTGGAGATGTTTCAGATAGCATTGTCCGGCTCTCCTAAACCCGAGACGATGGCAAATTTTCACCTACGATTGCAAGCTTGAGGGTAACATGGTTCACTTCCGCATGATTGACGAAGCGGGCCCAGGCAAAGGCTCAACGACAACTTTCGAGATATCCCCCGATGTGATCGAGTTTCAGGATCAGTAGATGGACAAATGTCGTTTCGCTGTGATTTCCGTTGGACCTCATGATTCCCAAAAAACCTCTTAATATTCTGAAAATAAATCTATAATTATAAATTTATTTAATTTGAAAATATTTCATATTTGTCATATTATTGTAACAATGACGATTTGTGATTGAGGAGAGTCGAAATGAAAAAGGCATTTTGCATTGCTGCTTTGACGGTAATGATCAGTGTTCCTGTGCAGGCCAATGAACCCAAAGGTGAAGTTGGTTATCAAACCGGCGAACTTGGTTATGATGCGTTGATGGCCGGTGATAATCAGCGCGCTGTCCAGCAAATTTTGGCGCATGCAGATGAGAATACTTCTGATCCTGCAAAGCTTTTGAACCTTGGCCGTGCATATCAACGTATGGGCCGGCATTCCGACGCCATTCGTTTGTATCAGTCCGCGATGGCAAGCCGCGATGTGTTTGACGTAGAATTGGCAGACGGCACCATCATGTCTTCGCGTGATGCGGCAAAGATAGCGTTAGCGCAGTTTAACAACCGGATTGCATCGCGCTGACCCGGTTTCAGCGATAATATTTTCGCTCTGAGTTAATAGAGGATAAATTTCAAAAAGGCGGAGCTTGATCTCCGCCTTTTTTTGCGTTGAAATGGCGCAACTGGCGGTTGACATTTTTCTGTCATAAATGATTCTCAAAAACATCATCATATCCCAACACTGGCGTCATACGCTGCCCCTAACTGCAACTCGAGAAACGCGGGGCGATAAATCGATTCTTTCACTCCGCTTCTTGCACGTCTCATCCGAGATTGTTTTTTTGTTGTGGAGAATTTGCATGCTTAACCCGAAATTGCGTGGGATCATTTTTGCGACGGCCGCCGCGGCCATCGTATCAGGTTGCGGCGCTGATGATATTGCGTCGCCCGGAACCGGCGGCGGTGTTACAATAAATAATCCGCCTGCTCCACCGCCACCGCCAACACCTCCGCCACCGCCTGCAACCGTTGTTGCAGCAGCGGTGTGTCCAACTATTACTGATGCGCAAGGTCTTGTAGACTCCGGTATCGTGTCGGGCCCGACTGGAACTTACCGCGCGTGCACATTGCCAGCGCGGATTAATACGAGCTCAACCTTGCCGAAAGTTACAGGTGTTCTTTACCGTTTGGGTGGGCGCGTTGATGTCGGCACCGATCAAGGTCCGTCGACCACGAATACGGCGGTCACATTGACCATCGCACCCGGCGTTATTGTCTATGGCGGAACCGGCGTTTCTTGGTTGAATGTAAACCGCGGGAACAAGCTGAACGCTATCGGTACGGCTACATTGCCAATCGTCTTCACCAGTCTCAACAATGTTATCGGTGCAAATACCGACAGTACAATTGGTCAATGGGGCGGCGTCGTTCTTAATGGCCGTGCGCCAATTACCGATTGCGCAGCGCCAGCTGCCGCACCTGGAACGGTAGCATGTGAACGTCAGGTTGAAGGCGCGGTTGATCCTGCACTTTATGGCGGCGCAAATTCGGCTGATAGCAGCGGCCAGATGAGCTATGTTCAAATCCGTTATTCCGGATTTGTGTTGTCTGGTAACTCAGAACTGCAATCATTGACCACAGGCGGCGTCGGATCAGGCACAATTCTTGATCACATCCAGTCGTTCAACAGCTCCGATGATGGTGCCGAATTTTTCGGCGGTTCGGTGAATATGAAATATTTCGTATCAATCGGTGCGGATGATGACAATCTGGATACCGACACCGGCGTTAAAGCGAACTTCCAATATGTATTGGCAGTGCAACGTGCTGGCGCAGGAGATTCGATGATCGAGGCGGATTCGAACAATTCGCTGGATGGCAACATTCCGCGTCAGAATACGCGCTTGTCCAACTTCACCTTCATTCAGCGTAATAACACCGGCAACGCTGCGTCAATCTTCTTGCGCGGCGGCACCGATTATACGTTGGCCAATGGCGTGGTCATCAGCCCGAATACATCTTGCCTGCGGATTAGCCGCGCGCAAACCGCATCTACCACCGCAAATGCAGCAATCGATGAAGCAGGCGCACCGCTCGTTCGTTCAGTTGTCGCGCAATGCGGTACTCCTGCATTTGTTGGCTCGGACGGCGTGACCGAAGCGCAAGTTTCGGCCATCTTTGGTTCGGGTGCCAATGGCAATAACAGCGCCTTTACACCAACATTGACGTCGTTGTTCATCAACGGTGCCAGCGAAACGGCCGTGGCTGCATTTGATGCAAGCACACTGAACCCGTACTTTGATGTCACGACATATATTGGTGCGGTCAAGGATGCGACGGATACTTGGTATGCGGGTTGGACATGCAATAGCGCGACCGCAAATTTGGGTACCAGCACTTCTGGTCTGTGTACTTCGTTGCCAACTTTCTGATCGAAAGTAAGTGATACGGGGCGGGGTGCGACTTTGTGTGTGCGCCCCGCCTCTTTTTGAATTTGATTAAGGGAAATACAATGTTGAAGCCATTGGGGGCGATCAGCCTACTGCTAATTTCATCCGCGCTTATTGCGCCGTCAATGGCGATGGCACAAACTGTGCCTGGTGTGTCGGAGCGCGATGCTCCGGAACCGGAAGTTCCAGTTGAGGAAGCCGCGAGTGCAACGCCTGCTCCTGAAGCGCCTGCGGAAGAAGAGCCAATCGATGTCTCTATTCCCGGCAATGTACAAGAAATCGTCGTCAGAGGCAGGGTTGACCGCAACGTTGCCAAAGCCGCACCGCAAGTTGTTTCGGTGCTGTCCAGCGCCGATATTGAACGCACCGGTGAAGGTGATATTGCGGGCGCGTTGGCGCGGGTCACCGGGCTTAGTGTTGTCGGCAATGGCTTTGTTTATGTGCGTGGTTTGGGTGATCGTTATTCGTTGGCGTTGCTCAATGGTTCACCGTTACCTAGCCCCGAACCTTTGAAGCGGGTTGTGCCGCTTGATCTGTTCCCCACCAGCGTGATTGCGTCTTCATTGGTGCAAAAAACCTATTCGGCGAACTTTCCCGGAGAGTTTGGCGGCGGCGTTATCAACCTGACCACCAAGGCCATTCCAAGGGAACCGTTTCTTTCGATTAGTGCGGACGTTAGCGGAAATAGTGAGACCACCAATCAACTTGGCTATACCTATTTTGGCAGTTCGTTGGATTGGACAGGATTTGACAATGGCAACCGCGACCTAAAGCCCGCACTTGCCGCATATCTCGCCAGCGGAAACCGAATCAGTACCGGTGCAGTTGATACCCAGGCGATTGCCGGGCAGTTGGTTACCGGACGCAATGCAGTTATTCAGCGCAACAAACATCTGCCCGTCAACGCGTCGGCCAACATAACCGGCGGTACAAACTTTGAATTGGGCACCGACACCTCATTCGGTTTGATCGCAACTATCGGCTACAGCAATAAATGGCGCACCCGTGATACGTTGCAACAGACCGCGTCCACACTCGATCTGTCCGAGAAAGAGCTGGATTTTCAACGAGTCATTACCGATAATCGTATTGTGGTAAATGGCTTGGTCGGCTTTGGTCTGGAAAGCGGTGAGCAGAAAATCCGCTGGACCAACTTGTTTATCCGCGACACTTTGAAACAAGCACGGCTTGGCGTTGGCACGCGCCAAACCACTTCGGCAACGGCAACTTTGATGCAGCAAGACACGGCATTTTACGAACGCCAATTGATCGATACGCAATTGGTTGGCGATTTCAAATTGTCGCCGGACGTCACACTCAATCTGCGTGCCTCCTATGCCAATTCGCAGCGTGAGGCGCCGGATGAATTTAGCTTTGAATATTATCGTAGCAATGTGGCGAGCGATCCACTGGGCGCATTTTTCATCAACCGTTTGAATAACGGACAGCAAGGAACGGCTGAGGTAAGCTATTCTTACCTCAATGAAGATCTATATGCTGGCAGCGCCGATCTTTCGGTCAAAATAACACCGGATATTACGGGCACAATTGGTTATGCTTATTCCGATACAACGCGGCGTACTGAGCGGCGGGAGTTTTTGTTTTCCGCGCCGAACACATTTCCAGCGGCGGCAGGCTTGCTGCGCCCCGATCTATTGTTGCAACCCGGCATCATTGATTTTTACGACATCAGCCTGATCGATACCAACGAAGCCAACCCGGTGTTTGATGCACAGCTGCTGACCAATGCCGGATATGGCCAGTTACAGATCAACTTTACACCGGAAATCAGCCTTAATGCCGGTGTGCGTTATGAGACTGCACAGCAAACAGTTGAACCTGTTCAAGTATTCACGGTTCCCACCGCTTCACTGGCATCGACTCAGCTGAAGAACAATTATTGGCTGCCGGCTGCAACGCTGACTTGGGACATTACCGACCAGATGAAGTTCCGTTTGAGCGGATCAAAAACTATAGCGAGACCGCAATTTCGGGAACTGATTTTTCAGAATTTCTATGACCCGGATTCAAACCGATTGTTCCGCGGCAATCCGTTATTGACGGATAGCCAGTTGTATAATGGCGAAGCGCGTTATGAATATTATTTTGACCGTGATCAGCGTGTATCTGTGGCCGGTTTCTTTAAGCGAATTGATAATCCTATCGAGTCCTTTTCCAGTTTCGATGACAATTCTGTCGTCACCAGTTTCGCCAATGCGCCCACAGCCGATTTGTTCGGTGCGGAAATTGAAACGCAGAAATATTTCGATTTGGCGGGCGATGCGGAAAGTGGATTTTTTGCTAATCGGCGGGCAGTTGTCATCGCGAACTATACCTATACGAAATCCAAAATCCGCGTAAACGCTAACGACCGCATCGCGGTATTCGGCTCTTCTTCAACATCAGCGTTGGATTTCTTCCGCAGCGGCGCGCCATTGACGGGCCAATCGGATCATCTGGTCAACCTGCAGATTGGTTTGGAAGATACCAGCAACTTATCGCAGCAAACGTTGCTGTTCACATATGCCAGCGACCGTGTCACCAGCAGAGGTGCATCTGGGCAAGTTGACATTACCGAACGGCCCGGAATTCAGATCGATTTTGTCGTCCGCCAAGGCATTAAATTGGGCGGAGTAGAAGCAGAGTTGAAGTTAGAAGCTCGCAACCTGACCGGCACAAAATACCAAGAGTTTCAGGCAATCGGCGAGAATAAAATCTTCTACAATCGGTACAAAACGGGAAGCAGTTTTTCACTGGGCTTAGAGATCAAGTTTTAGGCCCTGACCCTAAATGTCACATAGCTGTCATCTAACGGTCATGCGCGCGTCTTGCTGCCGATATAGTCCTTATGCCGCAGACTAAAGGAGCAGTATTTGAACCAAAATATGGAAACTGGATGAAATGGATATTGAGGGCTTGGGTTTGAATACGATGTTTGAACGCAAATGCGAAGAACTGGCGCAAGCGTCTAGATTGCCTTCACCCGTGCTGGATTTGCCCTATATTTTTGCCAAAACCAACGGCTTGGTTATTCGTCAGCTTGCCGAGGGGCGCCTTGTTTTTGCGCTGCGTGATGATGCCGACCCGCTGATCTTATTGGAAATCAGCCATTTTGTAACGCTGCCATTTGAGTTAGAATTTGTAAATGCGCCGCGTTTTAACGCTTATCTTTTTGCACATTATGGACAAGCCGAGGATGCAGATGCCCCGTCAATAATAACCGTTGATAATGTAAATGCCGCCAAAGTAATCCAGTTAATTGACGCGATGATAATCGAAGCCGCGGGGCAGGGAATTTCAGATATTCATATCGAGGCTTACGATAGCCAGTTTGTTGTCCGTGTTCGCCAAGACGGCAAACTGCGGGAGCGATTTAAGATGTCGTCGGAATACTCTCAGGCTGTAATTCACCAGCTGAAGGACAAGTTCGGAATTGACCAGAGCAATCCAAGTGCCCCGCAAAAGGGCATATTTGCTATTGATGCGAACAACACAAAGCTGGATATATCGATTTCAACAATGCCCGATAAGCATGGCGAACGGATGGTTCTGCACTTGCCTGATTCAGCCAACACAGATTTCGTCATGAATTTGCCGGGCATGTCACCGGAAATTCAATCACGGCTTAGGCAGGTTATGGCAGCGCCCGGAGGTATGATCATTGTCGCAGGACCGCAGGATTCAGGCGTTACTACCACGCTATATGCTGCGCTAAACCAGATGAACAACGGCAAACGCAATATCATCACTGTCGAAAATTCTGTTGAATATGATGTTGAGGGCATCAACCAGGTACAGATTGATAAATCCACTGATATATCGATCGCTGAGACGCTTCGTGACGTTTTAAGGCAAGATCCCGATGTTGTGATGATCAGCCAATTGCCTGACCGAAAATCGGCGGAGATCGCCATGAAAGCTGCGCTTTCCGGCCCGCTTGTCCTTACAACTTTACAATCGAACAATGCCGTTGGCGTGATTACAGCACTGCGCGAGTTAAAGGTCGACCGCATGTTGCTAAGTGAGAGCTTGCGTAGTGTTATCGCTCAGCGTCTGGTTAAGCGTTTGTGCAACATTTGCCGCGTTCCTGCACAAGCGGCAGGCAGCATTGCATCGCGACTGGGCTTTGATCGCGGGACCGGCATTTTTGAACCAAGGGGCTGCGCCGCATGCGATAATAGCGGCTTCTTAGGTAGCATCGGAGTTTTCGAAGTCGTCTTTATCGATGACAGTCTTAGGCGGTTAATCAACAGCGGCGGCGATGAAGCGGTAATCTCCAGTCACGCATTCTTAAACAACCCAAATCTGAGCTCCGCCGCGCGCAAATTGGTGATCAGCGGCGAAACTACGGCCGAAGAAGCCATACGTATCGGCCAGCCATAAACGGGCTAGGGTATAGCCGGTCACTATGTTGCGCCGCCGCCCATCCCTTGGTGCGGGGCTCTCTTTTAGGCTCAATGGAAATCCCTTGAGCGTGGCAATATTCGCACATTGCGCGGATGGCCGCGTGTTCCGGTTTGCTTGGGGCGGCCAGCTTCATCGGCGTGCGCCATTGATGGCGTGATGTCATCATTTTCCGAAAGGCATGCGAGCATTGCCGTTCGGTCATGCACGCGGTTGGCCATCAGATGGACGACGCCTTCTTTGCTGCGCTGGATTATTCCCTCGATCAACATCAGCCGGGACGCCATGACCACGGTCCGTTGCCGTTCCATATCGCGCGTCCACAGCAGGGCGTTGACGATGCCGGTTTCGTCCTCGATGGTGATGAATACGGCATTGCCTTTGCCTGGACGCTGGCGGATCAGGACAATGCCGGCGGCGCGAACTTTGCGGCCATCGGGTGCGGCGTTGGCTTCGGCGCAGCTCGACACCCCCTCGTGCGCAAACGATGCGCGCAGGAACTGCAAGGGGTGCGCTTTTAAGGACAAGCGCGTAGTCTGATAATCGGCAACCACTTCTTCTGCGAGCGGCATGACGGGCAGCGCGGCGTCCGGTTCCATCCCCAGCTCAGAGGCATCGGCAAAGGCAAACAGAGGGAGCTGATCTGGCGGAGTGCGCCGCACATCCCACAAGGCATCACGCCGGGTTTTGCCGAGCGAGTTGAACGCATCGGCATCCGCCAGTTTACGCAAAGCGGCTGATGGTAATCTGGTCCGGCGCACTATATCCTCTGTGGATTGAAATGGACCAGACAGCCGCGACTGCGTGATTGTTTTTGCCCAATCCTGGCGAAATCCATCAATCTGGCGCATACCAAGACGGAGCGCGAAGCGCCCTTCGTTCAAAGATTCATCTGCGCCCAACGATTCATCTGCGCCCAAAGATTCAAGAGTGCTGTCCCAATCACTGGCATTGATATCAACGGCGCGAACCTCGACCCCATGGTTGCGCGCATCGCGGACAAGTTGAGATGGTGCATAGAATCCCATGGGTTGCGCATTGAGCAGTGCGCAAGTGAAGATGGCGGGATGACGACATTTGAGCCATGATGAAATATACGCAAGCCAACCAAAGGCCTGCGCATGGCTTTCCGGGAAGCCATATTCGCCAAAGCCCTTAATTTGTTCAAAGCAGCGTTCGGCAAAGTCGCGCTCATAACCGCGGGCCACCATGCCCCCGATCATCTGTTCCTGATAACGATGCATAGTGCCATGGTTTCGGAAAGTCGCCATGGCCCGGCGGAGGCCATCGGCCTGTGCCGGTGTGAAATTTGCGGCTACTATCGCCAGTTTCATCGCCTGTTCCTGAAACAGCGGCACGCCTAGTGTCTTCCCCAAAACGCCGCGCAATTCATCGGGGTCATGCGGCGGTGCGGGGGCCGGGAAGACGACTGCTTCCTCACCATTGCGCCGCCGCAGATAGGGGTGGACCATACCGCCCTGAATGGGGCCGGGGCGGACAATCGCGACTTGAATGACAAGGTCATAAAGCACTTTGGGCTTCATTCGGGGCAGCATGTTAATCTGTGCCCGGCTTTCCACTTGAAACGTACCGATGCTGTCGCCTTTTTGCAGCATGCGGTAAACCTCAGGGTCTTCGGCGGGCAGATTCTGCAGATCATGATCACCCAAACCATTCGCGCGCAGCAGATCAAAACTCTTGCGGATGCAGGTGAGCATGCCCAGTGCGAGCACATCCACCTTCATCAGGCCCAGTGCATCGATATCGTCCTTGTCCCATTCGATGAATGTCCGGTCTGGCATCGCGCCGTTATGGATGGGCACCAGTTCATCGAGCCGCCCTTGCGTCAATACGAAGCCGCCAACATGCTGTGACAAATGGCGCGGAAATTCGAGCAGCCGGTCGACCAATATCTTCAACCGGGCAATTTCCGGATTGTCCGGATCAAAGCCAGCCTCAACCACCCGCGCTTGCGAGACATCTCTGCCCCAACTGCCCCAGATTGTAGAGGTTAGCCGCGCCGTGACATCTTCGGTCAGCCCCAGAACCTTACCGACTTCACGGATCGTGCTGCGCGGGCGGTAATGGATAACGGTGGCAGCAATCCCCGCACGTTCACGGCCATAGCGGGCATAGATATACTGCATGATTTCTTCGCGCCGCTCATGTTCAAAATCGACATCAATATCGGGCGGCTCATTGCGTTCCTCGGACAAGAAGCGCGAAAAAAGCAGCTTGTTCGCGACCGGATCAACCGACGTCACGCCCAATAAATAGCAGACCACAGAGTTCGCAGCTGAACCGCGCCCTTGGCACAGGATCGGCGGATCAAGGCTGCGGGCATGCCGCACAATGTCGTGCACAGTCAGGAAATAGGGGGCATAGGCCTTCATCTGGATCAGGCGAAACTCCTCGGCGATCACTTTGGTAAGCGCATCGGGCAGGCCATCAGGGTGGCGGCGGTGCGCCTCGGTCATCACCAGATGTTCTAGCCAGCCTTGCGGCGTCCATCCGTTAGGCACGGGCTCATGTGGATATTCATACTTCAGATCATCCAGCGTGAAACTTATCCGAGAAAGGATGTCCGCCGTTGCCGTGATTGCATCCGGGCAAGCACGAAACAAACGTGCCATTTCATCAGGGGCTTTGAGATGACGCTCTGCATTGGCGAGCAGAAGCTTGCCCGCGCTTTGTATCGTTACCCCGCTGCGAATGCAGGTGATGATGTCATGGAGCGTGCGGGCGTCTGGCTGGTCATAGAGCGCATCGTTGATCGCGATCAACGGCACACCAGTTTTTGCACTCAAAGCCTGCAGTCCGGCAAGGCGGCGCGCATCGGCTCCTGCCCGGTGCATGGTTGCTGCCAGCCACACCGAGCCAGGCCTGGCTTTTGAAAGTGCCGCAAGCAGGGCCGCATCTGCGCCCATTGCGATCAGCAATAAATCATCCGCATGGTCGAGCAAATCAGCCAGGCGGAGTTCGCAATTCCCTTTCTCCGTGCGCCGATTGCCCAATGTCAGCAGCCGTGTCAGCCGGCCCCAGCCATGACGGGTGGCGGGATATGCAACAACGTCCGGGGTGCCGTCTGCGAACACGAGCCGCGCACCGACCACCAGCCGGAATCCGCTTTCCGCTCCGCCCAAATCGCGCCATGCCATATGGGCGCGGACCACGCCTGCCACGGTGTTACGGTCTGCAATGCCAATGCCGGCCATGCCCAGCATATGGGCATGATGAACCATGTCGGCCGGATGAGATGCCCCGCGCAGGAAACTGTAATTGGTCGCCGCGACAAGTTCCGCAAAGGTCGTCTTCACGCGAACAGTCCATGCAAATACCATCGCGGATCAGGTTTTTCTTCATAAAGCCCATGCCGGAAAATCCAGTATCGCCGCCCGCGAACATCCTCGATCCGGTAATAGTCACGGGTGAGACCAGCTTTGCCGCTTTGTTCGCCCCCTTTGCTCCGCCACCATTCGGCGGCAATCCGCTCCGGTCCTTCATACAAGCGCACTTCATGCAGGGTCCGTCGCCAGCGAAAGCGATGGGGCGGCCCGTCGGGTACCTCGGCGATAACTTCGACCATTTGGGGCGGATCAAACAGAAAGATCGGGCGTGCAGGCGGCTCCCCGAATGCAGGTTTAGGCCAGCGGATAGGGACACGGCACTCAATCGCGGGAAGGGCGAGCTGCGCTTGTTCGGGGATGTGGCTATCGTGCGGAACAATGCGGCGGATGCTCCCCACGCCCAGCCGCATGCTCAGCCGGTCGATCAATTCGGCAATTGCCATATCGCCCTTTTCCCCGCCATCCAAAGCAGGCTGGACGACAGCGAGCGCCTCTGCCGCCGTGATCGTCAGGGTGATGCTATCATAACCAAATCCGGGATCGAGCGGATCGGCGAGGGCACCAATTCTTTCATCGAACAGACGCAGGACCAGCGCTGGATCGCGCGTTGCGGCCCCGGTTTCGATATCGAGTCTGCGTTGTGCGCCGTCGCTGCGAAACAGGATCAGCTGGAACCGCCGTCCACCCAGCCTGCGTTCTTCAAGGGCAAGGGCGGCTTCGCGCATCAATTCCAAAAAACTATGCGCGATCATGCTTTGATGCGCGATTGGTTCGGCAAAGCGGCGTTCAAAGATAAGGGGGGCGGGCTGCGCCAAAGGTTGAATGGGGTGCTGCACTTCTCCCGTTAGCAAGCGGATCGCTGTTACCGCCTTTGCCCCAAAGCGTGCGGCAATCGTGGCGGTAGGGCGCACGGCAACGTCGCCCACGCATTTCAGCCCAGCTCGTTTCAGCGCCAATGTCGCTTGCGGGTCAAGTCCAAGCGCAGTCACCGGCAGGCTGCGGATTGCCGCCCGTTCATCACAGACAGGCAACTTGGCATAGCGGGCCAGCGCGTGTGCCCCCTCTGCCGTTGCGGCGCAGGTGAGGCGCAGGGTCATGCCCCGCCCGGCAAATTTCTCTCCGATGTTGTCCATCAACCCTGCTTCCCCGCCGAACAGATGATCGGTGCCGGTAATGTCGATTATGATGGTGTCGGGCGGCGTTGTTGTGACCAAAGGAGAATAAGCGACACAGCGCCGTGCCATGCGGTTTAGCCAATGCTTGTCCGCTTCCTCATCCAATTCATAGACCGTGAGGCCGGGTTGCCGGGCACGCGCATCCGCCAATGTTAGCCCGGCGCAGAGGCCCAAGGACTGCGCACATTCATCGACTGCGGCCAGTTTTAGCGCGCCTTTCATCTTGGTGATAAGGGCAACGGGTGCGTCAGGCGACCCGGCGAAGCGTTCCGGTTCCTGTATCCGCAGCCGGTCTGACGGAAGGAACGGGAACCACAGCGCCAGATAACGCCGTGTCCCGGAATATGCGTTGATCACGATCCCACTCCAATCGCCAACGCATCCCGAAAGGTCCGGAACGCTGGCGTAGTAATTCAATGTCAAAGGTCGGCACCCCCGGCGCGTTTCCGGGAAGTGCGTGCGAGGGTGCAGATGTCACCTGCCAACGGGTCTGCGCCGCACTGGGGCCGGGGGTGGCATTGATACGCAGCAGCAGCAAAGGCACCGCCGATTTTTCCGCAGCCAGTGCGAAACGGCGACTGGCAGTCAGGTCAAGTTCGGTCATACGGCCCCAGCTTTCCAGCACCACCGCGCCCAATCCGCCGCACCGCAAGGCATCAACAGTGGCGCGCAGCAAGTTCATGGAATCGCCAAACAACCCGAAGATGCAGGCGTCAGGAGCGCCGCCCAATTCTGCCCAACCTTCGCCTTGCAAGACGCCGCCAGCGGTCACCGCGCGGCGCGACCGCAGCCACAGAGCAGGATGCGCGGTTGATGTCATTCCAATGGCCAAGGCGGCGGCAAAGCCCGCAATCGCCGCTGCGTCTTCTTGTTCGGCGGTATAAAATTCATGCACCCGGCCTTGGTTTATCCCGCCGGCCATGATGGTATCAAGCGCAGCTATGCCGGTTGCCCACCGGGCATCGTTGCGCGCCGCCCGGTCAGTCGCGGCGCGTGCGGATACAATAGGCAGAGCAGAAGTGAGTCGCATAATGTTCGCATTATGTTCTTTATTATACGCCGGTCAAGTAGGCGTTTTCCAGCTGGCTCGATTGCCTCGATTTGGGCCAAGTTGACACCTGGTTGACAAGATTGACACCTATTTTGACATTTTGCGAAAGAGCGGCGTAAGATAATTACCTACATCGTGTTTTTCTTGTAGGATGCTTTTTTGCCGATTTGCGGGACGAAGTCGAGGGATGTGACAAGCAATCTGTACTTCGACAAGCTCAGCACGAACGGTTTTGTTTTATTCAAGAGCTCCCCTTTCCGTTCGTCCTGTTTCCCGGCGGGTCGATGTCGAAGGATGAGACCAGTAACCTGCCCTTCGACACCGCCCTGCCGGGAAACAGGACGAACGGAAAGGGGAGGTGTTCCCATTCAAATATTAGACCGCCAACAATGTCAAAGAGCCAGCCCTAAACAAGCAGCTATGCCCTTCGTTCCCAGAACAAATCCTACATTACAAGCGTTAATGCGAATGGCCAAACCTCACCGCGATTAACCGCGATTAAAAGCCGATGCAGCCGCTCCGGCTACATCAACCAAGCGCGATTTCTGGTTCGACAAACTTCATGCCAAGGCTTTCGGCAACGGCTTTGCTCGTCACTTTACCCTTGTGGACGTTTAAGCCATCCATCAACCCCTTGCTTTCGCGAATGGCGTCCAGCCCCTTATCTGCCAATGCCAATCCATAAGGCAAAGTAGCATTATTGAGTGCAGCGGCGCTGGTTTGCGGCACTGCTCCGGGCATGTTGGCGACGCAATAGTGGATAATGCCGTCAACGACATAAGTCGGATTTTCATGCGTGGTCGGCTTGCTGGTTTCAAAACAGCCGCCTTGGTCGATCGCAACATCAACCAGCACGCTGCCCGGTTTCATGCGCTTTAACATCGCCCGCGTCACCAATTTAGGTGCGCTGGCTCCGGGGATCAGCACGGCACCGATCACCGCATCGGCGATGCTGATTTCATGGTCAATGGTATCAAGCGTTGAATAACGGGTGCGGACGCGGCCTTGGAACAGCTCGTCCAATTGACGCAGACGCGGCAGCGAACGGTCGATAATGGTAACCTCCGCGCCCAAACCGACGGCCATGCGCGCCGCATGTGTACCCACGACGCCGCCGCCCAATACGGCTACGCGGCCAGCCGGAACACCCGGCACGCCGCCCAGCAATATGCCAGCGCCGCCTTCACTGCGGCGCATTGCTTCGCCGGCGGCTTCGATGGCGAGCCGCCCGGCAACTTCGCTCATCGGCGCAAGCAAGGGCAGGGCACCTGACGCATCGGTTACAGTTTCATAAGCGATGGCTGTGCAGCCGCTGGCAATCAGGCCCTTTGCCTGTTTCGGATCGGGTGCCAAATGCAAATATGTGAACAGCAATTGATCGGGGCGCAGCATGATCCATTCGGACGGCTGGGGTTCTTTGACCTTGATGATCATATCTGCCTTGGCAAATATCGACGCCGCATCCTTCGCGATTGTGGCACCGGCGGCGCGGTACATTTTGTCGTCGGCAAATATGCCATCGCCCGCGCCCGTTTCAACCGTTACCTTGTGACCGCGCGCCACATATTCACGCACCGCCGAAGGGGTGAGGCCGACGCGATATTCGTGAATTTTGATCTCTTTAGGTACGCCGATATGCATGGCCATTCTCCGGTAAAATTGTAAACGGATAATAACAGCGAAATTCCAGATATAGTGTGTGAAAGTTATAGCTTAACTGGGAAGTTTTGCACAAATAATTCGCTATATACGGGTTTTTCCGATAATATGGGCGTATGGACAATATTGATCGCAGAATATTAAAGGCACTGGTCGCAAATGGCCGCGCGACTCAGCAAGAGCTTTCTGATGCCGCCGGCCTATCGCCAAGCGCAGCATTCCGGCGGCAAAAATCGATGGAAGATGAAGGCATTATCCGCGGTTACCGCGCTGATGTGAATCTATCAAAGCTGAATGCAGGTGCGACCGTCATGGTCACAATCGCATTAGAAGGGCAAAGCGAAGAAACGATGCGCACGTTTGAAACGGCAGTAGCCCTGTGCCCATCGGTCATTCGTTGCCACCTGATGTCGGGGCGCGATGATTATTTGATCGTACTGAAGGCGGCATCGCTTGAGGATTATGAGCGTATCCACCGGCAAGAAATCGCCACTCTGCCAAAAGTTGCCCGGATCGAAACCGCGTTTGCTTTGCGCGAAGTGGTCAACCGCGCCGTTCCCCCGCGTGTGCTGGATTGAGTGCAATGGCATTGGGATGAAGCGTCAATAAGATGTCTCAAAACTGTGATACAATTATCACATTCGCCGAAAAGGACATCAACACTGTCACAATATTGCTTGAACGGTTTGCGCTTTGCTGTTTGGTGCAGGCGCACTCAAATTCCTCAATCGTCCAATAGAGACTGGTGGAGAGCGCAAAATTCACGGGACCGGGGCGACATAAGTCCGACAAGAGGGTGAAAGCCTGTTTGTTGGAAAGATGAACCGATGAAAATAAAGGACTATTTATGCGTAAGCACATTATTAAACTGAGCGCGGCGACGTTGGCAGTAACCGCAATGTCTATTTCCCTGCCTGCATGTGCAGCGGACGAACCAGCTGCAGAAGAAGAAGCGTCGGGACCGATTGATATATCTGGAACTGTTACCTTTGTTTCGGACTACCGGTTTCGCGGCGTATCGCTCAGCGGCAAAGATCCCGCGCTGCAAGGCAGCCTGAATGTCGCCCATGAATCCGGCGCTTATGTCGGTGTCTGGGCGTCTACGGTTTCTGAAAACGACGGCGACGATGTTGAAGTCGATTTGTACGCTGGATTTGCTGGCGGCGATGCCATCACTTATGACATCAGCGCGACTTATTATGTTTATCCCGGTGTCAGCAGCCTGAATTACGTCGAAACAACCGGCAAAATTGGCACTACTGTCGGCCCGGCAACATTGGGCGCACAGATTTCTTACGCACCGAAACAAGATAATATCGGCGGTACCGACAATCTATATCTCGCGACCACTGCTTCGGTTGGCATTCCCAACACACCTTTCACCGTTGCCGGATCGTTCGGTTATGAAGACGGCGCGTTTGGCGGTGAAACCGGTAACAAGCTTGACTGGTCACTGGGCGTCACTGCTTCGTTTGATGCCCTGACACTTGGCGCATCTTACATCGATTCAAACCGCAACAGCATTTTTGTGGACGGCGATGCCAGAAAAGCGATTGTTGCGACCGTAGGACTATCATTCTAATTTAATTGATAAAGGACTGCGCACAGCTTTGCGACAAGGTCACTTGACCAACTTCGCGGGCTGTGCGCACAATCCAGCATGACAAATGCAATGACGGCATGGATTGCCGAACACAAAATCGATGAAGTTGAATGTATCGTTCCGGATATTAACGGGGTGCAGCGCGGCAAAGTATTGCCTGCGAAAAAATTTCTGGCCTCGGTCGATGATAAATCCCTCAGAATCCCCGGCAGCGTGTTTATCAGCACGATTGATGGCCATTATCCAGAAGACATCCCCGATATCTGGGATAAGGACCCTGACAAAATTCTGGTCGCAGACCCCGACACGATTTGCCGTGCGCCCGGTTTCAAATCACCCACCGCGTTTGTTATCGCCGATGTCTTGAACAGCGACGGGACACCCGTTTCCATCGCTCCGCGCGCGATATTGAAAAAAGTCATTGCGTTATTCAAAGCCAAAGGTTGGCGGCCCATTGTTGCGCCCGAAGTTGAATTTTATTTGGTTTCGCAAAACATCGATCCTGATTTTCCGTTGCAACCACCCGCCGGGCAATCGGGTAGATCGGAAACCGCCAGCCAGCCTTACGGGCTTGAGGCGATGAACGAATATGAAGAAATCATCGATCATATCTATGACGATTGTGAGATGATGGGCCTCGACATCGATACCATGATCCACGAAATGGGCGCGGCTCAGCTGGAGGTGAACTTTATCCACGGCGACCCGTTGAAGCTCGCGGATTCGGTATTCCTGTTTAAGCGCGCCGTGCGCAATGTGGCCAAGCAGCATGGCGTCTTTGCGACCTTTATGGCGAACCCGATGGCCGGGCAGCCGGGCAGCGCAATGCACATTCATCAGTCCGTCGTCGATTGGGAAACAGGCAGAAACCTGTTTTCGACATCCAATGGCCGCGACAGCACTTTGTTCCGCAGCTATATCGCGGGGCTTGTGCGCCTGATGCCGCAGATTTCGCCAATGTGGGCGCCCAATGTAAACAGCTTTCGCCGGATGCGGCCGGACAGTGCTGCGCCCATCAACGTCCAATGGGGCATCGACAACCGGTCATGTGGTTTCCGTGTGCCCATTTCCGACAGGCATAATCGCCGCGTCGAAAACCGTTTGCCGGGCGCGGATGCGAACCCATATCTGGTGATGGCCGCGACATTGGTATGCGGATATATTGGCATGACGGAACGGATGATCCCGCCCAAGATGATCGAAGGCAGCGCCTATAACCGCGCCCGCACTTTGCCCCGTACACTGGAAGCGGCACTCGACCGGTTCAATAGCTGCAAAAAGGTCCGGACGTTACTGGGTGATGATTTCTTTGAAATCTTCTTCGCGATCAAAGATTATGAGCTGTTCAATTACCAGTCGGTTGTGAGCAGTTGGGAGCGTGAGCATTTATTGCTGCGGGTGTAATGTCCGATTCTTTGAACAACAGTTACTATGCCGCCACTGCCAATGCGTGGGAAACGCAGCCAGATTTGTTGGGCAGCTTAAAATGCGACGTTATCGTGGTTGGCGGCGGATTTACCGGACTGTCGGCGGCATTGGCATGCGCGGAAAACGGGCTTTCGGTTGCTCTGTTCGAAGCTGAGACGATTGGCTTTGGCGCGTCTGGCCGAAATGGAGGCCAATTGATACCGGGCCTGCGCTGGTCTATGCAAGAGATTGATGCGCAGTTCGGACGGGAGCGGGCGAAAGCAATTTTCGATTTGGCATGGAGCGCGGCCGGACGCGTAAATTCCCGCGTGGTCCAGCACAACATAAGCTGCGACTTGAAAAGCGGTCATTTAGAAGCCGCATATAGACCCGCGCATTTTGAAGAGATGCAGCGCGAGGCGGCGTTTCTCTCCGCTAATTTTGGATGGGATTCTATCGAGATTGTCCGGCCCAGTGATATGGGCAAGCACATCAACGGCGGCAATTATCACGGCGGACTATATGATCACCAAGGTGGGCATTTCCACCCGCTTAATTATGCACTTGGATTGGCTGCCGCTGCTAAAAAAGCTGGCGTTCAGATATTTGAAAACAGCCGCGTAGCAGGTTATTTTGAACATGGAAAAGGCGACGTCGAAGTTTTTGCGGGCACCACGGACAATGCCGGAAACAGCGGCGCGTGGGCCAAACACTTGATCATCGCTACCGACGCATGGATTGGACAGATTGCGCCCGCTTTGGCTGCTTACACGGTTCCCATCATGAACTATAATATCGCGACCGAGCCCTTGGCCAACGCCGACCAGTTGATGCCGAGCGACGCGGCAATCGCAGACAGCCGATTTGTGCTCAACTACTTTCGCTTGAGCGCGGATAAACGGATGATATTTGGCGGCGGCGAAAAATACGTACAGACGCCGCCAAAGGATATTGGCAAATTTGTCCGCAAGCATATGGCCGAAGTGTTTCCGTCGCTGGCTGAAACGAAAATTGACTATGCGTGGGGCGGCGTGGTGGCGGTAACAAGCAACCGGTTGCCGCATATGGGACGCAACGGCAGCGTATTTTTTGCGCACGGTTTTTCCGGGCACGGGGCGTTGATTACAACGCTGGCGGGTGAATTGATTGCGGAGGCTCTGATCGGAACAATGGGCCGTTTTGACGTATTTGCCAAGCTACCGCACACACGTTTTCCGGGCGGTAAGTTACTTGCCCGGCCGCTCGCGACATTGGGTCTGCTTTGGTATGCGCTGCGGGACCGGTTGGGATGATTACAGAAGCTGCCATCGCATCAATGCGCGCGCGTGAAGCTGCACGTTTTGTTGCCGCCAATCCGAAATCGGCGGCGCACTCCGCGCAATCCGGCGGCTGGTTTCAAGGCGTGCCGTTTCATTGGATGAAAGACTGGCCGAGCCCGTTTCCAATTGTCGCGCAGTCTGCCACCGGCGCAACTTTGCGAAGCATTGATGGCCAAGTGTATGACGACTTTTGCCTTGGCGACACGGCCAGCATGTTTGGCCATTCACCGCCCGCATTGGCACAGGCATTGGCGCAGCAGGCGGGCGAGGGGCTGAGCTATATGCTGCCCACCGCCAAAGGGGCGGAATTGGGCGAGATGTTGGCGGAAATGTTTGGCCTACCGCAATGGCAAGTGACCACCACCGCGAGCGAGGCAAACCGCGCCGTTATCCGTTGGTGCAGAGGTATAACGGGACGCCAGAAAATACTGATTTTCAATGGCTGCTATCACGGCGCGGTTGATGATGTGCTGGTGGATTTGCGCGGCGGCGTGCCGGTCAATCGGCCCAGTCTGATCGGCCAAGTTCATGATATATTGCCCACAACCGAAGTGATCGAATTCAACGATATTGCTGCGTTAGAGTTGGCGTTGAAAGCTGACGATATTGCGTGCGTTCTGGCCGAACCATTGATGACCAATGTGGGCATGGTGCGCGACGCGCCGGGGTATTTGCAGGCCCTACGCCAATTGACGCAGGCGCATGGAACATTGCTGGTTTTCGATGAAACCCACACAATTTCGTCGGGCTATGGCGGCCATAGCAACACACATGGACCAATGCCGGACATCATGGTGATCGGCAAATCAATCGGCGGCGGCGTGCCTTGTGCGGTGTACGGATTTTCGGACGAAGTCGCCGCGCAGATGGCGTCGCTGAATGCAGCGCGGCCACCGGGGCACAGCGGGATTGGCACAACATTATCGGCAAATGCGCTTTCCATTAAGGCGATGCACGCGATGTTGGGGCAAGTGATTACCCGCGCAGCATACGCGCATATGCAGGCTATGGCGTCGCGATTGGTGACCGGATTACAGTCGGTAATTGCGGAAAAATCGCTCGGCTGGCATGTCTCCAATGTGGGCGCGCGGGTGGAATTTGGGTGTTCGTCCACTGCCCCGCAAAATGGCAGCGAGGCGCGGGCAATCATGGATCACAATCTGGAATCGGCCATCCACCTTTACCTTGTTAATCGCGGCATATTGCTCGCGCCGTTCCACAATATGATGTTGCTAAGTCCGGTGACATCTGCCGCCCAAGTTGATCACCTCTTGCAAGAAATGGCGAATGCTATAGGCGAACTGCAGGAGATTAATCATGATTAGACGCGCAAAATCGTCGGCTATTGTCGCACCAAAATCCGAAGCGGAAGCGTTCTTCGCAGCTAACCCGGACGTAGATTCCATCGAGATGATTTACACCGATTTTGGCGGGGTGCCGCGCGGCAAGCGGCTGCGTCAGCACGAGGTACTGGATGTCTACACGCAAGGCCGCTTCTTTCCCGGATCGATCACTGTGGTCGACATCACTGGACAGGATACGGTCGAAACCGGACTTGTATGGGAAGACGGCGATGCTGATCGTTCGATGAAGCCTATTCCCGGAACGCTGGTGAAAACACCGTGGGGCGGCGACAATGCTGGGCAATTCCTTGTCGATTTTTACGAGCTCGATGGAAAGCCGCACGATCTGGATCCGCGCCACGTGCTGGGTTTGGTTCTCGACCGTTACGCTGCGGACGGACTAACGCCTGCACTCGCTGTCGAATTGGAGTTTTATCTGCTCGATCCGCGGCGGTCACGCGATGGCCGGATACGCCCTGCGCGCCCAGAATATAACCGGACCGCGCCAAAAGGCGTAGAGGTTTACGGCCTGCGTGAACTTGATGATTTCCGTCCCTTTTTCGACGCACTATATGCGGCGTGTGACGCACAAGACATTCCACTCGAATCCGCCATATCTGAATTCGCCCCCGGCCAATGTGAACTGACATTGCGCTATAAGCCCGACGTGCTGCGCGCCTGCGATGATGCGATTATGTACAAAAGGATTGTGAAGGCTGTGGCGCAGGCGCACGGGTTGGAGGCAACGTTCATGGCCAAGCCGTTTGAAGATCAAGCGGGCAATGGCATGCATATCCACGTTTCGATGAATGACGCAGAAGGCAACAATTTGTTTGCTGACAATGATCCCGAAGGCACGCCGATGTTGCGCCATGCGATTGGCGGCATGATCGGCAGCGTCGGTGATGCCTTTGCGATATTCGCGCCGCACGCCAACAGCTTTCGCCGTTTCAAAGCCAACAGCTATGCGCCGGTTGCGCCGACATGGGGCGTGAATAACCGAACCGTTTCGTTCCGGATCCCAGCAGGCGCGCCCAAGAGCCGCCATGTCGAACACCGTGCTTGCGGGGCCGATGCCAATCCGTATCTGGCCGTGGCAGCTGTGCTGGCGGGAATGCACCACGGTATTGTCGGCAAGATTGATCCCGGCGCAGCCGTGGTCGGCAATGGTTATGAACGCGATAGCAGCAAAGACGATAAGCCACCATCCAACTGGTTTTCTGCGGTCGACCGCTTTCATGGATCAGCGTTGATGCGCGATTATTTGGGTGACCGGTTTGTCGATATGTTCACCATCGTCAAGCGAGTCGAACAAGACCGCTATTTCGGCCATGTGCCTAATATCGACTATGATTGGTATCTGCGGAACGCATAATCTTCTCGCTCGAATCAGCTATTTTTTTGCAGTTTTGTGAAATAATGCTTTACTCTGCTGCCAAATAAGTCAGCATAAAATACAAATAATAAACGGGTGATACAACCCAGGGTCGAAGGAGAATATTATGGACATCAAGAGCTTTCTTGAATCAGCGGACCGTCGTTCGCTGATGAAAGGCATGGGCATCGCCGCCGTCGGACTTAGCCTGACCGGTGCATTGTCGGCATGCGGAAAACAGGCCGGAAAAATCGGCGCCAATGGCGAAGAGGCGAAGCTTAGTTTCTACAATTGGGATACCTATATCGGCGAAACGACGCTGCAAGACTATAAGGCATCGGCTGGGGTCGATGTGAAAATGGATATTTTCGCAAATAATGATGAACTGTTTGCCAAGCTGCGCGCGGGCAATCCGGGATATGACCTGATCATGCCGTCGAACGACTTTGTTGAACGGATGGGCAGCGCCGGAATGTTGATGGAGTTGGACAAGGCGCAAATCCCGAACCTCAAGAATATCGACCCTGCATATATGGATGTCGATTATGATCCCGGCCGTAAATATTCGGCACCTTATACATGGCTGGTGCTGGGCATTGGCTACCGCAAGTCCAAAGTGAAAGAAGTGCCAGACAGCTGGAAATATGTGTTTGATTCCGATCAGTATAAAGGCAGAATTGCGCTTTTGTCAGAGGCAGGCGATCTGTTCCGTCTCTATGGAAAATATCTGGGCAAGTCGGTCAATGCGCTGACAGCCGAAGACATCAAAACCATCGAAGCGATGATGTTGAAGCAAAAACCGTTTATCAAAGCATATCATGAAGACGACGGACAGGATTTGTTGCTGTCTGGTGAAGTCGATCTGGTGATGGAATATAATGGCGATATCGCGCAGAAAATGGTTGAAGATCCGGATATCGGATTTGTAGTTCCCAAAGAAGGAAGCCAACTGAATTCGGATAATATGTGCATTCCAATGGGCGCGCCCCGCCCGAAGAATGCCCATGCGTTTATCAACTATTTGCTGGATGCAGAGGCCGGAAAGAAGATCACTGAAACCATTCAATATCCAACGCCAAATGCCGCGGTAAAGAAATTGATGGGTCCGGAATATGAAGCGAATACAGTGGTGTTTCCGCCCGCTGATTTGATTGCAAAATGTGAATATGCAAAATACCGGCCGGATATGCAGCCGCTGTATGAAGAAGCGTTCACCCGCGTCAACGCAGCTTAGAAAGGCTAGGCGCAAATGGCCGCTCCCGTGCAAGATTGGAAGGCTTCACGCGGCGTATTTGCGGCCATTGCAACCGCACCGATATTCTGGCTGATCCTGTTCTTCATTGTCCCGATGGCGGTGATGGTGGGGTATAGTTTTGGCGAGAATACCGGGCCGATTACGATCGATCAGTGGACGACGTTCAAGAATTATGGCCGGGCAATTGAGCCGCTATATCTTGGCATCTTTGCCAAATCGGCGGCGGTGGCGGCGTTAACGACTTTGATCTGCCTGATCCTGGGTTTCCCCGTTGCGTTGGCGATAACATTTGCGCAGCCGAAGTGGCGGCCATGGTTGCTGTTGGCGATCATGTTACCGTTTTGGACTAACCTGTTGATCCGCACCTATGCTCTGATCGCGCTGCTTCGAACGCAGGGCTTTGCCAATCAGGCGATGGGCGGATTGTGGGATGGCGCGAGTTGGCTAAAGACGTTGGTTGGGCTGCAGCCGCTGGGCGACTGGGAACCGTTTCAGCTGTTGTATAACAATTTCGCAGTCATTTTGGGGCTGGTATATGTCCATCTGCCGTTCATGGTGCTGCCGCTTTATTCGGCGCTTGATCGGCTCGATAAATCGCTGATTGAGGCCAGCCTCGATCTGGGCGCGAGCCAGTTGCGCACGATGTTGCGGATTGTTGCTCCGTTGGCCGCGCCCGGCATTATATCGGGCGTCGCGATTACTTTCATTCCCGCATTGGGCGCTTATCTGACGCCGGATTTGATGGGGGGCACCGACAGCCAGATGATCGCCAATGTTATCGAGCGTCAGTTTAAGCGGGCGAATGACTGGCCATTTGGCGCGGCACTTTCGTTGATACCGATGTATTTGCTGCTGATCGCATTGTTGCTGCGCGGATGGATGCCAAAGAAAGCAGGTGTATCGTGAGTTTATTTGCGCGGCGGCAGATTGCGCCACTTGAATATACAAGAAAACTTTGGATGCGCAGCTGGGTCGGGGCGATTTTGTTTTTTTTGTACGCGCCGCTGGTTTTGCTGATGGTGTTTAGCTTTAACGACAGCAAGGCCAACATTGTGTGGCGCGGTTTTACCACGAAATATTATGGCAAGCTGTTCGAAAACGCGGCGTTGATGGAGGCGCTGATCAACTCACTCACCATTGCCTTTTTTGCGACCATTTTCAGCTTGGTGCTGGGGGCAATGGCGGCAATCATGCTTTGGCGCTTCAACTTTCCGTTTAAATCAGCGACTGAAGGCACAATGACGATGCCAATCGTCGTGCCGGAAATTTGCTTGGGTGTTGCCATGCTAATCTTCTTTGCGCGGATGGAATGGCCGACCGATCTGGTTTGGCCGATGAATTTAAGCTCGATCATTATTGCACATATCACTTTCTGCTTCCCGTTTGTGGCGATGGTCGTGCGTTCGCGCCTGGCAAGTTTCAACAAGGAAGAAGAGGAGGCGGCCAAGGATTTGGGGGCAAGCGAATGGCAAGCATTTCGCGATGTATTGCTGCCGCACATGAAACCGGGGTTGATTGCGGGCGCGCTGCTTGCGTTCACATTAAGCTTGGATGATTTCGTAATTACCTTCTTTACCAGCGGTCCCAATACCGTGACATTCCCCGTCAAAGTATATTCGATGTTGAGATTTTCAGTCACGCCGGAGGTCAACGCCGCGTCGACGATGCTGATATTACTGACCGTGATTTTGACCGCCGCCGCGCTCAAAATTCAAGGCGCAAAATCTATTGCCGAAAGCCATTAAGCCATGACCGAAGCCCCCAAACCGATCATTCAAATTCGCAACGTCACCAAACGCTTTGGCAAGATGGTTGCGGTTGACGATGTTTCGTTGGACATTATGGCAGGCGAGTTTTTCGTATTGCTCGGCCCGTCGGGTTGCGGAAAAACGACTTTGCTGCGGATGATCGCTGGCTTTGAATTGCCGACCGAGGGGCAGATATTAATCGATGGTCAGGATATGGCCGGAATTCCGCCCAACAAGCGCCCGGTCAATATGGTGTTCCAAAGCTATGCGGTGTTCCCGCATCTGAATGTCACCGATAATGTCGGATACGGATTGAAAATTGCCGGTGTGTCCCGCGCAGATATCAAATCGCGGGTGGAAGAGTCGTTGGAACTGGTCAAGCTCGGCGGCTTTGGTGACCGGATGCCGGACCAAATGTCAGGCGGGCAACGGCAACGTGTCGCGCTCGCGCGCAGCCTGGTGATGCGGCCGAAAGTATTGTTGCTGGATGAACCATTGTCCGCACTTGATGCCAAATTGCGCGCGCAGATGCAGTTTGAACTGGCGGACTTGCAGGATAAAGTTGGCATCACATTTGTGACGGTCACGCATGATCAGGACGAAGCACTTTCGATGGCCAGCCGGGTTGCGGTTATCAACAAGGGCGATGTGTCGCAATTGGCGTCGCCATCCGATCTCTATGAATATCCAGCCAACCGCTTTGTCGCCGATTTCGTGGGTTCGGTGAATATCTTTGAAGGAAAACTGACCGTTGATGAAAAGGACAGGGCGGTTGTCGATTGTCCGGACGTTGGCAAAATTTACATGGATCACGGCGTAACCGGCGCGCATGAATCGCAGGTTTGGGTAGCGATCCGTCCAGAAAAAATGCTGCTGCATGTTCCGGGCAAAGGCGATGCGGTAAAAGCCGCCGCCAAAGATGCCCCCGAAGGCCATAATCTTGCGCGCGGCGTGATCAAGGGCATGAGCTATCTTGGCGACAGCACCTTGTTCGAGATCGAATTGGAGAGCGGCCGGATGGTGCGGGTCCGCCGCGGCAATCTATCGCGAACCGATCAGCATGACTTTACTTGGGATGACAAGGTCAGCATGCATTGGACCAGCGCCAGCCCAGTGGTGCTGTTGGCTTAGGGGTGTTTAGAGTAGGGCTTTGATGGCTCTGATTTTTTTACGCTGAGATGCTAGGTATCGAGATTTTTCTTTGCGCCGATAAGGCGGTTACCCCTCACCCAGCTTCGAGTAAGCAGCAAGCTGCCAACTCTGCACAACCCTCTCCCTCAAGGGGAGAGGGAGCTTAGACTTTAAAAGGAGCGGATAATTCTTAACCTCTCCTCTCCCCTTGAGGGAGAGGGTTGAGAAGACTTATGAGCGATAGCGAATTAGGCGAAGCTGGGTGAGGGGTAACCGCCCTATCGACAAAATGCGGCTGGTTCGGCCAAGAATACTAAATCCCTTCGGTAACCTCATCCTCTTTGCGAATGCCCGTCACCACATGCATGATCCCGGCAATTATGCTTCCCAAAATCAGGCCGAAAATTCCGCAAATGGCGGCGTCAACTAACCATGCGAGTGCCCCGGTGTGCAAACCGAAATATTCTGCTGGATGGATATGCAATCCGTGAATGATAATCTGGCCGCCAACCCACAGCATGGCAGCGGTGCCGACAACCGATAGGAATGTCAGCAATTTGGGCATGCCGGTAACAAGCCCTCGACCAATCGCGCGCGTCGGGCCATTATTGCGCTGTGCCATGTGCAACCCGACATCGTCCATTTTGACGATCAAGCCGACAAAGCCATAGACAGCAATCGTTATCGCAATCGCGACCACCGCCAGGCTGGACGTCTGCATCCAAACCGAGTCACTATATCCCGGTTCCTTTAGAATCTCCTTGAGCGAAATTACCATGATTTCAGCAGACAGGATGAAATCGGTGCGGATTGCGCCCGAAACCATTGCTGCTTCATGATCCTTGGACGACAATTCGCTAACTATTTCGGCGGGCGTGTCGTCATCATCTTCTGCACCGTGAAATATCCTGTGCAGAACCTTTTCAGCACCTTCAAAACACAGATACGCGCCGCCCACCATCAATATCGGGGTCACCGCCCATGGTGCAAAATAGCTGAGCAGCAACGCTGCTGGCAAGATGAAGAGCAGCTTGTTCTTGAAACTGCCTTTGGTAATTCGCCAGATGATCGGCAATTCACGGTCGGGCGTGAATCCAGTAACATATTGCGGAGTAACGGCGGTGTCGTCGATCACGACGCCCGCCGCCTTGGTACTCGCCTTTCCTGCGGCTAATGCAACATCGTCAACTGACGCCGCTGCCACTTTGGCAATGGCGGCAATATCGTCAAGTAATGCCAGTAGACCCGATGCCATTTATTGTCCTTAGATTGTAAACGCACGCAGTTTCGGTTCTGCGCTATTCAATGATTTCAGTATAATATTTATCATATCATCAATCTGCGCGGTTGAAATAATCAGCGGCGGACACATCACAATGCTATCGCGAATTCCGCGCACCATCAGCCCGTTTGCAATGCACAAATCCCTAACTATTGGCCCGGCGGTTCCTTCTTTTCCGCCAAACCGGGCTCCGGTGGTCTTGTCGGCGACAATCTCGATCGCCCCGATCAGGCCAATTGATCTGGCTTCACCAACCAGCGGGTGGTCGCTGATCTTTGCCAGCGCCTTGGCTAAATAGGGCCCTGTTTCCTCGCGCGTGCGCTGGACCAGATTTTCGCGTTCCATGATTTCGATATTGCGAAGCGCGACTGCGGCAGCAACAGGATGTCCCGAATAAGTATAGCCATGGACGAAATCGCCGCCCGTTTTCATCGTTGCAACAATGTCGGCGGAAACCGCGACCGCTGAAATCGGCAGATACCCGGACGAAAGTCCCTTTGCCATTGCGATAATATCCGGTTGAAAGCCAAAAGTTTGATGACCAAACCATTGCCCGGTGCGGCCAAAACCGCAGATGACTTCATCGGCGACCAGCAATATCCCGTATTTGCGGCAGATTGCCTCCACTTGCGGCCAATAATTGGCTGGCGGTATGATAACGCCGCCCGCACCCTGAACAGGCTCACCGATAAACGCGGCGACATTTTCCGGACCTATTTCGATGATCTTGTCTTCGATGGCCTGCGCGCATGCCGTGCCAAAATCTTCGACGCTCATGTCGCGGCCTTCGCCATAATAATATGGCTGGCGGACATGTTCGATGCCTTGCATCGGCAACACGCCGGGCGCAGGCATGCCTTGGCCATGCATCGACTTCATGCCGCCCATTGATACCCCGGCGACAGTGGAGCCATGATAGGCGTTATGGCGGCTGATGAATACGGTCCGTTTATGTTCGCCCTTTACCTGCCAATAATGGCGTACCAATCGCAGTATCGTGTCATTCGCCTCTGAACCGGAACTGTTGTAAAACACATGCGGCAGCTTTCCGCCGGTTAAGCGCGCAATTTTGTCGGCGAGCATGATTGCCGGTGGATTGGCAGTCTTGAAAAAACTATTGTAATACGGCAGCTCTTTCATCTGCTCCGCCGCTACATCGGCGAGCTCATCGCGGCCATAGCCGACGTTGACGCACCATAGCCCTGCCATGCCATCAAGAATGCGGTTGCCGTCACCATCGTGGATGTAACAGCCATTGGCATGGGTGATGATCCGGCTGCCGCCCAAGTCTTCGATTTCTTGCCAGTCGGCCTGCGCTGGAAGATGGTGCGCGATGTCGAGGCGTTTCAGTTCGGCGATGTCATAATTGCGTGGCATAATAATAATCCTTTTTTAAACAGGTTCGCGCGGAAGGCGCAAAGTGACGCAGAGTTTTGGGTCGCGGAAAAAGAAACTCTGCGCGTCCCAGCGAACTCTGCACGATCAAAAAAGACTCTATGGCGAAAAGCCAATCCTCGCTTGGTAGCGGTTATATCGGGTGATCTGACTGTTCATAATTCCCCTCTTAGCGCCTTTCCGAGCATGTGGAAATAGATCTGGCTATCGGGGTTGTTTTCTGTGTTCCATTCGGGATGCCATTGCACGGCAAGCAACGGTGCGCCATTTGGCCTTGCTGAATATGCTTCAACCAAACCATCGGGAGCGGTTGCTTCGATTGTCAAGCCTGCGGCAAGGTTGCCGATTCCTTGAAAATGAACAGAATTCACATCCAGTTCTGACTTTGCGTATGCGGCGGCCAACAGTCCATCTTGGCTGAGCGCAACGGGGTGACGGTGATCAAACATGCCGTCAAAATCAACCTCGTCCGGGGCATGGTGACGCAGCAACTCTGTGCTGTCTGATGTATCACGGCGCAGCGTTCCGCCCAATGCGACGTTGATTTCTTGAAATCCCCGGCAAATACCAAAGACCGGTTTTTGCAAATCGATCATTTGTTTGACCATGCCGATGGCAATTTCGTCGCGTTGTTCATCGAACGGGCCGTCGCCTGTTGCGTCACCATAACGGGCGGGCGTCACATTTGACGGGCTGCCGGTGAGCAAAATTCCGTCAAGCCGGGGCGCTACTTCGGCTGCGCTCATCAAATCGGGCAGCGATGGAATGATCAACGCCGCAACATTGGCGTAGCGCATCGCCGCAATAATGTAGCGGTCCATAACCGCTTGCGAAGGTTCGTTTGTCCCGTCGCCCGTCGGGAAATCTCTATTACAGGCAATGACACCAAGGACGGGACGTGTTTTCATACGGTTTTTTGGCACTATTCAATTGCTGCGGCAAGCATGCACTGTCACGCCCTAAAAAATTCTATGCTGGTAAGCGCGGCGTGATTTGACTAATCGCTAGAGAATATGACCAATCAGAAAAATGATGCTCGCGAAAATGAAATCGGCAAATTGGATGTTGTCGCTTCAATGTTGCAGGGGCTGAGGCGTTTCGCCAAATCGGTCATGGTGATCAGCTGTGAACATCAAGGGACAAGATACGCGATGGCGGCAACGGCGGTCTGCGAGATTAGCCTTGATCCGCCGACGATGCTGATATGCGTGAACAGATCGGCGGGAATGCATCCCCCGTTGATGGCCGGGACCAGCTTTGCAATCAACATGCTGCATTCTCAGCAAGAACATATTGCACGCAATTGTGCAGGTGCTTTGCGCGGCGAGGAACGATTTGGACAGGGCGATTGGCAGCTAAGCGAATTTGGTCCGCCAATATTGACAGACGCAGCGGCCTATTTTGTCTGTCGTCAGGAACAACGCATTGACCATGGCACGCACAGTATTTTCATTGGCGAAGTTGTTGACGCGCATGCTGCCGACGATTTGAGCTCGCTCGTATATGTTGACGGGCGATATCTTTCGCCGCCGCAACCGGAGTAAACCAAGTGGCCAATTTTGATGTGTTGATTGTTGGCGGCGGCCACGGCGGCGCGCAGGCGGCCATTGCCTTGCGGCAGGCAAAGTTTGCAGGCAGCATTGCAATTGTTACCGATGAAAACGAGTTTCCTTATGAGCGGCCACCATTGTCGAAGGAATATTTCTCCGGCGAAAAGGTTTTCGAGCGTATTATGATCCGCCCGGCCGCGTTCTGGGCAGAACGCAGTGTCGAAATGTTGCTGGGGCAGCGCGTTGATACCTTGGATGCAAAAGCAAAATCCGTTCACACAAATACAGGTTTAACAATCGGCTATACCCATTTGATCTGGGCAACGGGCGGCAGCCCTCGGCGGCTTCTGTGTGATGGCGCAAATCTGGCCGGTGTCCATGTCGTGCGCAACAAGAGCGACGTTGACGCCATGCTGTCCGAGATGGACACAGCCGAGACAGTCGTGATTATCGGCGGCGGATATATCGGCCTGGAAGCCGCAGCCGTGCTGCGCAAATTTGGAAAAAATGTCGTATTGTTGGAGGCGCAAGACCGGGTACTAGCGCGCGTTGCCGGGAAAGATTTATCGCAATTCTACGCGGCCGAACATAGATCGCACGGCGTCGATCTGCGCACGGGAGTCAACGTCGAGTCGATCACGGGTGAAAATGGCCGCGTAACCGGGGTCCGTTTGGATGATGGCGAAATTGTCGCGGCGCAAATGGTGATTGTCGGCATTGGAATTATTCCAGCAGTAGCGCCATTGGTGGCGGCGGGTGCGCCAAGCGGCAATGGCATTGATGTCGATGAATATTGCCGCACGTCATTGCCCGATATATTTGCCATTGGTGATTGCGCCGCGCATGTGAATAGCTTTGCCGGCGGCCAAATCATGCGCGTTGAATCGGTCCAGAACGCCAATGACATGGCATCGGCAGTTGTCAAAACGATCATGGGTGAATTGACGGTTTATCAATCGGTCCCGTGGTTCTGGTCAAACCAATATGACTTAAGACTGCAAACCATAGGGTTATCGGTTGATTATGACGCGACTGTTGTTCGCGGCGATATGACCACGCGCAGCTTTTCCGTCATTTACCTAAAGGCGGGTAAAGTGATCGCGCTCGATTGCGTCAATTCGACAAAGGATTATGCGCAAGGACGGGCGCTTGTACTGGGGGCGGTAGCAGTTGATCCCGAAATTTTGGCAGACACATCAAAGACGCTGAAAGAAATTTTGGCTGAAAGTGCGGCGGGGTAGAACCCCATCAAAATGTCCAATGAGCGCGCCTCGTTAACAGCAATTCTGGGCCCTACAAATACTGGCAAAACTCACCTTGCGGTCGAACGCATGTGCGCGCACGCTAGCGGGATGATGGGATTTCCGCTGCGTTTGTTGGCGCGGGAAATATATGACCGTGTGGTGAAGATAAAAGGCGTATCGCAGGTCGCGTTGATCACCGGTGAAGAAAAAATCGAACCACCCAATGCCCGGTATTATTGTTGCACCGTCGAATCGATGAACCTTGACCGGGAGTTTGCCTTCGTTGCCATTGACGAAGCACAATTGGGCGCGGACCCCGAACGCGGACATATTTTCACAGACCGCATACTGCATGCCCGCGGGTATAGTGAGACGATGATATTGGGATCGGAGAGCCTGCGGCCATTGATCCGTAAACTGCTGCCCGAAGCCGAAATTACAACACGCCCGCGTTTTTCAACGCTAAGCTATGCAGGCGCAAAAAAGCTGTCGCGGCTGCCTAAACGGTCGGCGATAGTAGGATTTTCGGTGGAACAAGTTTATGCAGTGGCGGAAACTTTGCGGCGATTGCGCGGTGGTTGCGCCGTCGTCATGGGCGCGCTGTCGCCGCGGACACGCAACGCGCAAGTTGAAATGTTTCAGTCGGGCGAGGTCGATTATCTGGTGGCCACCGATGCCATTGGAATGGGACTTAACCTAGATGTTGTCCATGTCGCTTTCGCTGGTCTTGCCAAATTTGACGGTTCGCGGCGGCGGAGGCTGACTGCCGCTGAAATGGCGCAAATCGCGGGGCGTGCGGGCCGGCATCAGAAAAACGGAACCTTTGGTACGCTGGCCGGTGAATCGGGTGAAATGACCGCAGACGAGATACTGGCCGTCGAAGATCACAGGTTTGCGGCGCTGGATTGGCTTTACTGGCGTGAGGCAGAACCCAGGTTTGACAATATTGCCGCGCTGATCGAAGATTTGGAGTTGAAGCCGACCGAGCCGGGTCTGCGCGCCGCGCCCCAGGCGATTGACCTCGATGTATTAAAACGGCTGTCTGAAATGCCCGAAGTCACCGACTTGGTGAACAGGCCTGTCTTAGTCAAGCGGCTGTGGGAGGCGGCCTGCCTGCCAGACTTTCGGCAATTGGGCGCCGAACCGCACAGCCGCTTTATCGCAAATTTGTGGCAATATCTGGCGACCGGTTTCGGTCACTTGCCGCATGCTTATGTTGCCGCAGAAATTTCGCGGTTGGACAGCACACAAGGCGACGTCGCGACAATTTCGCAACGTATCGCCGCAGTACGGACATGGTCCTATATCGCGCATAGGGCGGATTGGTTGGCGGAACCGATCATTATCGGCGCGCAAGCCAAGGCCATCGAAGAAAAGCTATCCGATGCGCTGCATGCCGCATTACGGCAGCGATTTGTTGACCGGCGAACAACGACTTTGATGCGCAATGCCAGTATAGAAAGTGCATTGCTTCCGGTGGAAATTGATGCTGAAAATCGGGTGCTGGTTGATGGCGAAAATATTGGTACACTTGACGGATTTGCGTTTCGGGTTGATGCGGGGGCAAAAGCGGGTGAGCGAAAACTTTTGCTGGCCGCTGCTGAACGGCATTTGACGGTTTTATTGCGGCAGAAGGCGAAGGATGTGAAGATGGCGGGCGATATTGAATTCGCAATCAATGCGGATGAGCAGGGCCACCCTGCGGTTTATTATCAGGGGGGTATATTGGGCCGCCTTGAAAAGGGCCGTAACTTAATTTCACCTGTGTTCAAACCTGTGCGCGCTGTCGGTGAGCTCGAAGGCGACGCACTGCGCGATGTGACGATACGGGCAGAGGCCTGGATCGCGGCGCAGCTGGAAAAGCATTTGGGCGGAATTGTTGCTCTGCAGGCATTGACTCAAGACGCGGGTGTTGACGGTAATGTCCGGGCGTTGGCGGCGCAATTGGCTGAAGAAGGCGGTATTGCCGGACGTGCATTTCTTGCTGATGCCATGGCGGCATTGCCAAAAGAAGCGCGCGGTGCGGCTCGCAAAAGCGGGATCGTATTCGGTGCGCTTGATGTCTATCATCATGCAGCACTAAAACCAGCGGCAGCCAAATGGCGCGCAGCATTGTTTGCGGCGCGTGATGCAAAACCGATGCAAGAATTACCCCCCGAAAGCGCCGTGCATTTGAAGGACTGGCATTTCAAATCAATTTCCGATTGCCGAAACGCGGGCTATCGCAAGATCGGCGATGAGTATTTGCGAATTGACCTTGCCGAGCGCGTGATCAAAAAAGCGCATGAGGCACGCGGGCAGGGTATGGCATTTGGTATGGATATGGTCTTTGTCACCTCGCTTGGCGTTAGCGAAGCGGGCCTAAATGCGTTGATGCGTGACGCAGGTTTCAAGAAGATTGATGCGCCAAAGACAATCGCTGCCGATATTGCGGAGGTTGAAGTTGTACCTGTCGCAGTGGCCGGCAAGGTGGAGTTGGTCGATCCGCAAGCCATTGAAGCGGTCGCCGTAGAAGTCCCAACGTCAACCGACATAGCCGAATCAATATTGTCGCACTGGCGGTGGGTCGGCATTCGCACTGTCAAACCAGCGTCCAATGACCGCCGTCCAGACAAGCGCGTGCATGATAAACCGGCGCGCAGCGATGACGGCAAAAATAGGCGTCAAAGTGGGAAGCCGCAAACGCCGCGCCCGGATGCGGCTCGTGCGAAGCCCGAACCTGCTGCGCCATCGTCGCTCGCGCTGCAACTGGCGGCGTTGCAAATTTTGCCCTCGCAAAAGGCAAAATAGTTCTGGGCGCGCCTGCCGATTCGATACGTGCCGACAAGTTTCTTTGGCATGTGCGGTTGTTCAAAAGCCGCAGTTTGGCGCAACTGGCGATCGCTGGTGGCCATGTTCGGATCAACAGCAAACGCTTGGAACGTAATAGCTTTCTGGTGCATGTGGACGACGTGATCACATTGGCGCGCGGCGACGATATTATCGCAATCCGAATATTGTCGATACCGGCAAGGCGGGGGCCGGCAGCAGAGGCGGCGGCATGTTATTCCTTATTATGAGAATGACTCGCAAAGAAAAATCGCCCCATGAGGTAACAGATTGTTGACTTCATGCGGCTAGTCACAATAGGCGTAACAATAAGAACTGGCTGAGCGTGTCGGCCTTAAGAAAGAGGGAGTTCATAACCCATGACTTATGTCGTTACCGATGCCTGCATCAAATGCAAATATATGGATTGTGTGGAAGTATGTCCGGTGGATTGCTTTTACGAAGGTGACAATATGTTGGTCATCAACCCCAGCGAATGTATCGATTGCGGTGTGTGTGAACCCGAATGCCCTGCAGAAGCCATCTTGCCCGATACCGAAAGCGGTTTGGAGCAATGGCTGGAACTGAATGCTACCTACAGCGCGGAATGGCCAAATATAACGACCAGCCGTGAACCGCCCGCCGATGCCGATGAGCATAAGGGCGAAGAAGGCAAGTTTGACAAATATTTCTCCGCTGAACCTGGCGAGGGTGATTGATACCCGGCAGGCCGGATCAGCTCGTTTGACACATCAGCATGATATCATTTGAAATAACCAGCTGCGATGGCGTTGTCCTGCGGCTTACGGGGCAAGCCGGTGATACGGTCCGTGATATCGCCGTCGAAGCCAATCACGATGGCATCCCCGGTGTATGCGGCGGTTTTTTGGCGTGCGGAACGTGCCATGTCATCGTTGATGAAGCCTGGGCGGTACGGGTAGGCGAAGCCGACGGCGAAGAAGCATTTCTGCTGCATGGCACTTTGTCGCGGCAGAAGTATAGCCGCCTTGCGTGCCAGCTAACATTGGACGAAGCGTTGGATGGGCTGGTCGTTCATATTCCGCAGGCTTGACGCACGGCTGATTTTGCCTAATCCCGTAGTCGATAGAAATTTTGGCCGACTTCACAGGGATACAGAATGACCAGCGACGCAATTGAGTTCGATCCTACCTCAGCGAATTTTGACCGGGATTTCTATACCAACATTCGCTTGATGCGCGAAAATTGCCGCGTTTTCCGGCACGAGGGTACGATGATCCCGGCAGTGTCCGTGTTTAGGCATTCCGACGTGGTTCCGATGTTGCAAGATTGGGAAAATTGGTCATCAGGGCGCTCCGAAATTATGAAGAAGCGCGGCTTTGGTATCGCATCGATCATGGTTGGAGACGATCCGCCAGATCACACGCGCTACCGCAAGTTGATGGCACCGTTCTTCATGCCGGTTTCGGTGAACAGCTTTGATGCGATCATTGACCGCGAAATCGACGTGGCGATGGAAAAATGCCTTGGCACTGGCGAAATTGACCTTGTTGAGGATTTTGCCGGTCCGATCGTCAACGGCTTGATCTGCAAGATTTGCGGTATCCCCGACGAAGACCGTGAGTTTATCCGGTCCAAGGCGATGTTGGTCGCGGCCCATTACGGCAAGGGATTGTTCTGGAAAGAGCCACATCCGGAGATTGAAGAGATTGTCGCCAAAGTCGGTTGGGAGTTTGGATTCTATTTTATCCAGCATGTCGAAGTGCTGAAGAAGACGAAAACGCCCAGCATATTGTCTTCGCTTTCAGAGCATTTGACCGAGCCACGCGAAATTGCCGCGATATGCGCGTTGATGATCGCGGCTGGACTTGAGACAACGACCAACATGATCGTCCACGGGATGCAAGAACTTATCCGGCATCCCGATCAATTCGCCATGCTGCGCCAAAATAATGGTTTGATGAACAGCGCGATTGAAGAAATGTTTCGCTATCGCGGTACGCTGCGCCGGCATGAGCGCGTTGCCGTGCATGACAGTGAGATTGATGGCGTAAAAATTGCCGCGGGCGATTCCGTGATTTTGTGGAATGCTTCGGCGAACCGGGATCCGGAAGTGTTTGACCGGCCCGAAGAGTTCCTGATCGACCGCAGCCCCAATCGCCATATCGCTTTCGGCAGCGGAATTCATACCTGCCTTGGCATCATAATGGCACGCGCGGAAATGCGGCTGACGTTTCAACGGCTGTTGGCTGCGACGTCGCATATAGAGGAAACAAGGGGCGCAGATTCTTATGAAAGCTATGGCAACGGCGTCATGGATGTGGCGAAACGGTACAGCGTGAAACTGCATCGGTAGTTCGCGGTTATAGCAATCCGGCGGAGCGCATACTGGAAAAGCCGTCTTTCCCGACGATTATGTGATCGTGCACAACGATCCCCAACCTTTTACCGGCTTCCATTATTTCGCGGGTAAGGGTGATGTCTTGGCGGCTGGGCGCGCTATCGCCGCTTGGATGATTGTGGACTAGGATGATGGCAGCGGCTCCCAAATCTATGGCGCGGCGAATGACTTCGCGGACATAGATCGGGGCTTGGTCAATCGAACCTTCTCCGGCGATTTCGTCGCGCACCAATTGGTTTTTGCTGTTCAGATAAAGCACCCGCACGCGCTCCGTCGTCAGATGGGCCATGTCGGCGCGGAGATAGTCGAGAAGGGACTGCCAACTCGCCAAAACCGGCATTTCGCGGACGGGCTCACTCAACATTCGCAGTGCGGCGGCTTGGACTATTTTGAGCGCGGCCGTGCTGGTTTCTCCCATGCCCGGCTGCCGTGCAATATTCACAGCGTCGGCGGACAGCAGCGCAGCAAAGCTGCCGTAATGAGCAATCAACTGTTTCGCGAGTGGCTTAGTATCGCGGCGAGGTATTGCCAGGGCGAGTAGATATTCAACAAGTTCATGGTCCAGCAAGGCGTCACCACCTTTTTCAAGCAGCCTTCCGCGCAGCCTGCTGCGGTGTCCCGCGCCGTCCGCTTCGATTTTTACATCCATGTTTCAATATGATCCGTGCATTGTGTAGACTGTGTCTGCGATTTTCGTCGGCTACGCAAGACCCTTTGCCACAAACTAAGTTGCAACCTGTGCAGCTTTCCCGCATTTGCAGGAAATGGCGGATGAAACCGACTATGATGCTATCGATGTAAAGCCGAAGCGCCGGAGGATTCCGCGCTTAATTTTTGGCGCGGTTTTTCTGCTTTTGTTTTTGCTGTTAGCCATTGCGTATTGGCAACGCATGGATCTTGCTAACAATTTGCTGCGCGATAAGATCAAAGAGTTAGGTATCGAAGCGAGTTTTAATATCAAGGATGTCGGGCTGCGGACCCAGCGGCTTGAAAATGTCGTGATTGGCGATCCGAAAAATCCGGATTTGAAAGCCGACTGGTTGGAGATTGATGTCGCCATCAACTTTTCCGGTGTCACGCCGCGAGAGGTAAGAGCGTCTGGTGTCAGCCTAAACGGCGCATATCGTGACGGAAAACTAAGCTTTGGTGAACTCGACAAATTTACCGATCCCGACAGCAAAGAACCGTTCGAGCTTCCCGACATCGCGTTGGATTTGAACGCAGCGCGGGTTCGGCTGGATACGCCGTGGGGGGTAATTGGTGCCGGGCTGGATGGATCTGGCCTGTTGCGGCAGGGGTTTGAAGGGTTTCTGGCTGTCCGTGCGCCGACGATTGAATACCAGGATTGCCGAGCGCAAAATGTTCATTTCGATGGCCGGTATGTGCTCGATTTTAGGCAGCCGAATTTGATTGGGCCGATTTCAGCCGATAAACTGAAATGCGGGCGATCCGGCTTTGCGGCTTCCAATGTAACCATTGATGCCGATGCGCGGCTGTCCGAACAATTTGATAACTGGTTGGGGGAGGCTGACTATTCTGCTGATACTATCCAAACAAATGAAGCGGCATTCGGCAAACCAAGAGGGTCGTTAAAATTTGATGGCAACAAACAACGGACGAATTTTGAAACCCAGATAAAGAGCGCCAGTTTTGCCAGCCGTCCCTTTAACGCCCGTAATGTTAGCGCGTCAGCCAAAGGAAAGCTGGGCCTTGCGGCATCGGGTTTTGACGTAAGTGCGCGCGGCGATGTTGCGGTGCAGGGCGGCACATTGAACGATAGCTATCTGGCTGCGCTGGATGATGTAACGGCGCAAGCGAGTAAATCTCCGGTAGGTCCATTGCTCGCACGCATTCGGCCGCAATTGCGAAGTGCCATATCCAAGTTCGATGCGTTGGCGCGGTATGATGCCAATGTCGAAACCGACGGTCATGTCAATGTTCTGATCGACAGGTTCGCGATGATTAGCCGGTCTGGAACAAAGTTGACGCAAAGCGGACTTGCGGAACTGAATGGATTTAACGGCAAATGGAGCTTGGGCTCATCAATAGAGCTAGCGATGTCAGGCGGCGGATTGCCGACAGCCAATGTTGCACTGGCGCAGGGGCGTGGCAGTGCGTGGAGCGGCTCGCTACAACTGCAACAATATGCCGCCGATGGCGCGAGCCTGGCGATACCCGATCTTGCGTTTTCAGGGTCGCCCGGCGGCGCTTGGAAATTTTCCGGCCGTGCATTGGTGACGGGGCCGTTGCCCGAAGGCTTCATCACGGCTTTAAATGTTCCCATCGATGCGCGATGGGACGGGCGCAACCTTTCGCTCTATCAAAGCTGCCAAAACCTTACGTTTCAAGGCGTTCGCTATTCCAATTTTCTACTGTCGGCGCAAAGCATCAGGCTATGTCCAAATGGCGGGGGCAGCATATTGCAAGCGGGAAGTGGCGGCACGCGGTTCAATACAAGCGTTCCCGATTTCGCAATCGCCGGAACGATGGGAGGCGAAAAGCTCAACTTAAAAGGCAGCGATGTCCGGTTCAATCTTGATCAGGGTTTTAACGCCAGCAATGTGTTCGCCGAATATGGAAAATCGCCAATTCGGGTCAAAGCGCCCGCTTTCCGCTTTAGTTTCGCCGACGGCTTCAAAAGTAACAATGTTAAAGTCGAAATCGGACCTGCCAACGAGCTATCCGAATTCGAGATCGCCAGCATCTTTGGTCGCCCGGTAAAAAGCGGCTTTGCCGGGCGATTGGATGATGCAAACGGGCATATTGCGAATGTCCCGCTGATTTTGGATGGAGCAGCAGGCGATTGGACTTTTCGAGGTGGCAACCTGTCACTATCGGGCGCGTTGCGCGTAAGCGACGAGGCGCAAGTTGACCGTTTCCAACCGATGAATGTGCCCGATGCCTTGGTTACGCTGGAAAACGGGATTATCAACGCGCTTGGGAACTTGCATGAACCCAAAACCGGACGGCAAGTGGCGCAGGTTGATATCCGCCATGCACTTGCGCAAGGTGCGGGTGGCGCATTGCTCTCGGTCGATAAGCTGCGTTTCGATGAGGGTTTCCAGCCCGAACTTCTCACCCCTTTGACGTTAGGCGTTGTTGCCAACGCCCGCGGCTTGGTTAGCGGTGACGGGCGAATTGATTGGAATGCCAATGGGGTAAAAAGCAGTGGCCGGTTTGTGACCGAATCGATGAATGTTGCCGCCGCTTTTGGCCCGGTGGAAAATCTGCAAACCGAGATTGTTTTTAGCGATCTGCTTGGATTTGAAACCGGACCCGGCCAATTGGCCAAAATCGCGTCGATTAATCCCGGCATTGCCGCAATCGACGGTAAGATCAGATATCAGCTTTTGCCCGGCAAAAAAGTTGGAATAGAAGGCGGCACTTGGCCTTTTGCCGGCGGCGAGCTGATCCTGGAGCCGACAGTTCTGGATTTTGGCATCGACAAGGACAGGCGTTTGACGTTCCGTGTGGTTGGCATGGATGCTGCTCAATTTCTTCAACAATATGATTTCCAGAACCTGCAAGTTTCCGGAGTCTTTGACGGCACATTGCCGATGGTGTTCAACCAAGAAGGCGGGCGGATAGTCGGCGGTTCTCTGGTTTCAAGGCCGGGCGGAGGGCAGGTGAGCTATGTTGGCGAACTTACCTATAAAGATATGGGAGTATTCGCCAATTTTGCCTTCAATGCGCTCAAATCAATTCGTTACAATGAATTGGTTATCGGCATTGCGGGGGACATTGACGGCGAAATCGTCACCGAAGTAAAATTTGCCGGACTGCAGCAAGGAACAGGGGCAAGCCGGAACTTCATTACCAAACAACTGGCAAAAATCCCTATCCAGTTCAATGTATCCATTCGCGCTCAATTCATGCAATTGATCAGCTCTGTTCGCGGATTGTACGATGCTGAATATGCCCGCGACCAAGGCTTGCCATTTTTATTGCAGCGCGAAGCCGGAGTTCCGCCGATAACAGGCGAAGAAGAAAGTGAACCAAAAGATGAATAGACCGTTCAGCCATTGGAAAGCACGTGTGTGCGATTACAACATCCAATTGACGAAACGTATGAATAGTGCGATTCGCCGTAACATGGGGAAAAGGATCTTTTTAGTCACACCGTTGATTGCCTTGGCGATGACGGGCTGCGTGCAAGTGCAGGCGCCCGACAAGCCAATTGTAATCAACTTGAATATCCAAATCCGGCAAGAGGTTTTATACAGGCTGGATCAGGCTTCGAAGCAGGTGATTGATCAAAATCCGGAGATTTTTTGATGAATAAATATGTTGAAATGATGATTGCAGCGACACTACTTAGCGTGACAGCAACCGCCGCGTCGGCGATGCAGCGTGATCCCGCGTTTCAGGCTGCACGTGATCAAGGCTTGATCGGTGAGAAGCCAGACGGCTATCTTGGCTATGTCACTGCGCCTGCACCGGCGATTGATGCGTTGGTCAAGGATCTGAACATCAAACGCAAGGATGCGTACACCAAAGCGGCAAGTGCCAATGGTGCGACCGTTGAGGAAATGGCGTTCCGCAATGGTTGCCGCTTGATCGTAGAACGCGTTGCGGTGGGCGAGAAATATCAAACACCATCGGGCAGCTGGGTCACCAAGAGCGAAGCCGCGCCGGTGCTGGATCCGCGCTGCCCTTAATGACGACATCCTTGTTCAAAAAGTAATTTTTGAACGGCAACACAATCAAGGCCCGCAGCGTAATAGCTGCGGGCTTTTTGTTGTCCGCATTCCGCGCTGCAACATTATATCCACAAATTGCAATCAGGCGATGTTGACTTGGCGCATGCCGTCGCCTAATGCGCCCGTGCCTAGGCGGGATGTCCCGGTTTCATGGCCGCCCGTTTCGCAACCCGAAAGGACGGAATCACATGGCTCCAGAAGATCCCGCGCAGGACGGCAAACGCCTTGAAGACCCGCGGCTCGATTCGTTAGACATGCAGCTGAAAAAGGTCCGAAAGGCGGAAGACGTTCGTTCCGGCAAAGCACACCAAGTCCCCGCCAAAGGAATGCGGCAGGGAAACAGGGTGCTGACGGAATTGATCGCTGGTCCTGCGGGTGGTGCGCTGGTTGGGTGGTTCTTGGACCGCTTTCTGGAGACTACACCTTGGCTCTTGCTCGCATGCCTGTTCTTAGGGATAGGTGTCGCGTTCAGGAACATCATAAAGATTTCTGCTGAGCGTCCGGAATAGTTCGGACGCTTGTTGCGTATAAAACAGGCCTAAATAAATGGCCCAAACAGGCCTAAATTTTGGGCCAAAAACAGGGTAGTGAACGTGGCATCTGAAAGCGGCAAAATTGATCCGATGCACCAGTTCCAGATTGAGCCGCTCGCTCAACTGAATTTGTTCGGTTACGACATCAGCTTCACCAACTCATCATTGTTTATGCTGCTCGTCTTGGCCGCCATCTGGGTTTTCATGGCTGGCGGAATGAAGCGCGCGATGATCCCCGGCCGCTGGCAAATGGCCGTCGAGGGCGTTTCAGGCTTTATCAATAACATGATGTCGAGCAACATTGGACCAGAGGGCAAGAAATACGTACCGTTGGCGTTCACCCTGTTCATGTTTATCTTGGTCGCAAACTTCATGGGCATGATGCCATTCGGAATCGTACCGGGCGTTCATCCTTTTACCGTCACGAGCCATTTGACCGTTACGGCATTGCTCGCGATCATCAGCTTTTCGGTGGTTCTGGTTGTCGGTTTTTGGAAGCATGGCCTGCATTTCTTCTCGCTGTTTGTGCCGCATGGTACACCTTGGTGGCTGTTGTGGTTGATACCGGCGATTGAGCTGTTTTCGTTCCTGATCCGTCCGTTCAGCCTTGCGCTGCGATTGTTTGTCGCGATGACTGCTGGCCACGTATTAATGAAGGTTCTTGCTGGCTTTGTGATCAACGGACTGAATGCCGAAGCAATTTGGGTAACGCCGGTTGTTGCGATCCCAAGCTTCATTCTGATGATCGGCATCACTTTGCTTGAGCTGCTGGTATGCGCCATTCAGGCCTATGTTTTCGCACTGTTGACTTCGCTCTACATCAACGACGCAGTCAATCTTCACTAAGTTTTTTCAACCTATTACATTTCATTTAAACAGGAGTTTTTACCATGGACGCAGAAGCAGCAAAATTGATCGGTGCCGGCCTTGCAGCAATCGGAGCAGGCCTTGCCGCCGGCGGTGTGGGTAATGTTTTTGGATCGTTCTTGCAGGGCGCATTGCGTAACCCAGCAGCAGCGGACAGCCAACAGGGCCGTTTGTTCATCGGCTTTGCGGCTGCGGAACTTTTGGGTCTGCTCGCGTTCGTTGTTGCGATGATCCTGATCTTCGTTGCCTAATTTTTGATTGCGTCCCGGCGCAATGCCGGGGCATTTTTCAAATATTACCGAATAAGAGAACCCAATGCCTCAAATCGCACAGATACTTGACACTTATGCATCGCAGTTTTTCTGGATGCTGATCACTTTTGGCCTGATTTATTTCGGGATCGCAAAGATGATGTTGCCAAAGGTTGAGGCGACTGTGGACGCCCGTGACAAAAAGATCGCTGACGATCTGGCTGCTGCGGAACGGGCACGGGCAGAGGCGCAAAGCATGGAATCGGGCGGCGACGGACAACTCGCTGCTGCCCGCGCCGAGGCATTGGCCAAAGCAAACGAAGCCAAGGCGAAGGCCGCGAAAACATCTGCTGCAACTCTGGCTGATGCGGAGGCGGATATTGCGGCCAAGCTTGCAGTGGCAGAAGCCGATATCGCCCAGGCACGGTCTAAGGCCATGGCCAGCGTTGCAAGCGTAGCCGCCGAAGCCGCCGCCGACATCGCGGCCAAGGTCGCTGGCGTTAAAGTAACCGCAGCGCAGGCCGCCAATGCAGTGAAGACGGTGATGGCAAATGGCTAATGAAGTAACCGCAACACCGGACGCATCCGCAACCGCAACCGCAGCAACAACCGCTCCGGTGGATCATGCCGCAATGGGGCATGATGTGGCGGCTGATGGTGCGCAAGCAACGACCGAAGTTCCGCACGGCGGCGAAGAGCATGCTGTGCCATCGGCGTTCGGGTTTGATGCGACAATGTTGGTGGCCTTGGCCATGCTGGTTGTCATCGGCATCGCGATTTGGAAGAAAGTTCCCGCGTTGGTCGCCGGATTGCTCGACAAACAAATTGCCGGTATCAAAGAACAACTGGATGCCGCAACAAATCTGCGTGCCGAAGCCGAAGCGATCAAGGCGGAATATGAAGCCAAGGCGAAACAAGCCGCAGCCGACGCCGAAACGATGAAAGCCAACGCGGCCGAAGAAGCCAAGCTGATCATCGCCAACGCAAAGAAAGACGCGACCGCAATGGTTGCGCGCCGCGCCAAGATGGCCGAAGATAAAATCGCAGCAGCGGAAACCGCCGCGATTGCCGATGTTCGCGGCACAGCAGCTGCCACAGCAGCGGCTGCAGCCGAATATATCATCATCAGCAGCACCGATGCCAAAGCCGATGCCGCGTTAATCGATACATCGATTGCTGCGTTGAATTAACTGCGTGCCCCGGCGCAGGCCGGGGTCTAGAGTTGCATAGCATTTTTAACCTTCGAGCTGGACCCCGGCCTTCGCCAGGGAGCACACGCCGCAAATTGCTGCGTATCCAATCCCCAAAAATCCGTTCAGCAATTGTGCAATTTTAATGTACCATATCCCTTATCGGCGGCATTTCGTCGCAATACGGGATAGGATATTTTATGCGTAAATTTGCTCTGCTTGGCGCTATAGCTATGGTTGCGATGCCGCCAATGGCATTTGCCCACGATGTTGCGAGTACGGAATCGATGAGCCAAAATCATAAAAGCGATGCGCCGGTTGTTACGCTGTCGGTAACGGGCATTGCCCGCGCCAAGCCTGACCGCGCCATGTTGAACGCGGGTGTACAAACCAAAGCGGTCAGCGCGGCGGATGCGATGGCGCAAAATGCCAAGCAAATGCAGTCGGTGTTGGCCGCGTTGAAGGGCAAGGGCGTTGCCGATAAAGATATTCAAACATCGAGTGTCTCGCTGAATCAAGATTATGATTACGGCGAAAAGGGGCAAGTGTTCAAAGGCTATATCGCCAACAACAGCGTCACCGTGCGGATGAAGGACATCAGCAAAATCGGCACTGTGCTCGATACACTCGTCAATGCGGGGGCGACCAACGTGTCGGGGCCAACATTCATGGTGGAAAATGATAGCGCGCTGACCGAAGCGGCACGATTGGACGCAATCCAGCAGGCGGGCAAGCTGTCGGCTTTCTATGCCAAAAATGCCGGCTTTGCCAAAGCGCGATTGCTGTCGATTTCCGAAGTGCAAGAGATGGCCGGCCCCTTGCCAATGGCCAATATGAGAGTGGCGAGTGATGCTAGCGCCGGGGCCAGCACACCAATTGAACCGGGTGAAGTCGCCAGCCAGATTAACATTTCGGTCCGGTATATGTTGGAGAATTAGTCATTCGTCATTGCGAGCGAAGCGCGGCAATCCAGAGCAGAGTAAGGACGCTCTGGATTGCTTTGTCGCTTCGCTCCTCGCAATGACGATTTGTCTATGTCAACTTGCCTCACGTTCAGGCTTTAGCTAAATCCCAAACATGACCAACCCATATCACCTGCGCTTCGCCACACCCGAAGACAGCGAAGCCATTCGCGCCCTAATGGACCTGTCGATACGCCAGCTTCAGAAGGCCTATCTGACCCCGGAACAAGTCACCGCCTCCGCCGCGTCAATGGGGTTGGATACGCAACTGATCGAGGATGGCACGTATTTCACCGTGTGGTCGGGCGATATTCTGGCGGGATGCGGCGGATGGTCGCGGCGGGCGACGCTATATGGCGGCAATCACAGTGCAGGACGTGACATCAGCTTGCTGGACCCGAAACGCGACCGCGCCCGCATTCGTGCCATGTACACCCACCCCGATCATGTCGGTCACGGCATTGGCCGGATGGTCATCGAGGCCGGAGAATCCGCCGCCCGCGCAGAAGGATTTCGCGCACTAGAAATGGCGGCAACCATGGCGGGAAAGCCGTTTTATCTGAAATGCGGCTATGAAATCGAATCCGAATGGTTTGATGAAAATGGCACTGTGCCCGTGCCATTGGCGACGATGGTGAAAAGGATTGCTGACTAAGCGTCCATTATTTGCTTAGACGAGAATATGTCCAAAGCTGATCGTCCCGACACGCCCAATTCCGCCTCTCGTTTTAACGAGGAGAAGGCGACTTATGCGGTGCGCGGTGCTGGCACGCCGGATCTGGACGCCGGGATCGCAGCCATCCGCAACGTGTGGCAGACGCTGCCGATAAAGCCCGGCGTTTACCGTATGCATGATGCGCGCGGTGATGTGCTGTATGTGGGTAAGGCGCGGGCGCTGAAAAACCGGGTCAGCAATTATACGCAGGTCGACCGTCTGCCCAACCGTCTGCGCCGCATGGTCGCGCAAACGCGCAGCATGACGATTGTGACGACCGGCAGCGAGGCAGAGGCGTTGCTGTTAGAGGCGCAGTTGATCAAGCGGTATCGCCCGGCGTATAATGTGCTGCTTCGTGATGATAAAAGCTTTCCGTTCATCCTGCTGCGCGCTGACCATGCGTTTCCGCGCATTCAAAAACATCGCGGGGCGCGCCGTGCAAAGGGCAATTATTATGGCCCGTTTGCATCCGCTGGTTCGGTTAATCAGACCATCAACGCACTGCAAAAACTGTTCTTGCTGCGCAATTGTAGTGATAGCTTTTTCAACAATCGGGACCGGCCTTGCTTGCTCTATCAGATCAAACGCTGTTCTGCGCCGTGCGTGGACCGGATCAGCAAGGATAATTATGACGAGCTGGTGAATGATGCCAAGGCGTTTTTGTCGGGCAAGTCCACCGCCGTGCAATCGAAATTGGCGGGGCAAATGGAGGCGGCGGCGGAGGCGCTGGATTTTGAAAGTGCCGCGATCATGCGCGACCGTTTGAAGGCGCTCACTTTCATTCAAGGTTCGCAGGCGATCAATGCAGAAGGCGTTGGCGACGCCGATATCTTTGCACTGGCATCGAAAAGCGGCGTGATGTGCATTCAGGCATTTTTCATTCGCGGCGGCCAGAATTGGGGGCATCGCAGTTTCTTTCCGGTGCACACAGCCGAAGTTCCGGAGGATGAGGTGCTCGCCAGTTTCATAATCCAGTTTTACGAAGACGTGCCGCCACCGCGCACGATATTGGTCGACCGCGCGCCTGCCGAAGATGAGCTGCTTGCCCTTGCGCTGGCCGAAAAAGCAGGCGGCAAGGTGACGATATCGGTGCCGCAGCGCGGTGATAGGGTGCGCCTGATTGGCCAAGCCGTGCGCAATGCGGCAGAAGCGCTGGAAAGGCGGCAGGCGGAATCGACAACGCAAGGTAAGCTGCTGCAAGAGGTTGCCGATCTGTTTGAACTCGCCGAACCGCCGCAGCGTATCGAGGTTTACGATAACAGTCATATTCAGGGCACCAACGCGCTGGGCGGGATGATCGTCGCCGGGCCAGACGGGTTTATGAAAGGCCAGTATCGCAAGTTCAACATCAAGAATCCCGACACCGCGCCCGGCGATGACTTTGCGATGATGCGTGAAGTGATGCAGCGCCGGTTTGGACGCGCGCAAGAGGAAGACCCGGACCGCAGCAAGGGCGACTGGCCCGATTTGGTGCTGATCGATGGCGGCAAAGGGCAGATGAGCGCAGTGAAGGCGGCTCTGGAAGAGATCGGCGTTGAGGATGTGCCGTGCATCGGCGTGTCGAAAGGACCAGACCGCAATGCCGGGCGCGAGAGCTTCCATTTTCCCGATGGCCGCGAATTTGACCTGCCAGTGGGCGCGCCCGTGCTGTTTTACCTGCAACGGCTGCGCGATGAAGCGCACCGGTTTGCCATCGGCGCACACAGAGCGAAACGCAGCAAGGCAATCACCGCCAGTCCGCTTGACGAAGTGCCCGGCGTTGGGCCAGCGCGCAAGAAAGCGCTGCTGATGCATTTCGGCACAGCCAGGGCAGTGCGCGACGCCAGCCTAGAAGATTTGGCGCGCACGCCGGGCGTTTCGGATGCGGTGGCACGGACGGTTTATGACTATTATCATGGTGGCGGGTAGGGGTGAACGGGTGGGCAGCATTAGAGCGTGGGGACATTACTTTACCACAGAACTCCCTCTCCGTTCGTCCTGAGCCTGTCGAAAGATGAGGCAAGCAACCTGTACTTCGACAAGCTCAGTACGAACGGTGTTGTTTCGTCCAAGGGAGTTGTGTTTCACTCAAACGTCCGCGCGCTCTAATTCGCGACCTGAGCGCAACCTCAGACCATAATCGCTTCGCTACCGCCGCATTTTCGGGCATAGCTTATCGCCATGCAAATCACCGCATCAGCCATCGTCTGTGCCGTCCGCCCTCATGGCGAAGCGGGAGCCATCGTTCGCGCTATGACGGCGGATCATGGATTGATGGCGGGCTATGTGCAAGGCGCACGGGGGCGGCATTTGCGGCCGGTCTTAATTCCCGGCAATGTTATCAAGGGCGATTGGCGGGCGCGCATATCGGGGCAATTGCCTGCGTTAAGCGCAGAGCCCGAACATAGCCGTGCGCATTTATTGGGCGAGCCATTGGCGGTGGCGGCAATTGATTGGGTGACGGCGCTGACTGCGGCTAGCCTGCCGGAAGGGCACGCTTATCCGCAGCTTTACAGCGCATTGGACGGGGTGTTGGCGGCGGTTGAATTGGCTCCTGCGGCGCGGCGCTGGGCAGGTGCAGTGGCCCGCTATGAAGAGATTCTGCTGTCCGAACTTGGTTATGCAGAAGAAGTGATCGGCGACCGCCAAATTTCGGCGCCGACGGCATTGTTGGCGCATAATCGCGCGCGGTTGGTGGAACATGTGCTGGGAGACCGGCGTGCTGATGTAATGGCCGCACGCGAACGACTTGTCGAAAGGCTGAAAAGGGCGGTTGCATAACGCCTGCGGTATTGGCAGGGGCTTACTGTATTTCGGCAATCATATTCATGCTGATGGAATGGAACATAAATGTTAATCGCTTTATTGCCCGGCGACGGGATCGGCCCTGAAGTCATTGCACAGGCCAAACGGGTGCTGGATGCGCTCGGTTTGCCGGGCATGATGTATGAAGAGGCGCTTGTCGGCGGCGCGGCGTATAAAACCACTGGCCATCCGCTGCCTGCCGAGACACTTGCCACCGCGCGGCGTGCGGATGCCATATTGTTTGGAGCCGTTGGCGATCCCGATTGTGACAGCTTGGAACGACATTTGCGGCCTGAACAAGCGATATTGGGCTTACGCAAGGAATTGGAGCTGTTCGCCAATTTGCGCCCGGCAACCTTGTTTCCCGAACTGGCCGCTGAATCAGCCCTGCGTCCCGAGATAGCGACGCAGATCGATATGGTGATTGTGCGCGAGTTAAACGGTGACGTTTACTTTGGTGAAAAGGGCATTTGCATAAATGCCAACGGTAAGCGAGAAGGTTATGACATCATGTCATACAATGAAGACGAGGTTCGGCGCATCGCCCATGTTGGCTTTCAAACGGCCATGGCGCGGGGCAAAAAACTTTGTTCAGTTGATAAAGCCAACGTGTTGGAAACATCACAGCTGTGGCGCGATGTGGTGATCGAAACTCATGCCGAATATCCTGAAGTAACTCTCTCGCACATGTATGTTGATAACTGCGCCATGCAGCTGGTGCGCAATCCGGGCCAGTTTGATGTCATCGTCACCGGCAATTTGTTTGGCGACATATTGTCCGATCAAGCCAGCATGTGCGCGGGGTCAATCGGCATGTTACCTAGCGCATCGTTGGACAGCGCGGGCAAGGGATTATACGAACCAATCCACGGCAGCGCCCCCGATATCGCTGGTCAGGGCAAAGCAAATCCACTCGCGACGATCTTGTCAGCCGCCATGATGCTGCGCTATTCATTGGACCAATCGGAAGCCGCCGTCAGGATCGAGACAGCAGTAGCAAGCGCGTTGGCCAATGGCGCGCGCTCGCCGGATCTGGGCGGCAAGATGACGACCAGCGAAATGGGCGATTCTGTTATCTCTGCTCTCTAAAATTGCAATCATCGGCCATTGACCTGAACCCCTAACTCCCCGAAAAGAAGCGTATGAAACGCACAACAGGCCAAGACCGATCAATCACAAGCAAATGGCGCGCCGCAACACAGGCGGTGCGCGGCGGTACGTGGCGCAGCGAGCATGGCGAGACGTCGGAAGCGTTGTTTCTGACGTCGGGTTACACTTATGACGATGCTGAAACTGTGGCCGCGCGCTTTGCCGGTGAAGCAGAGGGCATGACCTATTCCCGATTGCAAAACCCGACCGTGGAAATGCTGGAAGAACGCATTGCCCTTATGGAAGGTGCCGATGCTTGCCGCGCGCAGGCCACCGGTATGGCGGCGATGACCACGGCGTTGTTGTGTCAGCTGGAACAAGGTGACCATGTGGTTGCGGCGCGCGCGGCGTTTGGATCGTGCCGTTGGTTGACCGATAATCTGCTTCCCAAATGGGGCATTACGACAACCACGATTGATAGCCGCAATAACGACGAATGGGCTGCGGCGATCCAGCCCAATACCAAGGTTTTCTTTTTTGAAACACCGGCCAATCCGACAATGGATATTGTCGATATGGAATATGTATGCGGTTTGGCGCGGGCGCATGGCATCACCACCGTCGTCGACAACGCCTTTGCGACAAGTGTACTACAGCGGCCAATGGATTTTGGCGCGGATGTGGTGGCGTATAGCGCGACCAAGATGATGGACGGGCAGGGCCGCGTGCTTGCAGGCGCAGTGTGCGGCAGCAACGCCTTCATCAACGAAAAATTGTTGCCGTTCCAACGCAATACTGGCCCCAATTTGGCCCCGTTTAATGCTTGGGTGGTGCTGAAAGGTCTGGAAACGCTTGATTTGCGGGCGATGCGGCAATCGGAAAACGCGCTGGCGGTGGGCAAGTTTATGGAACATCGCGTGCCGGTTATGTTGCACCCCGGCCTCGCATCGCATCCAGCACATAGCTTGGCCATGAAGCAGATGAAGGCGTGCGGGCCAATATTTGCATTCGAATTGGACGGCGGCCGTGCGCAGGCCCATGGGCTGTTAAACGCGCTGGAGCTGATCGATATTTCCAACAATATTGGCGATGCACGCAGCCTGATGTGCCATCCTGCATCCAGCACGCATCATGGCATCGGCGCCGAAGGCCGCGCGGCAATGGGCGTGGGCGAAGGATTGATCCGCATCAATGTCGGGCTGGAAGATCCGCAGGATTTGATTGAGGATTTGGATCAAGCATTGAGGGCAGTGGGGCTATGACCGGAATATTGGACAGCCTGTTTCGGGAAACCGCAACCACCGATGGCATCACGATACGTGTTGCCCCAAATTTCTTGACCGACCAGTCACAACCGCAATCGGGACGCTGGTTCTGGTCCTATCATATCCGTATCGAAAATCATTCTGACGAGGCGGTGCAATTGCTGACTCGGCATTGGAAAATCACCGACGGGCGCGGCAACGTTAGCCACGTCGATGGTGACGGCGTTGTTGGTGAACAACCGGTGCTGGATCCCGGCGGCGCACATGACTATGTTTCGGGCTGCCCGTTACCTACGCCAAGCGGAAGCATGGAAGGACATTTCCGTTTCATTCGCGCCGATGGCGGTACCTTTCTGGCAGAGATCCCGCGCTTTGCATTGATCGCTCCGGCCACGGCGCGCTGACAATGTTGCTCCGTAATAAAACCGTAGCCCTGAGCCTGTCGAAGGGCGCGTTGCAGACACACACCCTTCGACAGGCTCAGGGCTACGGTTTTTTGTTCAAAATTATTGCGTCCAAGGCGAAAGCGTGAAACGTACGCATATACCGCTCAATGGCCTGCGTGTTTTGGACGCGGCGGCAAGGCATTTGAGCTTTACCAAGGCAGCCGACGAGCTGGCCGTGACCCCCGCCGCTGTCGGCCAACAAATACGCGCGCTCGAAGATTTGCTGGGCGTCGTCCTGTTCCGCCGCACGCCCAAGGGATTGGAATTAACCGGCGAATGCGAGGCCGGATTGGACGCATTGCGCAGCGGTTTTCTGCAATTTGAAGAAGCCGTTCGTGCGATGCAAGCGGGGCAATCGTCCAACGTCCTTACCATCGCCGCGCCGCGCGATTTTACCGCAAAATGGCTGGCGGTAAAGCTTGCGGACTATAGCAAGGCCAATCCCGACGTAAGGTTTAATCTGGTGTCCGCCGACGAAGATGTTGATTTTACCGAGGCCAATCTAGACATCGCCATCCGCTTTGCCAGCGGCCCCGGCGAACATGAAGGCGTGCGCTTGGCGGCGGGGGCATTCGTAACCGTCACGTCGCCGAATGGCGGCAGCGACTTGCCGATCAGCTGGCCCAAATGTCCCGTGGCAGAAGGCGTCGCGGCACTGCGGCTGGGCGATGCAGGGCTGGCAATCGATGCCGCCGCAATCGGTTTGGGCACTGCAAATGTGCCGGCGCTTTTGGCACAGGCCGATATTGATGCGGCGCGTGTGCAAGTGAGCGGCAACGCGAAGGATAGCGACCAAGCCTATTGGCTGGTTGCCCCGCTCCCCCAATGGCGGCAGAAAAAGGTGAAAGCGTTGGTGGCGGCGTTGGTGGGGTGAGGGGGCGGTTTGGATTTGGGAGTCCGGATAGGTAGCTTTTGCGAAGGATGCGCTCTTAGCGGGTGTTTAGCCTTTTAAGTATAGTGCTCCTAGAATTCTGGTGTCCCTGAAATTCACAATAATCATGCGATTTTAATCCAACATCGTTTCAGTTCAAAATCGCCCAAGTTGACACCTAGTTGACAAGATTGACGCCTATTTTGACATTTCGCGAAAGCATGGAGTTCGAATATTTCCAACATCGCGGTTTTTTGTAGGCTTTTGCCTTCGCCGATTCGACCGCCAACAATGTCAAAGAGCCAGCCCTGAACAAGCGGCTAGACCTTCGTTCCCAGAACAAATCCTACATTACAAGGATAAATGCGTGGCGGGGGGCATACCGCACGGCGGGGCGATGTCGAAGGATGAGACAAGCAACCTGTCCTTTGACGAGCTGGGGGTTGCAGACAAAATGACCCGCTTGTCCAATCGGAGTGACGCAGCTGAATTGCCAATGGCGGGTTTGTTGGGGGGAGCGGACTGTCGGGATTTCCCTCGAGAATCGCAAAAGCAGACCCTCACTGATCCTAATAATTCAGTTTGGTTTCCTCGAAGTGTTCTGAATTTTATAAAGCTAATATTTCGGCGTTGCGCGAATTGGCTATGATCAGGCGATGTATTAGGTCGCGCTAAGCGGGCTATAAATTTAAAAGGCGTCTTAATATTTTCGTCCGAATTTAAATGAGTGACAAGGCTTAAAAAATTTAATTCGAAATGACAAAATTTCAGATATTTTAGCGAAACCAGCCGAAGAAACCGCGTTTCTTTTGCGCCTTTTGTTGTGAATTATATGAGTGGATGGTACCTTCAGGCCCATAAATATCGGGCAAGGTTTCGGACAAATAGCTATCGGTGACCAGCTCTCCTTCACCGATCTCTGAATAATGCGAAGCCATACCTTCCGCAGGAAACGGCGCATTGAATAAGTTATAAGGAATAAGGAAATCCGCTGATGGCGCGTTGTTCGAGAGGAAGTCCAACAATTTGTCGCGGCTATCGTTGCACCAACTCGGCGGTGCAATCCTATCAAACTGAAAGCCACGTTGTTCACTTCTGGCGCAAAGAGCATACAGCAGCCGATCTGCCCACTCGGGGTCTACCCGACCATAATGCTGCGAACCCATAACGCGCTCTAGCCCGCCTGCCCCGAAAAAGATAAAGCCAGCAGTACCCCGATCCAGATCGGGCTGATCGATCAGCCAATCAATGAATTGATGGGGGTCGTTGCGAAAACACATTTCGGCGCTCACAACCTCAAAATTATCGGCTGGGTTGTTGTGTATTTTCAGCCATTCGATATGTTCAATATTATCTAAGTCCAGTGCGGGTATTAAATCTTCTGCTGTTGACATGATGTATTCCTAATTAGACCTTTAATCTTCGCAAGAATAGGCCAATCGCGCTAAAAATCCGTTAATTTGAAATTGAAATTGAGGGACACTACATCGATTTGATGTCGGCTTTCAGGCTGCCTACGTCAGCACCCGAACGACCGAAACCTTGTCGAAACCAGACACCCCCTCATCTCACTCAACCGCCTGAACCAACCGCGTCATCATTGCGACAAACTTGCCCTCGTCGACGGCCTTTGCGGGATCATTCCAGCTGCCGGTGACGGCATACCATTGCCCTGATTTGGCATGCAGAAGGAAGCTCATTGAAATTACACCGGGTTCGCTGCCGCCTTTATATCCCACATAGTTCCACTTCGCTGCACTTGCCGCTGGAATACCGCTGTTTACAGACAGAATTTCCAGCATGCGATCGCTTCGTGTTTGGCGAATGTGGTTGAACAAATTTGCGAGATCATAGGGCGCGGCAAACCATTCCAACGTGTCTATATGCGCGGGGCCGCCGGCAAAAGTCTGGTTGTCAATTTGATCAAAACCCAGCTTTGCCTGTTCCTTGGAAATAATCGAACGTTGTTCTGCTTCGCTGGCCGCCAAATAACGGGCGCGCAATGCGCCATTGGCAGGACTCTTTAGCGCAAATGCTTCGACTGTTGAGAGGAACGGGAGCGTTTTGTCTGGCGCGCGATGCCCAATTTGCGCCAGTTTGCGTTCAACAGCTGACCGGCCAAGCAAATGCAGCAGCGTATCTGTGGCACTATTGTCGCTGACCGATATCATCTGCAAGGCCAATGTTGACAGCGTTACCGGCACGTCCCTTGGCCATTTGTTCGTTGCCGTTGATGAAAACGAACGGTGTGACAATGGCGCAACGTCGCTCCACTTGCGTTCCTTGGCGTCAATTTGCGCCGCTAATTCGGCAAGGATGTAGAGCTTGAACGTCGATCCTATTGCAAATTGAGTTTCGGCATTGTGCGCAGCGATAGTCTTGTTGGCAACACTGTCATTCAAAGCTTCGACGACAAATCCCGCCTTGCCCGGCAACGCGGCAAACTCCGCGCTGATTTTGGCCAAGCTATCGTCTTTCGCGGCGAATTCTGTCGCAAGCAATCCGTTCACTTTATAAGGCGCTGCGCCGTTTACATTGATGTTGAATGTGCCGACCGCCTTTTCAAATGCGACGGAAATTGTCGCGCCGGTGGCGGATTTTTTGTCGATGGTCAGCACGTTGATCGGCTGTCCATATTGCGCGATGATGCTTTTGGTAATGGCCGACAATTGTTCGGCTGGGACGGCGGCCAGAAATGCCGGATCGAAATAATCGGCGGGTGCGATATCTCCCTTTAGCGCGCCGACAAGTTCACCGATCCGCAAGTCGAGCGGCGATTGCGCGGTTGGCGTTGATACTGGCGCTGATCCCGGCACCGGATTGGCCAAGACTGTCGGAGCGACGGTTGAACATGCGGAAAGGCTGGCTGCGGCGCATAACAATATTAAGCGGTTCATTTTCATCTCCTCAATCCCGGCGCTTCAATTAGGCATCAATCGCCTCTTCGTCCAATTGCGCCGCATTATCCTGAATGAAGTTAAACCGGTGTTCCGGATTTTTGCCCATTAACCGTTCAACCAGATCGTTCACACTTGCGCGCTGTTCATATTCGCGGGGCAGGGTGATGCGGATCAATTGCCGCGTGGCGGGGTCCATCGTGGTTTCGCGCAGCTGCCCCGGGTTCATTTCACCAAGGCCCTTAAACCGGCCTACCTCAATCTTTTTGCCTTTGAACACCGTGGCTTCCAACTCCGCCCTGTGCGCGTCATCGGATGCATAGACGCTGTTGCTGCCATGGGTCAGCCGGTAAAGCGGCGGTCGTGCCAGATACAGATGCCCGTCGCGGACAATCTCCGACATTTCCTGAAAGAAGAACGTCATCAGCAATGTGGCAATATGTGCACCGTCAACATCGGCGTCGGTCATGATGATGACGCGGTCATATCGCAACGCTTCGGGGTTGCACTCCTTGCCGCTGCCACATCCAAGCGCAAGCAACAGATCGGCAATTTCCGTATTTGCCCGGATTTTGTCTTTGGTTGCCGATGCGACGTTCAAGATTTTACCGCGAATGGGCAAGATAGCCTGCGTTTTGCGATTGCGCGCTTGCTTTGCGCTGCCGCCCGCGCTGTCGCCTTCGACAATGAACAATTCGGTGTCGCCCGCGTTGCCCGAACAATCTGTCAGTTTGCCAGGAAGCCGTAATTTGCGCGCGCTGGTTGCCGTTTTGCGTTTAACTTCGCGCTCGGCCTTGCGGCGCAGGCGATCTTCCATTTTTTCAAGGATGAAGCCCATCAACGCCTTGCCGCGTTCCATATTGTCGGCAAGAAAATGGTCGAAATGGTCGCGCACCGCGTTTTCAACATAGCGGGCTGCTTCAGGCGATGTCAGGCGGTCCTTAGTCTGGCTTTGGAATTGCGGTTCGCGGATGAACACGGACAGCATCAACTCGGCTTCGTTGAAGATATCCTCCGCCGAAATTTGCGTGGCTTTCTTGTTTCCGACCAATTCACCAAAGGCACGCAGCCCTTTTGTTAACGCGGTGCGGACACCGGATTCATGGGTTCCGCCATCGGGGGTGGGGATGGTGTTGCAATACCAGCTATAGCTGCCGTCCGAATATAACGGCCACGAAATGGCCCATTCAACGCGGCCTTGCTTGTCTGGAAAATCCTGCGTACCGGCAAAGAAATCCGATGTTGCACATGCGCGGGCCCCCAATTGCTCCCGCAAATGATCGGATAGCCCGCCGGGGAATTGAAAGACGGCCTCGGCAGGAACATCATCGCTGGCAAGTTCGGGATCACAGCGCCAGCGGATTTCAACGCCCGCGTATAGATATGCCTTTGACCGGGCGAGCTTGAACAACCGCGCCGGTTTAAACTGCGCTTCTTTGCCAAATATCTCGGGATCAGGGGTGAAGGCGATGGTTGTTCCGCGCCGGTTTTGCGTCGGTCCCAAATCTTCGAGTGGTCCTAACGCATGCCCCTTGGAAAAATGTTGCCGATAAAGCTGCTTGCCGCGTGCAACCTCGACCATCGTGTCGTCGGACAACGCATTAACGACCGACACGCCGACACCGTGCAACCCGCCCGATGTCGCATAAGCCTTTCCTTCAAATTTACCGCCCGAATGCAATGTGGTCATAATGACCTCCAGCGCGGATTTTCCGGGAAATTTGGGGTGCGGATCAACGGGAATACCGCGGCCATTGTCGCTGATGGTCAGGCGGTTATTCACTGCCAGATAGACCTCTATACGGTTTGCATGTCCGGCAACCGCCTCGTCCATCGAATTGTCGAGCACTTCGGAAGCGAGATGGTGCAGCGCGCGCTCATCAACGCCGCCGACATACATTCCGGGACGGCGCCGTACCGGTTCCAGCCCTTCGAGCACCTCAATCTGCGAGGCATCATATTCTTTGGAAGCAGCAGTCGCCGCAGCGCTGCCACCGAACAGATCGTCATTCATAGGGAACAGCTATAGAACACGGCGAGTCCGCAATGCAAGCCGAAGAAAAGGAAATCTGTGGGTAATTAGGGTCTGAACACTAACGAACGCGGGGTCCACCAAAGGGCATTGGCGGCGGCGGACGGCGAACACCACGCGGCAATTGCGCTTGATAAGCACGGCCGCAATGTTCGACGCAGTAAGGGAAGCCCGGGTTCACTGCGGTTCCGCAGAAATGGAAATCAGCCTCGCCGGGATGGCCCATCGGCCAACGGCAGACGCGTTCGTTGAGATCAAGCAACGACGTTTTGGTTGCCATATCGGCGCTCGGTTTCGCCGGAACAAGGCGGCGAGCGGGCGCAGGCGGGATTGGCGCTTGCTGGTCACCGGGTCCCTGCCGCATAAATCCGCCCGGGCCGATTGAAACGACGCGCGGCATCGAAGCGACCGATCTATCCGGCGTGCCGACGCCCACTGCTGCCGATGCTTGCGATGCTGCGGGCGCACTGCGCGGTGCGATAGCTTCGGCTGCCGGGCTTTCTGCCGCGCGCGCCTTTGGCCGCACGTCATCAACTTTTGCCGCCTTTTTGGGAGCAAGCTTTTTTTCCGAATCCTTTGCCTTCACCGGCGAAGGCCGCGACTTTAGGCCAAGGCGATGGGCCTTGCCGATAACCGCATTGCGCGAAACGCCGCCCAGCTCTTCAGCGATTTGACTCGCGGTAAGTCCCTTTTCCCAAAGGTTTTTGAGTTGGTCGATCCGTTCGTCGGTCCAGGCCATATTTGCTCCAATTATTATGTTAGGCGTCATTTGCCAGCAAATTGCCGACAAGCGCGTTTGCGCCTTGCGATGTTGTCGCCAAGCCGATAGTCGATATTGCCATGAGTATCCACCAAAAATCCAACCCAAACGAAACCGCGTTCTCTTTATCTGGGAATTCGGGAGGCAAAGTGCAACAACCGCCCCAAGGAATAGCAATTCGCAATGTCAATTGGATCGGACTTCGCACGCTTTATTTGAAAGAAGTGCGCCGATTTATGAAGGTGCAATTGCAAACGATCTGGGCGCCGTCAATTACCACATTGCTGTTTCTGGTGATCTTCACAGTGGCATTAGGACGCGATGGAAAATTGGTCTTAGGAGTCCCGTTTGCTGATTTCTTGGCACCGGGATTGATCATCATGGGCATGCTTCAAAATGCCTTCGCCAACAGCAGCTTCGCCCTGCTCGTCGGTAAAATACAGGGAACGATCATTGATTATTTGATGCCGCCATTGTCGAACGCGGAGCTGTTGGTTGCATTGGTTGGCGGGGCAGTGACGCGCGCTATCATGGTTGGCTTTGCGGTTTGGCTGGCAATGTTGCTGTGGCCGGGGGTGCATGTCTCGGTGGCGCATATCTGGGCAGTTTTGTGGTTCGGAATTCTTGGGTCAACTTTGATGGCTTTGTTTGGTGTGCTTACGTCGATCTGGGCGGAGAAGTTTGATCACGCCGCCGCGATTTCCAATTTCGTGATCGCGCCGCTTGCGTTGCTATCTGGCACATTTTATTCCGTCGACAAGCTATCGCCGGTGTTCCAAGCAATCAGTCATGCCAATCCGTTTTTCTATATCATCTCTGGTTTTCGTTATGGCTTTTTGGGGCAATCAGATTCGCCTGTTTTGACCGGCGCAATTGTGTTGCTGGTGGTCAATGTGGTGTTTGCGCTTGCCGCGTATTTGCTGCTCAAATCTGGGTGGAAATTGAAAAACTAATCGGCAAGCTATTTGGCAGCTGCCCAAGTTTGACTTTGGCAAAATGGTCCGATGCAGCCTTTAACAATCAATTGTCCCGACTTGCCTTTGTAAACAACGGAGCGATATGTTTTGCCATTTCGGGCATCATATATCTTGCCCTTCCATTGATCCCCATCTGCGACAAAATTAATCAGCACGGCACTGCCCAAAAGCTTTCGGCTGCGCAGGCTTTTGTCGGGGTTGTTATCATCGCGCTGGTCAACACCGTTGGGCGGCGTAACCAGATATTTCGAAACTGTGCCGCAAAGCGCAGCGCCGCAAGGTGCAATTTTGATGACAGCGTCCTTGTCTTTGGTGATCCAGTTTCCGGTTATCGCCACTGGCGCGGCAATCGCCGCCGTTGCCGCACAGGCCGCTAATGCTATTCCAAAACCAAATGACCGGATCGTTCTGCTCATCAACATGCTCCCCAAATTATCGCCACGGCTTAGTAAATTGTACTTCGCGAAGCAACGCAATTGCGTTCGCCCTAACGGCTGCTAGTATCAGCAGCATGAACGAACCATTACTCTTTGAATATTTCCGTTCCTCCGCCAGTTATCGCGTCAGAATTGCGCTCAATTTAAAGGGTGTCGATTACACGGCCATTCCCACGAACCTGTTGACGGGCGAGAACCAAGCCGCAGACTATGTCGCCCGAAATCCGCAAGGGTTTGTTCCTATGCTGGCAATTGACGGTCAGGATTTTACGCAAAGCCTGGCAATTATCGACTATCTTGATGCCAGATTTCCGGAACCACCGATGGTGTCATCGGATCCGGCAGAACGATCAAGAACGCTGGCGCAGGCGTTGGTTATCGCAGCGGATATCCATCCGCTCAACAATTTGCGGGTGCTGCGTTATTTGCGCGATGTTTTGGGACAGGAACAATCAGCGGTGGACGATTGGTACCGCCATTGGATCGTTGAAGGTTTCAATGCGCTGGAAAAAATGGCTCCAGATCAAGGCTTATTTGGCGGTACCCAGCCGAATTTGGCAGATGTTTGTCTGGTTCCGCAAATGGCCAATGCCCGGCGGTTTAACACACCGCTTGCGGCGTTTCCGAAGTTGTTACGACTTGATGCGGCATTGTGTGCAATTGATGCGTTTAAAGCCGCCCATCCAGATGTGGTTAATCCCCAGAATGAAGGAGAACAAAAATGAGCTTAGAAGGTGGATGCTATTGCGGGGCCGTGCGGTACAAGGCTGACGGGGAACCGATGATGAAGGCAGAATGCTTTTGCCGGGAATGCCAGTATATTACAGGCGGCGGCGGGTTGGTGGTTATGGCGATGCCTGCGGCTGGTTTTGAGATTACCAAGGGGAAAGTCAAAGGCTATAAACGCGCGGATTTGGAACATGGTGTGACCCGGGAGTTTTGTGAAAACTGCGGAACCCATCTGACAACGCGCGCGCCGGGATTTGAACAGGCGGTCATCCTGAAAGTGGGGTCGCTTGATGATCCAAGTGTCTTTGGCAAAGCTGATACAGCAAATTTTGCTTGCGATGCGCAGACTTATCATCGCTTGCCCGATGACATTCCGGTGTTCCAGAAATGGATGCGCGATTAATTTTCTAAAAGCCGGTATGCGTTGCGGCAATTGGTTTGCGGTCAGCAGAATAGAAGAGTTTGAATGAAAAAATTTACGTTACTGACTTTGCCATTGCTGGCGATTGGTTCTCCACTCTGGGCTCAGGCACAGGAAACCGTATCTGTAGCATCTGGAATTCCAGCTGGCGCGGATGGAGATACTTTGGCGATCGGATACTCTGTTGCTATTATCGTAACGGGAAATCTTGAAAGATCGATTTCCGAAAACAGCGAGAAAATCGAGAACCTCGAATTGCCAAACGGGCGGCTGGAAAATGTCTTGACCCGTGTGCCGGGGCTTGAGCAATTTCGGCGCAGCGATGCGCGCACGGCCAACCCGACGAGCCAAGGGATCACGCTGCGCGGTTTGGGCGGAAGCGCGTCTTCACGTGCCGTATTGATGTTGGATGATGTGCCGCAAGCCGATCCATTTGGCGGCTGGGTTAGCTGGCCCGGCTATGATGCGTTGAATTTGGCGAGCATCCGTGTGCGCAAGGGCGGCGGACTTGTCGGCACGGGACCCGGGGCGTTGGCCGGAACAATCGAACTGGACAGCTTGCAAAATACCGACCGCATCAGCGCCGGTGCATATTACGGCAGCCGCAACAGCGTTGATCTAAAGGCCGCACTGACCCGGAAACTTGGGCAGGGGACGCTGTCGGTATCGGGCAGTTTTGCACGCGGGGATGGATTTATCCCGATCATACAATCTCAGCGCGGTAGCGTGGACCGGGCCGCGCCATATCAGCAGGCCGGAATTGCTGTGCGCGCGGTTGCTCCATTGACAGATGCCGTGCAATTGCAGGCCAGCGTGCGCGCGTTTAACGATGAACGCGACCGTGGTTTTGATTTTTCTGACAATCAAAACAGCGGCGTTGACGCCAGCTTGCGGCTCGTAAACCGGGATAGCAGCTGGCAATGGTCCGCGCTGGGCTATGTCCAGGTTCGCGATTTTGCCAATCGATTTGGAGCCGTTTCAGCAAACCGAAATAGCGTCAGCATTACGCTGGATCAATTCTCTGTTCCATCAACCGGTTTGGGCGCGCGGCTTGAAGTGCGGCCGCCGGTGGGCGACAATGCGGAATTAAGAATTGGCGGCGAATGGCGGCGGACGATTGGCGAAACGAAGGAAAACTTCTTTTTTACCGGGACCATTCCGGGCCGCAACCGGATAGCGGGCGGCCGCAATGATACCCTTGGCGGTTTTGTAGAAGCAAGTTTTCAACCGGTCGATGCGGTTACGCTAACGGCAGGCGCACGCGCGGATCATTGGAACATCACGGGCGGTTTCCGCAAAGAAGTGAACATCGGCGGCACCATCCGCAGCAACGATGTTTTTGCCAAGCGGTCCGGGTGGGAAGGAACCGGGCGCGCCGGAATTGCCTATCAAGCCAGCGATGAAATCAAGTTGCGGGGCGCTGCGTATGTGGGGTGGCGGTTGCCGACGCTGAACGAACTTTACCGTCCGTTTCGGGTGGGTGCCGACGCAACGGCAGCAAACGAAATGCTTGCCCCGGAGCGGCTGAAAGGTGCAGAATTGGGCGCTGAATATAGCAACGGCGATTTGTCGTTATCAGCGACCGGGTTTTTCAACCGGTTGGATAATGCGATAGCGAACGTCACCTTGGGCCGAGGTCCGGGGGCATTTCCCGGCGTCGGCTTTGTCGCAAATGGCGGCGCATATCGGCGGCGTGAAAATTTGGAAGCGATCGACAGCAAGGGTGTTGAGTTGGACGCCAAATTGAAGTTGGGCGCGGTAACGGTCCGGGCAAGCTACGCCTATGTCGATGCCAAGGTAAAGGCGGGCGGAATAGCAACGCCGCTTTCGGGCAAGCGTCCCGCGCAAGTGCCACGCCATTTTGTCAGTGGCGGCTTCGGATATGATTCAGGTGCGTTCAAATTTGATACCAGCCTGCGCTATTTAGGCAGCCAGTTTGAGGATGATCTCAACGCCGCGCGATTGGACGATGCAATCACCGTCGATGCGCTTGCGTCATATCGTTTGGCGAACGGATTGGGGATTGAATTGCGCGCCGAAAATCTGTTCGATGCAGAAGTGCAAGCGGGCATCAGCGGCGCAGGCGTGATTGAACGGGCCACGCCGCGCACACTTTGGGTTGGATTTACCTTCGAGCTTTAGGGAGATGGATGTGGTCAAATCGAGCTTGAAGCTAAACGAATTTCTTCCCTATCAGCTTTCAATTGCATCCAATGCTGTAAGTGACCTGATCGCGCGCGGCTATCGCGGCAAGTTCGGATTGAAGATACCCGAATGGCGGCTGATGGCCGTATTGGGAGAGATGGAAAGCGCTACGCAGCGCGATCTTGTTGCCGCAACCGCAATGGACAAGGTCAGCGTCAACCGGGCCAGCAAGGCATTGGTGGAACGCGGTCTTATCGGGCGGGCACCGAATGCCGCCGATGGGCGCTCGCATCATTTGGCGCTGACGGAAACGGGCCGGGAGCTTTATCTGCAAATCGTACCCATGGCGCTTTCGATCGAAGCAAGTTTGCAAGATGCGCTGGGTCATAAGGACGCCGCGCAATTGGCCAGCATTCTAAACCGGCTGCGCGAAAATGTCTCCCGTATGGAATGACGCATTGGCCAAGATTTTAAACTAGTTGCATTTGCAACTATATGCTATCTATGTTTTTCACGCCGCCGTGTAGAAATTCCGGAGCAAATATGACCGATCTTTTTGAAAATCCTTTAGGACTTGATGGTTTTGAATTTGTCGAATTTTGCGCCCCCAAAAAAGGCATATTGGAACCGGTTTTTGCCGCGATGGGTTTCGCGCATATCGCGCACCATCGTTCCAAGGATGTCGATCTGTGGCGGCAAGGGGCCATAAACCTGATCGCCAATTATGAACCGCGCAGCCATGCCGCCTATTTCAGCGGTGAACACGGTGCGTCGGCATGTGGGATGGCATTTCGGGTCAAGAACGCAGACGCCGCTTACCGGGAGGCTATCGAGCGCGGTGCGGAACCCGTTGAAGCCAAGACCGGTGTGATGGAATTACGCATTCCGGCCATTCGCGGTATTGGCGGCGCGTTGATCTACTTGGTTGATCGCTATGGTGACGACCTGTCAATTTACGACATTGATTTCGTTTATCTTGACGGCGTCGATCGGCATCCGGTGGGGGCCGGATTTAAGCTGATCGATCATCTCACCCATAATGTTTATGGCGGCCGAATGGCGTATTGGGCCAGTTTTTATGAGCGGATTTTTAACTTCAGAGAAATACGCTATTTCGATATCAAGGGCGAATATACCGGGCTGACATCAAAGGCGATGACCGCGCCCGATGGTAAGATCCGCATCCCTTTGAATGAGGAAGGCAAGGCCGGCGGCGGGCAGATTGAGGAGTTTTTGCGCGCGTATAACGGCGAAGGAATTCAGCATATTGCTTTTATTTGTGACGATATCACCGCGTGTTGGGATAGGCTAAAAGCACTCGGTACGCCGTTTATGTCGCCGCCACCTTCGGCCTATTATGAAATGCTTGAAACCAGGCTTCCGGGGCACGGTGAACCAGTGAATGAATTGCAGATGCGCGGCATATTGCTGGATGGATCAACCGAAGGCGGAACCCCGCGTTTGCTGCTGCAAATATTTTCCGAAACCCAAATTGGCCCGGTTTTCTTTGAATTTATTCAGCGCAAGGGTGATGAGGGTTTCGGCGAGGGAAATTTCAAAGCTTTGTTCGAGTCAATCGAGCGCGACCAAATTGCGCGCGGCGTTTTGGAAACCACGCAATGAGCGCGCCGTTCAGCCTATCGCGCATCCACCATGTCGCTTATCGCTGCAAGGATGCCAAGGAAACCGTCGATTGGTACGGGCGGGTGCTGGGTATGAAGTATAAGAACGCATTTAGCGAAGATCATGTGCCGTCCACCGGCGCCTATGATCCCTATATGCATGTTTTTTTGGATTGCGGCGGCGGCAATGTGCTGGCGTTTTTCGAACTGCCCAATCAACCACAGATGAGCCGTGATTTGCAAACACCTGAATGGGTGCAGCATCTCGCCTTTGAGGTCGCGGATCTTGCGACTTTATTATCTGCGAAAGCGCATATTGAGGGGCAGGGCGTCGATGTCTTGGGTCCGACCTATCACGGAATTTTCAAGTCGATTTATTTCTTTGATCCCAATGGCCACCGGCTGGAGTTGGCGTGCAACATCGGGACAGCGGAGCAATATGACGAGCTGGAACGCGTGGCTCCATTGATGTTAGAAGAATGGAGCAAGACCAAGAAAGCGCCGCGTCATGCCGATTGGTTACACGCGCCCGAATGATATTATTTTGCTGCTGCTTTGACGTCGCCTTCTATCGCCGGGCGGCCAACGGGAATTGAAACAGTGTTTGCAAGATTGGCCTCCAGCGCGGAAAGCCAAATGGCGGCTTTGGAACCAATGGACACTTGAGGTTCCGAAGAAATGAGCCCCAATTGATTCTCCCAATCGAAGATCTGCTTTTTGGCATCCTTTGCGGCTTGTTCCAAAGATACCGGTTTACGCAGCGCATGATTGATCAGCGCGTCACCAAAAAAGGTCCAGTCATTGCCAGGATTGCAGCCAAAGGATGTCCGGCGTTCCGATGCCGCAGTGATTATGATCGTATCGTCGCTTGCCAATGACGGAATAAATACGCCTGAATAGCAAGCCGAAACGATTATCAACCGGCGTTTGATGCCAAGGCCGTTGATCAGGTTGGCCAAGCGGCTTGGCGACACCATACCAAAACTGTTTTGCCCGTCTTGATAGACTATGCCGGTTTTTGCGCTGCCATGGCTGGTCGTATACAGCACCAGCACATCCTCGTTCAGATCCATCTTTGCAGCGACAGCGGCCAATGCGGTTGCGATATTTATCGGAGAACCCTGCGCGGACGAGCTATTGTCGCCGCTCGCCAACAATATGACCCGCCCATTCGCGCCAAACCGCCGCGACAGGACTTTGGCCGCTTCTTTCGATTCGCGCGCAAAGACGGGATCGGCATCCATTCCTACAGCCACGACAAATGCCTCAATCACACCTTTGGTTTGCGGCTGCAAAGCGGCAATATCAGCAGCCAGTCGCTGATGTTGGGTAAGATACCATTTCGCGTCCCGGCTTTGCTCGCTTGTCAAACCATTCTCGGCGGAACGGATTTCAGCGATTGATTGCGCCGCGATCCCAGCGGGCATAGATGGCGCCACAAGCAGCATCAGCAATGTTAAGATACGCCGCATATCCCCCTCCGTTCCAGCACATATGAACTTACAAACGCTCGCTTTGCAAGCCGTGATCGTCAAGGGGCGTTGCCTCATTTCAAAAATGCGTTCATGTTTGGATTTACGGGTTCACAAGATAAGGATAAACGATGAAGCTTGCCTCACTAAAGTCGGGAAGAGATGGGCAGTTAGTCGTCGTTTCGGACGATCTTGCATGGTATGCCGATGCGTCGCATATCGTACCCACGCTGCAGGCGGCACTGGACAATTGGGAAAGCATCTCTCCTCTGTTAGAGGCCCTGGCAACGGACTTGTCGCATGAAGTCATTCCGATGATGCGGTTCCATGAACGGCTCGCTGCTGCGCCATTGCCCCGCGCATATCAATGGGCAGATGGATCGGCTTATGTGAATCATGTCGCGTTGGTGCGGCAAGCAAGGACCGCCGATTTGCCCGACAGTTTCTGGCATGATCCTTTGATGTATCAGGGCGGGTCTGACGAATTTCTCGGCCCCCGCGATCCTATCAAATTAGCTGATGAAGCCTGGGGCTGCGACCTTGAGGCAGAAATTGTGGTGGTAACTGGCGATGTTCCGCAAGGCGTATCGCCACATGATGCGTTAGGTTATGTTCGGCTGGTTGGACTGGTCAACGATGTATCTTTACGCAACTTGATTCCCGATGAATTGGCCAAAGGATTTGGTTTTGTGCAATCAAAGCCCGCAGGCGCATTGTCACCGGTATTCGTAACGCCCGAAAGCCTTGGCGAACATTGGCGCGATGGTAAGCTGCATCGCACTTTAATGGTCGATTTGAACGGGGCGGCATTTGGCCGAACAGTGGCATCGGAAGATTGCACATTCGATTTTGGCGTGTTGATTTCTCATCTGGCAAAAACGCGCAACATTGGCGCGGGATCAATCATCGGATCAGGAACTGTGTCCAACCGAGGCGAGGATGGCGGGCCGGGCAAATCCATACCGGACGGTGGTCTCGGTTACAGCTGCATCGCGGAAATCAGGATGGTCGAGAAAATTCAAACCGGAGCATTCAAAACGCCGTTCTTGAAGAATGGCGACGTCGTCCGTATCGAAATACGAGACGACGCCGGTCATAGTATATTTGGCGCTATCGAACAGCAGGTTGCCGTAGGATAGAAATCCGCTGCAATTATTTGAATGCATCCCCGATCGAACATGCTGCTGGCCCAAGGATAACGATAAACAGGGTTGGCAGGATGAACAGGATCAAAGGAATTGTCATAATTGCGGGCAAGCGCGCTGCTTTTTCTTCGGCGCGCATCATCCGGTCATTGCGGAATTCTGCGGACAATACCCGCAACGCAGAAGCCAGCGGTGTGCCATATTTTTCAGTCTGGATCATGGTGGTGACCACGCCCTTAATGGCATCCAAGTTCACGCGATAAGCCAGATTTTCAAATGCCATGCGCCGTTCGGTTAAGAACCCGAGTTCAATGGCTGTTAGCGCGAATTCATCACCCAGTTCAGGATATCCACGGCCCAGTTCTTTGGCGACCCGGTTGAAAGCGACGTCGACGGTCAAGCCTGCTTCGGCGCAGATGATCATCAGATCAAGCGCATCGGGCAATCCTTTGCGAATTTCATCGGTGCGTTTTGTGATCAGATTCTCGATGTAGATGTCAGCCGCTTTGTATCCCAGAATTGTCGCACCAGCGAAAAGCCCGAAGCGTTTAAAAGTGGTCCAATCGCTTAATCCGTCAAAAACGAACAAGTAGATTCCCATACCGCCGCCAAACAGGATTGGCAGGACGATCCGCGAAAAGATAATCACAACCGCCAATTCTTTGCGCCTGATACCCGCCTGAGCAAGCTTTTGTTGCGCAACCTTTATCTGGTCCTCTTGCAAAACTTTCATTGAGGATAACCAGTTGCGAATGCGGTCAGTCGCATCGGAACTGCGTACCAGCTTAGCGCGCTTTTTTGACGTTGATGCGGTAATGCCGACTTTCAATTGCTCGCGGCGTTCAACAAGTGACTTTACACGCTTTTGCATAGGGTCAGTTGCAAAAAGGCCTGCGTAAACAGCCATCAAAGAGACAGCGCAGCCTAATACGGATAGAATGGTTGCGACAGTGAAGATGTCGACACCCATCAATTCGGGTCTGGCAGTTGCAAAAATCATGACATCTTCCCCAGACTAAATTTCGAAACTGACCATTTTGGACATGATGAACACACCCGCGCTCATCCAAACTGCACCGATCAAACCTGCTACCATCAGGCGCGGTTCATAGAAGAAGCCAGCCAGATATTCCTGATTGACCATCCATATCATACCGAACACGAAAAACGGCAATGAACCAACGATGTAGGCCGAGGCTTTCGATTCAGACGACATAGCGCGAATCTTGAGCTTCATCTGGGCGCGTTTGCGCAAGACGTCGGCAAGCCCGGCTAGTGTTTCGGCCAAGTTACCGCCCGTTTCACGTTGAATTGCCAGAGTGATAACAAAGAACTGAAATTCGGCGGTACCCATCCGGTCGGCGGTTTCCTGCAAAGAGTCTTCCATCGGCTTGCCGATTTTCACCTTTTCGCTGACAAGTTTGAATTCTTCGCCGACGGGGCCGGGTATCTCTTTGGCGACGATGTTAATCGTTTCACCGACTGGCAAGCCGGATTTAAGTCCACGTACCAGCAATTCAATGGCGTCTGGAAAATTGTTTGTGAACAATTTGATCCGTTTGTTGATTAAGAAACTCACGACCATGTGGGGCAAGCCAAATCCGATAATTGCTGCCAAGCAAATTGCCAGCAGGAACGGCAAGCCTTTTATCAACAAACCGATAGCAAGCACGAATGCAATCGCGCCCGATGCATAAAGATACTGAGACAGCACCCAATTTTTTCCGGTTTTGGCCAGCCGCATCCGAATTTTGTCAGCAGGTCCAATTTTTTCGCCCGTAGCGAAAATCATGTTGCGCCGCGAAGCGACAGCTTTGCGCAGCTGCGCCTCGACCCTGCTGTCGGAACTATCGGAGTGACGCAGCTTCAAATTGGTCATCCGACGCGTGGCAGCCTTTGTCGATGAAGAACCAAAGAAGGCAAACAGCACCAATCCCACTACAACGAGGATTGCAATTCCTATCATTATTACTTGGATATTCATTGATATTTGCCCTGCTATTATATGGTATCAGCGTTCACGAACCCGCCCATTTTTCTATTTTTCAGCTTTGACGGGCTTCTTATCTGACTTCTTCGCAAAGAATGACATTAGGCTTCCGCCACTTTTGGTCTTCGTCTTGGCTTTGCTAACTTTGCTGCTTTCAAGACCTTCTTCGCTCAAGGCTGCTTGGATATCATTTGCCAATCCCGAAATCGCAACGGACACTTTGCTGCCCTTTACGGCATCAACAATTGGCTTACCGATCTTTGCCGACTCTGCGATACTTTTGGGATCGAATGGCACGATTAAATCAATTTTTTGTTCAATTGTGGTTTCGAAATCTTTACGCGAAATCTCACCAGCCGTGGTCTGCATTTTGTTGATCACAACAAAAGTTCTGCATTGCGGTGCATTCGATTTCAACCAAGCCAGCAGCCGGATCATGTCCCGCGCGCCTGCCAATGTAAGCTCGCTCACCAAAACGACGGCGCCGATGTCTTGCATTAAGTGCGGGTAAGCAATCAACATGTGCCGTGGCAGATCGATTACGGTATTTTCAAACGCTGCGCGAAATTCTTCTTGCAACTGAAAAAATGCTGCGCCGTCCGACATGATCGGGCTGCTTATTGGCGCTTCTGCTGACAAGATAGACAGCTTTTCATTCGCCTTGATCATCGCGCGTTCGATAAACAAGCCGTCGATCCGGCTAGGATTATCAATAGCATCTACCAAGCCGCGGCCAGGCTCCAGATCCATGATCAACGCGCCGGTTCCGAAATGCACATCAAGATCAAGCAAACCGGTTGGCATTGAAAGGCGATCGGAGAAAGTCCAGGCCAGCGAAGCCGCAATGGTGGACGCACCAACACCGCCGCGCGTTCCAATTACCGCAGCCGAAACATGGGCGCGTCCGTCTTTGCCATCGTCATTTTTCGGCGTGTGCAAAATGGTATGGGCGTGCGCCAGAGAGTCTCTCAGCGCATCCGGGCTAAGTGGTTTAAGCAAATAATCCTGCAACCCGGAAAGCAACAAATCGCGATACAACCGCACGTCGTTCACTTGTCCAACGGCAATCACAACGGTACCAGGCTCGCACACTTCTGCGAGCGAGTTGATGTCGTTTATCGGATCACCCGATTCAGAAAGATCGACCAATAGGATTTGCGGGCTGGATGAAACCGACAAGGATTGTACGGCATTTCGCAATCCGCCCTTGTAAGCCTTGTCTTGGCTCCATCCCATTTCATCACAAACGGAACGGACAACATCCAACGTCATGTCATCGCAGACATAGCCGTTAAATGGATCACGATTGCCAGCAGCACTCGTTTTAAATGGCGCGTTCATTATTTGCCTCCATTTGTTTTATTGCGATGGGCGCTGATCGCTCTGTTACCAGAATTGCTATCCAGTTTTCGGTCTTCGCTGCCGCGAACCAAATCTTCGGGGTCGGCAATCATGGCGGCCATATTACTGTTCACAGCGCAGCCATAATTGGGATGATTTGCCATGTTGTAGTTGGCCTCGGTCGTCTTGCTCCAGTTCGGGCAGTTCGGCACGGAAGCCGTTGACCGGGTAACGATGACACGCATTGTTCCTGGATTAACCCGTCCAGCGGTAAGCGGAGCGGTGTCGCCCACCTGAATGCCGCGATCAGTTGCCATTTGCGACACGGCCTGCTGCGCCGCCGCACTGGAATAACTGTCGCCGAAATCAATCGCGATTCTATCGCCATAGCCAACTTTCAAGGCGTCCAGCCATTCACTCAAGCGCACTTTCTCGTTCGGCGAAATTCCGTAGGAGCTGTCCGCGTTGACGTCGATGGCATAATTGATGCGTTCGACAACCGGCTGATTTGCTGAATAGACCGTGGTGTTTGTACCCATTGCACCGCAACCAGACAGTCCAAGACTGAGAGTTGCTGCGATCAGGAATTTGGCATTCTTCATTTCATTTCTCCTGAAATAGATACTCATTGGTCAAACGTGAAACCGGGCGCTGAAGCTTGCGCTTTTCCGCTCGGTGCCTTTTTCGAAATCGCTGGTCCGTCTGGCGCAACTGATCCAAATTCAGGGCCATTTGCCTCTGGAGCAACAGACGGCATCGGCCGCGTATCGCCGCCAGTTCTGGAGGCAGTTTTGCCCAACAATACCCGCTCAAAATCATTGGGCGCATTGTAACCGTCGGTTGGCAATTTGATCTCATTATCCGAAACAGGCTTGACCAAATACGGGGTAACGATGATCATCAACTCGGTTTCACTACGCCGCCAACCATTGGATTTGAACAGCGCGCCCAACACCGGAATGTCACCCGCACCTGGCAGCTTGGAGATCGAACTAGACGACGTGTTTTGCATCAGTCCGGCAATCATAAAACTTTGGCCGGATCCAAGTTCGATCGTTGTGTCGGCCATACGCGTCGTAATTGACGGTACTTCAGTTCCGCCCACGCGCACTGCGCCTTGCGACGAAATTTCCGACACTTCAGGGCGCACTCGCAATGAAATGCGGCCATTTGACAAAACGGTTGGAGTGTATTGCAGGCTGACGCCAAAGTTTTTGAATTCGATACCAATCGCGCCCAATCCCGAAGAAACCGGGAACGGATATTGTCCGCCTGCGCGAAATTCTGCGGTTTCACCCGATACAGTGGTCAAATTGGGCTCTGCCAAAGTTGCGAGTAAACCGTTACGTTCCGCCATGTCAAAAGCCGCGGCAACATCGATGCCGAACAATTTACCAACGGTTCCAAGGAGATTGCTGCCGGACGGACGGTTGAAGGTAAAAGTCGTTCCAGTAGCCGTCGTCTCTTTCGACACGAAATTGCGGCCACTTCCAAAACTGTAAAGCTGTCCGCCCGCAGGCGCGGTGTCAAATGTGTCTAGGTTGCCTGAAATCTCTTTTGCCAGCGAACGGCTGACCTCGGCAATGCGGACGCGCAAGTTTACTTGCAGCGGCGTGGCATTTTTCAGGCGGCTGATAACGACGGTGGTCGGGCCAGCAAATGCTTCAACCAGCTTAACAGCCTCTTCGGCGTCTTCGGGCTGTGCCACCGTACCGGTTAAAAGAACCGAACCGTTCATGGTCGTGATCTGAATGTCGGCATCGGGCATGGCCAAGCCAAGCATTTGATCCAAGGAGTCCAAATTTTGGCCGACACGGATGATCGCACGGAATACCGTTTTGCCTGAAGCATCGGTTGCATAAAAGGTTGTTTCGCCCGGACCTTTGCCAAGCAGATAAATCTGGCGTGCAGATTTAACTTCTACGTCGGCGACGCTCGGGTCGGAGACAACTACGTCGGTAATTGCCGAAGGCAAGTTCAACTGTTGCCCGCGGCCGATGGCCAGTACGATCAACTTTCCGGATTCAGCGGTGGCAGGAGCAGCGATTGCTTGCGGCGCCGAAACCAAAGCTGTTGAGGCATAGGCTGCTGCAATGGCAGCGGCTGCAAAGCCAGATTTGAATGATGAGAATTTGGTCATTTTAGTTATCTCCGGTCAAGCTGAACTTCACTGACGGAACCGGCGCGTGAAATCTTCACGACTGGTCCTTTGACAGCTTTTTCAACTTCTCTGGCAATGCGAACTGATCTTACGGCGTCTTGCACGGCGTTGGTGGGTATGCGGGGCACCGATTTCCGCTGAAAGCGCGACACATCACCGCCAGTTGAGAATGTGGCGCTGCCGCCAATCGGTCTTTCGTTCACTTCTGCCAATATACGGCTCTCTTCTTCCGGTGTCGCACCTTTGGGGATTGTCACCGAACCCGATGCCAGAGCGTTTTCAAGTTCCGACGCATTGTCAGCAAGGGCGCGCAACGAAAGGCTGATAGAACCGAGCGACTGGGCAACGGTCAGCTGTTCAGCCATCCGCGGCGTTGTTTCAAGTGTCACCAATTTGTATTTGGTTACCACGGTCTTGCCAGCCTTAGTGACAGATGGCGAAGAACGCTTGTCTGTTGCCAATACGCGGACGTTGCGAAGTATCGTTTCGGACACCTTCATCGATGGGCCGTAATCGGCGGAAACTTTCTGCGTCAGGAATATGTCAACGCGGTCGCCGGGAAAAATAAATCCGGCAACGGCGGTCTTTGCAGAAACGGGAATTGAGATTGCTCGCATCCCGGGGCTCAGTGCCGCCGCAAGAAATCCGCGATCGCCCGGTGCGACCAACGAAGTTTTCGTGATCGGCTGTCCGGCGGTAATTGGATTGCGCACGACGGTGCCAATCAATTCTTCGGGGCTTGCTTGTTCTGGCGGGATTGCTTTGCCGACAATTTTGCTGGCGCTTGGTAAAGCTCCGGCTTCTTCGGTGCCGCCCGTTTTTACGAAATATGCTTGGTCAATCAGTTCTTTCGGCCAAGGCTGAAATCGCAATGCCTCGGCGGTAATGATTGTCCCCATTGGCAGCGCCCGGGTTGCAACAAGCACCTCTGGCCCCTTTGGTACAGGAGGCGCGACCGCTTTGGCTTGCGGCGTTGGTGCCGCTCCAAACATGCTCCGCGCCATGAACGCGGTTAACGCGGCAATGACAAGCGCGCTTAGCAGCAAAACTATCTTTTTCTTATCCATGACGAACTAGGCTCCTGAAAGTCCCCTGATTGATCGTGCCGTAATCATCCAAAATGGTTAAGATATCGTGTACCAACCGAGAAAAGGCCAGCCAGCGCGATTGCTACACCATAAGGAATTCGTACTTTCCCATCTTGTTTTTTTACTTTGTGAATGAACAAAAAGACGATTGTCACTGCGCCGCCGATAAGCGACGTGTAAAAAAGCATCCGAATTACTTCAATCCAATCGAACCATAGGGAAAAGGCCACCAAAAGTTTGACGTCGCCGCCGCCCATCATTCGCAGTGCGAAAAAAATTGCAAAAAGAATGAGGACACAAAATCCAATCAGCAAATGGAAACCAATGCTGGTCCAATCCAATTGCCCCGTGGCAAACCAGAAAAGCGGTGCAGCCAAGGCAATCGGCAGAGTGACCTTGTTGTAAATGAGCCTGTATCTGATGTCGGTGTAAACCGAAAAAATCAGTCCGATTGCCAAGCCGCCGAGCAGCGCGTAAGTGAGAAAATCCAGATTCATTTCCCCGCATTAACCAATAGAAATTACCAAATGGTAACCATAACAAAAGCAATTGGAGCAATTGACAGGCGCTCCATTCCAAAGGATGCGGTCGAGACAATCTGGCAAGGAGTTGGTGGTTGGCCAATTCGCCGCATCGACTGGCGCGCAGAGCACAGGACCGGTTCGCCGCCGCGCGGTTCCATATTGTTTTTAACCGGGCGCGCCGATCATTATGAAAAATACATCGAGACCCTGTCGTATTTTGCCGACCAAAATTGGAAGGTGACTGCGATTGATTGGCGGGGGCAGGGGCTTTCCGGCCGGATGCTGGCGGACAGTCGCGTCGGCCATATTGATGATTTTGCAACCTGGATTGATGACTTAAGTCTGTTTTGGGATGATTGGCGCAAACAAGCGCCCGGCCCACATATTATCATCGCGCATAGTATGGGCGGGCATTTGGCGATGCGCGCAACAATTGAAAATGCGATCAAACCGGATGCTCTGGTGCTAATGGCCCCGATGTTGTCGATACATTCGGGCGGACTGCCTTTGCTTGTCACCAAAGCCTTTGCAAAGTTGATACTGCTGTTGGGACGGGGCGAACGGGCCGCTTGGAAGGACAGTGAAAAGCCGATGTCGCCGGTTTCACTACGCGCCAAAATGCTAACCCATTCAGCAGACAGATATCAAGATGAGGTCGCCTGGTGGAAATTGCGGCCGGGCTTGAAATTGGGACCGGCGAGTTGGCGCTGGGTGGAACGTGCAGCTGCTTCGGTTGAAAAGATACACTTGCCGGGCACGTTTGAATCCGTAAAAATCCCTGTGCTCATCGCGGCAACGACCGCAGATCAATTGGTCAGTACAAAACAGATCATCGAGGACAGCAAGCGTTTGCCAAATGCGCAGTTGTTGCTGTTTGGCGGCGAGGCGGCGCATGAGCTGTTGAGAGAGAGTGACGCTGTTAGAGGCCAAATTTTGAAAGCAATCGAGACATTTTTGAACCAAATCACTGCGGCAAATGACTGATTTTGATGTCATAATAGTCGGTGCTGGCATGGCCGGGGCAAGCCTGGCAGCCGAGCTGGCGGAACATCGAAAAATATTGTTATTGGAGGCCGAAACTGCACCGGGCTATCATTCGACAGGGCGCAGTGCCGCATTTTGGTCTGAATGCTATGGCGGTGCGGGGGTCCAGTCGCTTACAAAGGCATCGGGCCCGATGCTGATGTCCCCGCCGTCTGATTTCTGTGACACCCCGCTCGTTATGCCGCGGGGGGCGCTGCATATCGGGCAATCGGGCCATGAAAACTTGGCGACAAAAATGTTTGCCGATTTTGCTCATCTGGAAACCCATATTGAAAGCTTGGGTGCATCTGAAATTCAACAATTGGTACCGGGTATTAAACCGGCTTGGGGCTGTGGCGTATGGGAACCGGATTGCTGCGACATTGATGTCGCTGCCTTGCACGCCGCCTATTTGCGCAAAGCAAAACAAGACACAGCGCGATTGTTAAGCGCGGCCCGCGTTGTGAAAGCGACATTTAGCGGCGGCAAGTGGCAAGTTGAAACAACGAATGGCAACTTTTCATGCAATCTGCTCGTCAATGCGGCTGGTGCTTGGGCGGATGAATTGGCGGCGGCATCGGATGTTAAGAACATTGGCATTCAACCTTTCCGGCGAACCATCGCGCATATTTCAGTCGAACCGAAAGCAGATGCGAAAATCCCGCTGATCATCGGGCTGGATGAAAGCTTTTATTTTAAGGCGAATGCCGATGGCACAATATGGCTCAGCCCGCATGACGAAACACCGACGGGCCCGTGCGATGCCGCTCCAGAAGAAATAGACATTGCGCTTGCAATCGACCGGCTGCGGCAAGTGGTGGATTGGAACATCACGTCGGTAAAGCATAAATGGGCAGGTTTGCGCAGCTTCGTTGCTGACCGGTTGCCGGTAATCGGTCACGACCCGGCCAACCCGCGCTTTTTTTGGCTGGCCGGGCAGGGCGGTTTTGGCATTCAAACCGCGCCAGCCGCAGCCAAGTTAGCGGCTTCGATGATCCTGGATGTTGAACATGGGCTGGCCGGCGTGAATGCCGAACACTTTAGGCCGGACCGGCTGCGTTAAAGCCTGCACAATTTTCTTACACTAACCTTTTGCTGCCAAATCCGCCGCGTTGCTGGCGAGTCTGTCGGCGCGTTCGTTGCCTTCATGGCCATTATGGCCCTTCACCCAAATCCACTCAATTTCGTGCCGTTTTACGGCTTCGATCAAGTCGTGCCAAAGGTCGGCGTTGCGGACGGGCTGTTTAGAGGCATTCTTCCAGCCGTTTCGCTGCCATCCGGCGACCCAGCGGGTTATTCCCTCGGACACATATTTGCTGTCGGTATGAAGAGCGACTTTGCAAGGTTCGATGAGGATATTCAGCGCCTCGATCGCTGCCGACAATTCCATACGGTTGTTCGTGGTATCGGGAACGCCGCCCGAAATCTCTTTTTCGTGTGTACCGTATTTTATCAGGGCGCCCCAGCCACCAGGGCCGGGATTTCCCTTACATGCACCGTCCGTAAAGATTTCTACAAGCTTCAAAAGTTCACCCAATCAATGCACAACCATTTGACTGTTTAGCATAAAAATCCAGCCGACGCAAAAATTCTAACGGCTCCTTGCGTGTCACAATGGCACTCGTGGGAGTGTTGATCCAATCATAACAACGCGTGAGTAGAAAACGCAAACAGGCGGCGCGCGCCAGAATATTGAAGGACGCCTTGGTTTGATCGTCAATACCAAAGGTTGATTGGTATCCGGCAAAAATGGCCTTGCCGACTTCTTCGACATATTCGCCGCCATCGGCAGAGAAGCTCCATGCCGCATGGGTTATCGCCAAATCATAGGCGCGAAGATCGCTGCAGGCAAAATAAAAGTCGATGAGCCCGGTAACATTATCGCCCAGCATCAACACATTGTCCGGGAAAAGATCCGCGTGAATGGCAGAGCGCGGCAGATGGATAGGCCAGTTTTCCTCGACATACGTGCATTCAAATTCGATGCGTTCGGCAAGGCCGTCAGAGATTTGATTTAAAACCTCTGCGCCGCAACTTTGCGCCAAAGGGCGGAATGATTCCACACCCAAATTGTTGGGGCGTTCCTGTTCAAATGTCGCAAGCGCGGCGTGCATTTCGCCAAGCGCCGCCGCAGTAGCAAAGGCCTGCGCGGCTGTCGGAGTAGAAACCGAAACGCCGGGCAAAAATTCGATCAAGCAGGCCGGGCGGCCTCCGACATTTTGCAGCCATTCTGAATCGCGGTCGAGAATGAATCGCGGAACGTGGCATCCTGCGGCGTAAAGATGATCCAGCATGGCAAAGAAAAAGGGCAAATCGGCCGGATCAACGCGTTCTTCATAGAGCGTGAGAATGTACCGCGACCGCGTTGTCTCTAGAAAATAGTTGCTGTTTTGAACGCCTTCAGCAATTCCCTTTAGCGCAATCAGCTCTCCGACATCGAATTTTAGCAATAACTCAGACGCAGCCTCTGCGCTGACTTGGGTATAGACTGCCATCAGTCGGCTGTCTCGGTCAGTTCACGGGGCAGCTTGAATATGATGCTTTCTTGTGCCGTTGTTACCTGTTGCTCATCCAGTTCGAAATGTTTCGACAAGCTGTTGATGGTTTCGCGGATGAGTATTTCTGGCGCCGATGCACCCGCCGTTAAGCCCAAAACGTTGACGCCGCCGAACCACGAGAGTTCAATTTCATCTGCGCGCTGGACCAAAATTGCTCTGGCTCCGCTGCGCTCGGCAACTTCAACCAATCGAAGCGAGTTTGAGCTATTCGGAGCGCCAATAACCAGAACCAGATCGCATTGCTTGGCGATTGCCTTGACCGCTTCTTGGCGGTTGGATGTCGCGTAGCAGATGTCCTCGCCTTTCGGCCCAATGATCGCCGGGAACCGTTGTTGTAAAATGCCGACAATTTCTGCGGTGTCATCCACAGAAAGCGTGGTTTGAGTCAAAAACGCAAGATTTTCTGGATCAACAGGGTCAATATTTTGTGCATCTTCGGCCGTTTCCACCAATGTCATCCAGCCTTTCGGTACCTGACCAAATGTGCCGACTACTTCAGGATGACCTTCATGGCCAACGAAGACAATATGGCGGCCCGCGTCCACCTGACGCTCTGCCTGGCGGTGCACTTTTGAAACGAGCGGGCAGGTTGCGTCAAAATAGGCGAGCCCGCGCGATTTTGCGTCCTCCGGCACCGATTTCGGCACGCCATGCGCAGAAAACACGACATGTCCGCCATTGGGAACTTCGTCTAACTCTTCGACAAACACCGCGCCTTGCGACTTCAATGTTTCAACTACAAAGCGATTGTGGACGATCTCGTGCCGAACATAGACCGGCGCTCCATGTTTTTCGAGCGCCAATTCGACGATCTTTATCGCGCGGTCGACGCCCGCACAAAAGCCACGCGGGGCGGCGAGAAGTAGGCGCATTGGCCTTTTGGCGGGTAGTTGTTCAGTCATCTGCAATGTCCTTTAGGTAATGTCTGCAGCTACGCCAAGACCTTTCCCCTGTTGCGCGCTGCGATTGTGAGAGATAAGGACGAGATCATCAATATGCTGCGACTGCGCTGCACATCAAAAATAATGCCGGTTAGGACAAATTCCACCATGAAGAAAATGCCTATTATCTTAATTTCAATGCTCGCGGCGTCGCTTGCGGGCTGCAATAGAGGTAATGAACTTGATGTCAGCGCGGGGGTTGGTGTTAACATTGTCCGTACCGGCTGCCCGGCAGTGGCGGTTCCGGATGGGACTGGCGACATAACGCTTTTTGACCCGCAATCCAGCCAAGATTCCAGCGCCATAGATGTTGTCGCGACGCTGACGAAGCTGCGTCCGGAATGTAATGCGACAGGTGACAAGATCTATACCGAAACATCGTTCGAAGTTCGCGGTTTGCGCCGCGATAGCAGGGGCGCACGCAGTGTAACGCTGCCTTATTTTTCAACCGTCGTCCAAGGGGGCAGCGCCGTGGTCGCGAAACGGGTTGGGCAAGTCACACTGCAATTTGCCGATGGCCAATCCAAGGCGACTACTGTTGCAAAAGCGGCCAGTTATGTCGACACCAATGCCGCCAGATTGCCCGATGATATCGTCGAAAAGATCACCAAAAAGCGCAAGCCCGGGGATGCAGATGCGGCGCTCGACCCATTGGCTGATCCTGAAGTAAAAGCGGCAGTGGTGCGATCAAGTTTTGAATTGCTCATCGGGTTTCAACTGACGGAAGATCAACTGCGATATAATGTGACTCGATGAATCTGGGTATATTTGCCTAATGATTGACGAATGCCGCACCAGAAATTGGTAATTACGTCCCGCGCAGAATCTCGGGCGACCAATGTCGGTGTGGCTGGCTTCATCGTTACATTCTAGGAATTGTTAAGTGACAGTATTTCAGCAGTATTCCCAAATCACCAACGAGATACTGGATGCGTTGGTTTCGGCGGGCGCAATTCCACCGGCGCTTGACCGGTCGAATATCGTTGTCGAACCGCCGCGCGATCCGGCGCATGGCGACCTTGCGATCAACGCGGCTATGGTTTTGGCCAAGCCCGCCGGAATGAATCCCCGCGATTTGGCTGTGCTGATTGCCGCCGAATTTGAAAAGCATGACGCCGTGACGTCGGTTGAAATCGCAGGGCCGGGTTTCCTTAACTTGCGATTGCCCGCTGCGGTTTGGCTCGATGAATTGCGCGCCGTTGCAACGTGCGGCGATGACTATGGCCGTTCGGAATTTGGCCACGGCAAGACGGTGAATGTTGAATATGTCTCCGCAAATCCAACCGGGCCAATGCACATGGGCCATTGCCGTGGGGCTGTGGTTGGCGACGCACTTGCAACGTTACTCGAATTTTCCGGATATGACGTTATCCGCGAATATTACATCAACGATGCCGGCGGACAGGTCGACGTTCTCGCGCGGTCGGCACATTTGCGATACCGTGAAGCGCTTGGTGAAGAGATTGGCGCAATGCCGGAAGGGCTGTACCCCGGCGATTACTTGATTTCAGTCGGCAAGCGTTTGGCCACAGAATTTGGTGACAAGTTTGCGAAGTCGGATGAGCAAGATTGGCTAGTCATATTTCGCACCGCTGCGGTTGCCGATATGATGGATATGATCCGCGCGGATCTGGCGCTGCTGGGTATCCACCATGACGTGTTTTCCTCCGAAGCCGAATTGCATGTCACCGGCAAAGCCGATGCAGCCGAAGCGGATTTGCGCGCGCGCGATTTGATATATGATGGCGTGTTGGAAAAACCAAAAGGCAAAGAAATCGAGGATTGGGAACCCGTTACGCTCCCGCTGTTTAGATCTACGCAATTTGGCGATGACCAAGACCGGCCGATCAAGAAATCCGATGGCAGCTGGACATATTTCGGCGCCGACCTGGCGTATCATTTCCAAAAGGCACAAAATGCCGACATGTTGATCGACATTTGGGGCGCGGATCATGCCGGGACGGTGAAACGCATTCGCGCCGCCGTAAACGCGCTAACCGGCGGGAAAACGCAGTTTGATATCAAGCTCGTTCAAATGGTCCGCCTGCTGCGGGGCGGAGAGCCTGTTAAGATGTCCAAACGGTCAGGAAGCTTCGTAACTTTGGCAGACGTTGTCGAAGAGGTCGGAAAAGATGTTGTGCGGTTCACGATGCTAACCCGCAAAGCCGATGCCCAGATGGATTTCGATTTTGCCAAAGTGGTCGAGGCATCGAAGGACAACCCTGTTTTCTATGTGCAATATGCCCATGCGCGTATTCAATCGACGATCCGTAAAGCTGCAGAAGAAGGCCTTTTCCCAGGGGCCGCCGGTCTTGATGCGATGGGCGACGCCGAGTTATCGTTGGTCAGGGAAGCTGCGAATTTCCCCCGAATTGTCGAATCAGCGGCCAGATCGGGCGAACCGCACCGCATCGCTTTCTATCTTGGGGAACTGGCCGGAAGCTTTCATAGCTATTGGAATTTGGGTAATGATGATCCGACTAAACGCTTCATATTGGTACAGGAACCAGTTTTGACGTCTGCAAGGCTTTTCTTAGCCGAGAATATAGGGCAAGTATTGCGCAATGGACTTCGGCTTATGGGGGTCGAAGCAGCGTATAGTATGTGAAAATTAAGGGGATTGCCGTGACCAATACCGATCATGATGGACTGAATTTGGACGATCCAGATCGCTTACCTTGGCTTGATACTGCCGAAGGCTATGAATATGACAACGGCAATTCCGGCCTTAAAATCCTCTTTTTGGTACTCGGCGGCATTGCTCTGCTCGCCGCAATCGTTTGGGGTGTCTATTGGATGCAGCGCAATCAAACTGGCGCAGAGGGCGGCAACGGCGAATTGATTGCGGCGCAAGAAGGCGACTATAAGGTTCGCCCCGAAGAACCCGGCGGCAAAAATTTTGAAGGTGAAGGCGACGCAGCTTTCTCTGCCAGCGAAGGCAAAAAGACGGCGGCTTCAATTGGCACAGCGAAGGATGCGGCAACTAAAGCTCCAGAAGCGAAGCCAGCGCCAAATGCTGCCGTTCCTGCAGGCTCGGCTCTGGTGCAAATCGGCGCGTACAGCGACGCCTCGACCGCCAATCAGGCTTGGTCGGCATTGGGCAAACGGTTCGAATTTTTGACCGGCGTAAATCGCAAGATTTCTGAAAACACTGCAGAAGGTGGGCGCAAGGTTTTCCGGTTACAAGCGATCACCAACGACGCTGCTGCGGCACAGCAACTTTGTGCCAAATTGAAGGCAGCAGGCGAAGGTTGCATGATCGTCAAGTAATTCGCAGCATTATCTATAATTTGGCCGCGGCAATCCATTTGCCGCGGCCTTTTTTATGCACAGATTTGACATCCGGCGTTACGGTAACAGCCTTGTTTTGATCCAAGCGCAGATATAGCATAAGGCAGCTCAAATTTTCCAACTTAGGCATTTGTATGAAACCCGTTATCTTTGGTCTTTCCGGTTTGATATTGACCGATCAAGAACGCGATCTATTCCGCGAGGCTGATCCCGCTGGCTACATCATTTTCAAACGCAATGTTGAAAGCCGCGAGCAGCTTTTGGCGCTAACCGACAGCTTGCGTGAACTGCATGGCCGCGATGACCTCGCCATATTGATCGACCAAGAAGGCGGACGGGTTTCCCGCATGCAGCCGCCGGTTTGGCCTCAGTTTCCCGCTGGTGCAGTGTTTGATGCGCTTTATGATGTGGCACCGATGTCGGCGATAGAGGCCGCGCGCAGCAATGCCGAAGCGATTGCATTGACGTTGGCCGAAGTCGGCATAAACGTCGACTGCTTGCCACTCTTGGATGTTCGCGTACCTGAAACGCACCCCGCAATCGGCGACCGTGCCTTGGGCAGCGATCCGAAACGGGTGGCCGCTTTGGGGCGTGCGGTAATTGATGGGCTTCGCAAAGGCGGCGTTGTTGGCATCGTTAAACACATGCCGGGGCAGGGGCGGGCGGTGGTGGATAGCCATCATGATTTGCCGCGTGTTAGCGCCAGCGACGCCGAATTGGAACAGGATCTGGAACCGTTTCGCACGTTGAACGATGCACCCATGGGCATGACCGGGCATATCGTGTTTGAGGCCTGGGATCAGGATCGCTGCGTGACGATGTCGCCGACAATTATCGGCGAAGTTATTCGCGGACGGATCGGCTTTGATGGTCTGTTGATGAGTGACGATTTGGATATGAACGCGCTGTCCGGCGATGTCAGTGACCGGGCGGCAAACTGTGTCGCCGCAGGGTGCGATCTCGCACTGAATTGTTGGGGCCGTTATGACGAGATGGTCGCCATTGCGGACAAATTGCCGGAAATCACCGAACTCGGCTTGCACCGGTTGAACCGAGCGATGGCAACGGTCGGCGGCGCTGTCGATGTTCAGCGTATCGCGGAACTTACTGCGAAACGCGATGAATTGCTGGCCGCATCCGCGTGACCGTAGCCAGCGACCTGTTGTTTGATGATGCCCCGCTTTGGTCAAAACCCGAAGCGGATGAAAATCCGGATGTGTTGACCGTTGATATCACCGGCTGGGAAGGTCCATTGGATCTGCTGCTAACGCTTGCTCGCAATCAAAAGGTCGATTTGCGGCAAATATCGATATTGGAATTGGTCCAGCAATATTTGAATTTCATCGACAATGCGCGTTCGTTAAAGCTCGAAGTGGCCGCCGATTATCTGGTTATGGCGGCATGGCTGGCTTATCTGAAATCAGCGCTGCTGTTGCCCAAGGATCCCGGCATTGATCCATCGCCCGAAGAATTGGCGTTGCGGTTGCAGCTTCGATTGGAACGACTGAATGCCATGCGCGAATGCGGTGCGCGGTTGATGGCACGCGACCGGCTGGGCCGTGATGTGTTTCGCCGGGGGGCAGCGGAGGGTTTGCGGGTTACAAAATCGCGGACATGGGATTGCAACTATTTTGAACTGGTTGCTGCTTATGGGCAGATAAGGGCGCGCACGCAGCCCGTTTTGCACGTCGTCAAAAAACGCGCTGTGATGACGTTGGAAGAGGCTTTGGCGCGGGTGTCGGCGATGATTGGCAAGGCCATAGACTGGACGCAGATCGAGTCATTCTTGCCGGTGGATGCCGATCCCGCATTGCGCAAATCGGCGCTTGCCTCCAGCTTTTCGGCGGCGCTTGAACTGGCAAAGCGCGGCCGCATCGATCTGCGGCAAGCAGACAATTGTGCGCCGTTGATGTTGAGGGTAAGGCAATGATGATTGAGTATGATCCCGGCGCGCGGGCAATTGAGGCCACGTTATTTGCGGCGGAAAAGCCGATGACTGTCGAACAAATTCGCGCCTATGTCGGCAGCGAAATTGAGATCGCCGCGATATTGCGGTCGCTGCAAACGCATTATGCCGGGCGCGGTGTTGAATTGGTTTGCCGGGGCAAGGCGTGGCATTTTCAAAGCGCGCCGGATTTGGCCCATTTGCTGCGCCGCGAACACGAGGAAAGCCGCAAACTCAGCCGCGCTGCTGTCGAAACGCTCGCGATAATCGCATATCACGAACCGGTTAGCCGCGCTGAAATTGAGGCCATACGCGGGGTACAAATATCCAAGGGGACGCTGGATGTGCTGATGGGGGCGGGCTGGGTTCGGCCCGCTGGTCGGCGCGAAGTACCAGGCCGTCCCTTGATATACGCGACGACGCCCGATTTTCTCGGCCATTTTGGTCTGGCGACGCGGCGCGACTTGCCCGGTCTGGAAGATTTGAAGGCCGCAGGATTGCTGGACCCCATTGATATGGCGATGAACGACATGGATTTTGGCAGTGAAGAACAAGTTGTCGGCGATGAAAGTGCCGCTGCACTGGAAATATCAACGTATAATGATTAGATCATGCTATAAGATGTTGTTCAACCTGTCGCTGTGAGCGATATTGTGTCGGGGGTTTCCCCGTTAGGAGTTTGAAATGGGTGGTTTTAGCATTTGGCATTGGTTGGTCGTTGGCGTCTTGGTGATGCTGTTGTTCGGTAAGGGCAAGTTTTCCGGTATGATGGGGGACGTCGCAAAAGGTATCAAAGAGTTCAAAAAAGGTATGGCCGAAGAGGATGATCCCGCCACTCCCGCTGCGCGGATTGAACCACCGGCCCAGCCAGTTGCCGACGCCGAAAAACAGGGCGAAAATCAGAGCGACAAGCAAGCCTAATTTCGCGATGCTATTGGCGATCACTTCTCGCCATTTTTCGGGTGCCATAAATGTTTGACGTCTCTTCTTCAGAGTTCCTTTTGGTGATGGTCATTGCGCTTATCGTAATTGGGCCAAAGGATTTGCCCAAAGTGCTGCGGTTCGTGGGCAACTGGGTGAGCAAGGCGCGAGCGGTCGCGGCGCAATTTCGTTCCGGCATTGACGACATTGTGCGCCAATCCGAGCTGGAAGAGTTGGAGAAAAAGTGGAAAGCGGAAAATGACCGCATCATGGCGCAGACCAGTGAAACACCATCGGCGGAGCAGGGCAATAAGCCCGAAATCGAACCGAATGATGCCGACGTAAATGCGGCTGTCGATCCGGCATTGCCGGGTAAAACCGCATGACCGAGGTCGCGGCAGATATCGAAGACAGCAAGATGCCATTGCTCGATCATTTGATCGAACTGCGCAGCAGAATGATCTGGAGCTTCCTTGCGCTTGCTGCCGCATTTGGCGTGTGCCTGTATTTTGCCCGGCCGATATTTTCGGTGTTGGTGCAGCCGTTGTTGGAGGCAGGCCAATCGAAGCTAATATACACCGATGTATTTGAAGGATTTCTGGTCGAAATAAAAGTCGCGTTTTTTGCTGCGATAATGGTGTCGTTCCCGATATTTGCGACGCAAATATGGCGGTTTATTGCGCCGGGGCTCTACCGGAATGAGAAGCGCGCGTTTCTGCCGTTCCTAGTGTTAACGCCTGTCTTGTTCACTTTAGGGGCTTGCCTTGCTTATTATGTCGCTATTCCCGTTGCCTTGCGTTTCTTGCTAGGCTTTGCCGGTGAGGTCGGCGGGGTAACGCAGGAGGCATTGCCGGGGGTTGGCAATTATCTCAATTTTGTCATGAAATTTATCTTCGGGTTTGGCCTTGCGTTTTTGTTGCCTGTTATCCTGATGTTACTGGAACGCGCGGGAATCCTCAGTTTGGAGCAACTGAAATCCGGCAGGCGCTATGCCGTTGTCGGCATCGCCGCCATTTCCGCCGTCCTGACACCGCCGGATATCATGTCGCAACTTTTGATGCTTGTGCCGCTATATTGCCTGTATGAACTTGCGATCATTGCGATAGCGATCACCCATAGACGCCGCAGTAATCGCGCGGTTGATGCAGGCTAAAGCGGGCGAATTTTACCGGGGTGCAGCGATCACTTAATCGCGTCCGATCCGGCTTCACCGACTGATTCTATATCGCGGCCTACGCCTTTGACAGTGTTGCATGCTGTGACCAGCAACGATGTTGCGACGAGGGCAATTAGGGCGAATTTACGCATCTTGGAAACTCCTTGGTTCGAAAGATGTAATGTGCGCTCTGCGACCTGTCTAAAAACTGAACCGGGCAGAAAGACGGATATCGCGTCCGGCAAGCGGTGCAAAATCCTTTGTGAATGACGCAGCACGGCGTGCAGAAACGTCAAAAATATTATTGGCTGAGGCAATCAGGCTGATATTGCGCGATTTGCCCCACGGCCGCCAGGTCGCGGACGCGTTGACAACCGTGTAGCCATCGGTTTGCGTTTCCTCCGGCGCGGCGCGGGTTTGATCGTCGGCCCACTCCACCTCGCCGCGCAGATCGACATTCGTTCCCTTAAGTTCCAATCCGCCCAACACCCGCAGCGCGGGGATGCGGGGCAAATTTCCGCGATTGTTGGTAAGTTTGGCGCGGGTAAAATCGGCGACCAGGTCGGTTTCAACGTCAAATCCACCAATTCGGCCAATCCGCGCCGATCCCTCAAGCTCCGCTCCCCAGATACGAGCGCGCGCTTGTTCAATTTGGAATACAGGAAGCCCGTCCTCAACATCCCCCGTCTGGTTTTCAAAAATGAAATTGCTGAAACGATTGGTATAAACGGTCGTACTGAATTCGAAGGGCGTTCCGTCATAGCGCACATAGATTTCACCATTCCAGCTGCGCTCGCTTTTCAAGTTAACATCGCCAATCTCGAAAGCCTGTGTGGCAATATGCGGACCGTTGGAAAATAACTCTTCAGCAGATGGTGCCCGGCCGGTGCGCGAAACATTTGTACCGAATTTCAACTCGCCGGCGGTGTATGACAACCCCAATGCGGCAGATACATTGTCGAACTTACGGCGTGCGCCAATAGTGCCCGCAGTCAATACGTTGCGATCATAGCGCAGCGATGCTTCTACTCCCAGCGGACCAAATGTGAATTCCTGTAGCGTGAAAAGTCCAAGCTGATTGGCCGAATTGGGTGGAACAAACGCCTCTTCACCAATCGCTTCAAAATCGCGCGTTTGGTATTGGATGCCGCTCGCGCCGTCCCAATTGCCTTTGCTGTTTTGAACAAGTTCCGCGCGGGCTTCGATGCCTTTGCTAAGAAACAATGTTTCTGGCTCGCTGCCTAGGAATTCCTGGTGCTTATAATCCGCGTATCCTGCACGGACTTTCAACGAATCGAGAAACCCATCTCCCAATTTGACTTCGCCGCGCAGATCAACCCGGTATTGTTTCAGATCAATTGAAACTCCGGCTTCCCCGCCCGGCCGCGGTGGTACGCCGTAAAGGCTATCAAAAATATTGAACGAGACGCCCAAATTGCCGCCTTCGTCAATAAAGGCTGCGCCAGCGCCAGCAGTCCAGGTTTCGACAAAAGTGCCGGGAATACGACCTCTGCCGTTGGCAACGCCGCGCAATTCTGCTGCCGCGTCAAGATCGCCATCGGCTTGGGCGGAATCGGCCAATGCGAGTGTCTGCGCCCTCAACAACGGAGCAATGACAAAGCCGCCTGTGCGCAGATTGTCTCCATTGCGGTAGCTGCCATCGACATGGACAGCAAACCTGTCCCCAACAGGAACGTCAATCGAATCGCCGCCGGAATATTCGCGGTTGGCGCTGGCGTAGCCAAGCAGGCCGTCGACATGAACTGGTTCGTCCGGAACAGCGCGGGGAATACGCTTGTCAATTACGTTGACCGCGCCGCCAACGGCTTGACCGCCAAACAACAAAACCGCAGGGCCGCGAAGCACTTCGATGCGTTCTGCTGTCAGCGATTCAATCGTAACTGCGTGGTCCGCCGATGTGTTGGATGCGTCGATATTGCCAATACCATCGGTAAGAACGGCAACTCTGCCGCCCTGGAAACCGCGCAAGACAGGCCGCGATGCGCCGGGTGTGAAGCTGGTGGCCGATACTCCGGGTAATTTTAGGAGCGTATCACCAATTTGACCGCGCGCCTGAGCAGCGAGTTCAGCGCCGGCCAAAGCCGAAGTTCCCGCCAAAATGTCCAGACGTTTGCCATAAGGAGCGGTAACAACGATTTCTGCGTCGATATGAAAATCATCCTCTTGATTTGTCGTTTCCGACGATTTTCCCTCCGAATCCTGGGCGAAGGCCGGGGCAATTGATGCGGAAGCCAGCAAGATGGGGTATGTCAGGATATGAACAGCGCGCATGGGATATAGATTCGTTTCTTGGATGGTCGAAGATTTAAAGACCCCTAAATGTTATGTGATAATATATCAACAAAATTTGTGTATTTTTTGCGAACGGTGCATGTGCAGCGACCAAGTGACATTTTTTGATGGTTGACGATAATTGCAGTCAAGAAGCGGTTTGGGCCGACAGGAAATGCAACTTTTCGCCAATCGTTAGTTATTCTTGTTTGCCGATTGGCTTCAGACGATTTAGGTCAGGGCTATGACATTAAATTCTACACTCGACCTTATTGGAAATACCCCGCTTGTCCTGCTCAAGGGAGCAAGTGATGCAGCGGGCTGCGAAATTTATGGCAAATGTGAATTTGCCAATCCCGGTGCATCGGTAAAAGACCGGGCCGCGCTTTACATTGTTCGCGATGCGGAACAGCAGGGATTGCTTAAGCCAGGCGGCACTATCGTAGAGGGGACTGCCGGCAATACCGGCATCGGACTTGCGCTTGTGGCGAACGCGTTGGGGTATAAAACAATTATCGTAATGCCCGAAACACAAAGCCGCGAAAAGATGGACACGCTGCGGGCGTTGGGTGCGCAGTTGGTGCTTGTTCCCGCCGCGCCCTATGCCAATCCAGGTCATTTTGTGCACACTTCGCGTAGGATCGCCGCAGAGACACCGAATGCCGTTTGGGCCAATCAATTCGACAATATCGCCAACCGCCGCGCGCATATTGAAACCACTGCCGAAGAAATTTGGAACCAGATGGATGGCAACGTCGATGGCTTTACCTGCGCCGCTGGAACAGGCGGAACAATCGCCGGGGTTGGTTTGGGATTGAAAGCCAAGAACGACAAAATCACAATTGCATTAACCGACCCTTTCGGTGCCGCCCTTTACAATTATTACGCGCATGGTGAATTGAAAGCCGAAGGATCTTCGGTTGCCGAGGGCATCGGTCAAGGCCGTATTACCGCGAATTTAGAAGGCGCATTGATCGATACTCAGTTTCAGATTTCTGATGAGGACGGCTTGTTTTGGGTCAAGCAAATGTTGAGTGAAGAAGGGCTGTGCCTGGGGCTTTCGTCCGGCATTAACGTGGCCGGGGCGATTGCGTTAGGCAAGCATCTGGGGCCAGGAAAACGGATCGCTACGATATTGTGTGATACCGGGTTTCGGTATTTGTCGACACTGTACAATCCCGAATGGATGCAATCAAAGGGTCTGCCGCCAATGCCATGGCAACTGGACAATTGATCATAAAGGACTGATAAAGAGTTCCGGAGTTCGAAAGATGGCACAAAAAAGAGAGTCAGCATTGCAGCGCATTCAGGTGGGCGTGGTCGGGCTTGTCATTGTGCTGTTGTTTGTGAGTCTGGCCAATATGGTTATGGACAGGGCATTCGTGGGCGATGCAAGCACAGACTCGAGCCTATCAAAAGCGGCGTCAAAGGAAAGTGTGCCGGATGAACCATTGGCTGAATTGGGTGTGGCCCCGGTTGTTGATTCTGACAAAGAAGCGAAATCAAAACAGACCGGCGGCGTGAGTAATGGCAAGAATTGATATGAGTTTTTCTGGCTGCATTGGTAAAATCAGCCTGTGAATGATCCGCACGACGTTAAGCCAAGTACGCATGAGTCGGAAATTCCGTCAATTGGTATGCCCAAGTGGCTGTTCATTGGCCTGACGATTTTTTTGTTGGCGGTATCATTCGCTTTATGGATGAAGTTTGGTGCTGCCAATATTGCCGTGCAAAGGCCGGTTTTGGGGCTGATGACCACCCTTCCTTTGCAATGGGAAGAAGGGGAAATTGGCGATATCATACAAAGCGGCGGCGTGCCTTCGCCTGCATATAGCAGGTTGAACAGCAAATATGACATTCGCCCTGTCGATAGTCTTGCCACAAAGAACATCAAAGGCGTCAACGTGATGCTGTTGGCGCAGCCGCGTGCATTTTCATCATCGGAGTTTTTGGAACTGGATGAATGGATGCGCGGCGGAGGCCGGTTATTGCTGTTGGCCGATCCTGCATTGCAATGGGAAAGCATTTATCCATTGGGCGACAAAAGGCGGCCCTTGTTTACGTCATTACTCTCGCCGTTGTTTAAACATTGGGGTGTCGAACTGGTGTTGGCGGTTGGCCCCGAAGAGGAAAAGCGGCAGGTATATGAAATTGATGACCTGACGATCAGCACAGTTACATCCGGCGAGTGGCAGGCGCTGGGTAAGGCAGCACAAAACTGCAAAATCGGGGCGCATGCAAAAGTTGCTGAATGCAACATTGGCCGAGGAAAAGCGATATTATTGGCCGACGCCGATTTGCTCAATTCCGAACACTGGCAAGGCAGCGGGATCCGAGGCGTTACCGGCGTCGATGATTTCGATAATATCACCTGGATCGAACGTCAATTGGACAAGCTCGCATCGCCGCCGAACTAAAGCATGATGACGTGGGATTGAGCCATCACCACAGCCCTGAGCCTGTCGAAGGGCGCTTCACTGAGAGGCGTACTTCGACATCGACCCGCCGGGAGACAGCACTACGGTTTTGAATGAATGATTCAATCTGATGTCATCCCGAACTAAACTTCAATATGGGAAACCATGGGAATTCGGGCAAGCGAGTCGCAAAATTGCTGGAAAAACTCGGTTTTTGAGCGGAATAATCGATATCCAACGGCGTCTTATGCCCAGAAAGATAAATAAACACCTGCAGTTAAATTAACATAAACAATAAGTTAACTAAAATTCGGCGATTTTGCCCATAATTTCCCTCTTTTCATCCACGATATCCCTTGATAAGCAGAGTCTATCTAGGGGTGGATTTCCTTTTTCTCGGTCGCTTCGGTGTCCGCAGCGGTAACTACGCGTTGCCGTGATGGAGAGGCCATGCCCGCATTAAAGGGATTTCAGCGCGGTGTCAGAATTGGTCGTCTATGCAGGATCTGGAGTGTCGAGCCTCGACGCAAAAGGCCGCACGACAATACCAGCCGAACTGCGAGATACCGTCCAGCAGTCAAGCAGTGGGAACAATGTTTGCCTTTCGCGGCATGCGGTTTTGCCGTGCCTGATCGGCTATGGAAATGCCGAACGGCAAAAACTGCGGATTGACATTGAGGCGCAGTGGCAGGCAGCGATTGCACGCGGCAGCGAATTCAACCGCGAGATTGCCGGGGCGCCAGCTTCTTCCATTTTTGAAACCGCATTTGAACCGAGTGGCCGCTTTGTGCTGCAACCGATGCTCAGGCATTTCGGGCGCTTGGAAGAACGTGCATTCTTTTTTGGAACGGTAACCCATTTCCAACTTTGGAACCCCGATGTCTTTTTGGCGGAAGCACCAGCTGCCTTCGACCATGTCAAAGAAGAACTGAATTACTGGCTTCATGAACATGCAAAGCGCGCGAAATGAGCGTCGCTGCTAATCATATTCCAGTTCTGCTTGATGAAGTAATTCACTCTCTGGCCATCACCCCTGGCGCAGAGATTGTGGATGGCACCTTTGGTGCGGGCGGTTATAGCTCTGCTATGCTGGATCTTGGCGCAAAGGTTTATGCCTTTGACCGCGATCCGGACGCCCTTGCCGAAGGTGCTGACCTTGCAGGCCGTCATAAGGGCGCGTTGCGTCTTTATGCGGCCTGCTTTTCTATCATGGACCGCGTATTGGCGCAGGACGGCATCGTTCAGGTCGATTGCGTGGTATTAGATATCGGCGTTTCGTCGATGCAGCTTGACCGTGCCGAGCGCGGTTTTTCGTTTCAAAAGGATGGCCCGCTAGATATGCGGATGGGGCAAGACGGCCAAAGCGCGGCGGATTTTGTAAATGATGCTGACGAGACCGAAATAGCCAACATCATTTACCGCTATGGTGAAGAGCACCGGTCACGCCGGATAGCGCGGGAGATTGTCGCGGCGCGCCCGATCAGCACGACCGCGCAATTGGCCGCTATCGTGCGCAAGGCTGTGGGCCATAAACAAGGCGCGCCCAAAGATCCTGCTACCCGGGCATTTCAAGCGATCAGAATACATATCAACAATGAACTGGGTGAATTGATCGCCGGATTGGAAGCTGCCGAGCGATTGTTAAAGCCAGGCGGTAGGCTTGCGGTTGTGACTTTCCACAGCCTTGAAGACCGGATTGTGAAGCAGTTCTTGCGCACGCGCAGCGGCGCGGATGCGTCTGGTTCCAGGCACGTTCCGCAAACCAAGAGCACCGGTCCTCTGGCCACATTCTTTAAGACCGGCAAAGCGATCCGGCCGTCCGCCGAAGAGTTGCTGCGCAATCCCCGTGCGCGGTCAGCGACTTTGCGCGCGGCCATCCGCAACGACGCACCTGCAACCACAGCACAGGAGTTTGCTGCATGACTTTAGCTATGAAGCGTTTGCAAAACATCGGCTGGCTCGCGTTGGTATTCTTCGTGGCCATCTTGCTTTATCCGTTGTCGCTGAATGTTGCATCGGTGCATAGCGACCTGGTCAGCGTGGATAATCGCATACGGGAAACGAAACGCGAAATTAGCTTTCTACAGGCAGAATTGCGCACGCGTGCAAGTATGCAGCAGCTGCAGGAATGGAATCAGGTGCTATATGGCTATCAGCCACCGACCGCTCAGCAATTTTTGAATGGAGAAACTGCGCTCGCTGGTTTGAATGGCGCAGGACCAATTGGCAAGCCGGTTATGGTTTCGGTCGCATCGCAAGATGGAGCCAAGCCCGCCGGTGTAATTGGGTCACCTTTCGCGAAAATGGCAAGCGCGATCATTCCGAAACAAGCGGAAACTTCTGCATTTGAAGACAAGCAATCGTCCGCAAAAACAAGTGCGCCCAAATCCGCACCCCAGCAAGTAACAACGCGGACAGAAAAATTGGCCAGCATGGATCAGAAATTGCTTTCCGATGATCTGCTCAAAGATATTCAGCGCAAATCCGAAGCCGAACGGAAGCGCAAATGACAATTTTCGTCGCCCGGACAATCACGCACAAGCACACCGCACAAAAAAAGCCACTTGGGTCGAATGCATTTTGGCGTCTGCTGGTGCTTGCCGCGCTGTTTGGGTTGTTCATCATGCTGATTCTGGGGCGGCTGGCATCGCTGGCATTGTTTGAAACTGCACGGGCATTTGGCGCGACGACTACGGACTATGTCCCTGATCGCGGCGATATTCTTGATCGCAACAATATTCCATTGGCAAGAACCATTCATGCCTATGCGATTTGGGTAAGGCCAAAAGAGATTTTGGGGGACCGGCGCGAACTGGCGCGGCAACTTTCTGTTATCTTTCCAGATACGCCTGCCGATGAATTTTATCAAAAACTGACTTCAACAAACCAAGGCTATCTGCGCAAGCGTGCATTGCCCGAAGAAGTGCAGCGCGTTCATGCGCTTGGCGAAATTGCCATTGAGTTCCCGCGCGAATCGCAGCGTCTTTATCCGCAACATAATCTCGCCGCGCATGTCCTTGGTTTCATTAGCCGGGATGGTCGCGGTGCGCTTGGTATAGAGCGGATGATGGATGACGCGCTCAGTGACCAAAAAAAGCGTTCCAAACCAGTTGAACTGTCAATTGATGTTCGGGTGCAGGCCGCGCTGGAAAACGAGTTGGCGATCGGTATGGAAAACACTGGTGCAAAAGGTGCAGCGGGGGTGATATTGGATTCGCAGACCGGTGAAGTGTTGGCAATGGCGACCCTGCCATCGTTCGATCCTAACCGGCCGATCTTTGCCGACATACCTGAATCGAGCGTGATGGTTGCCGATGGCCGGGTTCCGATTGCAAGGCAGACCAACACGGTAACAAACCGCGTTTATGAACTGGGGTCTACATTTAAGCCGCTAACGGTCGCAGCGGCGCTTGACGCTGGTACCGTTCGCGATCTGGCGCTGCGTTATGATGCAACCGGACCATTGGAAATCGGCGGATTTAAGATCCGCGATAGTCATCCGGCGGGGCGTTGGTTGAATGTTCCCGAAGCATTGGTGCATAGCTCAAACGTTGTGACCGCACGTATCGCCGATAATTTGGGGCAACCCAAGATGGATAGAATGTTGCGCAATCTTGGTTTTGACCAGCGCCCGGCGATTGAAATTGGCGAGCGTGCCGTGCCGTTGTGGCCGCGCAATTGGGGGCGTATCACCAATATGACGGTTGGTTATGGTCACGGTATTTCCGTTACACCGATGCATTTGGCGAACGCTTATGCGGCGATGGTCAATGGCGGCATTTGGCGGCCAGCGACATTGCTGAAAGTAAAACCGGGATTTAAGGGCCAAGAGAAACGCGTGTTCACTGCGGCTACAAGTGCCCGTATGCGGCAATTGCTGCGGATGATTGTGGTCGACGGTACGGGCAAGAAAGCCGAAGCAGAAGGTTACCGTGTCGGCGGAAAAACTGGATCGGCCGAAAAACCGAGTTCGGGTAGTTATGACCGCAACTTGGTGGTTTCAACTTTTGCCGCTGCCTTCCCGATGGACAATCCGCGCTATGTCATTATTGCCATGGTTGATGAGCCAAAAGGCACTGCAGCCAGCGGCTTTCAAAGAACTGCCGGCTGGACGGCGGCACCAATAGTTAGCAAAACGGTGACCCGCATCGGGCCTTTGTTGGGAATTATTCCTGACACAAAGCGAGATGTCGATGTATCCGAACTGACTCCGCTGCTATGGGCTCCTAAAGGAGGTCATTAATGCGCTTAGGAAACTTGTTGCCAAGCCTTGATGGGGAAGCAGCGGAAAAAGACGTAACCGGATTTGCCATTGACCACCGAAAGATTGCCGCAGGTACAATTTTTGGTGCCTTCAAGGGTGAGCGGTTCAATGGCGAAGACTTCATTGAGAGTGCGGTTGCGGCGGGAGCGGTCGCTATTGTTGCCAGCGAAACTGCCAAAGTCGTTGGCGCCGTCCACATCGCAAGCGCTAATCCTCGCAAGAGCTTCGCCGAACTCGCGGCACGCTTTTTTGCGCCAATGCCGCAGCATATTGTCGCCATAACCGGTACCAATGGTAAGACATCGACTGCCGAATTGACTCGCCAATTTTGGCGGATGGCCGGACATCATGCTGCGTCAATCGGTACACTTGGAATCACAACTGCAACTGATCAGGTGAAGACGGGTTTGACCACGCCGGACATCGTTACATTTCTTGCGAACATGTCGGGCTTAGCGAAAGAAGGCGTTAGCCACGTCGCCTTTGAAGCATCAAGCCACGGGCTTGCACAATATCGCAGCGAAGCCGTACCCATCCAAATAGCAGCGTTTACAAATTTGAGCCGTGACCATCTTGATTATCACGGCGACATGGAAAGCTACTTCAATGCCAAGATGCGGCTGTTTGACGAAGTAGTCGACGAAAACGGCACGGCGGTGATTTGGGCCGATGACGCTTGGTCGGACAAGGTCATTGCAAGAGCCAAGGCGCGGGCATTGCGAATCATAACCGTTGGCGAGCGGGGGCAGGGCGTTCGCCTTGTATCCAGAAAGCCAACGCAACTAGGCCAGGATCTGGAGCTTGAGATCCAAGGCGAAATTATCAAGGTCAAACTGCCGCTAATTGGCGGCTATCAAGCCGCCAATGCAATCACCGCCGCAGCAATTGTTATGGCCAGCGGTGAGGCAGTGCCTGATGTCATAAGCAATATGGCGCGCCTGCAACCTGTGCGCGGGCGGCTGGAGCGGGCGGTGATCACCAGATCAGGCGCGCCGGTTTACATCGACTATGCCCATACACCCGATGCTTTGGCCGCAGCAATTTCGGCAATGCGGCCGCATACCAAGGGCCGGTTGATCACAGTGTTTGGCGCGGGCGGTGACAGAGATCGAGGCAAGCGGCCACAGATGGGAAAAATCGCTTTTGACAATTCCGATATTGCTATCGTTACTGATGATAATCCACGCAGTGAAGATGCCCAAGTGATCCGGTCAGAAATTCTTGCCGGTGCGCCTCGGGCATTGGAAATCGGCGACCGGCGTGAAGCCATCGCGCACGCCATAGGCTTGGCCAATGCCGAGGATATCGTTTTGATTGCAGGCAAAGGACATGAACAAGGCCAGATCATTGGGGACCGCGAATTTCCGTTTGACGATGTTCAGGTCGCGCGGGAGTGCGCGGCATGACGGCATTGTGGACTTCCGATGAATTGGCGGCAGCCACCAAAGGAACGCCAAATGGGGAGTTCACGTGTTCCGGGGTTGCATTTGACTCGCGCGAAATTGGTCAAGGGGACCTGTTCTTTGCTCTTAAGGGCGAAGAAAGCGACGGGCATAATTTTGTCGATCAGGCTTTCCGAAACGGTGCCGCCGGTGCGATCGTTAGCGAGCCTGTGAAGCATTGCCACATACTCGTTGAAGATACCCTGCAGGCTTTGAACGCAGTCGCTGCGGTTGCCCGCAAACGAACTAGCGCAAAGATTATCGGTGTAACGGGTTCGGCTGGAAAGACGGGCACCAAAGAGGCGCTATATGCGGCATTGGACCGGTCATCGCGCGGCCATGCTCACCGGTCGGTTAAAAGCTACAACAACCATGTCGGAGTACCGCTTAGTCTTGCCCGCATGCCCGCCAGTTCGGAATTCGGCATATTCGAAATGGGGATGAATCACCCCGGTGAATTGCGTGAGTTAACGCATCTCGTTCGCCCTGATGTCGCAATCGTCACCACTATCGCTCCGGCCCATATCGGATTTTTCAAAGATGAGGCCGAAATCGCGGCAGCTAAGTCGGAAATATTTGAAGGTCTGTTGCCAAGCGGCACAGCCATAATCCCGCTGGACAGCCCGCATTGTGCGTTGCTGCGCTCGGTCGCCGAAAAACACACCGCGAAGGTTGTGACATTTGGGTTTGATGCAAATGCAGATGTTTCCGTATTGGATTATGTGAAATCGCCGTGTGGCGGTTCGCTGGTGACTGCAAAGCTGCAATCTGGCTCATTGTGCTACACTTTGTCGCAGCCCGGCAGGCACTGGATTGCAAATTCGTTGGCTGTCCTCGCCGCTGTCGAAGCCGTTGGCGCTGATATTGCTGCGGCGGGCCTTGCGCTGGCGGAACTTGGCGGTTTGGCCGGACGCGGAGCCCGGCACCGGGTGAAAGTGGGTGATGGCTTTGCCAATATCATTGACGAAAGTTACAACGCCAATCCGGCATCAATGAACGCCACAATTTCGGAACTGGCGAATATCGCCGACGGCCGCCGCATTGTTGTTCTGGGTGCGATGAAGGAATTGGGCGACCGGTCCGATCATTATCACACCGCCCTGGCCGCTCCATTGGCGGCTGCGAGCGTCGATTATGCGATTTTGGTAGGTAAAGAGATGCAAATTTTGGTTGAAATGCTGAATCAGGGGCTTGAGGGGCCGCGCAAATTCGACCATTGCAACGACGCGACTGAGGCATCCGCCCTTTTACGTCAATATTTGCGTCAGGATGATAATGTGCTGGTGAAAGGGTCTAACTCAATGGGACTTTCCGCGATCGTAGGCGCACTATCGCGCGGAGAATTTTGATGTTCTATTGGTTGGCCGAATATTTTCAGTTTGAAAGCATATTGAACCTGATCCGGTACATTACATTCCGTTCGGGGGCTGCGGTTGCGACGGCGCTTGTGATCGGGCTTTTGATCGGCCCAAAGTTCATCAATATGCTGCGCCTGCGGCAGGGCAAAGGGCAACCGATCCGCAGTGACGGCCCGCAAACGCATCTTGCCAAAGTCGGAACGCCGACGATGGGCGGATTGATGATGCTGATCGCAATCACGACGTCCATATTGTTCTGGATGGAGCTCAATAATATCTACGTTTGGGCGTGCTTGGTCGTGATGATCGGGTTCGGGCTGGTCGGTTTCATGGACGATTACGACAAGGTCAAGAAGCGCAGTCATAAGGGCGTTTCGGGCAAAGTAAGATTGTTGTTAGAATTTCTGATCGCCGGATTGGCGGTCACCATGATCGTCTCCCAATCTGGCGGCCAATTATACCTGCCGTTTGTAAAAGGCCCCGTTGCCGATCTGGGTTATTATTATATATTCTTTGGCGCGTTCGTCATTGTTGCGTTCGGCAACGCGGTGAATTTAACCGATGGCCTGGATGGACTTGCGACAATGCCGGTCATCATCGCGTCAATCGCATTTATGATGATTGCATATCTGGTCGGCAATGCAAAATATGCTGAATATCTAGGATTGCCTTTCATACTGGGGGCCGGTGACCTTTCGATTTTGTGCGGAGCTATTGTTGGTGCCGGACTTGCCTTTTTGTGGTTCAATGCACCGCCTGCTGCGGTATTCATGGGCGACACCGGCAGCTTGGCATTGGGCGGCACGTTGGGAACAATCGCAGTGGTCGCCCATCATGAATTCGTGCTGGCGATTATCGGCGGGCTATTTGTGGTCGAGGCTATGTCCGTTGTAATTCAAGTCTTTTGGTTCAAGCGAACAGGGCGGCGCGTTTTTAAGATGGCCCCGATTCATCATCATTTCGAACAACTGGGCTGGTCGGAAACTACTGTCGTTATCCGGTTCTGGATTGTGGCATTCGTTTTGGCACTCGCGGGGCTATCGACGCTGAAGCTCAGATGATAGTCAGCCCTGCCTTTGCCAACCAAAAATTCGCTATTCTGGGATTGGCGCGGTCAGGATTGGCTGCTGCCCAGTCGTTGGCAGCAAGCGGCGCAGAAATACTCGCTTGGGACAACCGCGAAGAAGCGAGAAATGCTGCTGCTGATATTGCGACCATCGCCGACCCAATGGACGCCAATCTGTCGGGCTATGCAGGTATCGTTGTTTCCCCCGGTGTTCCCCTCAACAATCATCCAATCGTGGCAAAGGCCAATGCGGATGGCGTACCCGTCATTGGCGACATCGAATTGTTCGCGATGGCACGGCCAACTTTGCCGCCGCACCGCGTGGTTGGAATTACCGGAACCAACGGCAAATCGACCACAACCGCTTTGATGCATCATATAGTCAAAAGTGCAGCCCTGCCGGCACGGATGGCCGGGAATATTGGCGTGCCGATCTTGTCGCAAAATCCGCTCGATGCGGGCGGCGTCTATATTCTGGAATTGTCGAGTTATCAGCTGGATTTGACGAGTTCTCTGGATTGCGATGTTGCCGCGCTGATCAACTTGTCTCCCGATCATTTGGACCGTTACGATGGCTATGAAGGCTATGTCGCTTCGAAAGCGCGACTGTTCGAAATGCAGTCACATCGTCACGCCGCGATTTTTGGCGATGGTGATGATGACACCCGGCGGATTTACCAAGATGTCCGGGCGCGCCGTAACGGTGCCGCCTGCACATTGGCCAGTGTCGGCGACATTGTAGGCCAAAGCGATTGGCAGTCGTTGCAAGGTCCGCACAACCTGCAAAATGCTGCGGTAGCTATCGCCATGGCGCAGGCGCTGGGACTGCGCGAACATCAATGGCGCAAGGCGTTGGAAACATTCCGCGGACTTGCCCACAGGATGGAAATTGTGGGCGAATGGAATGGCGTATTGTTCGTAAATGACAGTAAGGCAACCAATCCAGCGTCGACTGCTCCTGCGCTGGCATCATATCCGCGTATTCGCTGGATAGTCGGCGGCTTGCCAAAAACGGATAATTTGGACGAATGCGCGCCGGGTTTTCCCAACGTAGTGAAGGCCTATACCATTGGCGAGGCTGGGCCGCTGTTTACAAAGCTGCTTTCGCCGCAGATGCCCGTAGAGTCTTGCGAATTGATGGTCACGGCGGTGATGCATGCGGCCAAAGAAGCGCAGCCGGGCGATGTCATCATGCTATCACCGGCGTGCGCTTCGTTCGATCAATTTAAGGATTTCGAAGCGCGCGGTGATTGCTTCAAAGCCGCATTTGGCAGCCTTTCAGGTGCGATAGCAAGATGACGCAAGAGAGCAAAGACGTGCCATGGGTGCTGGCGGCGAAAACCGGTCAGGTAAACCTTTCCAGTCGCTTGGGGCGCGGCGATCGTTCGCCGCTGGGGGTTTGGTTTTGGGAATTGGACCGGGTGCTGCTCGGGCTGATTCTGGTGTTGATTGCAATAGGGCTGCTTGCAGTCGCCGCAGCATCACCAGCGGGCGCACAGCGGCTTTCGACGGCAACCGTTAAACTGTCGCCGCTGTATTTCTTTTACAAGCAATTGTTGTTCGTCATCATCGGCGTACCAGTTATGCTGTTTGTTTCGATGTATCCCAGAGAACAAGCGCGCAGGCTCGCCATCTTTGGATTTGTCGTCATGCTGTTTTGCCTGATGCTAGTACCATTTTTGGGAAATGAGGTAAACGGATCACAGCGTTGGATTGGCTATGGCATCGCGACAATTCAGCCGTCCGAGTTTTTGAAACCGTTCTATTCGGTCACGATGGCATGGATTATTTCTTGGCGAATAACCGACCCCGACCTGCCCGTTCGAAGAATCACAATGGCGGCAACTGCGCTCATCGCCGTGTTTTTGCTCGCGCAGCCGGATCTGGGGCAAACCGTTCTGATCGGTGGAATTTGGTTCTCGCTGATGATGGTTTCCGGTGTTTCTGCGGCGCGCCTTTGGGGGGCGACGATTCTCGGAGCGGCCGGGATATTGATGGCATACAATTTTTATCCGGTTGCGACGCAGCGCATTGACGCATGGATATTTGGTACAGAAGGCATCACCCATGACAAGCTGGCACTATCCACGTTGACCGCTGGCGGAATGATCGGCGTTGGCCCTGGCCTTGGAACGAAGAAATTTAGCCTGCCAGAAGCGCAAACGGATTATATATTTTCGGTCATAGGCGAAGAATTTGGATTGTTGGCTTGCATGATTATTGCCATTCTGTTTTTCGCGATACTGGTTCGCGTCGTCATTCGCTTGCTCGATGAAAAAGATCAGTTCATTGTGCTAGCAGTCGCTGCATTGACCGCCGAATTTTGCGGACAGGCAATGATCAATATGGCGGTGAACCTTGGAATTTTTCCCTCAAAGGGAATGACGTTGCCGTTTGTGAGTTATGGCGGATCTTCAATTTTGGCGCTTTCAATTTGTTGCGGTCTCATGCTGGCACTCACCAAACGAAACCCCTATCTTGACCGCTCGCGCTATATCGTGAAGGGACGGAGATCATGACTATCTCACGACATTATGTACTGGCAGCCGGCGGTACGGGCGGACACATGATGCCCGCATTTGCATTGGGGGCTGAACTGCTTCGCCGCGGCCATCATGTGGCATTGGTGACCGATGAACGGGGTACAAAAATTCCGGGCTGTCCGGATAAGATTGTCACCCATATCTTGCCTTCAGGCCGCATGACCGGCGGGCCGCTGGGTTGGTTGCGGGCGGCGAGCAACATTGGGCGCGGGCGTGAAATGGCAAAGCAGCTCTTTACCAGCTTTGCTCCAAGCGCGGTTATAGGTTTTGGCGGCTATCCGGCGTTTCCTGCGCTATTGGGTGCATTCGCCAATAAAATACCGACGATCATCCACGAACAAAATGCCGTTCTGGGCCGCGTCAACCGCCTGACCGCCAGCAAAGTAAATGCGATCGTAACGGCATATCCCGATATTCAACGGCTAAAACCGCGAGACAAACCAAAGGTGCATTTGTTGGGTAATCCGGTTCGAGCAGAGGTGCTGGCTTTGCGCGAAGAGGCGTTTCCGACGCTGGACGAAGACGGTATTTTTCGCGTTTTGGTAACCGGCGGCAGCCAAGGTGCGGCGATCCTGTCCGACGTTGTCCCCGATGGATTGGCGCGTCTGCCGCTAAATTTACGCCGCAGATTGCAAGTGACGCAGCAGTGCCGGGCCGAAGATATTGATGCGGTCCGCAAAAGTTATGCGGAACATCAGATTCCGGCCGAGCTGGCGACATATTTGCCCGATCTGCCCGAACGCCTTGGCTGGTCGCATTTGGTGATTTCGCGTGCAGGGGCGTCGACAATTGCCGAGCTGACCTGTGCAGGGCGACCTGCGATATTGGTTCCGCTGCCCGGTGCAACCGACAATCATCAGGAGTTCAACGTAAAGGAAATGGTGCAAGCAGGCGGCGCGCGCATGGTGCGCCAGCCCGCGATAACCACCGTTAATGTCGATGATTACGGTGAAGCTAAACGAAATAAATTAATGAAAACACAAGCGGAAATTCGCCAAGGCATCGCCAAAGAGCTGACCAAGCAGATACAGAAAATAGCGTTGGAGCCGGGCGCGCTAGAAAATGCGGCAAGAGCAGCCAAAAATTGTGGGCGGCCGTCGGCTGTTTCCGATCTTGCGGATTTGGTGGAATCTTTCGGCGCTGCGCCAATCACTAAGCCGCTTAGAGTGAAGGCACCAGCGGCGCAAAATTTCGGTGGCGCTTCGCCTGCTTTGGCGCGGAGCCGTGCATCGTGAGGGGCGTTCCCACAGACATCGGCATCGTTCATTTTGTCGGCATCGGCGGCATCGGCATGTCGGGTATCGCCGAAGTGATGCACAATCTGGGTTACAAAGTTCAGGGTTCGGATATCGCCGACGGCTATGTAGTTGATGGACTGCGCAAACTGGGTATCAAAGTGATGATCGGCCATTCAGCCGAGAATTTGGGCGATGCTGCCGTGGTTGTCACCTCAACCGCCGTAAAAAAGGGCAATCCTGAACGCGATGCAGCGTTGGAGCGGCGGATACCATTGGTGCGCCGCGCCGAAATGCTGGCCGAATTGATGCGGCTGAAAAATACGGTCGCAGTTGCGGGCACCCATGGCAAAACCACAACAACATCAATGATCGCCGCCATGTTGGATCATGGCGGGATTGATCCGACGGTTATCAACGGCGGCATCATCAACAGCTATGGTTCAAATGCGCGTTTGGGCGACAGCGACTGGATGGTGGTTGAGGCCGACGAAAGCGATGGCAGCTTCCTGCGGTTAGACGGAACGATTGCGGTGGTGACCAACATCGACCCCGAACATCTCGACCATTATGGTGATTTCGACGCAATCAAGCGCGCATTCGTTGAGTTTGTTGAAAATGTGCCGTTTTATGGCGCAGCAATCATGTGTCTCGACCATCCCGAGGTGCAGGCCATCCTGCCACAAATCCGCGACCGCCGGATCATAACCTATGGCTTTTCGGCGCAAGCAGACGTGCGCGGCGAAAACGTGGTATCATTTCCCGGCGGAAACCGTTTCGATGTGGTTGTCCGGTCACGCGATGGATCACAGCGGACGATAGCCGGAATCGAGTTGCCGATGCCTGGTCGGCACAATGTGCAAAACGCTTTGTCTGCGGTTGCTGTCGGGCTGGAAATGGGGATGAGCGACGATGCGGTGCAATCGGGGTTCGCGAAATTCACCGGAGTTAAGCGGCGCTTTACCAAGGTCGGCGAAGTGGCAGTGGGCGGCGGCAATGTAATCGTCATTGACGATTATGGCCATCATCCGGTTGAGATAAAGGCGGTCTTGTCCGCTGCCCGTGAAGGCGCATTGGGCAGGGTGATCGCGGTTGCCCAGCCGCATCGTTTCACCCGGCTGCGCGATCACATGGATGATTTCCAGCAAGCGTTTAACGACGCCGATGTCGTGTTTATCTCGCCAGTATACACCGCCGGTGAAGCGCCGATTGACGGTGTGGATTCAGAGGCTTTGGTCGCCGGATTAAAGCAGCGCGGTCACCATAGCGCGAGCAATGTCAGCGATGCTGCCGATTTGGCTCTGAAACTGAACGAAATTCTGAAGCCCCACGATATGGTTGTCTGCCTTGGTGCGGGCGATATCACAAAATGGGCGGCGGGCCTTGCCGATGCGTTAAGGGCGGCGCGGGTATGATCGTGGCGGAATTACCTGCTGCCGAAGGAAAGTTGACGCGCGACGCGCCATTGGCGCCGTTGGTGTGGTTTAAGTCTGGCGGCAATGCAGAGCTTCTTTTTGAACCCAAAGACATTGCGGATTTGCAAAGTTTCGTTGGCGAACTTGATCGCGGAATTGCGATTTGGCCGCTGGGTTTGGGGTCAAATCTGATCGTCCGCGATGGCGGCGTTGATGGTGTTACGGTTCGGTTGGGCAAACCATTTGCCAAGATCGAGCGGGTCGATGAAGTAACTTTAAAGTGCGGCGGCGGTGCGTCAGGAATTCTGGTTTCTTCGACGGCAAGGGACGCAGGTATATCCGGCCTTGAGTTTTTGCGCGGCATTCCGGGCACAGTGGGCGGATTTGTGCGTATGAACGGCGGCGCATATGGCCGCGAGGTAAAAGACATTTTGATCGAATGTGACGTGGTATTAAGGTCCGGGCAACTGGCGACATTGGCCGTTGCCGAATTGGAATATAGCTACCGCCATAGCGAATTGCCCGATGGCGCGGTTGTGGTGAGCGCAACATTTCGCGGCGCGCCCGGCGAGAAGTCAGTTATCGGCGCGGAGATGGACCGTATCGCTGCTGAACGGGAGGCTTCGCAGCCACTCCGTTCCAAAACCGGCGGGTCCACATTCAAAAATCCCGATGGCTATAAAGCGTGGCAATTGGTCGACGAAGCGGGGTGCCGGGGCTTGCAGATCGGCGGCGCGCAGGTATCCCAGAAACACACAAATTTTTTGCTAAACCTTGGCGATGCAACAAGCACGGACATTGAAAGTCTGGGCGAAGAAGTGCGCCGCCGGGTCAAGGCAAAGTCGGGCATCGAACTGCAATGGGAAATTCAACGGGTAGGGAAGATTTGATGAGCGCTAATGTCCACGTCGCGGTGTTGATGGGCGGATGGTCCAACGAACGCCCGGTTTCATTGATGAGCGGCAATGGCGTCGCCGACGCTTTGGAACGGGTGGGCTATAGAGTGACGCGCGTCGATATGGACCGCAATGTTGCCGCCACACTTGCCGCATTAAAACCGGACGTCGTCTTTAACGCGCTGCATGGCGCGCCCGGTGAGGATGGCAGCGTTCAGGGGATGCTTGACCTGATGGGGATGCGCTATACCCATAGCGGCATGGTTACGTCGGTGATCGCGATTGACAAAGAACTTACCAAACAGCGGCTTGTTCCTTTTGGTATTCCGATGCCAAAGGGTACAATTGTGCAGTCGGCGAGTTTATATGCGGGCGACCCGTTGCCGCGTCCATATGTGTTGAAACCAGTCAACGAAGGTTCGTCCGTTGGCGTTGCGATAGTCACCGACGAGAGCAATTACGGCAATCCGATTTCGTCCACCGCGAAAGGCCCTTGGCAAGAATTTGATAGCCTGCTTGCGGAACCATTCATCAAAGGCCGCGAGCTTACCGTTGCGGTTTTGAACGACAAAGCGATGTGCGTAACCGAGCTTGTTCCAAAAAGCGGTTTCTATGACTTCGATGCAAAATATACCGAAGGCATGACGCAGCATGTTTGCCCGGCGCAAATTCCCTTGGCCATCGAAGAGTATATGTTGAAACTCGCCCTTGATTGCCACCGGTTGCTGGGTTGCAAGGGGGCTTCCCGTACAGATTTCAGGTGGGATGACGAATTGGGCAAAGACGGCGTATTTGTGTTAGAAACCAATACACAACCGGGAATGACGCCGCTTAGCTTGGTTCCCGAACAGGCAAAGCAAATCGGTATTTCATACGAACAACTGGTCGACATCATTGTTAAAGAAGCGCTGCAATGAATACGGGGGATTCATGAAAACCACGACGACGCGCAAAAATGCTGGCCGCAAAGCCAATGCCACGTCGCGCACCAGCGCACGTCAAAAAATCAAACATATTTCATGGTTTGATCGGTTTTTGCGGACTTTGCCTTTTTCGGAAGACGAAATTCAAAAGGGATTTACCTGGATCGCAATTGGTACCGCCGGGCTTTTGTTGATTGTTGCCGGACGCTATTTTGGTGTTCCAGGAATGTTGCATCAGCAATATGCCGAGGTCGCAGCCAAAGCGGGGTTTGTCGTGACGCGAGTGGAAACGACCGGCATGGAACGGGTGGATCAATTAAAGGTTTACGGCATTGTTCTGGCAGAAAAAGACCGTGCGATGCCGCTGGTCGATTTGGAAAAGATCCGCAGCGATCTTATGAAATATGGCTGGATAAAGGATGTGCGCGTTAGCCGCCGTTTGCCGGATACCTTGGTCGTCGAGATCACTGAACGCAAGCCGACGGCGGTTTGGAAACATGGCAACAAATTGTCGCTGATCGATGAACAGGGCGTGGTTCTAGAAAATGTGTCGGTAAACGACGCCAACGGCTTACCGACCTTAAAAGGAGAGGGCGCAAACACGCAAGCGGTCGCGCTCGCCAGTTTGGTCGAACAGGCACCGTCATTGAAACCGCAGATCGTTGGCGCTGATTGGGTGGGAAACCGGCGATGGGACCTGACATTTAAAACCGGTGAAACACTTGCATTGCCCGAGGGCGATCGTGAATCCGCCGAGGCATTATTGAACTTTGCCCGGATGGACGGCGTTAACCGGCTGCTTGGTAGGGATATAATTCACTTTGATTTGCGCGATCCAGACCGGATGTACCTTCGCAAAGCAGCCAAGGATTTGCCGAAATTGAAAACAGAAAGCGATAGCGACAGCAGCGAGAAGAGCGCGACAAGTGCGAAAGAAAAGGTGTCGGCATGACAACTGCGCGCGTGGAAAAAATCATTTCTGCACTGGATATCGGATCGTCGAAAGTGTGTGCGTTGATCGCGGGTAAAACGGATACCGGCGAATTGATTGTACTGGGAACCGGGCAAAGAGAGAGCCGGGGAGTGGTTCGCGGGTGCATTGCCGATATTGAACAAGCCGAGCTGTCCGTGCGTCATGCCGTTGAACAAGCGGAGCGGATTGCAGGGATTAACATCGACCGTGTATGGGTGGGTATTTCTGCGGGCGGATTGGACAGTATGCTTGCGCCGGTTGAAATCGAACTCAGCGGCGACCGGATTGAACAAGACGATATCGATGAGCTGTTGCAAGCCGGGCGGGCCAATCTGGATACAAAGGGCAAGGCGGCGCTGCATATTCAACCGACATTATATTCATTGGACGGCGTCGGCGGGGTCGCAAATCCGCTGGGTCTTCATGCTGATCGATTGGGCGTCGATATTCACGTTGTTCTTGCCGATCCCTCGCCAGTGCGAAATTTGGATATGACAGCTCGAGCATCACATCTGGAGGTAGAGGCAGTCGTTGTTGCTCCCATCGCCACGGGCCTTGCTTGCCTTACCATCGAAGAACGCGAGCTTGGCGTGGCGCTGGTTGAATTTGGCGCGTCCATTACAAATGTATCTGTGTTTATCGGCGGGATGTTGGTTGGTTTGGAAACAATTCAGCAAGGCGCGGCTGATATAACCGACGATATCGCGTCGGCATTCGGTATTCGCCGCGCACAGGCGGAACGATTGAAATGCTATTATGGATCGGCCTTATCGACGCCGCGTGATCATCAGGATGTTTTGGATTTGGGCGGCGAAGACAGCAATTCGGCGGCGGATTCCAATGCTCCGCGCATCACAAAGGCGCAGCTGAACGCAGTTATCTTTCTGCGTATCGACAAGATCGTCACTGAAATTGACCGCGTGCTAAAGCAAATCGGATTTGCCGGAACGACCGGACACCAGATCGTGTTGACCGGAGGAGGTGCCGAATTGAAAGGTATGCCAGAACATGTGCAAGCGGCGCTGGGCCGTGCTGTGCGTGTTGGCAAACCGACCGGAATAGCCGGTATGCCCGAAGCGCATAGCGGCCCGGCATTTTCGACTTTGGTGGGGCTGGTAAGATATGCCGCCAGCGAGCCACTGGAGCTGCAAGGCCCGTTTGATCCGAACGATCCCTATAACGGCGCACCAATGCCGGGGCTGATTGAGCGGATTAAGCGCGCAATCAGAGAGAATTTTTAAAGAGTTTACGTTGTTGTGGTTAATTTATAGATGTTTTGGCCGCAGTTTTGTGCCAATAGCGAGAAAGTATATTTATATGCCGAATGGCAAGGGGGTTTTTTAACATGAGTATCAATATCGGTCCTCCCATGGTTGATGAATTGAAGCCGAAAATTGCCGTTATCGGTGTTGGTGGGGCGGGTGGAAATGCCGTTGCCAATATGATTAACGCCAATGTCGAAGGCGTCGACTTTATTGTCGCCAATACCGACGCGCAGGCATTGAATGCCTCCGCCGCTGAATATCGAATTCAACTTGGCCCTGACATTACCCAAGGCCTTGGCGCAGGGTCACGCCCGGAAGTTGGCCGTGCCGCAGCAGAAGAAACTATCGAGCAGGTTAAGGCGGCTTTGCATGGCGCGCACATGTGCTTTATCGCGGCTGGAATGGGCGGAGGAACTGGCACCGGTGCTGCTCCGGTCATCGCCCAAGCGGCCCGCGAAATGAACATATTGACGGTCGGCGTGATCACCAAGCCGTTCCTGTTTGAAGGTACGCGCCGGATGCGTTCGGCAGATGCCGGTATCGAAGAGTTGCAAAAGCACGTCGATACCCTGATCGTCATACCAAACCAGAATTTGTTCCTTGTTGCGAACCCGAATACCACTTTTAAGGAAGCATTTTTGCTTGCTGACGAAGTGTTGCAACAGGGTGTTCGCGGTATCACCGATTTGATGGTGATGCCGGGGCTGATCAATCTGGATTTTGCCGACGTTCGTTCCGTCATGCATGAAATGGGCAAGGCGATGATGGGGACCGGCGAAGCAGAGGGCGACGGCCGTGCGCTTGAAGCGGCTGAAAAAGCCATCGCCAATCCGTTGCTCGACGGTGTGTCGCTGCAAGGTGCAAAGGGCGTTATCGTCTCGATCACTGGCGGCGAAGATATGCGCCTGATGGAAGTCGACGAAGCGGCTAACCATATTCGCGAACTGGTCGACGAAGATGCCAACATCATTTGGGGATCAGCGTTCAACGAAAATCTGAACGGCAGAATTCGTGTTTCGGTTGTCGCCACCGGTATTGATAGTGATTCACCTAGATCCGAGGCATCGTCGCGTTCGTTCGCCTTTGACCGGACGCCAAAGCCGGCCGCTGCGCCTGTTTCAAGCATCTATAATTCGGTTAGTGAGCCTGCGGCGGAAGCTCCGATGGCTGCTGCCGATTTAGAGGACGTCAGCACTGCGTCCGTTGCGGAAGAAGAAAGCCCGGTCAGTATTTTGATGGGCAACGAGATTGAAGATGAAAGCGATTTTTCTGCTGAAGATGTTTCGGACGAGGATTCCGAAGCAGAAGAGGATGAATTTCTAGAATTGGGAAGCGCAAATTTGGCAGAGGACGAGGCCGATGTTGCTGAGGATGCGCCCGTTGCTGCTGGTTCATTCGCTGGCGATGCGGCTGCTCCGCGCATAGCAAGCGGCGGCGGCACCCTGTTTGAACGGATGTCCAGTCTGTCACGCGGTTTAACCTCAAGCGATGATGAAGACGCGGAAAAAGAGGAGAGCCCGAGCAGGCTCAATATTCCTCGCTTCCTTGATCGTCAGGGAAATAACTGACACGTACCAAAGCAATTGTAATCGGGCGGCCAGAATGGGAAACTCTTCTGGTCGTTTTTGATGAACTATTGGACGTGCCGCTTGCACAGTTATTTTGCCCTGTACGCCGCAAAAAGGCATTAGCGAGAATATGAACCAGACGATTTTTCGCTATATCTTCGGCGCGTCTATATTGGCGATGCCTGTACCTTTAATGGCGCAAGAAGAAGATGATAGCGCCATCGAAGAGCTCGACCGGGCAAAAAATTCGGTCGCAACTCCGACGGTTGAAGTTCAAGGCGCGGCTGAATTGCGGGGCGCAATGTTGCGGATTGCGCGGCGGCCCACCGACAGTGATGCCCTAATTGATGCGGGCAATGCCGCTTTGCTGCTTGGCGATGCCAATGCGGCGCTCAATTTCTTTTCACGCGCCGACGCCTTGCAGCCATCGAATGGCCGGATAAAATTGGGCTTGGCAATCGCCACTGTGCGTACCGAAAATCCGTTTGAGGCACTGCGTCTATTTGATGAAGCGATAAGGCTGGGAATACCCGAACGGGCCGTAGCGGCGGACCGGGCGTTGGCATTCGATCTGCTCGGAAATTTTGCCCGGGCGCAGCAGGACTATAATCTCGCAAAGATGTCCGACCGTTCAAACCGGCTGATTGTGCAGCAAGCAATTTCAATCGCGCTGATGGGCAAAGAGGGCGAAGCCGATGCCATGTTGTTTCCATTACTGAAGCAAAACAACGGCGAGGCGTGGCGGGCGCGCGCATTTTTACTGGCTGCGCGCGGCGATTTTAAAGAATCGGTTAAAGTTACGCAGGGCTTTATGGATGTGCGTTCGGCGCAGCAATTTGAACGTTATCTGAGGCAATTGCCGCAACTGACCGGCGCGCAAAAGGCTGCTGCCATCCATTTGGGGCATTTTCCCGCCAACAATATTGGCCGCGATAGTGAGACGTTGCAGCGGGTCGCGGCAAATTATCCCGCCAGCGGAGCCACCGGTGATGGCAGGCTAGTCCCGGCGGGCGACCCATTTGGTCCCAGATCGGCGGCACAAACAAAGAATGCGGCGAAGCTTTCGCGCCGCGAACGTGAACGTGCCGCCAAGCGCGCGGCGCAAGAAGTTCAGGTTCCGGCGGCTGTTGCCCGGCCCGTCGCGGATGTAGCCGATTTGGGATCGCGTATTCCGTTGCCAATCGACATTGCGAGAGCGCGGATACTGGAGGCCGAAAAGACGTCGTTGGCATTGGTTGCCACACCGCGGCCACAAGCGGTCATTGCTCCCCCCGTTATGCCACCATCACAGCCAGCTGTCGCCGTCTTTAACCCGATTGCAGCCGCGCAACCTGCTCCAGCGGCGGTGGTTACTAATGCGGCGCCCATATCTGCGCCCAATGCATTTCCGGCAAAGCCCGCTGCGGATGTTTTTAGCAGCCCCGCGCCAACAATCGCGCCGATGCCAACACCAACACCCACGCCAACATTAGCGCCCGCGCCGCAGATACCGCAGACAACCGTTATCGCGCCGACGCCGCAGGCCAATGTGGCAACGGGTATTCAGCAAAGCGTTCCGCAACCCGCACCGCAAAACTTGCCGCAACCGGCGCTGCCGCCCTTGCCTTCGCCGAACGTGCCTTCGCCGAACATGAATGCCGCAATTCCCGCGATTCCAGCGCCAACCCCGCAATCGCTCCCACAACAAGCGATCACTGGCCAAAGCGCCGCCGATGTTGCAACCAATCCGTCGCCCGTGAAGGCTTCGGATACCATCGTGACAGGTGGAGCAGCGATTCCCAATACTCCGCCGATCAAACTGCCCGCGCCGCCACAAACATCGCCGCAGCAAACGCCGCCACAAATACTGCCACAAACATTGCCACAAACACCGCCGCAATCTCAAGACAGTGTTCCGGCAATCGTCAACCATTCGGACGGTAACGCGCCCAATACCGCCGCGATCCCGGCACCAGCGCCAATCGTCTTTGTGCCGACACCGCAAATTCAGACCGCTCCAGTGGCAGCCCAACCGGCATTCGACCTTGGCGCGGTTGTGAATTCCATTGATATTCCTGACGCGGAAAGAAAGCGTGATGTCGTTCCGGTTGATCTAAAAAAACTGCCGGTTGCTGTGCCAAAAGCAAAGCCGAATGATGCGGTGGACGACAAGAAAACGAAAACGAACGCGCAGACCGTGACGCAAGAAAATGCGGCCAGAATCTGGGTGCAGGTCGCCACCGGAGACTCGTCCGGATTCCAAAGCGATATGCGGATATTCCGCAAGAAATATGACGATTTGTTCAAGGGCAAGGACAGCTGGTCATCACCTTGGAGCAAGTCTAGCCGGTTGCTGGTAGGTCCGTTTTCCGATTTGAAAGAAGCGAAGAAATGGGAGGCCGATTTCCGCAAAGCAGGCGGTGATGGTTTCGTATGGCGCAGTGAAAAGGGCACAGAGGTCAAACCCCTGAGAGCGCGATGACATTAGGTTGAAACTAAACCGTAGCCCTGAGCCTGTCGAAGGGCGCTTCACCTTGAAACATGCTTCGACAGGCTCAGCACTACGGTACAACCTAATGTCATCGCGCTCTAAGAGTAAATAGAGGCTGGTTGCCGCGCGCATTCCTGTGCATAGGCAATGTCCATGAACCCGCTTGAACCGTATGCCTGTCATCCACAAGCCACCCGAGGGCGACGTTATGACGAACTCAGCAGCGCCGTGCGCGGGCCGCGCGATATATTCCAGCGCGACCGCGACCGGATAATTCATTCGATCTCGTTTCGCCGGTTGCGCCACAAAACCCAAGTGTTTGTTGCGCCCGACGGCGATCACTACCGCGTTCGGTTGACGCACAGTTTGGAAGTGGCCCAAATTGGCCGGGCAATCGCGCGCGCATTGGGCTTGAACGAGGATTTGACTGAGGCATTGTGTCTTGCCCATGATATTGGTCACCCGCCATTTGGTCATGCTGGTGAAGATGCGCTTGAACTTGCGATGAAGCCGCATGGCGGATTCGATCACAACGCGCAGACGTTGCGAACATTGACGCTTTTGGACTCTCCCTATCCGCTGTGGCCCGGATTAAACCTGAGCTGGGAATTGTTGGAAGGATTGGCGAAGCACAACGGGCCGGTTCTTAGGCCGGGATGGGCGCTGAGCGAGGTTAATGCGGAGCGCGATTTGGAATTGGGGAAATGGCCGTCGCTGGAGGCGCAGGTCGCGGCGGTGGCGGACGACATTGCCTATGATAATCACGATATCGACGATGGCCTGCGCGCAAAGTTTCTGGATATAGACCAGATCTGCTCGTTACCGTTTGTAGCGGGCAGATGGGAACAGATATTGGCGCGTTACCCGGGCATTGCGCCGCAAAAACTTTTGCCGGAATTGGTGCGCGAACAAATTGGCGTCATGGTCAATGATGTTATCGCAGCAACACAGGCTAGAATTTTGGCAACGGGCGTCAAAAATGTTGCCGAAGTGCGCGATGCCGGGATTATGATTGCCGGATTTTCTGCTGAGATGACGGAACAGGAACGCACGTTAAAGCGTTTCATGTATGACAATTTATACCATCATCCCTTGCAAATTGCTGCGGCCAACGAGGCACGGAAAATCGTTTCCGAGCTGTTCGCGGCGTACGTGCGGGATTGCACGCTGTTGCCGCCGGATTGGCAAGCCAATTTGCCGCATGAAGAGCCTGCACGTAGCCGCCATATTGCTGACTTTCTTGCGGGTATGACGGATCGTTATGCGCAAAACTGCCACATCCAAATTTACGGAGCGAAATGATGGCGACGAAAGTAGTGTTACTGGGGGCAACCGGGTTGATCGGGGGCGCTGCCGTGCGGTTATTGGCCAATGCCGGTTTCGACGTCCACATCATTGTCCGTCAGGAAACTCAGCCGGTTCCGGGTGTAACTTCACATGTTGCGCCGCCCGCGCAGTGGCCTGCATTGGTAGCTGAACTGGGGGCGCACTCGGCGATTTCCTGCCTTGGCACGACGATGCGGCAGGCAGGGTCGCAGGCCGCGTTTGCTGCGGTTGATCTCGACCTGGTTTGCGCCATTGCCAAAGCGGCAAAAGCAGGCGGGGCCAAGCATTTCGTCGCAGTTTCATCGGTGGGGGCGAGCGCCGAGAGCGCAAACTTTTACCTGAAAACAAAAGGTCAAATGGAAGCTGCGGTGCGCGCAATCGGTTTTGAGCGAAGCGATTTCCTGCGGCCGGGCCTATTACGCGGTGTGCGCGGCGGTGAACGGCGCTTTGGCGAGAGAATCGGCATCATGCTGAGCCCATTGACTGACATGTTGATGATGGGACCGTTGCGGCGATATCAATCGATTTTGGCAGACGATGTTGCCAGAGCGATCTGCCAGCTTGTGATAAATTCCGGACCGGGAATGCACGTCCACGAAAATGAGGCGATCCAATTGCTTGCGGCAAAACAGCGTTGACGCACGCGCAATGATTGCGCGTTTTGTTGTGGATCAATACAGCAAAAATAATCAACTTGATTGACTTGGCCAATTGCAGGCGTCATTAGTGATGATGTCGCTGACGAAGCGGGAGAGCATCAGGGAGACCTGATCGCCGAAGGAGCAACCGCCCCGGAATCTCTCAGGCAAAAGGACCGCTTCGGCTTTTGCGACACTCTGGAAAGCGTTCTTGTTTAGGCAAGGACCACCGAAGGGGATTGGGCCGCAGCTTTGCGATGTGACCCATGTAAGCTCTCAGGTTCCGTGACAGAGGGGGCAGTATTTCAGGCCAATTGGCCTGTAATATTGTGACTCCAGCACGGGAATGATGATGAGCGACGAAATCGAAGAACACGAAGAAGAATTGCAACCGCTGGAAGTGTTCGATCTGCCGCTTGGCGATTGGCACCGCGCCAAAGGTGCGCGCATGGTTGAATTTGCGGGCTATCACATGCCGATCCAATATGAAGGCATCATGGCGGAGCATGCGTGGACGCGCGAGAATGCCGGGCTGTTCGATGTATCGCACATGGGTCAGCTTATTTTGTCAGGCGACGGCGTTGCCGCCGCGCTGGAAAAAATTGTGCCCGGCGACATATCGGCGCTTGCCGAAGAACGGATGCGATATTCACTATTGCTCGATGAAGACGGCGGTATCCTTGATGACCTGATGATCACCGCGACGCCGATGGGACTTTATCTGGTCGTCAATGGCGCGGTGAAGTGGGATGATATGGCCTATCTTCGCGGAGAATTGCCCGACGAGATTACGATCAATCAATTGGAAGACCGCGCCCTGATAGCGCTGCAAGGGCCAAAAGCCGCCGAGGCGCTGGGCCGCGTGGTTCCAAATGTGGGCAGCCTGTTTTTCATGGAGGCTGGATCATTTTTTTGGCAGCATGAACCTTTGTGGATCAGCCGCTCCGGCTACACCGGTGAAGACGGTTTTGAAATCTCGATCCCGGCGGAGCTTGCTGTTGCCTTTGCCGACGCACTTTGCGGCCAGCCTGAAGTGAAGCCGATAGGTCTTGGCGCGCGCGATTCATTACGGTTGGAGGCAGGATTACCGCTTTATGGCCATGATCTCGATCCGGCGATTGATCCAGTACAAGGCGATTTGAGCTTTGCGATCTCCAAACGACGCCGCGCTGAAGGTGGCTTTGCCGGCAGCGAGCGGATTATGCTGGCGCTTACCCAAGGTCCTGACAAAAAGCGGGTTGGCTTCACCGTAGATGGCAGGATACCCGTGCGCGAAGGTACTGCGATCTTTGCGGGTGATGATCAAGTCGGTGTAATTACGTCCGGCGGTTTCGCCCCAACGGTCGGTGCGCCGATTGCCATGGGATTTGTGGCCACGGCGCATTCCGCTTTCGGCACGCCGCTAGAGGCCGAAGTTCGCGGCAAGCGGATCGGCTTGACGGTCACCGCAATGCCATTTGTCCCCCATCATTATCACCGGAGAGGAAAACCCGTATGAGCCGCTATTTTACTCAAGACCATGAATGGATTGATGTTGCAGGGGACATCGCAACCATCGGCATCACCGATTATGCGCAGGGCCAATTGGGCGACATCGTGTTCGCAGAAGTTCCGGCTGTTGGCGCGTCGCTGATCAAGGGCGGCGATGCTGCGGTGGTGGAATCGGTGAAGGCGGCGTCGGATGTCTATGCGCCGGTGAGCGGAACTGTGACCGAAGGCAACGGAGCATTGGAAGCGGAGCCTGCGCTGATAAACTCAGACCCCGAGGGCGAAGGCTGGTTCTTCAAACTGCAGTTGAGCGATCCGTCTGAACTCGACAGTTTGATGGATGCGGATGCGTATCAGGCGTTTGTTGACGCGCTGTAATTGAACGAAATCGTTATGCTGCAGCCGGTGCAATGTGACATGAGATAGGATGCCAAGCTGATGCGTTATTTACCCCTGACCCAGCCTGATCGCCAAGCGATGCTCGCCGCAGTCGGCGCGAAAACAATCGACGATTTGTTTGTTGATGTTCCCGCAGAAGCGCGGCTGGATGGCCCGATCCATGGCCTGCCGAACCATGCGAGCGAAATGGCGGTTGAGCGTCATTTTTCTGGCCTATCGCGGCAGAATATGGCCGCATCGCATCATCCGTTCTTTTTGGGATGCGGCGCATATAAGCATCACATTCCCGCGTCTGTCGATCACATTATCCAGCGCGGCGAATTCCTGACCGCGTACACGCCGTATCAGCCGGAAATCGCGCAGGGCACGCTGCAAATGCTGTTTGAATTTCAAACCCAGGTGGCGCGATTGCTGGGTTGCGATGTTGCCAATGCTTCGATGTATGACGGCTCCACTGCTTGCTGGGAAGCCATCGGTATGGCGGCGCGGATAACCAAACGGTCAAAGGCAATATTATCGTCTGGCCTGCACCCGCATTATGTTAGCGTTGCCAAGACGATGGCGAAATACACCGGCGATACCCTAAATGTTGCCCAGCCAGAGCTGTCGCCACAAACCGACAGCGCGCGCTTGATGGCCAGCATCGATGGCGAGACGAGCTGCGTCGTTGTGCAATATCCCGACATATTGGGGCGCATTGCGGATTTGTCAGCGATTGCGGCAAAAGCGCATGAGCATGGTGCCTTGCTGGTCGCGGTGGTGACCGAACCGCTGGCATTGGGGGCCATTCGCTCACCGGGCGAAATGGGCGCAGATATCGTGGTTGGCGAAGGCCAGTCGATAGGCGTCGGGCTCCAGTTTGGCGGGCCTTATGTGGGGCTGTTTGCCTGCAAGGAAAAGTTCGTTCGGCAAATGCCCGGGAGGCTATGCGGTGAAACCGTCGACGCCGATGGAAAACGCGGTTTTGTGCTGACCTTGTCGACGCGCGAGCAACATATTCGCCGTGAGAAAGCGACGTCAAATATTTGTACAAATTCAGGACTTTGTGCGCTGGCCTTCAGTGTCCACATGACTTTGCTGGGCGAACGCGGCCTGCGCGATCTGGCTAGTTTAAACCACGCGATGGCCGTGCAAGCTGCCGACCGATTGGCGCAAATTCCCGGCGTGCAGCTTGTCAATGACAGCTTCTTCAACGAATTTACGCTGAAACTACCCACCGAAGCGCGGCCGGTTGTGCGCGCGCTTGCGGATCGCAGTATTCTGGGCGGCGTATCACTGGGCCGGCTTTATCCGGGGATATCGGCGCTGGAAAACGGATTGGTCGTAGCGGTTACTGAAACCGTATCACCCGAGGATTTAGAAGCCTTTGCGGCTGCGTTAGAGGAGATTTTGGCATGAACGTAAACGCCAGCGGCTGGAAGCCGGAAATGACGAAATCTGACGCCATGGCGCCATCGACCTATACCGGCAACCGCGCCTTGATGCTCGAAGAAGCACTGATTTTTGAGATTGGCGACAACACGACAACCGGCGTGGATTTGGCCCCTGTGCCAAAGGTTGCAACGCGGCTTAACGGATTGGAGCGCAACCGCGATATTGGTCTGCCGGGTCTGTCAGAGCCTGAAACGATGCGGCATTATACGCGGTTGAGTCGCCAAAATTACGCCATAGACCTCGGCTTTTTCCCGCTCGGTTCATGCACGATGAAGCACAACCCCCGCCTGAATGAAAAGATCGCACGGATGCCGGGCTTCAGCGATGTCCATCCATTGCAGCCAGTCGAAACGGTGCAAGGCGCGCTTGCCGTCATCAACGAACTCGCCGTCTGGCTGATCAAACTCACCGGCATGCATGGCGTAGCGATGACGCCAAAGGCGGGAGCACATGGTGAGCTTTGTGGCATCCTCGCAATCAAGGCCGCGCTCGAAGCACGCGGCGAATCCCGCAGCGTCATCCTCGTCCCTGAAAGCGCCCACGGCACGAACCCTGCAACGGCTGCTTTTGCCGGGTTCTCGGTCGAGAGTATCCCAGCCACGTCCGAAGGCCGCGTTGATCTCAGTGCGCTGAAAGCACGGCTCGGCTCCGATGTTGCCGGTGTCATGATTACGAACCCGAACACTTGCGGCCTGTTTGAACGCGATATGAAAGCAATTTCGGACGCAGTCCACGCAGCGGGCGGTTATGTCTACTGCGATGGTGCGAACTTCAACGCGATTGTTGGCCGCGTTCGTCCCGGCGATCTTGGCATCGACGCTATGCATATCAACCTGCACAAAACCTTCTCCACTCCGCATGGTGGCGGTGGGCCGGGTGCAGGACCCGTGGTGCTTTCGGAGGCGCTGTCACCCTTTGGCCCTCTTCCATTTACCGAGCGCCATGCAGACGGGCGCTATACCCTAGTTGAAGAAGAAACCGTCGGCGAGCGGCATCCTAACAGCTTTGGCCGGATGACGGCTTTTCATGGCCAGATGGGCATGTTCACTCGCGCTTTGAGCTACATTATGAGCCATGGTGCCGACGGCCTGCGGCAAGTGGCGGAAGATGCGGTGCTCAATGCCAACTACATACTGCGCAGTTTAGAAGATGTGCTTGATGCGCCATTTGCAGGCAGCGGACCGTGCATGCACGAAGCGCTGTTCAGCGACGATGGCTTGGCCGATGGCTTCTCCACGCTCGACATCGCCAAAGGGCTGATCGACGAAGGCTATCATCCCATGACGGTATATTTCCCGCTTGTGGTGCATGGCGCGATGCTGATCGAGCCGACCGAAACCGAAAGCAAGGCAACGCTCGATCAGTTCATCGGCGCGATGCGGTCGGTGGCAACGCGCGCCAAGGCGGGCGACCCATCGCTAAAGACCGCGCCGCATTACGCACCGCGCCGCCGGTTGGACGAGACGCAGGCAGCGCGCAAGCCGATTTTGGTTTGGAAAGAGCCAGAGGTTGCGATTGCGGCGGAGTAAAGTTTTGGCGGGTTGCAGCGGGATGACATTTTGCCGGAACATAACTCCTTCTCAGTTCGTCCTGAGCCTGTCTGTGGATGAGACCAGCAACCTGTGCTTCGACAAGCTCAGCACGAACGGTTCTTTTTACACTCAATTGTCATCCCGCTCGGGCCAAAATTCCTCCCCGGTACGGGGAGGGGGACCACGAAGTGGTGGAGGGGCCGGCCGAATTGTGAATAACCTCTATATTTGCCTTTGCTAACACCGGCCCCTCCGTCAGCCGTTCCGGCTGCCACCTCCCCGTTCCGGAGAGGAATTTAGAATGCCGGTCATCCTCCATCGCGCATTGATGCTTGTAATGTAGGATTTGTTCTGGGAATGCAGGGCATGGCCGCTGGTTCAGGGCCAAGCTCTTTGACATTGTTGGCGGCCAAATTACCCCTTTTGCAGTTGGATTTGCAAAAAACGTAAAATTACAAAATAACTGCGATGTAGGAAATTATCTATAGCCGAACTGGCAATTAGTTTCAAAATAGGCGTCAACTTTGTCAACTAGGTGTCAACTTGGTATTTCCGGTGAAGTGTCACTTTGCACCGACGAATCACTATCACGGCTTAGATGGTGATGACATAAGGTTGAAACTTAACCGCAGCCCTGAGCCTGTCGAAGGGCGTTTCACGGCGAGGCGTACTTCGACAGGCTCAGTACTACGGTGCAACTATATGTCATCGCGCTATAAAGAATATCAACCCGCGACCAACTCGCTTGCCGCGATCCATTTCGCTTCGGCAGTTGCAATTGCCTTTTCGGTTTCACCGCGCAGCTTTGACAGTTCGCTCATCGTCCGTTTGGCGTCATCGCCTTTGGCAGTGGCCGGATCGAACATGGCGCTATCCAGTTCACTGCGCCGCGCCGTCAGCTTTGCCATTTCGGCTTCTGCTGCGGCCAATGTTTTGCGGGCTGCCGATTGGGCTTCACGCGCGGCGGCGGCGGCTTTGCGTTCTTCTTTCTTGTCACGCTTGGGGGCAGGGGATTTGCCTTCAGTTTTTGCCGCACCGCGCAGGATCAGGTCGGTATAATCATCTAGCGATCCGGAAAACTCGTTCGCCTCTCCGCCATCAACCAGCACCAGCCGGTCTGCGGTCAGCTCGATCATGTGACGGTCATGGCTAACGATTACCACGGCACCTTCATAGGCGTTTAGCGCCTGTACCAATGCTTCGCGGCTATCGACATCCAAGTGGTTCGTTGGCTCATCAAGGATCAGCATGTGCGGTGCATCGCGGGTAATCAGCGCCAGCGCCAACCGTGCGCGTTCACCGCCGGATAGCTTGCCAACCAGCGTCGTTGCCTTTGGACCGGAGAAGCCAAACCGCCCCAATTGCGCGCGCACAGCGCCGGGCGAGGCACCTTTCATCAGCCGGGTCATATGTTCCAGCGGTGTGTCCCGGCCATCCAGTTCTTCAACTTGATACTGGGTAAAATAGCCAACGCGCATCTTTCCGGATACTGAAATAGCACCTTCCATCGCGGGCAACTGGGCAGACAGCAAGCGCGCGAGGGTGGTTTTGCCATTGCCGTTACGGCCGAGCAAGGCGATCCGCTCATCGGGGTCTATCCGCAGGTTCAGCTTTCGAAGTATCGGCTTTTCCGTCTCATATCCGACGGCGGCCATATCCAAAGTCACCAGCGGCGGTTTCAGCTCGTCCGGACTTGGGAAATCGAATGACAATGTGGGATCTTCTGACATCGCAGCGATCGGTTCCATCCGGGCAAGCGCCTTTGCGCGTGACTGGGCCTGTTTCGCGGTCGACGCCCGCGCCGAATTGCGGGCGATGTAATCCTGCAACTTGTCGCGCTGTGATTCCTGAGCCGCACGTGCCGACGCCAATTGCGCCAAACGCTCCGCCCGTTGTCGTTCAAATGCGTCGTACCCGCCGGGATACAACGTGCATTTGCCGCCCTCCAAATGCAGAATGTGATCGACAACATTGTTGAGCAAATCCCGCTCATGGCTGATCAATACCATCGTCGCGCGGTAGCCCTTTAGAAAGCTCTCCAGCCACATGGTCGCTTCCAAATCAAGGTGATTGGAGGGTTCATCGAGCAGCAAAATGTCCGGCTCAGAAAATAGCAACGCCGCCAATGCCACGCGCATTTTCCAACCGCCGGAATAGCTATCGAGTGGCCGGTGCTGCATGTCTTCATCAAAGCCCAAGCCGACCAATATCCGTGCGGCACGGGCAGGGGCGGTGTGGGCATCAATCGCAATCAGCCGTTCGTGGATATCGGCGATGCGGTGATGATCGTCAGTGGAGTCTTCTTCGGCCAACAACGCCGCGCGTTCGATATCCGCCGCCAGCACAGCTTCAAACGGGGTGGTTACGCCCGATGGTGCTTCCTGTGCGATGTAACCAATGCGCGCAGTTTTGGCCATTTCGATACTGCCATCGTCATGCTCGCCATATCCGGCGATGACTTTCATCAACGTGGTTTTGCCCGCACCATTGCGGCCGATCAACCCGACGCGGCTGCCCGTGGGTAGCGCCGCAGTCGCGCGGTCAAGTATTGTTCGTCCGCCAAGGCGTACAGTGATTCCCGAAATATTGAGCATCCGCAGCGCGTAGCGGACTCGCTCGCTTGTTGCAATGCAACATTAAAGCATCCATCTGGACAATGTTAGTCAAGCGATTAAGGTGGGGGTGAGAGAATATGGAGAGAAACGACATCATGGCCGAAGCACCCCTTTACCTTACCTTCGACGAATTTATCCGGCATTGGGCAATTGACCGGCCCGAAAAGACCGCATTGACCGAAGAAGACCGCCATTGGACCTATGGCGAATTGGAAGACCGTACCGCCAAAGTGGCGGCGATGTTGACATCGATGGGTTTGCAGAAAGGTGACCGGATCGCTTGGCTCGGCAAAAATAGCGATTTGTACTTCACCCTATTTTATGGCGCTGCGCGGATTGGCATTGTGATGGTTCCGGTGGGATGGCGTCTCGCACCGGCAGAATGGGCGTTCATCATAAATGACACCGAGGCCAAGGCATTGTTTACCGGGCCGGGTTTTGAAAACGCAGGGGCAGCTTTAAAGGCGGGCATTCCGCATGTTGAGCACATCATTGCGGCAGACGACGCTCGGGCGATGATAGCCAAAACGGAACGCGGCGATTTCAGTCCGTCCGGCCCCGACGACGCCGTCCTGCAACTTTATACATCAGGCACAACTGGCAATCCCAAAGGCGCGGTGCTTTCAAACAAAAACTTGTTCGCATTGCGGATCAACAACACTGAACCCAGACTGGCATATACCCAATGGGAAGAAGACGAAGTAACGCTGATTGCGATGCCGTGCGCGCATATTGGCGGAACCGGTCTGGGTATAATGGCGTTGGGTATCGGCTTGCCGGGGCATATTCTGGCGGAGTTTACCCCGGATGGCTTTTTCGATGCCGTTGAAAATTCCGGAGTGACAAGGTTATTCATTGTTCCTGCGGCGTTGCAGATATTGCTCAATCACCCGCGGTGCGCAAATGTCGATTATGGCCGACTAAAGTATATTCTTTATGGCGCCGCCCCCATACCGCTTGAGCTCTTGCGCCAATGTATTGCGATGTTCGGCACCCAGTTTATTCAAGTCTATGGGATGACAGAAACCACGGGTACAATCGTCATGTTGCCACCGGAAGATCACGATCCCAACGGGAATGAGCGCATGCGATCGGCGGGAAAACCGCTTCCAGGCGTGGAACTGAAGATATTGGGGGCCGATGGCGAAAGCGTGCCAGTGGGAGAAGTGGGTGAGGTTCTAACCCGGTCATCAAACAACATGATCGGTTACTGGAATTTGCCCGATGCCACCGCAAGCACGATGGATGCCGCAGGGTGGATCAGAACAGGCGATGCCGGCTATCTGGACGCGGATGGATATTTGTTCATTCACGACCGTGTCAAAGACATGATCATTTCTGGCGGCGAAAATATTTATCCGGCCGAAGTTGAAAGCGCAATCTATGGTCATCCCGATGTTATGGAAGTCGCGGTGATCGGTGTCCCGGATGACAAATGGGGTGAAGCCGTGATGGCTTTCTGTGCGCCAAAAGCGGGACACGAAATTTCCGAAGAAAGCGTCATCGCTTGGGCCCGTGAGCGGATCGCGGGATTCAAGGTGCCCAAAACCGTACAAAGCATCGCCGCTTTGCCGCGCAATGCCAGCGGCAAAATTTTGCGGAAGGATTTACGCGCGCCTTATTGGGAAGGGCGTGATCGCCAAGTTAATTGACAAATCGCTGCGTCTTTGTCTTTAACTTCAAAAGATATTAACGGGAGAAATGAAATGAATCCACGCGCATTTTTACAAACTATGATCGCGCTTGCATCGGCGTCTTTGGGATTGGTCGCGGCCTTGGCTTGGAACGAAGCGATCAAATCTGCATTGGCATTGCTGGGCCTAGGCGACAGTCTGTCAGGCAAGTTTACCTATGCGATTTTGGCGACGATATTGGCCATCGCGGTTTTGGCATGGCTTGCAAAGCTATCATCAAAAATCGGCGGCGATGCTGCGTTTGTGCGAGAAGCCGAAGGTTAAATTGCCGCCAAAGCGAAGCGGCGGCCTGCTGCAACCCGCGTTAACGACCCACGCTCACATAATCAAAGCCAGCCGCAACAACCTCGGCTGGCTGATAAATGTTCCGTAGGTCAACCAGCAGATTGCCGTTCATCGCGTCGCCCAATTTGCGGAAATCCAGGGCGCGATAGGCATCCCATTCGGTCACGATTGCAACGATGTCGGCATCTTTTGCCGCAGCATACGCGCTTTCACACATAGTTACGTCCGGCATGATCTTGGCGGCTTCTTCCATTCCTTCGGGATCATGCGCCGAGATAATGGCACCGGCATCTAGCAAGGTTTGCACGATGGCAATCGACGGCGCATCGCGCATGTCATCGGTATTCGGTTTGAAAGTCAGCCCAAATAATGCAACCTTTTTGCCCCGGGCATCGTCGCCCAAAGCATGAATAATCTTTCGGCCCATCGCGCGTTTCCGCATATCGTTGGCTTCGACCACCGCCGATACAATGCGCACCGGAACCTCATTGTCTTGCGCCGTTTTCAAAAGCGCCAACGTATCTTTTGGGAAGCAACTGCCGCCGTATCCCGGACCTGCATGCAGGAATTTCGATCCGATACGGTTATCCAAGCCAATTCCGCGCGATACATCTTGTACGTTCGCGCCCAGTTTTTCGCAAAGATCAGCCATCTCGTTTATGAACGTGATCTTGGTCGCAAGGAAGGCATTTGCCGCGTATTTTATCAGCTCCGATGATCGGCGGCTGGTGAATAGCATCGGCGATTCATTCAAAAATAGCGGGCGATAAATGGCGGTCATCACATCGCGGGCCCATTCATCATCGCTACCGACCACGATGCGATCCGGCCGTTTGAAATCGCCAATCGCGGCGCCTTCGCGCAAGAATTCCGGATTGGAAACCACCGCGAACTTTAGATCGGGCTGGGCCTCTGCGATAATGCGCTGGACCTCGTCGCCTGTGCCTACGGGAACCGTCGATTTGGTGACAATGACTGTGCCGGGATCGACTGCGCCCGCAATTTCCTTCGATGCGGCATAGACATAGCTGAGGTCAGCATGGCCGTCGCCCCGTCTGGACGGTGTGCCAACGGCGATAAAAACCGCGCTGCATCCTTTGACGGCTTCGTGAAGATTATTGGTGAAATGCAACCGGCCCGCATCGACATTCTTTTTGACAAGGCTTGCCAATCCGGGTTCATATATTGGCATGATATTGTCATTCAGCCGGGCAATTTTGCTATCGTCCTTGTCCACGCAAATGACGTCATGGCCGAAATCAGCGAAACAGGCCCCGGATACCAAGCCAACGTAACCTGATCCGATCATTGCTATCTTCATTGTTTTGCCATTCCGTTTGAAAGCCTAGGGGTTTGCAACGCCTTATGCGCTTTGCCCATAACCAGCAAGTGTATCAAAAACCTTTATAACCGCGAAACCAGTTCACAAACGCAGGAATGCCGACGTCGATTGATGTGCTGGGGTTGTAACCATGGTCTGCGCTTATTGCGCCGATATCTGCATAAGTAACCGGCACGTCGCCTGCTTGCATATCCAGCATGATTTTTTCGGCTCTCCGGCCGCAAGCAGCCTCGATCACTTCGATAAAATGGCCGAGCTCTTCTGATTGATTGTTGCCAATGTTATAGATCGCGTGCGGAGAAGAACTGCCGCCACGCTTTTGCTTCCCATCGTCTTTGGGAGGGGAGGCCAAAGTTGCCAATATCCCGGCGACAATATCGTCGATATAAGTGAAATCCCGGCGCATTTTGCCATGGTTGAAGATGTTGATCGGCTTGCCTGTCAAGACCGCTTCGGTAAACAACCAAGGTGCCATATCTGGCCGCCCCCAAGGTCCATAGACGGTGAAGAACCGCAGTCCCGTCATCGGGATACGGTATAAATGCGAATAGCTTTCGCTGATTAATTCATCTGATTTTTTGGTTGCGGCATATAATGAAACAGGGTGATCGACGCGGTCGTCAACGCTGAACGGAATCTTTTCATTATGGCCATAGACCGAAGACGACGACGCATAGACCATATGCCGTGTTTGCCGGTTTCTCGCCAATTCCAATATATTGAGATGGCCAACCAAATTTGACTGAACATATGCCCTCGGGTTTTCGATAGAATAACGCACACCCGGCTGCGCGCCCAAATGTACAATTTCTTCGAATTCGTGTTTGGCTAGCGAAGATTCTAGTGCATCGTGATCCGAAAAATCACACTGCAAAAACGTGAAGTTGGCTGGTAAGTTTTTTAGTTGCGATAAACGGTCGTGCTTAAGTTGCGGATCGTAATAGGCATTTAAGCTATCGATGCCCAATACATCTACGCCCGACGCAAGCAATTTTTCGGCCACATGGTATCCAATGAAGCCCGCAACGCCGGTGATGAGTATGGCTGCCTTGGTCATAAAGAATTGCTCGCGCTTTCCGGCGTTTGCCAACTTGCGACAATTGGGGCTGCTAGACATATAGCGGCTATAATTGTCAATGGATAGAAAAACGCACCATCCACCATAGCGATAGACAGCAATGTGAGGCAACCCGCAGCAGCCGCAAAGCCCGATAGGGGATCCGCAGGTGCCCTTTTCCAGATGATCGTCATTAACAGGGCAATCAGAGCAATAGCCGCAGCCGCGCCAAATACACCCCAATCATAGCTGAATTGCAGAATGAAATTGTGCGGATGATTGAAGCTTATGCCGTAAAGTTCATTCATGTTGGCACGAAATCGACCAGAGCCATACCCCAGCCATGGATTTTTGGACACTTCGGCGAACGTGTCAAACCAAAATTGAACACGGCCACTCGATATATTGTCGGTATCTTGAAATTTATCAAACATCCGCAAGAGCCCGAACATGGGAGATGGAGCTGGAAACAGCATTGAAAAGCCCAGTCCGGCGGCAAAGCTGCCGACCAAACTCGCCAAGGCTCTCATTTGCGGCATGGTGCGGACAAAGATCAAGGCCGCAACTGTGCTTACCAATATGGCAAATAAAGCGGTACGGCTGCCGCTCCATGCAATAAACGCGACCAAGGCAAAAACAATGGTCGCAGACTGGTATTTCGGAATACGATTCCCAAACAGCAGCAACGCAATTGGCGCCGCCGCAGGAATAGCAATGATATTCGCAATTTGCCGAATGTTAGTGGCCGATGGCATTCGCAATGCCCATTCAAAATTTGCTGGATCAGGCACGACCAACGCGAATATCGACAGCAAGGCAACATACCCGGCAATGCTGATTGCAATGATTTTGAGCCAATAGCTCTCTGAAAACGAAGCGGCGTTCTTGATCAAGTGGACAATTGCCGCAAAAAATAGGCCGTGCACGAAAAAGCGTGAAAGTGAAAAGACGGAGTCGAGCCGATTGTCTGCATTTAGGAGGCTTGCCGCCATGGCAAATATGAACCAGCTCACCGCAATCAATTTCACGGTTAAAGGAATTGGACGCCATAATTTGCGAATTGATCCACCCGAATTCATTGCAATGGCAATAATCAAAAGTTCACCGGCGATGGCGGGAATTGAAAGATGCCGCACGGCGTATTGCATCGCCGTAAGCTCTCCGTCCAAATCCCAAGATATTATAGCTTGAAGAAGGGGAAGCAGCGCAATTATCCAAACATAGCGCCGCCACTTTGGTGCTTTTTCCAATGTCACTTTCGAGGCGGCTTCAATGTGTGACGCTTTGTGCAAATGTATAACTCCCGGTTACATTTTTAATTGATATCACTAATCTGTCAAAAGCGTTGGCTGATTATGGTTAAATTTTGGTAAATAGCCTCGGATCAGGATTCAAATCATCTCCACAAGGGGATACGCAAGCTTGTCCACTTGCTTGCCCCGCGTATCTCAACACTCAATCCAACACGCCGCCAACCGGCTTTTTTAAATGCCCGCACCGACGGCGCGTTGCTCCACCAGATGAAGGCGATCACTCTGCGTTTGCCTTTGTTCAATAGCAATTTTGTGGTCGCGCTGATCAGGCGGACGGCAAGGCCGCGGCCGCGCATTTCTTCTTCGGTTGCAATATCCATTAGTGCCATTTCATCCACAGCAAGCGGCCAGGTTCCAGCCCGGTCATATCGGGCGCAATCGGCAAAATGTGCCACGCACAGCGGCCTCCCGGATTGCTCGATTACATATCCATCGAGGCCAGATTTGTTAAAACTAACGCTGCCACGCATCTTTGCTGTCGGGCTGTCTGCGAGAATTTGGCGATGCTCTGCGGTTATTGCAACGGCGACATCATTCAAATTTTCAGATGTTGCTGCAATCTTAGTCGGCGATGCAAAAATCCAATTAATGCGATACTCTTTAAGCCATCGGTTGAGCGCAGATTTTATGAATGCCTTGGCCGCCACGATCAGCCCTTCAGAACGCGGCGTAAAGTCGCCTGAACACCGCTTTTTTCTGCCACGCGCTTGCATGCATTGATGCTGCCGTCAAACGCCGCGAGGCAACCCAATAGGGTCCGGTTGACGACGCTGCCTTTCAGTAGAAAAAACGAACAAGCGGCAACTGAATCCGTTCCAAACATTGCCTTATGCGCGCCTTCACCCTCTGTGAAATCAAAGTAGCGGTATCGATTTTCGACAAAAAGGCGTTCGAGCGCATCCAGTTGCAAGACTGTCCCGGGCGACAGATTGGCAATCTGCGGATCATATCCCAAAAACGCATACGAAATAATGCCATCTTCAATCGGAAGATATAAATAGCTCACAGCCTTGTCGCCGACAAATAGCAGATACGCGCGAACGCAATCTGCACGGGCCAACGCCAACATCTGATTACGGGCATCTTCGCTTTCTGGCAGGCCTGCGTCGAGCAACCGCGCTTGGTACGTCTTGCGCGATAACGGAATGGCTTCGGCAAGAAACGCTTCCATTTCATCCGGCGAACGGAATTCGCGAATGTCCAATTCGCCGCCCGAATGCTCGGCCAGTTTGCGTTTCTTGCGGTTAAATGTGGACCGTGTTTTTGACGAAAACCGGGCCAGATAATCCGAATAACTACCAGCCATGTCGATATAACAGCGGCGGTAACTTTGGAAGCCGCCGACGACATAACCCGGCTTGGCATTGCACAATTCGGAAAATTTGCCGATTGGCGCAGACAATATTCGATATCCTTGCAAAGCGGCATCGGCCGATTTCGCAAAATCCAGGATTTTGTTGCCCAGCAAATGATCAAGGGTAAACGACAGGCTGTCCAATTGCCGCGGAACGGCGAATAGCTTTCGTGATCCCACGACGAACTTGATTTGTGTTTCCACGATGCTCATCCGGCACCATATAATGCGTTGCCTAATGCTTGCTCACCCAAGCGCCAGCCCGTGCGCATGATATTATGCGGTAACAATGGGATCGCGGCTTTTGCGGATGGCAATGCCGGTGGCTGGCTGGAATATGTTTCGGTCGTAATGTTTCTCATCCCAGCCAATTTCTTGCACACCGTTTCAAATCTGCGCTTGACCACATGATTAATCCGGCTGCGATCGCGGCTAAGCAATTCAAAGCTGTGCGATACCAATGTGAACGGCCCGCATTGATTGGCGTGAGTAAGCTTTATCGCGGAGCAAATTTCTGTGGCCGACAATGCGGTAATCTGGGCGTGGCGCTGCGCGTCGCCAAAACCCGCAATCGAACCAATCGGAATTTCCATCACACCTCGGTGCATGACCGGACTGCGATCATCTGGTGCCAGTGAAATATCGCACAACGAATCCGCGATGCCAGGGCAATGACTCGTTTCATAACTTATGCCGAGCTTTGCCAGCGCCCTTAAAGTATCGTCGTTGGCGCCGTAATTGCCCGCACGAAACGCCACAGGAGGCGGCGCGCCAGCGGCGATCAAAGTCGCGCGTGCATATTCGAGCAGAATCAATTGTTCATCGAACGAAAACTGCTTGATATTATGTCCGGTGCGGCCACCAACGGGGTTTTTTGAACCGGCAAATTCGAGCCATTCGGTGTGCAGATGTAGCTGAACATCATGGCCGCGCGCCAATATCGGCCCAACCACATCCGCAATCGCATCCACTCCCCATATCAAAGCGGGCATCGGATCGACGAAGAAAACTGCCTTTAAGCCATAGCGATCAAAAACATCCATTTGATATTCGATCCCGACCGAACCACCGGGCGTTTTGCCAGCTATCGACCGATCAAAATTGCTTTGGCGGCAGTCATGGCCCTCCCGTGCAACAATGCCCGATGAATATTCCGTGTCGATGGTAATATAGACTGCGGTCATCTGGTGGCATTTCTCGGGCTAAATTTCGGCATCAACGATGCTCCTGACTTCGCTTAGCAGTTTTGAGCTAATATCGGGTTAATCGCGGCGAATGCCTGCTGAAAACGCCCCGCCCGATCAAGTCCCTGCCCTAGAAATTCTTGGAAATTTTGAACTCGACCAGCCAAGCTTTGCGGCCTTCTTCGGCTCCGAATGCACGGCCTGCGCGAAATGCGCCGCCGGTCAGTTCGAAATCCCAACCACTTTTCGGGCGATAGCTGGCAATAATGTCCAGCTCGTTGCCGATGCGCGGGCTTGTGCCCAGCGGATCGATATCCAGCCTTGATCCGGAAATCCGGTCGCGCGGGGTCGGTTGCCGATAACGGTGCCAGACGGTTTCGACCCAGCCATCTTCGCCGATGGGAATGCCAAGCGCGACGGTCGCGATCTGCATGTTGGACAGGTCGGGGCGCAGAACTTCGCCATAATAGCGGAACCGGCTGTTGCCGCGAAATTTGCCGTTATTGCCGTGGAGCCCGGTCTGCCGAAATGTATGGCTGCCGCCCGATCCGCGCGCAAGGCCAAGCGTCAGATAGGGTTTAAACGCAATGGGCAATTCAAAACTTGCCCCAAAATCATAGGCCCATCCGCGCACCTTTTCGCGGCTGATGTCGGTAATTAGTTCGCTGGTATCGGGCCGTGTCGCGCTGTCATAAACGGTCTCTCGGCCAGTGACGAAAGCCAGGTCGCCCCAATAATAGAATTTTCCCGGAAATTTGAATTTGGCGCGTCCTCGCAATCGCAGCCCGCCCCAACTAATATTGCCGTCGGCATCGTCAAAACGGGCCTCGCCGATGATCGCGCCTATGGCATAGCGTTCGGACTTGTCCTGTTGATGCAGGCCGTAAAATTGGATTTCCTGACGGTCCGCCCATTCCCATTTGGCATTACCCATGAACCGCAATATGTCCCGATCTTCCGGGTCGCGGCGACCGAGCGTTGAATAATAGCCAAGCTCTCGTCCAACGCCGATAAAGCCGGAAACATCTTTCCCGAAATAATGCAGGCGGGCCATGTCGAGATCTTCGTCCCACCACCATTCGCGGCGATCCTGCACCTGTTGCCGGCCCAGTTGCAACGCCAAAGGGGTTCCGAACAGACCGGTTTTCAATATCCATGCTTCGCTGAGTTCGGCACCAGCGACGTGATCGGACTTGTCGCCCTGTTTGTAAATTGTGGACTCGCCGAACAGTTTTACATCAGTGAAGGTGACAAGGTCGTCGCCCAGTTGCCAGATTGCCTCCAGCTTGAGTTCGGGCTCAATCCGGGCATCATCGTCATCTGCGCCAGGGGTGAGTTCATAGCCGCCGCGATATTGAAACGAGCTGCCGGCTTCGCCGCCGATGGTCATGGGCTTACCAAAGATGTTGAACCGCAGTTGGTTTTCAGGCCGACGATCATCGTCTGACACGCCCAATTCGCGTGCAATTTCCAATGCGGTTTCAGGGCGCTTTTCTTCATCTTTCGATCGGTCTTTTTTTTCGGCCCCCGCAGCGTCGGCAAAGACCATTTCATCTTGCATTGCCACTGGCTCAGCCTCCAGCATTGCGGCGTGGGCAACATTACTGACGGCGCCTGCAGCAATAGTCGAAGCCAACATCAGGACGATTTTGGTTGGTTTTGCCATCATTCAATCTCCAATCCAGTGCCGCATGGGCAGGATACGCACATGCGGGTTTTCGTGTAACAGTGACAAGATCGACGTCAGTTCGGATCGTCCGTCCTGGTCCATGACGGCGTGGTGTAGCATGATACCAATCGGGCCATTGTTGGCTTCGATTGCATTGCAAAATGCCTCCGCCAATCGCTCGTCCCGCCGCGCGCGCTCCCAGTCGATATTGACCGGCAGCTGGGTAATTTCGGTACCAGCATCATCGCGCATTTTATCCGTGGATAGCATCATGAAACCATGCCGATGAAGCCCCGCTGCTAACTCCGCCGAACACCGGTTCCACGGCGGCGTGAATATCGGATCGATATCTACCTCGTCCAATAAATGTGCCAAACGGTTCCGCCCGGCGATGACATCTGCAAGCTGCCGCGCCGACGACCGTGATGCGCCAAATTCGCATTTCCGCGCACCTGTAGGTTCGTGATTAATATGGGCATAGCCATGCTGGTGCACGCCGATTTTTGGATGTTGACGGACCAGACTGGCAAGCGACTGACCGGATTGTTCGGTGAGGGCGGCGGGAATTACGGCCAAGTCGATTGGTAGATCGGCGAGGGCGAATATTTCAATTAGGCAAGCGAGTGCATCGTCGCCCCATCCCGCATCGTCGCTGCGGATGAAAAAATCGGTGGGCCGGTCAAGCCGCTCTAGGCTTTGGCTTAACGCACGCATCTGGTAAGCTCCATTATCTTAAGGGCGCTGGTGCGCGCCCCGTCTGTATTGAGCGTTGCTTTGGGCGCGGGCGCGTTTTGCTGAAGCAGGTGCCGGGCGAGGTTCGCGCCGCAAATTTCGCTTTCGGGCATCCATTCCGACAGGCCCAATTGCCCGAATTGGCGGGCACGGGTCGTCTGCTCGCTTTCTTGGCCGCGTGCGAAGGGGATGAACAATGTCGGCAGGCCATGCTGAACGATTTCGAGTGCGCTGTTATAGCCGCACTGGCTAACCACGCGGCCAGCCTGCGCAAGCAAAGGTGCCATGGACTCGACTTCACGCAATAACGTCAGCCCGCCGACATCCCGGCCTTGTTGCTGTAAGGCACGCCAGTCAGCTAGGGGAAACAGCGGGCCGGCAACGACGGTCATCGGCCAGCGCTTTTGATCCCACAACATTTTTTGCGCCTCCATTGCCGATTGGTAAATGGCATGCCCAACAATGCCGCCGCCTGCTGTAACTAAGGTAAGATTGCCAACCGCAGGCGTTTCGCGCCGCTTTGTGCGGGTGACAAATCCGGTATGAAAGACGGGGATAGCGAGTGGCCGTTCGGGTTTAAAGCTGTCTTCCAGTTTGAAAATGCGATCATCGGAATGAACAAGCACCGCATCAAAAAGCCTGTCTAGGGTATCGGCGGCGCGCAGATCGTGGCGTGCTTGATCTGCGCGGGCGTTGACCAGAACATCGCGCACGCTGCACACGATCTTGCCGCCTTGCCCGCGAACATAGCCGATTAGCGGATCGATTTCGGGCGCGAATTTTTTGCGGCCAAATGGATAAAGCTCGACGACTAATGCTGCTGACGGTGCTTCTGATGCTGCGGCAAGTAACGTCTTCTTGCGCTGTTCCATTATCGCGGCAACATCGCCGTCGCCGGAAAGCGAACCATCCTCTTCCATACGCAGCGGCGGCAAGTGAATGAAGCGGATGTTATCGGGCAATTCGGCCATGCCGGGAACGGGGCCGCCGTTGAAGAAGCAGATATCAAATTGCTCGGCCATCGCCTCTGCCAGTGCCAGCGCACGATAGAAATGGCCCAATCCCAATGAATGTTGGCAATATAATAGCAAGCGCGGTTTCAAATGAGCCTCCGCGCGCGTTCAGCCGCTTCTTCCAATATCTCAAGCGTCCGTTCCGCCGCGTCAGGCCGGATTGCAGTGATTGTCCGCATCGCTTTGGCGATGTACTTATGCACACGGTACGCTTCGACCAGCCGGTCATTGATCGGCACTAATTCGCCGTATCCAAGGCGATATGTCTCGCCAACGCCCGGCATCATGCTGCCACTTTCGAAATCCCATTCGGTTAAGAATGTCGCGACGTCCAGTTCGGGATCACCAAGGCCGAAGCGATCAAAGTCAACGAGATTTAGGCGTTCGCCATCGCGTAACCATTGGTGGGCATGCGGCGCGCCGTGAATTGGCCTATTTGCTGCACCCGGCTCAATCTGCGTCAACTGGTCCAGGATTGCGTCTAACAAAGGCGTCGCCGCGGGCAACATGGGGCGCAAGCGGCCTGCATATTTGGTTGTCCGCTTGACTTGCCAACTATAATCATAACGTGCCGCCGGTTTAAGCCCGCTCTGTGCCAGACTTGCATTTGCACCGCCCATGCGGTGCGCGAGTGCGGGGCCGGCCGCGCCTTTCAATTCCTCCACGACTGATATACCGGGCAGCGTGTGGTGGACAATCATTTGCAATGACGGCAACCAACCAGCAGGCCGCGCCACGCCAAAACCAAGCAGGCCCGCGCACGACGCCTGCCACAGCATTCTGCCATGATGGACGATATCTTCACCGCGGCTATCGGCAACAACTTTAGCGAAATAGGAATACTTACCGGCCGATTTGAAGGTACATCGTTTGCCCGGGCGATAGCGCACGGGTTGCAATTGTGGATGGCGCGGACGGATGCTGGCCAGAACGGGCAGGGCCGTATCTTGGCTCCAATCCGCGATTTCAATAAAGCCCAACCCAGCGACCATCCGCGAACCTTGGCCAAGCCTAACTGCGCGCAACAATGGCGCGGTGCCGGCGCTTTCATATAGCATGGTGGCGTCACCCACGCCCGCAGTGCGGCCATACGTTCGTATCCAGTCACAATCGCCATTGAGCAACGCCGGGATCGGGTCGTTTAGCGTAAGGCAGTCAACAACGTCGCGGCTTAGCATTTCAGTTTCCGAACTTTGTCGTTCCTGATCGAAGCGATTTCGCCGCCAATGTCGATGCGGATATCAAGCAGATCGGCAGGGATTTCCTGATGCGACACGATGATAATCGTGCGCTTGCCCTTTTCGCGGCGCAATGCCGCCAGAATGATCGCCGCCGACACGTCATCGACATTGGCGAGGGGTTCATCGAGCAATAGGATCGGACGATCAGCAACCAGCGCGCGGGCCAGCGACAACCGGGCCTGCTCACCGCCCGAAAAGCCCGCGCCGCCTTCACGCACATGGGCATCAAGGCCGCCGCGAAGGCGGATCATCCGGTCGAGAGCAACCGAGGCCAACGCCTGTTCACACCGCGCGTCGCTTGGCGTGCCATTGCTCATCGAAAGCCATTCGCGCACGGTTCCGGTCAGCAACGGCGGCGCTTGCGGAGCGAGCGCAAACTGCGCCCGCAAAGCATCTATCTGCCAGTCAACATAGCGCACACCATCAAGTTCAATATGGCCATCGGCAGGATCGAACAACCGCGTCAACAAAGCAATCACGGTTGATTTTCCCGCTCCGCTTGGTCCGGACAAGGCGACAACCGAGCCCGCGGGCAGGCTGACATCGCCAAGGTTTAACGGACGCGCACTGGGATAGGCAAAGCTGACATCGTGAAAGGTTAAATCGCCGCGTGCGCGTTCGGCCGAATATGTTCCTGACCGGTCCATTGGGTCAGGACGGTCCAGCAATTCGGCGAGGCGTCCTGCGCGGCTGGTGGCACCGGTCACTGCCGATGCCAGTTCGTTGATTTTTTCCAGCGGTTTTAGCATTTGGTTGAGATAGATGACCGAAATGGCAAGGTCTCCTGCTGTCACCGTGCCGCGCAGGGCAAGATATCCGCCGCATCCCACCACCATTGCGACCGCGATACCGTTGGCGATCTGCATAATTCGTTCCAAACGCACAGCGGCGACAGTTTCGACCACTCCTGTAGCCAATGCTTGCTTGTTGACGCTATCAAACGCGCCGCGAATTTGCACTTCGCTGCCTGATGCCTGAATGAAGGAAAGCAGGCGCAAAATTTCCTGCACGTTGGATGCAACTCGCCCTTCTTGTTTGCGCTTGGCGCGCGCTGCGGTCGACAGCGGCCTGGCTGCAATGCGAACCATCACCGATAGCAGAAATGCTAGGCCAATTGCCAGTAACCCCAGCCAAGGGCTGACCCATGTCATCGCGCCCAATGTTAGCACAAAGACCAGCACATAACGCAAAATGAGCGGGCCGGTTTTGGTGAACAGCCTTGCGACTTGCTGGCCATCATCGATCAGGCGCAATCCCAATTCGCCTTGCCGATCTGCCGTGGAGCCAAGCGGGCTGAGCGTAAGCAGCCGATCAAGGCAGGCCATCCTGATGTCGCGGGTCATCTGTTCGCGGGCGCGCGCGCTGCTGATCTTTTCAAGTGCTGAAAACAGCGCCGCCAACGCAGCAAATAGCGCCGCTGCCAACGCAAGTGCCAAAACTTGCATGGCAGGCAACATATTTTTGGGCATCCAATCGGGTGTTTTTCCGGTAAGGACGCCATCGATGACCAGTTTGATCGGTAACGGTGCAGCGGTTGCCAAGGCACTCGCGAGCAACGATGTGAGCAGAATGAACGCCAACCGCTTTTTCTGCGAAGACAGAAACGGAGAGAAACGGCGCACAGTTCGCGCAAAATTGAATTCCTTATTGGCCATTGCTCGCCTCCATATTGTCAAGGCAGTCCTCGGCTAGGTTTATCAACGCCGTGCGAATGCGAAATTCAGGGCTTTTTAGCCGGGTGCCACAGCGATAGAGCCTTTCGCCCAGCAGGCTGGCGGCAACGAACCAGTCAAATTGATACAGATCGTCCAACTCAGCCGCTGCGGCTTTGCGAAACTGGTTGATCATCTCGGCAACGCGCTGCGGCGATGCACCGTCCACCAATGCCCGGTGCGCGATTGATGCCACTAAAGTGCCATGATCGAGCGCAACCGGAGCAAGCGCTGCGGTATCAAGATCTATGATCGCAAAGCTTGTGTCGTCCCAAAGTAAATTGCTGGGGTGAAGGTCGCAATGTGCGAGTTTGAGAGGAGTTTCCGAAGGACGAAGCGATCTGATCCGGCGGGCCAGATGGATCAACCGATCGGACACGTCGGGCATGGCGGCGGCCGTTCGTGTTATCCTGCTGATTATAGTTTTCGCGACCGTCTCGGCGGTCAGTGATTTCAGATCTGACTTCACTGGAATCTGGTGAAACGCGGCAATGGCAGCTGCGATTCGTGTAGACCAAACGGGCGCATGGAGGATAAGTTCCGACACCGATACCGGGCTGCCCGAAACAGCGTGTTGCCACAATATCCGCCGCGCCGCATCATAGCTGGCAATTGGAGCCAGCCGCACGTGGGTGGATGGCGATGCGCCGATACTGGCGGCTACCAACCCGCGATCATCGGCACGTGCTTTGCCATATAAGATGCCGTCTTGGCCGCAGACGCGAATCGTGCAGCCCTGTTCAGGGACATAGTGGACGATCTTAACACCGCCATATTCGCGGCCTTGGGTTATTAAATCGGCGATATGGCCAATCTTGCGGTCATTGGGAAAGAACCAGGCATTGGCTTGCAGGCGCGGAAACGTCATCGCGGGCGGCCCGAAACTTGGCGCCGAACTCTCATTTCCTTCTACCACCGGCAGCTTGCTCACCTTGCCACCGGGCCAATGCGACAGCATCATCCGTTGATCAAACGCCCGGTCCCCGCTGTCGCGGCCAGTCAGGCGGTAGCCAATCAACGCTTTGCGGCCTGGCTTTATCCGGATGCGTTCGACCTCAACTTTAAGCGTTGGGCAGCAAAATCCGGCCTCACGTAGATCATGCGCTATTGCCGATGCGGCCATTTCCGGATCAAGGGATTCTGCTAGTTTTGGAAACCCGTTATCGAACTGCTGGATCGCGACCATCAGTTTGGCCTTTCGCTATCAAGACGGAAAATTTTTCCGTTGACCGTGAAGCCAAAATCGCTGGCGCTAAACTGCATGTCGGGCAACTCGCCAACATAGGGCCGCAGCAGAGTTGCGAACCAACCGGTGCACTCATTCTGGGCGCAAACCAGCCTTGGGGCGCGGTGCTTTTCGCCATATTGCGGCGATACCCAGCCCGGTTCGAGTGTAAGGTTTAGATTGGAACCGGCACGCGGCATCAACAGCAGATTGGGCGCCATCAAGTTGCGCTCACCCGTTGCACATTCGATGAAATGCGCGTGATCGAGCGCGGCGGGTTCAAGCTGGAACAGGGCTTCGTAAAGGTGAAGATCGGTTGATGTTAGCCGGTCAAATATCACCCACCACCCATCGTCATGCGCGATGACATGCCGGTCATGGCCAACCGCATATTGCGCACTTTCGCAACATAGGTGGACATGGCGCATGTCACCATGATCCCGCTGCGAAACCAAGCGCGCCTTTGGCGAAGGTCCACCGACTTTCATCCGCTTCGGTCCTTGCCGGTAATGCGTTTGTTCCAAGCCATCGACTTGCACCAAATTGTGCGCGCGCGTTTGGCGGAATGCGGCGCGCCAATTGAAATCGCCGCCTTCATGGTAAGTATAGCGGCCGGGATCGACTATCATGGACCGGCCCAAGGCCGCAAATTCAAACGCCAGACAATCGAGATGACCGTGATTGCCCGCGCCAATGTCGCCGCAATCGAGCACCATATACTGGCCTTGTGCATCGCCAGCCTGGGCCTTGCGGTCTCGCAGAATGACATAGCCAGCGTCAGGGAAACTCTCGATCAGCTTTGGCGTGCTACCCGCGCCCAACATTGCGCGATAATCGCCGACGTCACCATCGCTCAACGCCGGGATAGCGCCGTCTGGCTTATGCAGCATATTTGCAAAATGGCTAGCGCGTGCGATAATAGCGCGCAGCTCTGCGGTAAAGGGCAGGCCATTGTCATCCGCAATCTGCATCGCTTCGATAAAATTACGCAGCGCGATGCAATGATAGTGCGGCGATAGCTCGACATGCGCGCCATCGGGCAAGAAGTCGCATCGCGCATTGATAAGCAGTTCTGATTGCGCGAGACGGACCCATTCTGCATCGCGCAGCCAGACACCGGCAATGTAGATGGCGAACAGCTCCAGTGTCCGGTGATTGCGCGCCGCGTGCATATTGCCGATCAACCAGAGAACTTGATCGCGGATCGACTTAGCCATTGCAAGCGTCAGTTCGGGCCAGGCATCACCGAGCAACGATAGTGCATAGACCCAATTGCGTATCCGCCGCCCGGTCACGTCTGCTGCAATGAAGCCCGGCGGCACCTGGCCTGTCCAGCTGCGGATATGCGCGTCGAGCAGATATATATGCCGATCTTCCCCGCTCTCCAGCCAATGCCAGACCAGAGCGGGCGCGTGAAAAAATTTGTGCAGGACAATCTGCCATTCGATATCGTCCGATGGATTGTGGCACCAGTTAACCGGGGTGCCGATGGCGTGCGTTTCGCCGTGCACGGTGAAATTGCCCCGATGCAGCATCTCGATCAGACCGGTACCGAGAAAACCCTCCTCAAATCGCACGCGGATATGGGCGTGCGGCTGCGGCTGGTCCAGCCGAACGGGCAAGGTGAGGCTCATTCTGCCGCTTCCAAGAATTGATTAGTTTCAATCAAACTCTGTTCAATGTGACCATGTTCAAACAGTGTTTTTAGGTCTTGGATTGTTCGTTCTGCGTCAAACACTTCCGCTATGCGCTTGGCGGCATTTTTGCCCAGCCGCTTACGCAGCAACTCGTCCTTGCACAGTGTTGTCAATGTTGCCGTTAATGCGTCGACATCATCAGGATCGACCATTAAGCCATTTTCGCCGTCGGTGACGATCTCTGGAATGCCGGAAATGTTGGTGGAAAGCACCGCAAGCCCGGTCGCCATCGCTTCGGCCAGCACATTGGGTATGCCGTCGCGGTCACCGCTATCGTCGATGCGGCAGGGAAGCACAAAAATGTCTGAATTGTAATAGCTTTGACGCAGCGTTGCTCGGGGTTCGGGCGGTTCAATGCTGACCTGTTCGTCAAGCCCCAATTCTTCGCGTAATGCGTATAGTTGCTTCGTCGCTGGTCCCGTTTCGCCAATCAGCCGGCAACGGAAATCCAATCCGTCAAACTGCAACCGGCTAAGTGCGCGAAGCAGCAGATCGAACCCCTTTTTGTCGACATGCCGGCCGACCGCCAAAATCCGCACGCGGCCTTTATGCGATCGCGCCATTGGGCTGAAGTAACCAATGTCGAGTCCGTGATAGACGGTGTGCAGATTGTTTGGATGCGCTAACTGCTCCGCCATATGGGTATGGTTGGCTGCGGTGCATGTGGTGACAAATTGCGCTGCCGCTACTTTGTGCGATAACATGTCTCCGGGATTATGCCGGGCTTCGTAAATATCCTTGGCGTGGGCAGTGAAACTGAACGGTACGCCCGCCATGTCGGCCGCCAGCCAACTGATCGTGGTCGCACTGTGGCAGAAATGTCCATGCAAATGGGTTATGCCTGCGCGGTCAATTGCTTCGGCGACGGCTCCTGCTTGGGCAAATTGTTTGAAATAGCTGCGTTTACAGCGGCGTCCTTCATCGTGCCGGTACTGGCGCGAAAATCGGAATGCCGCGTTTAGCCCGGCTAGCCAGGCACGGGGCCGCCGCCGGAAAAACCGCCAGTGGACCGGAAGGTAAGCAGGCACGGCGATCTGCAACCATCCTAGCAAGCTGTTCTTGCTGACCGAACCCGCAACTGGAAGATAAGCGAGCGGCGCGTTCAGATCAGTTAACACCGATGATGCCAGATCATCACCGCGAGTGCCGGCAAAGACGGTGACAAGTTTACCTAAGCGTTCCAGTTTCAGTACCTCGTTGCTGATGAAGCTTTCCGAGAGTCTGGGAAATCCTTTGATAAAATAGCCGATGCTGCCTTCGCCTTCGCCGGTCGCAGTCAACAGCATCCGGTCAAGCGCCGTCATATCCCGTCCGCAACCAAAGCGGTCTGTGACCATTTCCTTACCTTGCTGCGACAGCCGGGCAGTCAGCCCGGCATCATCCAACAGCGCGGCCATTGCAGCGGCCAGTTCGGCGGGCGCATCCGGCGCAACAATTCTGCCGTTCAGATCATCGGTAACGATTTCAGGTATGCCTGACACCGGGGTTGTGATTATCGGCACACCAGCGGCCATCGCCTCAAGCAAAACATTGGGGATTCCGTCGCGATCACCGTCGGCGTCGATCCGGCACGGCAATACAAAAATGCTCGCCTTTTCCAGTTGGCCCAGCACGACATCGTGCGTCTGCTTGCCAAGCAACATGACATGCCACTGTAGCCCGTATCGCTGTATCAATGCGTTCAAAGACGCTTCTTCGGGGCCATAGCCGATTATCCGGCACACAAATTCACGGCCATCGTCACGCAATATCCGGCACGCCTCGATCAGCGTGTCAAAACCTTTTTTGGACCGCAAACGCCCTATCGATAGGATCGTCGGTAGCAGTTGCGGCTGGCGATCCAGTTTATCGAATTTCGCGCAATCAATGCCGTGATAAAGCTTTGCCACCGGAATACCGGGGGCCAGTTTGCGCAGATGTTCGGCGTTATAGCTGGTACAAGTGGCAACAAACCGCGCCTTGACCAAATTGCGGCGCAATTTTGCAGGGTCGGCAAGATAGATATCCTTGGCATGTGCTGAAATGCTGAAGCCGATGCTGGCTATCTGTGCCGCACGCCGCGCGATGGCGGCTGGAACATCGGCGAAGTGGGCATGAATATGCGCGATTGATCGCGCCTTGCATTGTGCCGCAAGGTTGTTGGCTGGGTATTTTGGGTCGAGCTTTATTATGTCTGCCTTCACCCGCGCTACGTCTGCGTGCGAAAATTCGTCACTCGGCGGTTGCAGCGTAAAGATCGTCACTTGCCAGCCCAGCGCTTCCAGCGCCAGAACCTCATGCAGGATGAAAGTTTCCGACAATTTGGGGAAGCGTTTTACCAACAAGGCAATGGGTTTCCTTGTCATGCAAACATTCCCTTCCTCACGCGCTGATTTGATACGGCGTTGTCCTGTGGCAACAGAAGATTGCAAATTTCGTCTAGGCCGCGAAAGGATAGTCGCGCCAATTCGCGGGAGCTGACATTGGCCATGGCCAGTTCGTGTTCGATTTCCTGTAATAGCAATTGGGGACTTAACCGTTCTTCCGGGATCATCTTTAACAGGCCATGCCGCGACATGGCTTCGGCGCGGATCCGTTGTTCACGCACCGGGCGCGAACGGGGGACAATGATCGAGCGTTTGCGATAGCTCAGAATCTCACACACGCTGTTATAGCCGCCCATCGCGACGACGAGCTGGGCCGTGGCAATTTCTTGTCCCATATTGTCGGAGAAATTGGACCATTTCACACCATCAATCCGTTTCGCGGCATCACCAAGTTTTTGCAGCAATTCATCGTCCATTTCGGGGCCGCCGATAACATGGCAGTCGAAATCGCGGCTTTCGCCCGCCAGCTGCAGCGCGCCAATGGCGGCTTCGATCAGCGGTATGCCGTCTTGGCCGCCGCCCGCATGGATAAGCACTTTTTGCCGGGCACCGGTGGCGGGCGGGGGCAGGTCCATATGCGCTTTCCGGGCGCGATCAATATAACCACAGTAACTCAGTTTTTCGCGCGTTGCGGCTGGAAATTGATAGACTTCAGCAAGGTCAAAAATATGTGGTTCACCGACCACGAGTACGCCATCATAATGGCGCGCAATCGCACCATGATAATCATTGGCTTCCCAAACTTTTCGCGTTGCATGGGCGCTATCGAGAATATCGCGCAGCAAAAGATAAATGGGCGCGCGGTTTTTGCGTTTTGAAAACAATTCCAGCATCGGCGCCAATTCGCCTGCAACGCCCATAGGTTTTTTGTCGATCAATATGATGTCGGGTTCAAAATCACTGGCCGCAGACAGGATCAGGCTAGCACGCATCCGCACAGCATGGTCAAATTCCATATTGAGATGCTTAACCCCGTAATTGCCGTCAACATCACGGGCAAGACAGGGCAGCTTCACATAATCGATATGCGGCGGTAACCGGAATGCGTGGAGCATCGGCGAGCCCGTGAGCAGCAGGACCGAGCTGTCGGGATCACGTTCAACCAGCGCTTCGGAAATGCGGAGCATGCGGCGGATGTTGCCAAGCCCGAATGTGTCGTGAGAGTAGACCAAAATTCGCGGCATCCGCATTCTCCTTGCTGATGGAAGTCACTGCAAGGAGATAACGGCCTTAGACGAATTATATTCCGTGACGTTACAAAAAAATGTCATTTTTATGACAGTCCTGACGGGCAGGGATGCAATCAACGCGTAGAAAACGTATTACTTTATGAAACCAAAACCATAGACCGGATCAAATCCTGGCGCGCCAAGGTCAATGGCTTTTTTGCGCAAGCGGGCGGCGCAAGCTGCATTGCCAGCCGATTTGAGGCAACGCGCCATCCATGCGGACACATGCGGGGTGGCAAAACTGGTGCCGGAAAAACGCCCGATCCCGCCGCTGGAATCCGCCGCTGGCTCGCTGACCCCGCGCGCGGCGACAGTGATGTATTTTCCTTGATTGGCGTAGCGATATACCCGCCGATTTTCGTCAACGGCAGTTACCGCCACCACTTGCCGCAATGCCGCCGGATAGGCTGGCGGCGCCGTCGGTCCGCCATTGCCTGCCGCAGCAACGATGACCGTGCCTTTGACAATTGACCGCTCAATCAAGCGGTCCAATATTGCGTTGCGCGGTCCAGAAAGACTGATGTTAACGACAGGAACCTTGTTCGCGGTCATCCACTCCAACGCTTTAACGATGGCATCTGCCGAGGTGAAGGGCGTGCCTGTTCCGCCGCGAAATATATTGGCGACATACAGGTTGCTTGAACCTTCACTGACCAGAATGGATGCGATTGCCGTGCCATGCGCGCGCGGCATATCGCCGTCGCCGCTGCCAAAATCGCGATTTTTGATCGACGAGCCGTTCAAAGCTGGGTGGCTCATCACACCGGTGTCGATCATACCGATGGTGAGCTTATCTTTTTTTTGTGGCAGTACGTCCTTCGTTGTGCCGTCCCGCGCGCCCGATGGGGCATATTGCAGGCTGTAATAATGGGCAAAGTCGTAAGTGCCGTTGGGTTCAATTTTCTGCATTACACGCAGTGCTTCGTCGGACTTCATGTCGCGCGGAACCGTCAACCGGGTAACCACCGTGTCAAGCGAAGGCAGTCTTTCCTGATCTATAATCGCAAAGCCGCGGCCTTGGGCTTTGACTAAAGCGTCAGGACCAATATCAAGCGCAATAATTTCGCTGCGTCGCACCGGAAATCCGCGGTCATCATATTCCGGGTTCTCCTGGCTGCCCACCTCCCGCATTTCGGCGCTGCTGCCATGGTCATCGTAGGAATCCTTCGCCAACTCTTCGGCATAATCCGCAGCATCTTCGGCAGCATCTTCGGCCGCTTTGGCGGCTTCTTCGCGGATGTCTTCTTCTAGCTCTGCCAGTTCTTCAGCAGCTTTCAAGGGATCCTTGGCGGCGTCTTCCATGATCTTGCCGCGCTCTTCGGCAAATTCTGCCTGATCTTTATCCGCGCGTTCTGCGGCGCGTGAAGCATCGCGCGACGCGCGCTCAACCGCACGATCAGTATTCTCATCCGGCTCGTTTCCGTCGCGCTGCGCCGACGATGTTGTACTGGACATCAAAGTCAAAACAGCCGCCACAGCGATCAAAGCCGTGCTGATTTTTCGTTTGTACATGTTTGGTTGCATATCAAATTGCATAGTATACCTGCTGCCATGGGAATAAACTCTAGCATAATAACGTGCAATGAACGGGCTTATTCCCGTCACGAAACAGATATTTTATATAATCGGTTCAATCGCGCATTTGCTAAATTTCAATTAGGCAGGAATAAAGACGCCCTCAATCCGTTTTCAGGGGACAAGGAATGAATCGAGGCAGTCCAACGACGGCGATTGGCTTGCGCCAGGATGTCATTGCCATTCTTCCCCGGCTGCGCCGTTTTTGCATGGCGTTGGCCAAAGGGATGGATGCCGGTGACGATCTTTGCCAGGCAACGGTCGAAAGGGCGCTGTCTCGAGAGGACCAGTTCATTCCAGGAACGAGGTTGGACAGTTGGATGTACAGGATTGCACAGAATATCCACATTGATCAGGTGCGCCGTTTGAAAACGCGGGGTGTGGAAATCGATGTTGATGATGCCTTTACAGTTTCAGGCGATGACGGCGTGCAAATTGTCGAAGGGCGGTCAGACTTGTCTAAAGCGCAGGCGGCGATGGCTGCGCTGCCTGACGATCAACGTATCCTTCTCGCGCTGGTTGTGTTGGACGGTAAAAGTTACCGGGAAGCATCCGATATACTCGAAATCCCGATGGGCACGGTGATGAGCCGGATTGCGCGTGCGCGTCGGTCGATAGATATTTTTGTAAATGGGGCAGAAAATGACGAAATATGAAAATCAGCAGGAGCGGATTACAGCCTTTCTCGATGGCCACATGGTTGACGATGAAATGGTGGATTTCGAAGCTGCGATGAACGCTGATCCTGCATTGGCAGACGCGGTTGCCCGTTTCGGCGCGAATGATGATTTGCTTCGCGGGGCTTTTGATGAGCCGATGCAACAAGGCGTCGGTGATGCCTTGCTCGCGAAAATGGGGCTGGCGGATACCGGAGCCGCAAACGTCGCGAACATCTCCGTGGCCAGAAAATCCAAAGCCGTTGCCAATGATAACAGTCCCGGTTGGCGGCGTTGGCGGTGGCCTGCCGCTGGCTCGATTGCGGCGGCGATGGTTGCTGCTGTAATGATGCAGACAAGCCCGATCGCTGAACCCGGCGCGCAGTTTGCCCAGGCAATGGAAACGCTGCCTTCGGGACAGATCGCCCGGTTGGCAAAAGGAGAGGCGGTCGAGCCATTGCTGACGTTCAAAGCGGGTGACGGCCGTTTTTGCCGCGAATTTTCCCGCAGCGGCCCGCAAGCCGCCACAGGCATCGCTTGCCGCAGCAATGCTGGTTGGGCTGTTGTGGCAAATGCCACGGGCGCAACGGCATTGGGCAATTCAGGTCAGATCGAAACGGCAGCGGGCGCTGATAACAGCGCTTTAACCGGCGCATATGTGCGCCTCAACGGATCTGACCCGCTGGACAGCGAAGCCGAAAAGGCATTGATTGCCAATGGCTGGACGTCCAGTCAAAAATGATCCGACGTTCGCGGAATAGGCCGCCCGATGCCCCGTTCGGGATCGCAACCCGTTCGGGACTGCTTTTTTCATAAAAACTTTACAGAATGTTACGATTGCGGCACAATCTCTAAGGAAAAACTGGGAGCAAACTAATGAAAAGAATGCAACTACTCGGATTTACAACTTTCACAGCTTGTCTTTTTGCATGTCCTTCTGCAACCTTTGCACAGGCAGCAACCGATAATTCGGCCACCAATTCCCGAGAAAAAACGTTGGCGTCGAGTTTTCGGTTTTCGACCGGTATCAGCTATTCCAAGGGTAGTTATGGCGAGATCGAAGATACCAAAGTTTTGGCAATTCCATTCAGCCTGACCTTTCGAAATGGCCCGCTGAAAGTTCGCGTATCTGCGCCTTGGGTCAGGATCGATGGCCCGGGTTCGTTGATCTCAACGCCAGAAGGCCGCGATAGCGGATCGGGCGCAAGTTCAGGCAGCGATAACAGCGGATCAGGTTCAAGCGGTTCTGGCTCTGGTTCAAGCGGTTCTGGTTCCAGTGGATCGGGCTCAGGCGGATCAGGCTCAAGCGGCTCCGGTTCTGGCGGTAGCGAGGTTGAGGTTGAAGACCCGCTGGCGGTTGAAATCATCGGCAATGACGGTGCTATTCCGACCGCGCTGAACAATAAACGCAACGGCTTTGGCGACATGAATGTGGCGATGACCTATAGTTTCGATTTGGGGAACGATCTCTATTTCGAACCGACTGCAAAAGTAAAAATACCGACTGCCTCACGCAGCAAACGGTTGGGTACCGGGCAGGTGGATGTCACTTTGTCGAGCGATTTGGTGAAGTCCGCCGGTAATGCCAGTTTCTATGTCCACGGCCGCCGCAAATTTGCCGGGAAGGCGGCCGGATCAACCGTCCGTTCGACTTGGGGCGCTGGCGGCGGTGCCAGTGTCAAAGCGGGCGATGGCTTTACCCTTGGTGCAGATTACGACTGGCAGCAATCGGCCTTTGCCGGCCGCAAGCCGAGCAGTGAAGTCACTGGATGGGCAAACATGCGTATCGCCAATGGCCTTGGCCTGACATTATATGGTTCAACCGGATTGAACAGTAACAGCGCGGATATTTCGGGCGGGGCAACATTAAGCGTCAGATTCTAATTCTGCCATTCGTCAGCGGGATGCATCATGTGGAACTTTGATTAAGCCGTGGCCTATTCAGGCGCGCCGCCAAGGGCTTTGAAAAGCGAAATCGCAGCCTGTAGATTTTCTTGTTTAGCGCGGATCAGCGTACCCTCTGCGGTCAACAAATTGCGTTCAGATTCGAACAATGTACCAAATCCGATACTCCCTTCCAGATATTTTCGTCTGGCTGAAACCGCCGTTCGTGCCGCTATCCCACGGGAATTTTCCAGCAATGTCAGTCGTTTTTGGGATTGCGTAGAAGAAACGAGCGCGTTCTGTGCCTCATTCAACGAGTTTAGAACAGTTTTGCGATAAAATTCCGTGGCCTCAATCTGCTCGCCCTCTGCCCGCATGAAGTCGCCTTTTCTCCTGCCATTGTCAAAGATGAGCGAGATAACATTCGCACCCAAAGCCAAACCGGGAATGCCGACGCCACCGGATGTGAAGTCAAGAAACGAGCTTCCTGAAAAGCTAATCTTGGGAAAGAAGGCCGCCCTTGCTTCGCCGATGTTGCCATTGGCAGCTGCGATGCGTGCTTCGGCGGCGAGAACATCGGGCCTCCGAACCAATATGCTGGCAGGCTGGGCCGCGTTAAATCGCGGCGCGGCCAAGCTTGATATACTCACTGGCTTCAGTGCAAAAGTAGGCGCTTCTTCGCCAAGCAACGTGGAAAGGGCATTTCTGGCAATGGCTTTGGCCTCAACCAATCGCGACATGTCCACTTCGATTTCGTTTGCTTCCGATGCTTGAAGCCCCGCTTCGATCGGATCCGCAAGGCCTTCAACAGCCCTAAGTTTGATAATATTTTCAAGTTTACGGGCATTTCGCAAGGCACGTTCGGTCAACGCAATTTGGTCGGTCAAGGTGGCGATCTCTAAATAAGCAGAGGCTACATCAGCCTCGATTGCTATTTTTGTAGCCAAGCGATCATATCCGGTTGCTCGAAACCTTGCCTGCGCAGCGCGCTGAGAAGCCCGGTTTCCGCCAAACAAGTCAAGATCGTAGGAAATATTGAGCTCTGCGCTTCCCAGCCGATTGGAAGAACTGTTCAGGCCTTGCAGATTGCGCACATCGCTGCTGCTGTCGGTTGAAAAATCAATCACCGGGCCCTTAGCAGATCGGGCAACGCGAAGATCACCCCGGGCTTGAAGTATGCGCGCACTTGCTATCGCTATGTCGGGATTGGCCCGCTGCGCTTGTTGGATCAGAGATGCCAGTTCGTCGGAGCCAAAAGCCGACCAGGATAGTACGTCTTGAGATGCACCTTGGTAAGTGACGGTATCATCATTCCAACTATCGGAAGCGACCGTATAGGGAGCCGAGAGATGAGCTGTTGGGGCGCATCCGCCAGTGAGCATTAACACAACGGCGACGGCAGTCAGTCGTTTTGAGTGTGGCAACCAAAAAGAACGGGAATCTCTCATTTGATCGCATCTATCGCAATTGGGTTACCAAATCGGAAAGCAAGTTAAGCGGACATTATGGTTTAGGCTCGGTTAACACACTTTTCACCCTTTCCGCATATAGAAAGCGTTCGGAAACTAGGGATTTATTGATGTCGTCACTGCTGTTTAGACAGGAATCGCTAGATGCCGGGAGGCAGCGATTAACAGGGACAATTATCGCCGCCGTCCCGCCGCGTTCACGGCAATATACGATGTTTGCCCTCGCAGCGGTTTTCGCAATTTTTCTGGTATTGATCCTTGGTCACTATGCCCGACGGGTTCAAGTTGACGGGGTCGTGATCTATTCGGCCGGGATTGCGCGCGTTTCCGCACCGGAAAACGCAAAGATCGACGAAGTTCACGTTCGCGAAGGCCAAAACGTTCTGCGCGGTAGCCCGCTGGTCACGATCTCACCTACCCAAGGTAGCGCGGCAGGGTCGGTTGGCGTCGAAGCGCAATTGGAAGCACTCGACCGTCAGCTTGATGAGCTCCAGCGGCAGAAGTTTCTCGCTGCGGGTCTTGCGACGACAGAACAATCATCTTTGGTCGCCCAGCGCGCTGGCACAGGGCAGGCCATAGCATCGCTGGAAAAACAGCATGCTATTCTGTCCCAACGACTAGGTTTAGACACAAGCAATAGGGACAGGAAACATCGCTTGCTCGCTAAAAATGCAGGAACGAAAGTTGAATTGGAAGAAGCCGAGCGCGCACTTCTGGCCGGTCGCCTGGAACAAGAAGCCATTACCGAAAAAATTATTGCGAAACGCGAGCAACTGGCAACGCTTCGAACCAGCATGTCATCCCTCGGCCTAAATGGTATCCAGTCAGGGTCGCAGATTTCACTACGAATTTCAGAACTTGCGCGTGAAAGAGCGAACATGCTCCGTCAGGATAAATTGACTCTGTCAGCGCCAATCGATGGAATCGTCGGTGATATCGCCGTAACCGCCGGCCAGTCATCCGACGGCGCAAAGTCAATTGTTTCGATAATCCCAAAAAACAGCAAACTTGAAGTGCAGTTGCAAGCCCCGTCAAGCGCGATCGGGTTCGTTAAAACTGGGCAAGCAGTTAAACTGATGTTTGATGCATTCCCCTACCAGAAATACGGGGTGGGATCGGGAACTGTAACGTGGGTATCGACCGTGCCCTCCGACACTTCGGTTGATTCACTCAAACAAGGTTCGAGCGAACCGATGTTCCGGGTTCGCGTGGCGATTGATTCTGCCGGCTTCAATCGCAAGCTGCCTGACGGCCGGTTGCGCGCCGGAATGAAATTGTCGGCCAATCTTATCCTCGAAGATCGGACGCTCTGGGAAGTGTTTCTTGGACCTATCCTAAAGTCCACAGGCAAATGACCGCGATCAACTGGCCATGGACCGGCGGTGTGCAACCGATATTACAATCCGAGGCAGCGGAATGCGGCCTTGCTTGCCTTGCCATGGTATCGGTGCATCATGGCCACCGCGTCAACATCGGCGGATTGCGGCGTCATTTCCCGATTTCGATGAAAGGTCTAACGCTTCAGCAATTGATCGATCTTTCATCCGAGTTGCATCTTGCTCCGCGCGCATTGCGTCTTGAGCTGAATGAATTACAGAATCTCTCGCTACCAGCGATATTGCACTGGGATCTGAACCATTATGTTGTCCTCAAAGAAGTGAGCGGCAACAAAGTTACGATATTTGACCCTGCGCTCGGCAAGCGCACCATGAACCGCGACAAGGTCAGCCAGCACTTCACCGGGGTTGCACTCGAACTGACACCAACGACAGAGTTCAAGCCGGTCGATAGCCGCGTTATCGTGAAATTGAGCGACCTTTGGGGCCGACTTGTGAACTATCGCGGTACTGTTGTTCAGGTACTCGTTCTCTCACTCTTGTTGCAAATCACCGCTTTGGCTTTGCCTTACTTCATGCTTCTCACCATCGATGAAGCCATCGGCCAGAATGATAAAAACCTGATGTGGCTTTTGGCATTTGGGTTTGGTTTTGTTTATCTGTTTAATAACGGAATAAAAGCACTCCGATCGTGGGTTGTTTTGACATTGGGGCAGTCGATTTCGTTTCAGCTGACCGGCAATATTGTCAGGCACATGATGCGATTACCGACGCGCTATTTCGAGAGCCGCCACGTTGGCGATCTGATGTCACGCCTGGAATCTGCGGGGCCGATCCAATCCATATTGACCCAAGGATTGGTTAATGCGGTTATCGACGCCATTCTTACGATTACCACTCTTGTAGTTATGGCGATGATCAGCGTTCCGATGATGCTGATCGTGTTGGTTGCAACGATAATATATCTGGGTTTCAGGCTGGCGATGTATCCCATTACCCGCATCCGTACCGAAGAGTCGTTGGTCGCTGATGCCAAAGAAGAAACCTACACGATGGAGACGATCCGATCAATTCGGGCAATTAAGCTTCATGTGAATGAATCTATTCGGGAGAATGGCTGGCGCAATCGGTTCGCCGATGTGGTGACCGCCAATTATCGCCTGTCGATGTACAATATCTGGAAACGTTTTATCGAGAGCGTTATCACCGATGGTCAATTCCTGATTGTGGTGTTTGTTGGCGCAACTGCGGTGATAGCCAATGAAATCACGGTCGGCATGTTGCTTGCATTTTTATCGTATCGCTCCAGCTTTACTTCGAGCGCCTCGGCGATGTTGGACCACCTTGATCGGTGGCGTCTATTGTCGGTTCATCTTGGCCGACTTTCTGACATTGTGTCGGAAGCAAAGGAGGATGCTATTTCCGGATTACCGCGAACGGCTATGCTACCGGGACCATCGATTTCTGGAGAGAATTTGTCGTTTTGCTATGGTGCAAACGAACCCAATGTCCTTGAAAATATGAATTTCACAATCCCCGCAGGCAGTTTTGTCGCGATAGTTGGGGCATCGGGCGCAGGAAAATCAACATTGATGAGGGTCCTTTTGGGTCTGATGCCTCCCACTTCTGGAAAAATATTGATCGACGGCAACCAGCTGACGCCCGCATCCATCTACAACTGGCGGGCGCGTATTGCTGCGGTTATGCAAGACGATCATTTATTATCGGGTTCCCTGTCGGACAATATATGCTTCTTCGAAGATCGACCCGACACCGAAAAAATGGAGATGGTGTCAAAAATGGCGCGTATCCATGATACGATCATGGCAATGCCCATGGCATATCAAAGCCTGATCGGTGACATGGGCAATGCGCTCTCTTCAGGGCAGAGGCAACGGATCATGTTGGCGCGGGCTTTATACAAGGATCCCGACGTATTATTCCTCGATGAAGGTACGGCCAATCTGGATGAGAAAAATGAAGCCGAAATAGGCGACATGATTGCGTCGCTGCCGATCACCAGAATAGCAATTTCCCATCGTCCGGCTTTGGTCGAACGAGCTGATTTTGTGTTCCAGCTTGAAGGCCGCAAAATGGAATGCATCCGGCGTCCAACACTTCGCCAGGCCAGCGGCACTGGATTCTCTCAATAAAGCGATTGGAAAACCTACGAGGCGGCCGTCCAGAAACAGGCGGGCCAGAAACAGGCGGGCCAGAAACAGGCCGTCCCGAAACAGGCGCGAGCACGAACGGGGTTATACAAGCCGTTTGATTGTGCCGGTTGTGTTTCTGATCTTCAGCTCAACTTCAACTCGCGTTTCCAAGACGTAAATGTCGACGGCTTTAGCGAGCTTCGCATCCAAAAAATCCCTTAGCAGGGGAGGGCGCTTCGACCTGAAATAGAATGAGGCATGTTCCGCGACTTCGGAGGAAGCCGCCAAATCGAGTTCGTCGGTGCGCGTTACCTTTTGCACCACCATCGGTGCGTGCGTTATGCCAAGCGACAAGAGCGCAAAGGCCCTGTGATAACCGTTTTGCAGAACAATCCTATTGTCGCTTTCAATGGCCGACAGAAAGTTGGAACCGAAACCAATGGGAATGACAATGCCGGTTTCAACCGGACCAAAACTTTGCACAAATCCTAATTCACTCGCTTTACCTATCGCAAGATCATGATCGCGGAAATCGGTTGATCGCGACGTAAATACATATCGGCTATCGTTCAATCGTTGGATTTTTATGGGAGGCATCGGCCGCTGTAGCGGAAGGCAAAATTCGAAGAGGGCCGCACCCGATGGCTTCTTACCTAAGCGCTGGGCAATAGCTTGCGCAAAGCCCGTTCCAACGCTGTGCTGCGACGCCATCAATTTTCCGAGTTCGACCATTTTGATTTCGTAAGGAAGTTCGTCGAACGACTCCTTGAAGTAACGGTTGCGCATCAACGCTCGCTTGTATGACTGCAAGTCTTTGGGAAGCGGAAAACTCTCGATCTTTTCAGCTTCGCCTGGCTCTGACATTTCCATTTCATGATAGCAATCATTGGCTTGACGCCATTCATCGACCAACAGGCGGCGTGCTATTTTGTCGCCGCCGACCACGCGGCTTTTGTGAAAATGCAGATAATCCGAAAGCCCGGGTAACCCTTTAAGTTTTAATAGGGTTTCGGTTTCCAGCGGCTGATTTTCAGAGCTACTTGGCTGCCGGGATTTGGTTCTCTTCATAAATGCTCCATGACGCACGGAATTATTCGTAACATAATGAGCTGTAATGATTAAAATCTGTTCAATAAAAATGCCGCCTAGCAGTCGCTGGCGGCATCAATATTTTGTAGGTGGCTCCCGCTTGGGAGCCCACCTGCTTGGGATCAATTAGCAACCGTAACCGCGGCTACCCTTGGAATTCGAACCTTTTGACTTCGAACCTTTAGATTTCGAACCCTTGGAATTGGAACCCTTTGACTTCGAACCTTTGTTCTTTTTTGGCTTTGTAGGAGCGCAAGGCGAGCAGCCTGCGCCGTAAACGAAACCGAGTTCTTCTGTTTTAAGATCGCGCATTGAAATTCTCCTGTTTGAACCGGCTGTGGTGCCGATGAACTCTATTTGAAAGAAATTTATTCTAAGTCCAGCGGTCAAAAAACGGTGTTTCTAAATGAAACAAATCTTCTATAAACGTTAATAAAGTCAATGGTTTACAAATTTGGTTAACGTTTAATGCGAGATGATCAAAAACCGCGCAAATTGGCGATTTGTGGGGATGATTTCAAACCTCGACCAAAGGTAAATTACGCATTTGCCGAAGCAGAAAGTCCAATTTTGGGTATGTAAATTGGCGAGTTTCATTTCGCCAAAAATGCTCTGCATGCAATGCGAATCACTTTTTCGCCTGCGTTGCGGCCACGCGTTTTAGGTTTGGCTCAGCCAACCTGTGAGAGCAAATCTGGGGTATAAAGCCGCAGCAGAAACCTGCGAAACACTGTGCAGTCTTGGCACCAGGAAAAGGTCCAAGCAGTTGAATTTTGGAACGAGGGTAATTGCTGGTTCCTCGGCTTCCGGATGAAAATGCAGCAGCCCGCCCCATTCTAGGCGCCAGACGGGCGTCATCCCAAGAACAAAGGCGGCGATCCGTCTTTTTCCTGCAACCGCATCATCATGCCCCGTCAAAATGTCGCCGGGATTGTACACCGTTGCCTGGCCATCGGTGAATTGCAGATCCGAATGCCCAGTAAGCGCCTCCAAAATCTCTTTGGTCGCAGGCTTGGCCATAAACTTTGCAAATTCGTTGAGTGGGCCTTGTTCTTCGCCTAGCTCGTTTTCGTCCAGCTCACCGGGTTGCGGAATTCGCATAGCCGCATAGCTATACTGAAACCCGCGTGACGCCCGCGCATACATTGCGGTTTGAATCTCGCGCCGCCGCTTGGGTTTTAACGCCTGCCATTCGTCCAGATCAATTTCCAAAACGCCAGTCTCGGTGTTGATCACCTGAATCCAGTCGTCGGTTCCGGCAAGAAACCCGTTCAAAAATTCGGCGCCGGATGAAAGGAATTCCGGCACACGGACCCGGCCGTCTCGTAACAAAATCTGAGAAAGCTCTTCGGTGTCTATTTTTGAATTACAATCAATCTGCGCAGATGCATCATTATCGGACCGCGCATTGCCACCAAAAGGTTTGAAATCTGGAACTGGTTTGGTCGCAGCTTGCATCTCATTATCTTCTGTCATGACATGGATTGGATGACGATTGATAGCATTTGACTGGTTTCAGATGGGTTAAATTTCAGATCCTAATGCAAGTTCAGAATGAATGATTGAATTGACGCGAGTGTATATTTTTTGAGATTCCAATTAAACTTGCGTTTGTCGAAGCAGTTTTGCGCAATGCAAATCAGGTTGGGTGCATGTGCGAGCGTTTTTGCGCCGTTTCGGAAGAAAATGCAGATCAATCATGCGATACTAAACGTTTCATGACGGCCATTTTAGGGCTAATATGATCGCGGCAATGATTCGGAGAAGTGGATCGGTGCGCGTCCTGTGTACCGCATGGTGGCGGTCCCTAGGGGCTCACGCGCAACATTTCGATATTATTTTCCGAATGTCGACAGCAATCCTGCTGTTTATCAGAGTTAGAAATGACCGGTCAGTGCGGTAGAAATATACCCAATATGCACAGGCACGGGCAAAGCATTAGGACAAGAATATGGCTACTGCGTTGAAAATTGAACCTTCTTCAGATGTCGCAGAAATTGCGGCGCTCGTTGCCCGGTCGCGCGCAGCACAGGCGCAAATCGAAAACTATACGCAGGAACAGGTCAATGCCTTGATCCGCGCGATGGTTTGGGCAGTTGCCAAACCCGGCGTTGCCGAAAAGATCGCGCAGCACACAGTCGATGAAACCCAGCTTGGCAATTATGACGGTAAATATCTCAAGATTTTCCGCAAAACGCGCGCAACTTTGATGGACATTATCGACGACAAGTCGGTCGGCATTATTGAAGAAGACAACGTACGCAACATTGTGAAAATAGCGAAGCCAGTTGGCGTTATTGGCGCGCTGTCGCCTTCGACAAACCCCGAAGCAACGCCCGTCATTAAAGCGATTTCGGCGGTAAAGGGCCGCAACTCGATCATCGTTGCTCCGCATCCACGCGCCAAGCTGACCAACAAGATGATTTGCGATTTGATGCGCGAAGCCATCGTAAAAATGGGCGGGCCTGCTGACTTGGTTTTAAGCATCGACATTCCATCTGTTGAAAAAACCAATGAATTGATGCGCCAATGCGACCGGGTTCTTGCAACCGGCGGCGGAGCCATGGTGACGGCTGCGTATTCGAGCGGTACACCTGCTTTGGGCGTGGGCGTTGGCAATGCAGTGATTACCGTTGATGAAACCGCTGACTTGGACGATGCCGCAGAAAAAATTCGCATTTCGAAGACGCTCGACCTCGCGGCATCGTGTTCGTCTGACAATTCAGTGATCCTTGTCGATGCGATTTACGACGAGATGCTCGCCAAGCTTTTGGCCAAAGGCGGCTACATCCTGAATGACGACGACAAGGCCAAATTTCAGGCGGTACTTTGGACCGACGGCCATATTAATGCGAAGGTGGTCGCACAGACGCCCAAGTTCATCGCAGATTTTGCCGGTTTCACGATCCCCGACGAAACACAGTTCTTCATCATCCCCGAAACGGGTTATGGCGCCGAGCATCCCTTTTCAGGTGAGAAAATGACGGTTTCGATGGCGCTTTACCGCGCCAAGGATCTGGATGAGGCGATTTTGCTGACCAATGCCATCCAGTCTTATCAAGGCCAGGGCCATAGCTGCGGCATCTATTCACAATCTGATGCCAATATTATGAAGCTTGCCAAGGCAACACGCACCAGCCGGGTCATGGTCAATCAACCACAAGCGGCATCGAACAGCGGCAATCTGTGGAACGTTATGCGCCAGACTTTCTCGTTGGGCTGTGGCTCTTGGGGGAACAACGGCACGAACAACAACATCACTTGGCGCGATTTGATCAACGAAACCTGGGTGTCAAAACCGCTTGCGGTGGCGAAGATATTGCCGAGCGATGAAGAACTGTTTGGCAACGACATTATGGCCAAAGTCGGCTGAGCCGTTGGCTGAACTATCGGCTGATCCATCGGCGCATGGTAGTGCGTTCCGAAATTGGGACAATGTTGCGCAAATTGCCTGTGGAAATTTGGTGCTCGAATTGAGAGTATGGCTTTAGTCAGTTTGAGGAGCCATCCGTGCAGCGAATATTGCGCCATATAAACGCGATGCCTTGGGCGGCGGTGTTGCTGTTTGAATTTGCGGCTTTGGTGGCTTTGTTGCTCGCGATTGCATTGATGCTGACCGCGCAAAATCGCGGAATGGCAAACGTTGCGGCAGGCGACGGAACGAAACGCATCGCGCTTAGCTTTGACGATGCCCCACGCGGCCCCGGCGCATTTCTCGACGTTAATGTTCGACCACAATTGCTGAGCGCTGCGTTGAAGCGCGCAGGGGTGCAGCAGGCGGTGTTCTTCACCAATCCGGGGCGGATCGACGCTAGCAATCAGGCCGAGGCGCAATTGCGGGACTATGTGCGCGCCGGGCATGTGCTTGCCAACCACACGGCGACGCATCCGGTGTTGTCCGATGTCTCTGCCGATCGCTTCCTTGCCGATATCGATGCGGCGCAGACTTGGCTGAAACCCGAAAAAGGCTATCGCCCGTGGTTCCGCTTTCCGCAGCTGGATGAAGGCGGGAAGAATGCTGCCAAGCGCGATGAGGTGCGGGCGGGGCTAAAGGTGCGCGGGCTTCGCAACGGCTATGTCACTGCCGATGGCTGGGACTGGTATCTCGAAAGCCTGACGATCAGGGCTAAGAAGGCCGGCAAGCCGATCAATCAGAATGCGCTGCGCGATCTGTATGTCGAAACGCATGTTCTGGCCGCCAATTTCGCCGACCGGCTAGCGCGCCGCGCCTTGGGCCGAGCGCCTGCACATATGCTGTTGCTTCACGAAAC
>JAYVBJ010000042.1:0-24637 GCA_043750535.1 Sphingomonadales bacterium | reverse complement strand
TCGACGGTCACGCTGCCGTCGGCGTTGAACGTGATCTCGTACTCGGACAGCGGGCTGGAGTAGACCGCCGTGTCGACGTTCGACGCCAGCGCGCCTGTCGCCACGATGCTCCGCACGATGGAGATGGAGCCCGGGTCAAGGGTGCCGGCGAACACCCGCGCACGGAGCGCGGACATGTTGTCGAACACCTGGGACCCATCGCTGAGCTGCACGTTGAGCCAGCGGTCGCCATCGATGATGTCGTTGCCGGCCTTGCCGAACAGCGTGTCACTACCGGCGCCGCCAAGCAGAATATCGCCGCCGGTCGTTGGGTTGAACACAAATGTGTCGTTCGCAAGATCCGCAAACGGTGTCGCGTCAGTTCCAACAGTCTGGCCGCGAAGTGCGCCGGGGGTTAGCTTCAGGAGTGTTTCCAGCCCATTGATCAGCGAGACATTCTGTGACAGTAACATGCTGTCGGTCAAAGGTCCGCCGACGATCCCTACCCCGACGCCAGCGCCGCCATTTGGATCGTTGGTACCAATGATCGTGTCATTATACTTCCAACCGGATGCCCCCTCGACCGAATCGTTGCGGTCACGTAACGTCAACGCCTGCTGATTGATGAACCGGGAGATACCCAGATCGACATACATGCCCGATGTATTGGCATCCCCTTTTGAGATGACCCAATCGAAGCCCAGCATCCCGTCGGCGCGGGTGATGCCCGAATTCAGGAACATGATGTCATCACCCGATTCGCCATCATAATTGGTATCATTGCCGTTACCATTCAAAACGTCATGACCGATGATAAGCGAGTTGAAGAACAATTCGGAATTGTCACCCGCCAGCCCGTCAAATCCTTCGCCGCCTTCGATCCAGTCGTCGCCGGCATTGCCCAGCAGCACATCAGCGCCATTGCCGCCAAGGATGAAATCATCGCCTTCACCGGCAAAGATTTCGATGACGTCTGCGCCTGCCATGATGAAGTCATTGCCTTCATCGCCGAACAGGACGTCGCCAAAACCGTGGGTGTCGCTGATAACGTCATTGCCCTTGTTGCCGCGCAAGAAATCGCCATCGCCAAAGAAATCTTCGATAATGTCGTCGCCGTCACCGCCAAACACCTCATCCGCTTCGGACCCGGCATTGATATAGTCATTGCCGCCGTCGCCCCACAGGGTATCAATGCCTTTGTCGCCAAACAGCCGGTCATTGCCCTCTGTTCCGCCAAGCACGACATGTTCGCCGCCAAAGAATTTCAGAACATTGCCGTCAATTTGACCGTCGCCATCGGTGTCGATTGTGCCGTTGATCCGAGTGACTTTCGCACCAAGGTGGAACAGGCCGTCGTCCCAGACGGGATCATTGTGGATCCGGTTGCCAAATGCGTCGAACGTATCGCCTGCCTGGGCAATATTCGGGTCGAGTTCGAGGATCACGTCAGGCGTATCGAACAGATGGCCACTGACATGGGGAGACTGCAAGTCGCCAAGGTCGGAATTGCGCATTACAAGATCGGCAAACGTATTTGGTTCAAGCTGGTTGAGCAAGTCCATACCCTGCGTCCGGCTCAGATAGTAGAAGCGGTCACCGTTTTGAAGATTTTCCATCTGGACTTCAAAAACATAGTTGAATGTCGATCCCAACATGCCGCCAAATTCCATTTTAGCTTCGGCAAGCCCACCGATCCAAAGATCGACATCGTTGAGCCCGGAATTTTCGGCATTCCAGGCGCCAGTGCCATTCAGGAAGTCAGTTGCATCCGCGGCAATGATACCGTCACCATTAACATCAAGGCCCATCACCAATTCTATTGCGGCATCGCGCTTTCCTGCTGCTGTTGTTGCCGCCAATATTGAAGGATGCTTGCCATAAGCGGCGATGAAATTGACAATCGAAACCGGATTCTTGATATTCTGGCCAAAATCGAGCCAGCTTACATAAGGTCGCAGCTGCGCATCGCCTGTTGATGCATAGAATTGTGCACGTGCATCGTTAAAGCTCGGAACACCTGCATCGCGGCCACGTGCGATATTGAGCGCAGCAAGATCCAGCGGCAAGCCGACAAGATTGCTACGCACAGCTTCGACGACGAATTCGTCGATCTCGTTACCAAGCTGACGGCTCATGCCGCGAATGATCGCACCATTGGCAGCCGCAGCATCGACACCACTGGCAGTATAAGCCTGCGGATTGAGGAATGCCTCAATCAGGCCAAGCTGCGCACCGCCATCGACCGTATCAAGATTTTGATTGAGCCGGTCAACCGTATCGGTCAGCATCGAATGTCCAAAACGGTAAACGACATGCGCGAATTCCGCGACAATTGATGGATCAAGATCGGCCGAGTTGGTGAAGATAAAGGCGTCAACATTGGGTTGAATTTTGCGCGCAAATTCTTCGAACACGAGATGCTGATACTGCATTTCCGTGACGAAGCGGCCGGCCTGGAACAGCCGTTCGCCATTCCAGCTGAGCGCGTCGATCGCGGCAGCCTTGGCGGGCCCGGTTAGGGCGTTGATGGCATCAAGCTGTGCTTGCGTAATCTGAGTGCCCACGCCGCCAAGCAGCCATTCGTTCACCGCAACCGCATCGCCGGACGCAATAAGTGTGTCCTTGTTTGCTTCAACCAGCCGGTTGTGTTCGCTATGAAATATAGAGTGGACAGCCGTCAGGCCGATATTTTCATTGCCGCGTCCATCACCGGTGATGAAGTGCGCATCGAGCATTTCATTGTCATAGGTGAGCGGGTTCTTGTCATTTGCAACCAGATCCTTGGCATCAATCACACCGTCGAGGTTAACGTCGGCAAGATCAAGCGTGTCGATAACCGAGTCGCCATTGGCATCGGTAAGCAGCGCGCCGAGAAATGCGACGTCCGCTGCATTCGAAACGCCGTCACCATTGGCGTCAAGCACGTCTGCATCGGCAACCTGTTCAATCCTTGGTGTGCCGGGATTGCGATCATGGTCGATCATGTTGGGAGAGGCATGATGGGAAATATCGTTCAAGAACGCATGACCGGTACCAACTGTGGTGACCCGGTATTCTTGACCAGCAGGTAGCGTGGGCAGGGTCACGCCAACGGGCAGGGTAACTTGCGAGACGTCGATATTGCGGAGATCAAGACCGCCTGCCACACCTTGGGCAGTGAAGTTGCCTGCGGCAGTCGAAATCAGCGCGCCGGTCGTGCTGTTAACGACGGTGATGCCGACGACGACTTGCGCAAAGCCATTCGATCCCGGGATAAATTTACCGTAGGGATCGGCGACGAGCAAGGGCACGTCATGGACGTTAAAATCGCTGAGCGTCAGCCCAAGCTTTTCCTGCGCCTGAGTTTTTGTCTCCCCCCAATTCGCAATCTTGCCGCCGGTGCCGTCAAGCAACCGGCCGGTCGCAACCGCTACTGGTCCCGCAACTGAATCCGACGCGATATCCACCATGGCATATTCGCGCAGGAACACCTGATGCGACGACACGGATGTATAGGTTTGATTCTGGTCGATAAACGGAGTCGTGGTGTTTTCACCTTCGGTTTTCAGACCTGTTACCGGGTCGATGAATGTTGTCAGCCGCGTCAACGCCATGAAATTGGGGCGATCATCAATCGTGTTGAAGACGCCGTCTGCACCAAAGCCGTCGTCATTGACGAAAACACCGGAACCGGGGATGGTTTCTTGCGGGCCAACAAGGCCGTCGGCGCCTTTGTCATACAGCGGGTCGTCCGCTTGCAATGGGATGTAGACAGTACCGTTCCCGCCCTTGGTAGCAAGATCGAGGCCATGATCGAAAAATTGTCCAAACAGCGTCATCCAGCCGTTAAAGCCGGGCGACAGGCCGATGTCTGGCGATGCGTTGAGGATGAAACCTAAATCTGCATTGGTCGGTACATATCCGGGAGGAGGAGGGTTTCCGCCATGGGCCTCGGCATACGCCGCTTGCGATTTTTCATTGGCAAACCAAGCCGCAACGGCGGCAAAATTGGTCCCGGTCTGATCGACGATCAGATTGGAAATGATGCGCGGATCGGCATCGGCGACGCTGTGTGATCCTGGAATCGTGGGATTGTAATTGTTGTTGGTGATGACGACGCCGCCTGGAGGCGCTCCGGCTGTACCCGCTGGTACAAGGACAACTTGGTAATTGTCGTTCACTGTGCGGTATTCAGGGGGCAGCAACCGTGGGAACAGCTGGTCCGCCGCACCGACATCGGTTTGCCCCGGCAAGAGATGATTGAAACTGCCATTCACTGTGCGCAAACCCTGCGGCAACAATGCGGCGTCGGGTCCAATGATGCTTACCAAATCCTCGCCCGCGGCATGGCGCTCAGCGATTTTGATCTGATTTAGGATGTTTGCAAGATCGGATAGGGTTACGTTGAAAGAAGTTGAATAAGGCATGATACTCTCCTGTTGCTGTTCAAAAGACGAACGAGCTTCTTCGCCGCCAAAATAGGCGTTTTTGGGTGCTGTCGGGGATTTGCCAGTTGAAAAGAATTAACCGGGCACAAACCTTATCAGCTACTAATGTTGATGACCCTGTTAGGTCAGATGGCGCCCACCATTCTGAATAATCACAAGATACCCCCTGCACCGTGAACACGTCTAGCTAGACTGAAGGCTTAGTCTTGGGTCGTTTTCAAACTAGTCCTTTTTTGCAAAATACTAGCCAAAAGGATTAGGCCAAAAGGCTTAGGCCATAATTGGAATTCAGGAGCGCCAATGCGCCCTTTCCTCGCCTCAAAATCGAGAAAAGGCGGACACAGGCCGTGCTGTGGATTAGGCCCAAATTCAAACAGTTATTGAGACCCGTCTTTGCGAGCGAAGCGAAGCGAGGCAATCCAGGGTTGTTCTGCGCGATTCTGGATTGCTTCGTCACTTCGCTTCTCATAGGTGACGATTCGTATTTTATGTGTCTCGCTCTGAGGTGACTTAGATCGTCTTCCTGAAATAGCTTCAGAATGGCGAATCCGGGCAAGCCATCGGATGCCAAATTTAGCGCAAGCAATAGATAATGCGCTCTGGATTTCGAGCGCGCCCGGCGATACCGGCCGCCGACAATTACGGGCGCGTCCGATCAACCAGTCGCAGAAATGGGGCCATCAAACCAGTCGGACACCCGGCGCCGATCAGACGCCTGCTTTGCCCGGTACGATTCCCGCTGTTCAGCCGATGGCCCTTCAAGCGCGGTGACCGCTCCGACGCGGTTATGCACGCCCAGCAGCCGGAATGCAGCCGCCATATGCACCTTTACCGTGCTTTCAGATATCCCAAGCGCTCTTGCGATTTCTTTATTCGATGCCCCCTTACGCAAATGCTTCATCACATCGCGCTGCCGCAAGGTGAGCAATTTATCGCGTTGAAAACGAACCGAAAATTTATCGTCATTGTCAGATGCAGGAATCTCTGAAAGGCAATTAGGGACATAGATGTGCCCCGCAAGGACAAGACGGAATGCTTCTGCGATGTCTTTTGCCGACATATCCTTCGTGACATAACCATGCACGCCCGCGCCTAACGCCGCCAGCACGGTGGTGCGGTCCGAGTCGGATGCCACCACCACGAGCCGAGTCGTGCCGCAGATTTCGCGCAGCGCACGCAGCCCGCGAAGCCGGTCCATGCCCGGCAATGAGATATCAACTGTCATGATGTCGAACGACACGTCGCCGGACAAAGTCGCGACCACGTCGTCAAAATCCTCACCCAGTTTTACATCCGATCGGCCAACAAGATGTTGAATAATATCGGAAATCCCGAATGCACTAAGTGCATGTGCATCGGCGACAAGCGCATGGGTTAATATATGTCTCACGGTGGCCCCCATCATTGAGAGTTAAATTACTTCACACTGTGCGACCCGCTTGACGACTTCTTTTCTATTTTCGTTTCAGTGAAAATATTAAGCCTTATGATTTGGGATACATTTTCTATGCCATTTTGTCAATGTAATCCAATGCCATCTGCTCGCTGATCACCTCGGCATATTTGGCTTGGAGGTCGAACAGGCTGGCTTCATGCGGCGCAGAGTGCCGGTCCCCGCACGCTTCGCGGACAACGAAAGGCGCAAACCCGTATTGAATCGCGTCTATGGCGGTTGCGCGCACGCAGCCCGACGTCGAAAGGCCACTGATCAGCAGCGTGTCGATGTTTTTCTCCCGCAAGGCATCCGCCAAATTGGTCCCGAAAAAGGCCGACGCATATTGCTTGGTGATGACCAGCTCGTCGGCGCGTGGTTGCAGAGAGGCAGGGAATGCACCAAGCGGCGATCCCTGATCAAAGACGCTGAGCGCAGGGATCTTGAGGTAGAACAACCCGCCATTCGCTCCGCCCGGCTCGTACACAACATTGGTAAAAATAACCGGGACCCCTGCCGAACGGGCAGCCGCGACCAAGCGAACATTGCTATCCAACGTATTTTCTGTGTCGGCATAGAGCGGAGAGTCTGCGTCGAAATAGGCCATTACCATATCGACGATCAGCAACGCTGGATTCGCGCCAAAACGCAAATGGCTGTCAAAAACACCAGCATAATTTGCCGCAGGGTCGCCGTTACTGCCCATCAAATCGTGCCCGACGCCTTTAGTGCAGCCAAGTCATCATCGGTCAGATTGAGCAGCCGTCCGTAAACCTCCGCATTATGCTGTCCCACTGCCGATGGTGCCGGGCTGCGCACGCTGCTCGGTGTATCGGAAAGCCGGGGAAAGGCGTTCTGCATCTTGATCGGGCCAAAGCGTTCGGTTTCCACTTCGATGATCGCATCGCGCGCCTGAAAGTGCGGATCGGCCAGCATTTCAGGGGCGCGGTATACTTTTCCAGCCGGAATTGAATGCTCGATCATCAACCCGTCCACTTGGTCGATGGTCAGCCCTTTTGTCCAATCATTGATCAGTGCGTCCAGTTCAAACTGGTTTTCTCCGCGCGCGACATGGGTGGCGTAACGATCATCGTCACCCAATTCCGGCCGGTTCATCGCCAGCGCGAGTCGTTTGAAAATCGCGTCATTATTCGCGCCGATCATGAATTCGCCGTCTTTGCAGGCATAGACATTCGACGGCGCGATACCGGGCAGGATGGAACCCGAACGTTCGCGGATCACGCCGCTATGATCATATTCCGGAACCAACCCCTCCATCACTTGCAACACAGCTTCGTATAGCGCCGAGTCGACGACCTGACCCTTGCCCGTTGAGGCGCGCACATGCAGCGCCGCCAGCACGCCCATACAGCCATAAGTAGCGGTCAAAGTATCGCCGATGGATACGCCCATTCGCGAAGGCGGGCGATCCGGCTCGCCGACGATATAGCGCCATCCGCCCATCGCTTCACCGATGCCGCCAAAACCGGCGCGACTCGAATAGGGTCCCGTCTGGCCATACCCCGACATCCGCGCGATAATCAGGCCAGGGTTTGCCGCCCGCAATATATCGGGGCCAAGTCCCCATTTTTCGAGCGTTCCAGGTTTGAAATTTTCCACCAACACGTCGGCTGTTTCGATAAGTTGCCGGGCAAGTGCCTGACCTTCTGGAATGCGCAAATTGGCAGTGACCGCTTTTTTGTTGCGCGCAATCACCTCCCAATTGACCTTGTCGGCACCTTGGCCCCAAACGCGCATCGGATCGCCTGGGCCCGGTGCCTCGATCTTGATCACCTCTGCGCCCATGTCGCCGAGCAGCTGCCCGCAAAACGGGCCAGCCAAGAGCTGACCCATTTCGATGACACGAATGCCCTTTAACGCTCCTTCATTCTCTATCATTATCCGGCGGCCTCGGCGGTCTGCCATACGGGCTGGATGGGCGCAGGCAGGCCGGTATCTTGCAGGCAGGATTTGCGTAAATCGCCGATTGCCGGGCCATAATTAAACAACGCCAAGTCGGGACGTTCAGAGCGTATTTTTGCCCGTAGCGTCTCGGTTGCGGCAATGTCTACATGGCCGCTTGCATTGGCAACGACGCCGTAAGCCAGCGCGCCTTCGACGCTGACCAAGCCTTGCGTAATCTCTTTGCCGACCAGCGCCGCGTCGCGGTCAAGCGCATCGCCCCAGCCGCCGCCGCCCCATGTGATGAAGTGCAATTGATCGCCTTCATCAACATGGACTTCTTCGACCTTGTTGCCGACAATGGTTTGGCTGCCATCGGCCTTTTCAAGGATCTTGCGCGCCCGTTTGCCCGGCTCTCCGCCATTGACGCCCCAAGGCGGCACGAACCAGCGATCATCGTGGATAGAGATCGTGCCGCTGGCGAGGAACCGGTACGTCATATGGATGCCATTACCGCCGCGGTGCAGCCCCGCCCCGCCGCTATCCGGCTCGGTTTCATAGCGTTCGATGATCAGCGGAAAATAGCGTTCGAGAAACTCGTTCGGCACGTTGGTAAATCCCGGCCAGAGCGAGTGGCCATCCGGGCCGTCGCCCATTGGCCGCCCGGGAATACCGCCAAAACCGATCTGGAACAGTTGGAACCATTCGCCTTTTTTGTCATTGCCCGAATAGAATAAATGCGGCGATGAACTAAAGCCTGCCGCATTCAGGAATTCAGGCGTTTTCTGGCCAAGCAGCCCGCCCAAAATATCAAAGATCCGGCCCAGCGCATGCGTTCGCCCGGACAGTGCCGCCGGGAATTTGGGCTTCAACAACGAACCGTCCGGAATCCGCACGTCGATCAGATCGTAAAAGCCGTCATTGAACAATATCTGCGGATCGAAAACCATGATCATATAGATGCCAAAGAACATCTTGAACATATTTTCATTAAGGTAAAAGTTGATCGACGCTTGGCTCTGCGGGTCGGTTCCGGCAAAATCGAGCACGACCTTTTCGCCCTCACGCCACATCGTGCATTTTATTTTATAGGGTCCCGCGCCCATGCCATCATCGCAGATGTAATCTTCAAAACTGACATGATCTTCGCCGATTGCCATAGCGATCAGCGATTTCATCGCGCGGTGGTTGCGGGCCAGCAGCTCCTGCGTGGCGGAGATATAGACATCATCACCGAACCGTCCCGCCATCTCGATCACCCGGCGCGCGGCAACCCGGCACGATGCGATCAGCGCGTTCAAATCGGCCTGACACCAATCGGGCTTGCGCGTTTGATGCATCACAAGCTTGATCAGATCTTCGTTGTACACGCCTTTCTTCCAGATTTTAACCGGAGGAATGCGCACGCCTTCTTCAAAAATCGAGCTGGCGTTGATCGGCATTGATCCAACCACTTTGCCGCCAATGTCGGACATATGGCCAAACATCGCAGTATAGGCGATCAACCGGCCATCCTTGAACACGGGCAGCAATATCAACCAGTCATTGGAATGGCTGACCGCACCTTCGCAGCTATACGGGTCGGAGAGGAATATCATGTCGCCATCCTCCAACGTGCCGTCAAACTGTTTCAGGAATCCGCCGATGAAACTGCCGAACTGGCCGACAATCATCTTGCCGGTGTGATCGGCGATCAACGGGAATGCATCGCCTTGTTCACGGATGCCGGGCGACATCGCAGTACGCACCAGCGTCGCGTCCATCTCGATCCGCGCGTTCCGCAATGCGTTTTCGATGATGTCGAGCGTGACCGGGTCAATCGCGACTTTGTTAAACGGGGTGGTGTTGGTTTCAACGATAGTTGCGGGCATTAGAGTATCTCCGGCATTTGCCCCTCTCCCTTGACGGGAGAGGGATAAGAAGTCTTGGCGACGAAGGAGCTTAGACGAAGTTGGGAGAGGGTGCGCGGCGCAAGCGCCGCACGGATCATAGCTCCGCCCCCCTCTCTAAGAGTTACTAGGCAGCAAGCTGCCAAGCCAACTCTTTTCTCTCCCGCGGGGGGAGAGAAGCGTTTTGCATGCGCACTCATTTCGCAAGCTCGATCAAAATATTGCCAACCGCATCGACAGCCGCAACGCAGCCCGATTCGATCAATGTGGTCGAATCCATTTCAATCACAATCGCGGGTCCCGGAATAATGTCGCCTTGCCGCAATTTGCTTCGGTCATAGATAATTGCGGCTTGTTCTTTTCCGTCCATCCACAGCACATGGTCGCGCATCTTCGCAGATGCCGGATTGCCATCGCCCACCGGCAATTGGACCGCAGGCAACTCAAGCGCCTGACCCAAGGCAACGGCGCGCAAGTTCACAATCTCGTGCGGGGTGTCCATGTTAAAGGTGAATAGCCGCAAATGTTCGGCATCAAACCGTGTCAGCAATCCCTGGACACCATCGCTTTTCAAAACATCAAGCGTGATCGTCAGCGGCACTTCAAACGCTTGGCCGGAATAGCGAACGTCGATTTCAAACTCGGTCTCGATTACGTCGTCGGCGATACCTTCGCCGCGAAGTTCGGTGCGAATTTGCGCTTCCATCTCGGTCAGGATGGCAATCAAATCGTCAATGCTGGTTTGCGTCGCCAGCTTTGAAAAGCTTCGCGCCGTTTCGGTCCGCATCCGCGTTGTCGCGTCACCAAGCGCACACAGCACGCCGGGTGAAACAGGCGAGATTGCGGGCCAGCTGCCCATCAGCCGCGCAACCGCGTTGACATGCAACGGACCTGCGCCGCCAAAACCCATCAACGCAAAATGGCGCGGGTCATAGCCTTGCTGAACAGAGATCATCCGCAGCGCGCCGAACATATTTTCGTTCACAATGTCAATAATCCCGCGTGCCGCCGCCATCAGGTCAATACCCAGCGCATCGGCGATGGTCTGCACCGCTTTGGCCGCACCTTCACGGTCAAGCTTGAACGATCCGCCCAGCAAATTCTCTGGCAGATAGCCCAGCACGACATTCGCATCGGTTACGGTCGGCGCCTCGCCGCCTTTGCCATACGCCACAGGTCCGGGCACCGCGCCCGCCGATTGCGGCCCGACGCGCAATGCCTTCGTCAGTTCGGGCACATAAGCAATCGATCCGCCGCCCGCACCAACGGTCTTTACATCCAGCGACGATGCCCGAACCGAAAGATGCCCTACTTCGGTGGTCCGCACCCGGCGCGGTTCCAGGTTCTCAATCAAGGCAACGTCGGTCGATGTGCCGCCGACATCCAGCGTCAGGATATTGCGGTAACCCGCATTTTTGCCCACCCAAAGCGCGCCAGTCACCCCGCCAGCCGGGCCAGACATGAGGATGTTGACCGGATGTTCTTCGGCTTTGCTGGCCGACATCAGGCCGCCATCGGAACGCAGCAGCGATAGCCGCCCGGCAAATCCCTTATCCGCCAGCTTGGTCCGCAGGCTTGAAACATATTTGCTAACCACCGGCCGCACGGCGGCATTGGCAACCGTGGTCAAAGTCCGCTCATATTCCTGCATTTCGGGCAACACTTCATGGGACAGCGATACCGGTACGTTCGGTAATATTTCGGCGGCGAGCGCGCTTACCCGCTTTTCATGGTCGCCGTTCACATAGGCATTGATCAGCGAAACGGTGATGGCCTCTACGCCTTGCGCCTTCAATATCGTCAGCGCGCTGCGGGCGCTGGCTTCATCAAACGGGCGCAGCTCTTTGCCGTCTGCATCCATTCGCCCTTTGACAGTAACGGTATCTTCAAGCGCGGCAAGCGGCTGTGGTTTGGGCCAGATGATCCATGAAGCCAATCCGCCGGGCACATAGCTGCGCGCGATCTGCATGATATGGCGGTAACCTTCTGTCGTGACCAGCCCGACGCGCGCGCCCTTGCCCTCTAACACTGCATTTGTTGCAACCGTCGTGCCGTGCAAAAGATATTCGATCTCCTTCGCAGCGACCCCGGCTTCGGCGCAGATTGCGTCGACGCCGTTCAATATGCCTTCGCTGCTGTCATGCGGCGTTGACGGGGTTTTATGCCGCCAGAACGCTCCGCTATCTTCATTGAATAGCAAAAGGTCAGTGAAGGTGCCTCCGACATCAACACCCAATCGGTAACCCATAGTTTCTTCCTCTCTTTACAAGCCCGTTCCGGCCGGTTTTGGAAATACGCCTGCGCGGCTAACCATGCCGGGCAGAGTTTTTTCCATGATTTTGCTCAGCCAGCTATTGATGGCAATCAATTTGGGTAAATCCATGCCAGTCGCAATCCCTGCGCGTTCCAGCATATAGACAACATCCTCGCTACACACATTTCCTGCCGCGCCCGGTGCAAAGGGACATCCCCCCAAACCACCGATAGAGGCGTCGACCACGCATGCCCCCGCTTCTATCGCGGCCCAGACATTGGCCAGACCCGTGCCTCTGGTATTATGAAAATGTACGCGCAATGGTATCGGCGCAATAACTTCGCGAACGCGGCTGACAAGGCGCAGCGCTTGCGCCGGATTGGCCACGCCGATTGTGTCGGCGAGCGCGACTTCGGCAGGATTAGCTTCGGCAAGCGACCGGGCGATGGCGGCAATATGGTCCTCGGCCACTTCGCCTGTAAACGGGCAACCAAAGGCCGCAGCGATAGTCGCTTGCCCGCTAAGGCCCGCGCCATGCGCCATAGCGATAATCGCCTTGGCCGTTTCGACAGATTCGGCGCTGGTTTGGCCTTGATTGGCAATTGCGAACTGGTCGGTGGAAACGCACACTGCGCCCAGCTGGTCGATACGCCCGGTGGCTATTGCCCGTTCTGCTCCGCGCGCATTCATGACCAAGCCGATGTAAGTCACGTCATCACGCGGCGGCAATCCGGCGCATACCGCATCAGCATCGGCCATTTGCGGCACCCGTTTTGGATTGACAAAACTGGTAACCTCGATCCGCCGTGCGCCCGCATCGATTGCCCGCGCAATCAGCTCAAGCTTGTCCGCCGTCGTCACCAGCGTCTGCTCATTCTGCAGCCCGTCACGTGGTCCGACTTCGACAAATTCGATGTTCTTAGGGATCACCATCAGTTGCTTATGCACATATTTGTATACAATGTCATCGCTGTTTACGCAGCCATATCGTCGGGAAGGCTATTTATGTGGCGTTGATGCGCGTCTGCAAAGGCGTGGAATGCCCGCCGGATGTGCGCGGTCATAATCGCCTCCGCCCAATCGCCGTCCCGCCTTTCAAATGCGGCAAGCAACTCCATATGCTCGCGGTGCGAACGCAGCAGGTTTTCGCGGTCATATTGCTGCGCCGTGCGCAAGATCACTGGCTGTTCAATGACATGCGTGAGCATATTCGTCAGGCGCACCGAAGCGGCGGCTTCGATGATGATCGCATGCAGCCTTCGGTTATGCTCGAGGAATTTTGCAATGTCCGGCTTCGGTAAGTTGATCGCAGCTTCAAGCGCAGAATTTGCTGCCCAAAGCGCAGCGAGTTGGGCGCCGCTGATACGTTCAGCCGCCCGGCGCGCGGCATGCCCTTCTAACATAGCACGCAGCCGAAAAGCCTCTTCGGCATCTTCGCGCGACCATTCCGCCACGAAACTGCGCTGCGAATCGTTACGGCGAATAAGCGACTCCGCCTCCAGCCGTTGCAACGCTTCACGAACCGGGGTTCGCGATACCCCGCACGCTTCGGCCAATTGTTCTTCACGAATTTGCTCACCGGGAACCAACTCGGCGCGCAAGATCATTGTCCTAATCTGTTGATATGCTCGTTCCGACGCGCGCGACATTGAAAGACTCCAAAAAGGCTTGACCCAAAAAGGCTTGACGTTTCCTAATTGTATACAATAGAGATAGCAGAAATCAATGCACGACGTTAATTGCCGGCAAAATTACTTCAGGCGGGTAGGGTTTTAAGGAGATAATTCATGCGTAAGATCAAAATGATGATGTTGCTATCGGCGACAGCAATTTCCACTGTTGCGTCGCCCGGATTTGCGCAAGATGCCCAACCCGCCGCCGAAGCAGCAGCAGAGGGCGAAATCATCGTTACCGCCCGCCGCCAAAATGAACGTCTGGTCGATGTTCCCGCATCAGTCTCCGTGCTTACCGCAGAGACCTTGCAAAAAACCGGCGTCGATAATGCGCAAGGCTTTGCCCAGCTGACCCCGGGCGTGACAATCGTAACTGGCACAGCCGAAGCGGGCGATACCCAGATCAACATTCGCGGTATCAACGGTGCGCGCGATGCAGAAAGTTCGGTGGCCTTGGTCGTCGACGGTATCTTGAAAACCAACACCGCGCAGCTCAACCAGACGCAGGGCACATTGCGCCAGATTGAAATCCTGAAAGGTCCGCAAGGCGCGATTTACGGCCGCAATGCTGCCGCCGGTGCGATTGTCATTTCGACACTGAAGCCAGGCGATACGATGCAAGGCGGCGGCAAGATCAGCTATGCCAATGAAAATACCGCCGAAGGCACCGCCTATATTTCCGCGCCATTGGGCGAAAGCGCCGGATTGGTATTGTCGGGATATTACCGGACGACAGATGGCTTTTACCGCAACCGATTCTTAAACGCGAAAGTTGTCGATGACCAAGAAGTCTGGTCGGTCGATGGCCGTTTCGTCGCCAATCTGGGCGAAGCCACCGAATTGGATATTAAGGCGCGCTATGCAGATCTTTCGGGGGCTTCGATTAATTTTAACTCGGTATTCCACATCCCGCGCCTTGGCGGGGCATTTTTTGAAGACGTGAACAAGCATCCTTTTGGCTATTATGGCAATATCCGCCCATCCAACGATCAACAAAGCTTTGATGTGTCGGCAAAGATCGAGCATGATCTTGGCGCGATCAAACTGACCGCATGGGCGCTTTACTCCGATGTCGATCAGGCGTTGACGGCCGACGGTACGTCTGCTGATTTTGCGCGTTATATCGGCGCGGTCAACCCCGCCGGTGCGGCGGCAGTGAACAGCTGCTTTGCCAGCACCGCCGCCAACACCGGATTTGCGGTCAACCCACCGGGATTCATCGGCGCAATTCCGGTACCTTTCATCTTTGCTCCGGCCAATGGTTCGGTATTTGGCGCGTATTCGCCGACAACGTGCGATGGCACCCAATTCCAAACCCGCAAACAATCCGACATAAGCGGAGAGGTCCGGCTGGCATCAAATGATGGCGGCGCGTTGCAATGGCAATTGGGCGGCTATTTTCTCCATATCAACCGCGAAGTTGGCGTCAGCCTTGGTGCGGACACCGGTGCCGGCATAATTCAAAACCTCTACAATCTGCCGACTTCGGCGAATCCAACGTCGTTGCTGCTGGCGGATAAATTCAAGACCGATGTTTTTGCGGTCTTTGGATCGGCGGACTATGCGATTGGCGAGACGTTCAATGCCGGGTTGGCCCTGCGTTACGATATTGAAAAACGCAACACCTCATCATTGGTGCCAACCGCAACGGACCCGTTCACGGGCGGGCCGATCAATGCCGGCCAAGCATTTGGTCCGCTGACGCCAAAATCCAAGACATTCAAACAGATCGAACCCAAGGTCAGCTTAAGCTGGCGGCCCAATAGCGGCACGAATGTGTATGCAAACTGGGGCATTGGTTTCAAATCAGGCGGATTTAACAATCAAGGTTCGTCGGCGCTCATCAATGCCAATTTCAATGTCCCGACCATCGGCGCGGGCGTGACCGTTCCCGATCAATATGACAAAGAGGTTTCCAGCGCGTTTGAGGCAGGGGTCAAAGGATCGCTGTTAGATAACCGGATAACATTTGACCTTGCCGGCTATTACACCCGGATCACCGACATGCAGTTCTTTGAATTTTTCGTCGGCAGTTTCGGGTTGCTACGGACCGTTTCCAATATCGACAAGGTCGATGTGAAGGGCGCCGAATTCAACGCCAGCGCCAAAATCATACCCGGTTGGAAAGTCTTCGGATCGGTTAATGTCACCGATAGCGAGATCAAAAAGAACAGCTCGCGGCCCTATACTGTCGGCAATAAATCGCCATACACCGCCGATTATACCGTCAACCTTGGCTCGCAAATTGATGCGCCGCTTACCAGTTCCGTCAATCTGGTGATGCGGGCGGATTACCGGATTACTGGACCAACATGGTTCCACACCGTGCAGGCGCAGGAACGACCGACAATCTTCAGCGGGCTGCTGCCGATATCGGCATTGGCGTTGCCCGCAATTGTCGGCAATGCCGACTATACGATTGCGCGCCGCGATCCATTTGGTGTGCTCAATATGCGGTTCGGCGTAGAGGGCGAAACATGGAACTTGGCCGTCTTTGCTGAAAATATGCTCGACCGTGAATATCTGAACGAGGTTATTCCGGCGATTGAATTCGGCGGTTCGTTTATCTCACCGGGTGCGCGCCGTCTGGTGGGTGTGGAGGCTGGTTTCAAATTCTGACGGGCGGTGCTCGAGCGTGATGACATTAAGTTGATCCAATACCGTAGCCCTGAGCCTGTCGAAGGGCGCTTCACTTAAAGGCGTACTTCGACAGGCTCAGCACTACGGTCTAAAGTGATTGGTTCAATCTAATGTCATCTTACTCTAGATCGGGCTGACATGCTGCGTCCGGTGCAGCACCAGCAACCCTTTCAGCGTGCCGATGCACATCACCAGCAACACCGCGCCAAGCGGCAGGCCCGATGCAATAGCGGCGGCTTGCAACGATGATAGACCGCCGCTGATCAACAGCACGACGCCAATGCCGCCAACCGCGAACAACCAGATCGCTTTCTGGCGCAGCGGCGTATCCGTGCTGCCCCCAGACGTCATCGTATCAATCACCAACGTGCCCGAATCCCAACCAGTTACGAAAAAGATCAGGATGAGGCAGATCGCAACGAACGAGGTTATCTGCGGCCATGGCAGCGTGCCGAGCAATATAAACAACTGCGCGTCAAGCGGCGCGTTGGCAAGTCCGGGCGCGTTGCCCGCGACAATCTGCGCAATGCTGCCATCGCCAAATATAGTGAGCCAGATAATGCCAAGCAAGCTGGGTGCAATCAACGCCCCCGCCATAAATTCACGCACCGTCCGGCCGAGTGAAATTCGCGCCATGAACAGACCGACAAACGGTGCCCAGCTGATCCACCATGTCCAATAATAGACCGTCCAGTCGTTGTAAAAGCCGCTATCTGTCCGTCCCACCGGATTAGACAAAGCGGGCAAAAGCTGGAGATAGTGGAATATATTGCCGGCGATATTGCCAAGCAAGACCAAGGCCGATCCGGTCGCAAGAACAAACAGCATCAGCGCCAACGCGACCCACATGTTGATCTCGCTCAAGATGCGGATACCGCGATCGATCCCGCCCCTGACCGACAGGAATGTGATGAGCGCCATGATTGCTATCAACCCGATGATGGCAAGCGGCGTGCTGGCGATGCCGTAAAGATGAGTGATGCCCGCCATCGCTTGCCCTGCGCCCAGCCCAAGCGACGAGGCAAGTCCAAACAAAGTCGCGAAGACCGCGAGGACATCAATGGCATCACCGGTGCGGCCCCATACGCGCTTACCCAGCAACGGATAGAATGCCGATCGCATCGAAAGCGGCATGTTGAAATTATACGAAAACACCGCAAACGCGAGGCCGACAACGGCGTAGATTGCCCATGGATGAAGCGACCAGTTATAGACCGTGGCGGCCATCGCCATGCTGCGCGCGGCGGCGGCATCGCCCGGCGCCCCGCCAAGGGGAGCAGCTGCGCCGCCCGTCATGGCCGAAGTAAAATGGGTGACAGGTTCACCGACGCCATAGAAAACCAGACCAATTCCCATGCCTGCGCCGAACAGCATGGAAAACCACGACATGCGCGAATAATCCGGCGTCGCACCCTTGCCGCCAAGCCGTATTTTGCCGAGCGGAGACACCGCCACCGCGACGCAAAACAGCAGCAGCAGATTGCCGACCGAAATCAGGAACCAATCAAATTGCGCTACAACATAGGACCGCAGAGACGCAAACAGATCAGCCGATTCATCGGGCGCGGCCACAGTGAAAATGATGACGGCAATTGCGATTAAAACAGATGGAAAAAACACCGCCGGATTAATCTTCATTCCCGACCATGTGCGCGTGTTTTGACCATAAGCGCCATAGTCAATGTCTTTGGACCAATCCGTCATTGTATTCCCCCCGCCCCAATTTGGACTATTCAATTTGAAGACGATGTTCGTTGTTCTGGCGCAGTTGTAAAGGCCCTCTATGCCATTTTCCTGACTAAAACTCGATTTTCCGGCACCCACAAAAGGGGGTCACTGCACCACCAGCTGTTGATGCAGGCCTTTTACGAGTGCGGTTAGCCCGAATTCAAATGTTACGAGTGCGGTTAGCCCGAATTCAAATGCCGTGGTCAAATCCACCATCGATGCGATGTAATTGCTGGCTTCAGCACTTTGTTCGTAAATCACCCACCCCAATAGGAAGCTGGCAAATGTTCCTGATGCGGCAACAGCATCTTCGGATGCGAACCCGGCTGCAACCAGCGGTGCCATCAACATGGGCATAACCTGGTTGCGCGTTATGTCCGTGGGCGGGGCAATGGCGATGATCCGGCCACTGTCCCGGTGCGATAGAAAGTTACGGCGCTGCGCCATGCCAAAATCAAGCAGCCAATCCTGCCAAGCCTCACCTAGGGTCAGGACCTATTAAATACGCAACTGAGGCGTCAAAATGGCGAAGATACCGGAGTAAAATGCCCGCAGTGGATAGTTATTCTAACCACAAGGGCATTTTGCTCCGGAATCGAAGCCATTTTGGCGTCCTGCGGATTTGACCGATTTTGTCCAGTGCTTCGTTGGCAAAGTTTGAAATATATTCATATTCCTGCGCTTTGCCGCCTCTCTCTGAACAAAATCGCTTCAAACCTCAGTTGCGTATTTAATAGGTCCTGACCCTAGTCTTGGATTGCGGATACTTTCGGTTAACATCCTTTCGGCCATCAGGCTGTGGAGCGCCGTCATGCTGGGGACGTGCCAGTACTGCGCTGGGCTTTCCACGCCCAGCATGGCCGCAAGTGTCCGCGTCGTGAGCCCATCGACCCCGTCCCATTCGACCAGCGCCCAACAGGGAATGACGGTGTGATTGGTGTATGTGCGCCGCCCCCTCACGCTCCGGACGAACAGATAAGGGGCAAATAGCGGCGCGAAACTTCTGTCCCGGCCACGCCCTTCGCTCACCCAAAGCAATTTCGTTCATGACAGCGACAGCCGCGCTCGCTATTAGAGACAACTATTGCTCGCCGGAGACTGATTTTAACATGCGCCTTTCCCGCTTTATCGCAAAATCGATGCTGATCCTGACCGCCGTATTCGGCATGCAGGCTGCGTATGCTCAGGCTGAAGCGCCTGCTGCGCCGGTTCCTGCGGTTGATCCCAACGCGCCTGATCCCGAAAATACGCTGCACCTCGATCTTTCGACAGGCGGACGGGTGACAATAAGAATGTACCCGACACTTGCCCCCGCGCACGTCGAACGGATTAAGACTTTGGCGCGCAGAGGTTTTTATGACGGCATATTGTTTCACCGCGTGATCGAAGGTTTCATGGCGCAAACCGGTGATCCAACCGGAACCGGGACAGGCGCATCCGATTTACCTAATTTGAAAGCCGAGTTTAACGCCTTCCCGCATTTGCGCGGTACGGTTTCCATGGCGCGGGCGGGCGACCCGGATTCGGCCAACAGCCAGTTCTTCATCTGTTTCCAGCCGCGATTTGCACTCGATAACAACTACACCGTGTTTGGCCGTGTGATTGGCGGGATGCAGCATGCAGATGCAATTCAACGGGGCGAACCGCCAGCAAATCCGGACCGCATATTGCAAGCTTCGATTGCTGCGGACAATAAGCCTGTGCCAGTTTTTGCCCCCGCTGCGCCGGCCGCTGCTGTTATCCCGGCCGACAAATCCGACAAATAAGCCTGTTATAGAAACGCCGGCTACGCTAACGCGCCGCGATGCGTGTTGACCTTTTTGATTTTACTCTACCGCCGGAAAGCATTGCCTTGCGTCCGGTATCACCGCGCGATGCCGCCCGGCTGCTGTGTGTCGGCGCGGGCGAACTGACTGACCATATTGTCCGCGATTTGCCCGCATCATTGCGCGCTGGCGATTGCCTGATATTCAACGACACCCGCGTCATTCCGGCGCAGCTTACGGGAAAACGCGGTGATGCCACAATCGGCGCGACGTTGCACAAACGGGTCGATTTGCGCCGCTGGTTGGCCTTTATTCGCAATGCAAAAAGATTGCATGAGGGCGACCGGATCGATTTCGGCGCGGACGTATTAGCCATCGCCGAAGCGCGGCATTCCGACGGCAGCTTCACATTGCTGTTCGAGGGCGATGAGCCGGTTGAGGTGTTGCTCGACCGCGCAGGTACGATGCCGCTGCCGCCCTATATCGCGGGTAAGCGCGCCACCGATGCACAGGACCGCAGCGATTATCAGACGATGTTTGCAGACAAGGACGGCGCGGTTGCCGCGCCTACTGCGGCACTGCATTTCACCCCCGACTTGATCGCCGCGCTGGATGCGGCGGGGGTGCAGCGCGAGACGCTGACGCTGCATGTCGGCGCGGGAACATTCCTGCCGATGAAGGTCGATGATACCGCCGATCATGTGATGCACAGCGAATGGGGCCGGATCGATGCAGCCACGGCGACGCGGCTCAACGCGGTGCGGGCAAAAGGCGGGCGGCTGATCGCGGTTGGCACAACCTCGCTGCGGCTCATCGAAAGTGCAGCGGATGATGATGGCATAGTTCAACCATTTGAGTGCGACACCGACATCTTCATCACGCCAGGTTACCGGTTCAAGGCGGTCGGCGGCCTGATGACCAATTTCCACTTGCCCAAGAGCACATTGTTCATGCTGGTCAGCGCGCTGATGGGCCGCGAACGCATGCAGGCGGCCTATGCCCATGCGATTGAGCGGGGGTACCGCTTTTACAGTTACGGCGATAGCAGCTTGTTGTTGCCGGACGACTAGCGCGTGATTACATGTCAGCGAAAGAAAAACCGTTCGTGCTGAGCTTGTCGAAGTACAGGTTGCTTGTCTCATCCGTCGACAAGCTCAGCACGAACGGAGAGGTAAGTATCACCGCCCCTTCAATTCATCTCCGGTCAGGCGGACGACGTGCAGCACATTGGTTGATCCCGGTGTACCAAACGGTACGCCCGCCAGCATGATCAGCCGCGCTCCCGCCTGCCCCAGATTATAGCGCAGCGCCATGCGTTTGCCCTTGGCGACCATTTCTTCAAAACTGCCGATGTCTTGGGTGCGGACCGCGAACGCGCCCCACAGCAAGCCGAGCCGCCGGGCAGTTTCCATATGCGGGGTCAGCACGAACAACGGCACTGTCGGGCGCTCACGCGAAATCCGGCGTGCGGTGGAACCCGATGATGTGAAACAGATAATCGCGCTGGTATCGACGGTGTCGGCAATCCGCGCACTCGCGGCGGCCAGCGCGTCGGCGGTCGTGGCATCGGGGCGGGTTTCGGTGAAGTGGACGCGGGCATAATAGTCAGGATCAGCCTCGACCTGTTTGGCGATCCGGTCCATGATCGCGACCGCCTCGATCGGCCATGCGCCTGCCGCAGTTTCGGCCGATAGCATGATCGCATCGGCGCCGTCATAAATAGCCGTGGCGACGTCGGACACTTCGGCGCGGGTCGGCGACGGCGACGTGATCATCGATTCCAGCATCTGCGTGGCGACCACAACCGGCTTACCCATGCGCCGCGCCGTGCTCACGATCATTTTTTGTAATGGCGGCACTTCTTCGGGCAACATTTCGACGCCCAAATCACCGCGCGCCACCATCACCGCGTCGGCCAGTTCGAGTATTTCCTCCAGCCGGTTGATCGCGGCGGGCTTTTCAATCTTGGCCAGCAAGGCGGCTTTCCCGCCGATCAGCTTGCGGCCTTCGGCGACGTCTTCGGGGCGCTGCACAAATGACATTGCGATCCAGTCGACGCCAAGATCAATGGCAAAGGCCAGGTCGCTGCGGTCCTTGTCGGTCAGGGCGGCAACGGGCACGACGACATCGGGCACGTTTAATCCCTTGCGATTGGACAATGCTCCGCCCACTTCAACGCGGGTTTCGATGCGGCTCGCTATTACTGACTTGACCCGCAAAACCAGCTTGCCGTCATCCAGCAGCAACCGCGTTCCGGGTTCAAGCGCCGCAAATATCTCGGGATGCGGCAGATAGACCCGGGTGACATCGCCCGGAGTTTGGTCCGCATCGAGGACAAAAGTTGCGCCTGTCTCCAGCATGACCTTGCCTTCGGCAAAGCTGCCGACGCGCAATTTAGGTCCCTGCAAATCGACCAATATCGTCGTAGGCCGGTTGTGGCTTTTTTCCAGTACGCGAATATGCTTCACCAGCGCCGCTTTGTCCGCTTGCTCGCCATGGCTCATGTTGATGCGGAATGCGTCGGCACCGGCCAGGAACAATTTTTCGATCATTTCGGGCGTGTCGCTCGCCGGACCCAATGTGGCGAGAATGCGTACTTTGCGGTTACGCGGCTGGGGATATTGGGTCAAAAGATACTCCGCTTTTTATGTCAGCTTGATTTGGAAATTTCGTTGAATTGCTGCATAGCGGCAAGCCGCCGAACGTGAAAGCCCGAATGACGTTACGGTACCGCAATAATGGAGCAGTACATGACCAAGCAAATTACCGACGCCGCCGCCGCCGCCGCATTCCGCAGGCTATTGGCGCATTTGCAGCACCGCCACGATGCGCAGAATATCGACCTGATGGGGCTGGCCGGATTTTGCCGCAATTGCCTGGCCGATTGGGTGATGGAGGTAGATGGTAACCTGACCAAGGACGAAGCCCGCGAACTGGTCCACGGCATGCCGATGGCAGACTGGAAAGCGCGCCACCAAACCGACGCAACACCCGAACAATTACAGCGGATGCAGGAAAGTGTCGCCAAAAATGCCAAGGCTGATTAAGGCGGGGCATCTTTGATTCGAGGCAGATGCCTCAACAAAATTTTTAGGAGAATAATATGTCCGAAGGTGCCGTTTCCGACGATCAATTGCGTTTATTCATTGAGCGCATTGAGCGACTGGAAGAAGAAAGAAAAGGCATTTCAGATGATGTCCGCGACGTATATTCCGAAGCAAAGAGTCAAGGTTATGATTCAAAGATCATGAAACAAATCGTGCGTCTCCGCAAAATGAGCCATGATGACCGGCAGGAAATGGAAGCTATTTTGGACCTATATAAATCTGCACTAGGTTTGGCTTGAATTTAGCTTTGTGACGCATGCCGGTGGAATGGCTTAGGTCGTTCCGGTATCAGTAGCGCCTGCAACAGGCTTCGCCTTACAATTTGGACATTTGGACAACGCGGTCTATGCTCTGTTATTCCAAAGGAGAGCCATGATGGCCAAAAGCCAGAAAAAGACCAACAAAGAAGTCCGCAAGCCCAAGGCCGAAAAGCCCAAGAAACAGAACGCTTCCAACCCGTCGGCAAAGGGTTCTGTATCCGGATTATCGCCGACAAAGGGCTGACCCGCCGATGACGCGGGAGGCATGGCCATACTTGCGCGCCTTTTCACCGTGATGTAAGGGCGCACATTCACGTCACATTAGACCAAAGAAGTGATTTATGGCTGGCCATTCCAAGTTCGCAAATATCAAGCACCGCAAGGGCGCGCAGGACAAAAAGCGTGCGGCGAGTTTTTCCAAGCTCTCCCGCGAAATCACCGTCGCGGCCAAGCTTGGCATGCCAGATCCGGATTTCAATCCGCGGCTGCGCGCGGCGGTCAACGCGGCCAAGGCGCAATCGGTGCCCAAGGACAACATCCAGCGCGCAATCGACAAGGCGAGCAAGGGTGACGCCGAGAATTACGAAGAGATCCGCTACGAAGGCTACGGCCCGGGCGGGGTCGCGCTGATCGTCGAGGCGCTGACCGACAATCGCAACCGCACCGCCACCAATGTCCGCACGGCTTTTTCCAAGAACGGCGGCAATCTGGGCGCGAGCGGCGCGGTCAGCCACGGGTTCGAGCGGCTTGGGCTGATCGAATACGGGCCGGGCGCGGGCGATGAAGACGCGGTGCTCGAAGCCGCGATCGAAGCCGGCGCCGACGATATCGAGAGCGACGCCGACGGACATGCGATCTGGACCGCCATCGACGTGCTCCACCCGGTCGCGCGCGAGCTGGAGAAGTCGCTGGGTGAGGCCGCAGCGGTCAAATTGGCGTGGAAGCCCGGGCTGATGGTGGAAGTCAGTGCAGCCGATGCGGCGACGCTGCTCAAGCTGATCGACATTCTCGACGATGACGACGACGTCCAGATGGTCTGGGGCAATTACGAGATCTCCGACGCCGTGATGGAAGCCTTGGGATGAACCGCAAGGGCTGGCTTTTCACAGTCGGTCTTTTGATCCTGCTTGGCTATTTGGCGTTCGCCAACGGCCTTTTCATGCATGGCGATTGATGCTGATAATCGGCCTCGATCCGTCGTTGTCGTGCACCGGCTGGGGGGTGATCGAGCAGAGCGGCAACCGGCTGCGCCATGTCGCCAACGGGCAGGTCAAGACCGATCCCAAGGCCCCACTCGCACAGCGGCTGGTGACGATCGACGCGGCGCTCGCCGAGGTCATCGCGCAATACCGCCCCGAAACCGGCGCGGTTGAGGAAGTGTTCGTCAATTCCAACGCGCAATCGACGCTCAAGCTCGGGCAAGCGCGCGGGGTGTGCCTGCTCGCGCTGGCCCGCGCAGGACTGTCGGTCGCCGAATATGCCCCGAGCGTGGTCAAGCAGGCAGTGGTCGGCACCGGCCGCGCCGAGAAGGCGCAGGTCCAGGCGATGGTCAAGGTCCTGCTGCCCGGAGTCCAGCTTGC
>JAYVBJ010000041.1:0-24724 GCA_043750535.1 Sphingomonadales bacterium | reverse complement strand
CGCCGGACTTCTTGAAGGTGCCGATATTTGCCATGATACTTCTCCTTGGGTTGGTCGAACCCCGCGCTCATTCGCGGCCTCGATGGCTGGTTTGAGGCAGGGGCTTGCTCCGCTGCACCCAGCTCGGGGTCCCCAAAAAGTAATACTTTTTGGGGTGGGCAAGGGCCGCAACGCAGTGGAGGACGGTGCAGACCGGGGTTTCTTGGTTCCGCGAGGAATGGGCGTAGCCCAGGGGAAGAAACTTCGGGCCAACCGTTGCAGCAAAGGGCAAGAGGCGCAGCCGGCCCCTGCCAACCAAAGCCATTGACGAGGCCGTGGGTGAGCGCGGTTCTGGCAATCGGACGCAAGGATATTTGGCAAATGTGTATGCGCGCGTTCAATGTCGGGGCGATTGACGCAATCCGCCAAACTGCCAGCTTGGGCTTGCCGAACCTGAACGCACAGTCTGCCGGTGAGCGACGAGGATGCACCGTCGCAGCGAAGTTCGCGGCTGATGCCAATCGGAAAGCTGGCCTACCACTACAGCCCAGGCCGCGAACCATCCGGCCAGACTGACAACCGGCCATGCGCCGCTCTGCCAGATTGTTCTCTGGCGGCGACTGGTATCACCTCATCTGCTCTGGTTGACGTGCGTTCTGCTAGAGCTATCGCGTCGTCGACATCGACGCCAAGATAACGAACGGTATTCTCGATGTTTGAATGACCCAGCAATATCTGGATGGCTCGGAGATTCCCCGTCGCCTTGTAGATGAGCGAGGCCTTGGTTCGACGAAGCGAATGTGTGCCATATTCGTTTACATTGAGTCCAACGGCCCCAACCCACTCGTCAACCAACCGGGCGTATTGGCGTGTGCTGAGGTGACCCATATAGTTGACCCGGCTTGGGAAGATGAAATCTTCCATCGAGCCACCGCGGCGGTTGAGCCAAGTCAGCAGGGTTTGGCGCGCCTCTGTCATAATTTCGAACTGCACGGGACGCTTGGTCTTCTGCTGCATAACCGTCGCCCGATTGCGGATCACTCCGCCTGCAGCGATATCGCCAATCTTCATTTTGACTAGCCGCGAGCCGCGCCTTCGCCCCCGCCGATGCTCGGGCAGTGCCGTCACTGTCAGCCGGATCGTTTATCATCGGCTCCCATCCGCTCATGCCCTGCAACACGCGGTCGGCATGTTTGATGGTATTCACATGGCCATAATGCTGCTCAATCATCTTGACCGATGTGCCCATCTGCTCGGCAAGGATATACACATCGACACCTTCGCTCAGCCGGAAGGTGGCATAGGTGTGCCGGAAACAATAGGTTGAGCGCGGCGTTCCGTTAGGCCCAATTTTGACCTCGGCATAGGTCAACAGTTTTTCAACGGCATCCTCGAACAGAAATTTGGCAGGCTTGCCGTTGCTGATGGTGAATACCGGATCATCGGGTAGCGTCGCTTTCGAGATCGTGCGGATGCGGCCGAGATAATCGCCGACGCTTTTGGGCGCGACCAGCTTGCGTGATTTGCCTTTGCCCTGGACGAACAGGACGACAATCTCTTTGTCATCGCGATCCTTGGCGAGCATGATGTCACGCCAGCGCAAATTCTTCGCCTCCGGCGGGCGCATCCCGGTATTGCACATGATAAGCATGAAATTGTAGCACATGGTCCGCGACCATGTGCCGGGAGCATTCGTGGCCTTGGTGATCCACGACCGACCCGCCGTGTGCAGCTTACGATATTCGTCCAGCGTGAATTCATCGCGGCGCATTGTTTTGAGCTTTGGCTTGCCCTCAAAACGCTGGTTCGCTGGAACATAGCGTTTGCGGATGGCAAAGTTCATGGCGGCATTGAACGCGCCCATTTCAAAGTCGATAGTCGAATCACTGATATGGTCGCGGTGGCGGCCCTTGCCATTCTCGCGCCGCCATGTTGGGTATTGCGCCCAGCGGTCTTGCCCAACCAAATGAATCTGTGCGCTACCGACATAGCGGTCAAGCGCGCCAAGCAGCACGTTTTTGAGATTTTTGACGCGCGCCACGGAAATCTCGCCGGTATCCGCACGACGCTGCTGCACGGCAAGATATTCCTCGGAGACTTTACGAAACGAGCGATTGAACACAGGGTGGTCATGTTTGAGCAAGACGCGGATTTCTGCGTCCTTTTCATGGGCCAACTCGCGCGCTGACGCTGGGTTCGATGTGCCCAGCGCAATCGTCTTGTAGCGGTCGTCCTTCGGCATCTTCACCCGGCAATAAAAATTGCGGTGCGCCACATCGCCGCGCCGGAAAATGATGAGACCGGACTTGAGTTCTTCTTTATCGGTGATAAACGCCATAGCATCCTCCACTGTGCAGAATCTGTGCAGATTGGCGGTGTGAGTGCTTGGTTTACCGTAGCTGTGCAGGGTCTGTGTGGATCTTTATAGATGATTTTCTTGTTTAATCATAGCAATTTAGATAAATGCTCTCATCCTGAACTTGTTTCAGGACCCATCTATCCGCGAGAGTTGTTGTATCTGTGACGGGACAATGCCTGAAATCTAAGCTAGCCCCCGGACAGTACCCCATCTTTGCACCTTAATGTCGTGCCCTTTATTTCACACGAAGACACGAAGAAAACGCAGGAAAGAAGAGGCCGGGCGCACCTCCATCGTATTTTCTTTGCGTGCAAATATTGGCGCAAACGATCAAACCTAACCCCTCCGCGCGAACAAAATTATTTCACACAGAGGCCGCAGAGTTTCGCAGAGGCGCAGAGATATGAGGCGGTGAGTTTAGGGGTTATCGCGCCCGTTACTGTAACTGCGGATAATAATTAAGTGCACTGTCAGCGTAACGCCTTTCACCCTTTTTTCCTTCTACCCTTTTATGAAAATCTCACCACGGCGCAGCAACGAGATGAAATGTAGATTCAGCGCACGCTTAACAGCGCGCAAGGCGCAAAGGGAAAGAAGGGGGGGGGCGCGGGGACACCGTAACTCAGCGATAGTTTAGGGCGCTGTCGCCATAATTTACAGGCCCAAGCCAATGCCGACAAGTGTTGCACTTCAGCTTGACACCGCCATTCCACCGGAATTCAATAATTAAATTCACTGTCACCGGAACCTGACAGTCGTGACCAGAAATCAGAGACCGCACCTCGCAGCCTCGCAAAATCCGCTACCGTCGCCCACTTACCGCTCTTATGCTTCATGTCGTTCACTAAAACTCGAGCTTTGTCAAAGTTTTGAAATTCAGGAAAGTTGAGCCTAAACAGCTCTAGCTGGCTTGTCACCCATAACGTGTGAGCAAGCCCCCTGTTTTGTGTTGCGGCAAATCCATTTCGATCACGCATCGCTGTGAAATAGACTTGCGTGTCGGTCTCCCAATGATGGTACTCCCTTAGCACGGCACCTTGAATGACCGTTTCTATGGTCCATTCAAGCACCATGTCATCAATTTCACTTAGCCCACCCATAAATTCAGCCGGTGGTCTCGGCGAATTTCTTATCATCTGGATTACCCCGTCAATGGCATCCTTGCGGTGCAGTGATTGGATCAAGAAATAGGAGGCAGTATCTATCATATTTGGTCGAAGAGCCTTTATTACGTCGTAAGTTCGAAATTGCAGTGCCAGTGCATTTAATCATTTCCCGTTTCTACCATAGAAATGGGATGCAATGAGATGCTTGGCAATAATAGTTAAAAGCATTGACACCGTAATTCCTGTCACCGTGATTCAAAGTGATTTTTTCACCAGATCCAATACGAAATTAACAATCCTATGCCAATCCCGATAAGAACAATTATGATCGGGAAAAGATATATACTAATAATATTTTTCATTATATTTTCCGATATTCAACTGAAGAGAGTATAACCGGCAATCAAACCGATTACGATTCCGAGAATCAAAATCCAGATAAAATCGGTGACGGGCTTTGGTTTGGTTATTTCCGGTTTCTCGGTCATTGCAATTCCTCCTGAGCACTATGCCAAGGTCATACGACACAGAAAATGTTGTCGTCGTCAAGATGATTCTGAAATTACGGCCAAGGATATGGTGATGTTGCAACAATTAATACTTACAGTGGCACTGCACTAATTAGAATTCCTTGAATTACGGCGACGTTGCGTAATTGATGTAGCCACTCCCCTGCCTAATACGGAATCACGCGTTAGAGTTACGGTGACAGTGACAGTGAACTAAACCACTTATTATTGACGTCATCCTTGCTCCTTACCATCCGGCAAGAGGATAACAGCAAAGATAATTAAGTGCACTGTCACCTTGCGCCCCACCCTGCGCCCAACCTACCCATGACGGTAATCCGCGATCACGTCGCCGCATGCCCGCAGTTCTTCTTCATGGCCAATCTCGCGCCAGCTTTCCGATAGCGCCTCGGCCTCCCATTGTTGCATTGCCGGGTGGGCCAGCATCATTTGGACCCATGCCTGCCCTTTCGGACCGACCTGCAGCCCGTATGTCCGCACGCGGTAGACGACGGGGGCATAGAACGCATCGGCGGCGGTAAAGCGGTCCCCGGCAAGATAAGGCCCGCCAAATTTGGTCATGCCTTCTTCCCAAAGCTCCGCGATCCGGCTGACATTGGCACGCAGCGCCGCCGACATTGGTTTTGGTTTCACGCGCACGCCGACATTCATGGTGCAATCACCCCGCAGCGCGGAGAACCCGCCGTGCATTTCGGCGGCGGCGCATATCGCCCAGGCACGCGCCGCTTCGCCTGTTGGCCAAACGCCCGCATGCCGTTCTGCCAAATAGAGCGCGATGGCGAGCGAGTCGTAAATCGTCCGCCCTGCGTCCAGCAATACCGGCACCTGCCCTGTCGGCGAAAACGCCCGAAAGTCTGCGTAATTATCCGGTTTGGTGAACGGTTCCAACCGGTCGTCAAACGCGATGCCAAGCGCCTTCATCAACACCCATGGCCGCAAAGACCAGCTCGAATAATTGCGGTTTGCGGTGATTAGAACATAGCTCATTCGCTGGTTTCCTGTCTGGGATTGGCCATCTGCTTACGCGGATACCGGCAGCACCGGCCAATATTCCGAAATGCTCTCTCCGTCGAAAACCGCAATATCGCCAAACTGCAAAAACACGGCTTCGCTTTGCGCCGGGCGGAAGAAGACAAATTCATCGGGTTCAATCGCCAGGTTCGCGCCTGCATTCAACATTTCCTGATTGCTCGACCGGCCAAACAGGCTGTTATATTGCAGCCCCGGCGGATCGACGGGTTTCGCCAGCCAGTGCCCGCCGTGGATGAACACCGTCTGCCGCGTGTTCGGATCCCACATCCGTTGCAGCGAAGACATCGCGCCAAAGCCGTTGGGCAACTCGGTTGTCCGCACCCGCTTGATCACCGGCGTGGCAATGAACGCGGCGGGTTGGTGCGCGCTCAGCAGATCGGTATCGAAATTTGCCGGCTTGACCAACGCCGATCCAACCGACACCTCGTTTGCAACCTTGGTGTCCTTATACAGCCGATAGGTCGGGCTGCCGGCCGCGTTCAGAACCTTGCCGTCGAGTATCTCGCTGCCCAGCGCGTCTCTGATCTGCGTTTTTACCTTTTCATACGTGGACCAGGCGTAGGCAATCGACCGGTTTTGCAATCCGAACAACGTTGGCACCGACGGCAGATGCGCTTCATATCCCATCGTTCCGGCAAACCGCAGATTCGGATTGGCCTTGATCTGGGCCAGCATCGCGCCGAGCGCCGCGCCCGGCCCTTGTCCGCCGCGGTGCAAGCCAACGTCAATTTCAATGGCGACATTCAAAGGACGCCCCGCCGACGCCGACAGCGCGGCATATTGCGAAAGCCGTTCGGGCGTATCAACCAACCAATCGATCCGGTCGATTGTAGTCGCCGCCGCCTTGGACGCTGCAAAAAAGGATTGGGCCGCAGCGATCGGCAACGGTTTGCCGATCAATTGGTGGGCATCGGGCATCGAAGCCGCCAGCTCCAGCAACATCGGCAGGTTAAATGTCATCAACCGGTCGGTCCCGGTGCCCGCACGCGCGCGCTCCAATAGCTTTTGCGCGGGCAATGACTTGACCACAATCCGGTATTCCATGCCCGGCGGCAAGTCGGCTTTTAACCGGGCAATATTGGCATCGAGAATCTGGCTGTCCAGCACCAGAGTCGGCATAAAGCGCCCCGCCGCAATCAGGGCGGATTGCAGTTTTTGGAAATACGCGCCGCGCGGTCCGGAATGATCATTAGGCCGCATCAACATGCCGCCGCCAATCGCGGCAGCACCGCCGCCCGCAAGCAACATACGACGTGAAATTTTTTTGCTGGCCAAATCAAGTTCCGAACAATTCTGAAAGAAAGGGATTAAGCATCTTACCCTGCGGATCAAGCGTTTTACGAAGCGCCGCAAAATCATCGAATTTGGGATAGAGTTTGCGGAAATCCTCTCGTTTCAATGAATGCAGCTTGCCCCAATGCGGCCTGCCGCCATGCTTGCGAAAAATGGGTTCGAACACCGTATATAGAAAATCGACGTCTTCTTCCGCCGATGTGTGGACCGAGATCGACAAGCGGGGGCCCGCATTAAACGGACTAAGCCAAGCGTCGTCGGCGGCGATGAAGCGCGTTTCGGTGGGATAGAATAGATTCTTTTGCGCATCGGCGGCGGCGATGACTTCCAACAAGGCCCGCTTGCCGCCTTCGATCGGCAGCTCATATTCCATTTCATTGAACTTTAGCGGCCTGCCGGTGGCGAGAAGCTTCCAACTTTCATCGCTCGAATCCTCGATCACGCCCTGCGGCATTTCGCGGTTGGCAATATAGCTGCGCAGCCATGGCCACCATCCAAACTCGTCGCGCAGCTGTTTCAGTCCAGTAATGACCTCATCATCGCCGCTTTCCTGACGTCCGGTAATCGGTCCAGCATGCACATTGTGCGTCAACGCGGCAGCCATGCCGGTCGATGGCAGATAGAAAAATTCGAAATTGCGGTTGTTCTTGGCCAGTTCGTCAATCTTTGGCAGCAAAGTCGCAATCGGTTCCGACCATAATTTCCGTTTCAGGTTGAACGCGGGCACTGGCCGAACGGTATATTGCGTAATCACGCCCAGCGCGCCCAGTGATACCTTGCCAGCGGCGAACAGATCCGGATCGCTGGCCGCGCTCACATCACGCACCTCGCCCGAGGGCAGCATGATCCGAAAGCCGGTGATGTGGTCATGAATGGCGGTCAATGATTGGCCGGTGCCGTGGGTTGCGGTGGCGAACATGCCCGCCAAAGTCTGGGTATCAATGTCCGACAGGTTGGAAAATGCGAGGCCCCGGTCGGCCAGCAACCGCGCCGCTTGTTGCAGCCGGGTGCCAGCGCCAAAGGTCACCGTTCCGGCGGCTTCATCTTGCGAAATTACCCCTGCCATCGGGCTGATATCAATGATCGTGCCGTCCGTTGGCACCAGCGCGCAAAAACTGTGGCCGCTGCCAACCGGGCGAAACGGCGCCGAACCCTCGGCAAAAATCTGCTTGAGCGCAGCCTCGTCTTTGGCGACGGCTAGCGTTTTGGGGGTGGCGCGCTGTATGCCTGACCAGTTCGACCAGTTCACCCGCCCGGCCGGAGCCGCCGGTACATCGGGGGTAAATCCGGCGCGGACGAAATCCTTTGCGCCCCAATTCAAATGCAGCCCCACAGGAACCACCGCCGCCGCCGCGCAGCCGCCCAAAATCAATGCTCTGCGTGAAAGCGCCATCACTTTCCCCCGGTGGACATGAAAACCGTCAATGCCTTAAACTGTTCGTCGGTGCAATCGGGACAAAGCCCCTTGGCGGGCATAGCGTTCAAACCATTCTGCACCGAAACCAGCAACGCCGCTTCGCCCTTTGCCGCAAGGCGCGTTCGCCAGGCCTGGGTATGCCCGGTCAACGGGGCATTGGTGTTGATCGCCGAATGACATGTTTTGCAGGACCGTTCATAGACCGCCGCCAGTGCGGGATCATCAGGTACCGCATTACTGGCAAAGGCAATCTGCGCGGCGTTGGGCGGATTGACCGCGGTTGGCGAACCGGCTGCGCCGTTGTCCGGCTCGTTCCCACATGCCGATAACGCCAAAACGCAGATGCCAAGCATAAGCCCGAGTTCGCGTTTCATCGAATTTCCTCCCGATTGCCAGCTCATCTCCATAATCGCGGATGGGTAAATGTCAAAACAGCTTTCAAGCTGCTGATTAACAGAGGTGCTGACAGTTATGATTGGCGGTTCAGGCGTTCCGGGTTACATGAAAACTTTCCCAGGGTTGAGGATGCCGTTAGGATCAAGGCTGGATTTCATCTGACGCATCAATGCTATTTCATGCGCGCTGCGTGAATAGTCCAAATGTGCGCGCTTTTGCGTCCCGATACCGTGTTCGGCCGAGATCGATCCGCCGAAATCGCGCACACAATCATAGACCATCTCTTCAAAGGCCAGCGTATCGCCCGGCGTGAAATCGCCCGCGATCAAGTGCACATTGCCGTCGACGACATGCCCGAAGAAATAGCAGCGCACGCCGGGCCAGCGGGCCTCCAACCGTTTGCGGCATTCGGTGACAAAGTCGTGGATGCGGCTTGTCGCTAGCCCGACATCGAAATTGCCGATGGGATCGAAGGACTTTGACAGATCGCCCGAACTATCGCGGATCGACCAAATATTCAGCGCCTGGCCGATAGATTGCGCGAGCACCGCGTCGTCGACAACATCGGCCTCAAGGCCTTCCTCCAGCAATGACGAAAGCTGGCCTTGTGCATTGTCATCCGCCGCCGACACCTCGATCAGGGCGTAAGCGCCCATATATCACAGAGCGTGCGCGGTGAAGCCGCGATGCTGGCTGAGGTTGATGACGGGAGTGCACATTTGGTCGCATCTGAGTCTAGTCCAAGAACAATCACATCCCGGAACAATCACATCCCACTACAAATACAAAGTCTCTTCGAAAATTTGATCCATTAAGCTGTGGCCGTGGCTGGTTAGTGATATGAACACCCGCCTGCTGTCGGCTAAATCTGGTTGCCGTTTTATCAAGCCATCACGTTCAAGCTTGGCCAGATAACGTAGCGCAGTTGTCGCCGGTATGTTCGCGTCGACACCGGCATCGGTGACCGCATAAGCCTGATTTTTGCGAGCGGCGCGGTCAAGATCGAGCAGGATGTCCCACGCCGGATCGCCAAAATAGCCGGGCGGGAAAACGGAATCCCTCATCCGCCGCAGCCGCAGCTCAGCTTCGCGCAGCTCGGCTGCGGGCGCAAAGATCAGCCTTTCCTCTATGATTGATAACGAACTGCGAATTTCGGCGAGCATCGCTTTGATATCTGAAATTGCCGACGTGGACATTGCACATACCCCCTTTACATACCCCCTTTAAAATGTGCGCCAACATACTGCCGGGTCATTATCCCATCCGAAAGTTTCTAATTCAGTAACGGACCGGCCGCGACCATAATGATTGCCGAAATTCCCAGAAATGTACCGAACGGAAGTTGTTGCCGCGCCGAAGTCGATATCGGGCGCAGCAAAAAGGCGAATGCCAAACCAAGCATGCTGGCCCCCAATATTAGCATGGGCAGATTGGCTGGCAATATCCACAATGCCAGCGCGGCAAACAATTTGGGATCGCCCGCACCCATTCCCTCGGTTTGACGCAGCAGTTGATAAACCAGTCTGATGCTTGATAACGCCAGCCAGCTGATAATCGCAGCGACAATGTGAAGTTGCCAATCATAGCCTTCCTTACACAATATGCCTGCGGCCAGCCCGGCGAGGCCCAATATGCCGAGCAGTCTATCCGGCAGCCAAAAATGTTCGAAATCAAGAATAATCAGCGGCAGCAACAGCCAGCCAAGCAACGCAAGGTTGATCGCCTCCAATGGCGGCAAAAACAGGAATGCCGCCCCGCCAATCATCGTTGCCGCGATTTCTGCAAACAGCTGCGTTCGCCCGATGGATGCGCCGCATCGTCTACACTGGCCATTTTGCGAAAGGAACGAGATGACCGGGATTAATTCCAATATGCCCAATTCGCTGTTGCAACCTTCGCAACGTGATCGCCCCGATATTATCGATTGGCCAAGGGGCCAGCGGCTGCACAGCGCGCCGATGAAGCTGCCGATGATAGCGCCCAGAACCGCCCCCGCCAGTGCCCGTTGCCAATCGGCCAAATAAGTCAGTATCTCAAAAGAGGTCATTGATGATTAGCATATATCCCCCGGCAACAGGCTGAAACCCGGCGACCGAAAGCAGAACCGCGGACTGCGGATCGACATTGTTAAGCTTGATCGACAGCGAATATTTGCCGTCCGCCTGGATGCTCAGATCGATGCGCTCCATGGCTGACTGGCTGACCATCGGCAGGTGCAAAGCACCGGCCTTGCACTGTGCATTTCCCAAAAATCCACCATCGGTATTGATGCCGGGGATCGCACCAGTTTTCAGCAACAGCCTTACGCTGCCGCCTGCACTGCGGCATTTTCCGTTCGCGAATCTTGCCGAAAAATCCTGAAAATCGGCGCTGGATATTGGCAAGATATTTTTGGACGAGGCATAGCTCGCCGTGCCAGTAAGATGGTCGGCCGAAACGCCGCTCAGGCTTTTTGTAACGCTTCCTGATAAATTCGCAGCCCCGGGGACGCCGTCGCGCCGGAAAACAAGTTCTGCCTTACCGGCGAACAATGGCAAGAAACGAAGCCGCGCCTGCACATCACCAAATGAAAACGCGCCGATGCCAAAATCAATTAAGCCGCCATCCCAAACGCTGCCGTACACCGACCGGGCAGTTACTGAGGCATTGTCAGGAATAGCCGCCGCCATCGCAAATCGCAGCGGCATAAACGCGGCAATGGCACAGACGAGTGTGACAAGTGCAAACAAGGTCCAGCGCCGCGATGCGCGAAACATGGCTATCATCCGCGTGGCCGTTCCAATGTGGCCGTTACCGCGATTGTGCCATCGTTACCGGCTTTGATCGTCAACCGTTCGGCCAGCAAACCGCGTTGTTCCCAGTCATTCAGCCACACCATAAATGCTTGCGGTTTTGCCTTTGCCATCACGATATCGACCTTGTCCGCGCCGCTGCCATCTGCACGGTCGAGCACAAAGCCAGCGTCGGTTGCACTTTGCGAAATGAGTTGTTGCACGGACCCTGTTGGCAAGTTCGCCCCGCCCGCACCCCTGCCCGCATTCGTGCCTGCCGCAGCCTCGACCTGAGCTAATATGGCACCGCGCCGTTCGGTCGCAGCCGAATATTGTTCACGCTTCGCATCGATTGCGGCGAGCAGCGGAAGAGTGACCGCGTAAATGCCGATCACCGCTGCGGCCAATGCACCGGCGGCACCGACCATGATCTGTTCCCGCCCGCTGAGCGCGCTAAACCATGACCGCAACCTGCCCAAATAGTTTTCCATCATTTGGCCCTTACACTAATGTCGGCCAAGGTCAGTCCGCTGGCGTCCTGACGCGGTACCGCAGTTACCCGGTAACCCTGTTTTTGCATGATCGTTAGCACCTGATTGATACCATCCGCATTCGGCGCCGCCAAAGTGAAGGCGAAGATGCCGTCACCATTGCTGCGCACATCGCGCAACGTGACGCCTTCAACTTGTTGCAATGTCGCGAAGGTCGCTGCGGCCAATCCGGTTACCTGAAAACCGCCCGCCCCCCGCCGCATCAGTTCGCGGTTCAACAAAGCCTGCGCCTCTTCGATATTGTCGGCTTCCGGCGCAATCTTTTTCACCGCTTGCAAAGCGATGGAATTTTCGCGTTTTATGGCTCGGTCATATTTAATCCAAGTCGCTATTGCCAACAGCAGGCTGAACAATATGCCTGCGCCCGCCAACGCAGACAGTATTTTCCATTGCCGTGCTGACATTGCGCTGCGCTGGCTGCGTTTAGCAAATCGGCCGGACCGCATGTTGATCGGCGGATCGCGCAATGCAGCAGCCAAAGCCGTGTCAACCTGCCCCGCATCCAACGTCACAATCGGCGCATCTGCAACGATCAGTTGCCGCAAGGCAGCTTCATCAGGGACGATGGATTGCGCCGACCGCAATACCGCGTCTGCCGCAAAGTTTGCCCGAACAAAGCCGGTTTCAGGTGGCGGTATGACTAATCCGGCGGGTAAAACAACGTCAGGATCGATGCCCAGTGCGGCCAAAACATCCAGGCCGAACTGCATCTGCTGAACGGACATACTCGCAACCATGATCTGATCATGTGACGCAATGTTGGAAACGATATGCAGTTCCTCGCCCGCGCCCAGCGATTCTTCTGCCACTTTGATCCGCACTGCTGTTTCAGCCTGCCGCGGTGCAAGATCACCGATCCCGGTCCAGCGCACCGTGGCGAGCGCCGCAGGAGCAATCGCCATAACCGGCATATTCGCGATGTCGGCAGGAAATGCTTGGTCAATTGCGTCCGGGCGCACCGAACCAGACGCCGCAATTTCTGCATCTTCGGCATGCCACCACGATAGCGCAGAGCTGGAATCAGCGGGAAAGGATATTATCAATCCAGAGCGCGCATTCATCCTGCCTCTCCCCAGCTGCGCGAAACAACGTGAGCGGGCGGTTTGCTCGCTTTGATCAACGCGCTACTCTCCATCTCGATGCCTCCCGATAATATCCGCGTGTTTAGCTGAAACCACTGGCTTTTCAATTGCACCTGCCCCTTGACGTTGTCTGGAACATTTTGCCCCGCCAACAACGGCACTCCAAAGAATCGCACGGCACTGCCATACCCGCCAACAGGTCTGCTGGCGAGATAGGCTCTAAGTTCGCGCGGCGAGAGTTTTCCGCCGAACAACATCGCGAGCAATGGGGCTTGATCGGGCGAAAGGGTGTTGACGTTCAATGTCGTTGGAGTGGCCGTAGGCAGTGCGCAAATCCAATCTTTTATCCGGTTGTAGAGCGCGGGGGTAACGCCTTTTACCGCGCGCAGCTCGCTTCTGTCGGCCATCATTTGATTGGGCGGCAGATACGGTGCCTCCAAACCGCGATAATAGGAATCCTCTGCGCCGCCGGGCAATGGATTGCCGTCTGTATCAATCCAATCAGCAGCCGCCTGCGCGATTGCCGATCCGTCATTTTCGGATATCTGCAAAGCCACCATCAACCAGGTAAATTGCTCAATCGCTGCGCGGTGGGCGATCAGGCTCTTGCCATTACCGTCCACGATTTCGGCGGCGAGGCTGTTCAAATTGAAACAGTTATTCGCATCGGTTATCCTTGCAAACGCCAGCCCGTCGTCAATGGGAACTGGTATTTCCCGGCCCAGCCAATTGCCCGCCAATGTAGTCTGAGCCGCGTCTCTGGCCAACAAATCCTCGATCCGCTGTGCCGCGATAAGTTCGGCGGCGTAAGTGTAATAGCGCGCCTGTGCCATCGCGGCGCCGTTGCTAGCCAGCCGCGTTGAAATGCGCAGCCGGTCAAGCGCGGTCGCCGCAATAACCGCCATTACCGCGACCAACAACAGCACCGTCAGCAATGCTGCGCCGCGCTCATTTTGCGTTACGAGACGTTTTTTTGCGGGCCGGGTCATATCGGCCCGCTGCCCGGCGGGGGCGGTTCGTCTTCGGGTAAGTCCAACTGCGGGCGCGTTTGCGAACCCACCAGCATCACCAACCGGTATTGCGGGCCTGCCGCTGGCTTGATCGTTAACTCCACCGCGCGCGGGATATCATCCGGCTTTTGCGGTGACCAATTTGTTTGCCAATTGCCCGGCTGTCCCCGAAACCGAACGGTCACCGACTGCAATCCATCAAGCATTGCGGCGGCGGAGGTTGCGGCGGAACCATCGGTCATCGGCCACGATATCCGGCTGAGTGTGCCGTTGCCAAACCCGTATGCGACCCTGCCAAGCGCGGGCCGATTGTCGTCGTTGCCCGCAGAAAGTCCGCGGCGGCTAAACGCAAACAGAGTTGCACCGGCATATTGTTCGGTAATTGCAGCTTGGTTGAACGCGGCCAAAGTGTTGCCGCCCACATCACGCACAGCACGCGGGGCGGCTTGCGCCAAATCCGCTTCCATCAAATTTGCCGTGCGCATAAAGGCGCTATGTTCGGTAAGCCGTCCCTTGATTGCGATCTGGCCATCGGCACTGGAGCGCAGCAATGTGACACCGGCCACCGCGATCAAGCTGAATATGAACAACGCGACCAAAAGCTCGACCAAAGTAAAGCCATTTCGTTGCAGCCTGATGTGAACCGGGCCCGTCATAGTTGAATTTGCCGCGCCAATTTCAACACGGCCCGCCCACCCTCTGCGCCTTCAACGCGGACATTGATCCGCACAATTTGTGCGTCATCGGTACGTTTTACCTCTTGCGACCATTTGAAATTACGACCGCCAAAACTCTCCGCCCCTTCCGTTACACCCAGCACCGGCGACGCGGGATCGGATAGCAATTCTGCGCCGCGATTTCGGGCCACTTGCCACGCCATATCATGGGCAATCACATCGGCTGCTGAACGGATTGAAAACGCCTGCAAGCGCATAAGCGCCATCGCCGCCATGCTGAAAATCGCCAGCGCGACCATCACCTCCAGCAGGGTAAAGCCGTTTCGATCCGGCGATGGTTGAAGTTTGTCAACGCGCAACGGCGACATCTCCAGCGGCCGAGATAGTAATCTTTGCTTTCGCCTCACCCTGATCCAGAACAATTTCAAGCGGCGCAGATGGCAGGCCGGTTACGTCAAATATTATCCGCGTCTGCTTTTCGGTACCGATGGAAAGCTGTGTTCCCGGTTGCCAGTTGACCTGTGCAAACGATTTGCCCGGTGCCGCCTGCCAAGTTCCGTCTTTGCGCTGTTCAAAGCCGTAACCTGATGGACGCAGCCACAAGCCCATTGGCCGGGTTTCCATCACGGCTGCATCGCGGGCCGCCGCTATCCGCGCTGCCAGCCGGTCCGCTTGATCGCGCACTTTTGCTGCGTCGCCGGGCAAAGACATGACCACCGCAGCCGATGCCAATCCGATCAGAAAAACGACGACCAACATTTCCACCAACGTGAAACCGTTTTGCCGGGAAACGGGCCCCGACTTTGTCGCGAAAGCCTTACTCGCTATAAATGTCCGCATTATCATTCTCTCCGCCGGGTGCGCCATCGGCACCGAGCGAATAAATATCAAACCCGCCGCTGCGCCCCGGATTGGCATATTGATAAGGGCGGCCCCAGGGGTCGTTCGGTAGTTTTTTGATGTATCCCGCCGTCCGCGCGCCGCTTCCCGCGCTTGCAGGCGGGGTGACCAATGATTGCAGGCCTTCGCCCGCTGCCGGATATGTCATATTGTCCAACCGGAATGTTTCCATCGCTTGCGACAGGACGGCAATATCGGCCTTTGCCTTTTGGATCATGGCCTTATCTTGATTGGGCAGCACGTTGATAACGACAATGGTTGTGAGCAGACCGATGATGAATATGACCACCATCAACTCGACCAGAGTAAAACCATTTGGTTTTGGAAATGGCGTTGCGGCCTGCCTTTCGTAACCCGGCCTGCGACAATTTTCAGTGCGTGCGTTAAGATCGGTAAACAAGTTCAATATCATTTTGAGGTTCAACATTTCTAAATCCCTGCCAAGTTCTGCAGTTGTAGAATAGGTAGCAAAATTGAAAGGATAATGACAGCTACCAAACCGCCCATCACCACAATGATCAGAGGTTCCAGCATCGACAGTGCTGCCGATGTGAAATTGTCGAATTCGCGTTCCAGATAGTCAGCGGCGCGCGCCAGCATGACGTCTAGTTGACCGGAACTTTCGCCGCCAGCCGCCAGATAGACCAGCAATGGCGGGAACACATTGCTGGCCCGCATCGCGCCGGACAGGCTGCCGCCGCTGCGCACTGCCTCTATTATATCGCCATTGGCCGCCCTCAGTACGCGGTTTGATACGGTGTCGCGGGTCAGTTTCAATCCTTCGAGCAAGGGCAAGCGGCTGGCCACCATCGTCGCCAAAGTTCGCGCCAGACGAGCGGCGTTCAAATCACGGATCAACCGGCCGATAAATGGCAATTTCAGAAACAACCGGTCCACCGAATACCGAAATTTCTCACGCCGCATTGCCAAAATGAACAGCACAGCGGCCAGCAACATGACGATCAAAATGACCCAGTAATAGCTCGCCAAAAAGGCAGATATTGCCATGACAACCTGAGTGATCCAGGGCAGTTGTTGATCGACATCATCGAACTGTTCCACCACCTTGGGCACAACCGATATCATCAATCCTGCGACAACCAATATCGCCACCAGTGCCAGCACGATCGGATATGCGAGCGCCGAAATCAGCTTGCCGCGCATTTCGGCTTGCCGTTCGAGCAGATTGGCCAGCCGCTCCAATATATCGGGCAGACTGCCCGAACTTTCACCGGCGGCAATCATCGCCCGGTAGAGCGGCGGAAAACTGCGCGGTTCGCGCCGCATCGCTTCGGACAATCGTTGTCCTTCAAGGACGCCGGAATGCACTGTGGTAATGATCGCGCGCACATACTGCTTTTCGCTCTGTCTGCTGATCGTTCGCAATGCTTCCTCAAGCGGGCTGACCTGCGCCAGCGATCCCAATTGGCGTGTAAACAAGGTGAGCTGTTTGTGCGGTAATCTGGGCGTGCGGCGCAGCGGGGTGATACTGAACTTAGCGCCCGAACCTTTGGTTGCCGCTTCGCCCAGACCGACGACGTACAGCCGTTGTTGTTCCAGCCGTGCCCGCGCCGCTTGATCATTGGCGGCATTGATCCGGCCGCGTTTCTCGCGGCCATTGGGATCAATCACATGATAGGAAAATTCAGCCATCGCTATAGGCATCACTGCGCGAAATGCGGACAGCTTCTTCGACGGTGGTTTGTCCGGCCAATACCATTTCTCTTGCCGCGGCATTCAAATTTGGCTGCGCTGCAAATGCGTGCTTGGCAATATCGGCTTCATCCGCGTCATCGTTAATCAGCTTGCGGATATTATCGTCGATACGGATCGCCTCAAACACGCCAACGCGGCCATTAAAGCCGCTGTTTTTGCACCTATCGCAGCCTGCTGCCTGATAGATGATATCGCCGGATTTTATTCCCAAAAGATGCGCCATATTGCTATCCGCTTTTTGCGGAGCACGGCAATGTTCGCACAGCCGCCGCACCAACCGCTGCGCGATAACGGCGCGCAAAGTCGATGCCAGCAAAAATGGCTCGATTTTCATATCGCGCATGCGCGTAATCGCGCCGATGGCATCATTGGTGTGCACCGTGGACAACACCAAATGTCCGGTCAACGCGGCTTGTACCGCTATTTCTGCGGTTTCACGGTCACGAATTTCACCGATCATAACCACGTCAGGATCTTGACGCAGGATAGCGCGCAGTCCGGCAGCAAACGTCATGCCGACCTTGGCATTGACCTGCGTTTGACCAACGCCTTCGACGGCATATTCCACTGGGTCTTCGACCGTCAGGATATTTCGGCTGCCATCATTCAGCTGTTTTAGCCCGGCATATAATGTCGTGGTCTTGCCTGATCCGGTTGGCCCGGTGACCAGAATTATGCCATTGGGCTGCGCCAATGCATCGGTTAGAATCTGCCGTGCGCTCTGCGATAGCCCCAGCAGATCAAGCGATATGAACGCGGCATCCTTGTCCAATATCCGCATCACAACCCGCTCGCCCGCGCGGCTGGGCAATGTCGAAACCCGCACATCAACCAATTTTCCACCCAGCGTGATACTGATGCGTCCATCCTGGGGCACGCGCCGTTCGGCGATGTCTAGTCGTGCCATGACCTTGATACGGCTGACCACAACCGGCGCGACGTGCGGCGGCATTCGCAATCGTTCCTGCAACATTCCATCGACGCGCATCCGCACCACTAGGCCGGTTTCATAAGGTTCAATATGGATATCGGACACGCCTTGCCGCACGGCTTCTGCAATGATTCCGTTGATTAATCGGATCGCGGGGGCGTCATCTGCGCTGTCCAGCAAATCATCGGCTGTCGGCAAATCGGCGGTCAACATATCATCGCCATCGCGGCCAAATGCGTCTGAACCAAACGAGTCAGCAACCGCCGCCGCGCTGCCGTCCATCGCATAATGTTCCGACATATACGCCGAAAATTTCTCGTTCGTTGCCACTTCAACTTCAAATGGCTTTGCCAAAAACCGCCGGACTTCTAACAACATCAAAGGGTCTGCATCGGCCCGCATGGCGACATGTGCCGAGCCATCATCCTTTCGGATCACCACAAAGCCATGCTTGCGCGCGAATGCATAGGGCAAGTCGAAGCCGGGCATTGGCTGCGCGGGCCCGCCCAGTTCAATCAGCGCGGCGGCACCCGTATTCGCCGCTAAACCGGCGGGGGCGATGTCATGACCCGTACCCCGGCTGATTTTCATTTTGGTGCCTCGCTTGGCGGAATATCAATTGGCCTTATTTCGCCCGGCTGCCCCCGCTCGATAGTGCTAGTTGCGCCCAGCAAAACATCACCGGGGCCAACATCTGCACCAACGGGCGGCGTGGTTCCCATATAGTCGCGCAACAGTTCATCCAGCGATGGTTCCTGATCAGGATTACGCTGCAACTGTAAGCCGCGGGCATAATTGTACCGCTGCGCCGTGACCAACTGGCCATCTGCGTTGGTCCGCAAAACCGTGGGCCTGATAAACACGACAAGGTTGGTCTTGGACCGCGCTCTGCTTTTTGATTTGAACAAATTTCCAATAACCGGAAGGTCGCCCAAAAACGGAATCTTCTCAATCGTGCGCCGTTCATCGTCGTTTAGCAGCCCGCCAATGACCATGATTTGGCCATCTTGTGCCACCAACGTCGTATTGAATTGGCGTTTGTTGACGATCAAGTCGCTGGAGCGCGAAGACACCGGTCCGGCCACGCTTGAAACCTCTTGGTTGATATACATTGTCACTTCGCCATTGTCATTCACCTGCGGCGTGACTTCCAATTTGATGCCAACCTCTTGGCGCTGCACGGTACGGAACGCGTTATCAAAATTGTCCGACAGTGCTTCACCGGTCGTTACCGGAATCTCTTGGCCGACAAGAAAATTGGCCTTTTTGTTGTTCAGCGTTGTGATCTGCGGGGTGGCCAAAAGATTGGACTGCGTGTCTGATTCCACGGCGTTGATGATCGCGCCAAAAATATTGCCGCCAGATTGCACCGCAAATCCGCCCAGACCGCCGGTTGCCCCCAATATCGAAGCCGCTGCTGCCTCTTGCAGGCCGCTGCCCAGCGCGCTGGTGCTTGTCGTAACCGTCGTTGTGCCGTTCACAGTGGTCGTCTGGCGTGACAGCTGTTCGGCGGCGGCAGCCCCGGCAAGGGTCAGAATATTTGGCTGCGCATTCGAATAGCTGGTGGCTGCAAAGGGCGCATTCTTGCCCGCAAACAGGAACTGTACGCCCAGTTTTTTCGCGGCATCATTGCCAATTTCGACGACAATTGCCTCGATCACCACTTGCGCTGGCCTGCTGTCTATTTGCCGGATCAGCTCGCCCAGTTGCCGCTGCACATCGGGGTTGGCGGCGATGATCAGCGCGTTGACGCCTGCATAGCGGGTGACGACAACCGGTCCGCGCTTGGCGATACCGCCGCCATTGCCGGATACAGCAATCGGGCCGCTGCTCACCGGCGGCTGCACCGGCGCTACTGCGCTGCCTGCATTGCCGCTGCTGCCAGCACCAGCCGCAGGTCCGGCGGATTGAGCCGGTGTGTTTTGCGGCAACTGCGATGGCTGCGAACCCGCGCTTTGATCGCCGCCAATCAGCGCCTGAATGGTCGGCATCAATGTGCCTGCATCGGCATGTTGCAGGGTATATACACGGATTTCTGCGCCTGATTCAGCGCGCATATCAAGATCGCGGGCCATGCCGGCAAACCGGGCGACAGCCGATGGATCGCCGCGCAGGCCGATCGAATTGCTGCTTTCAAATGCAACCACCGCAACCGCAGACCTTCCTGCTTCAGCGCCGCCCTGCGACGCCAGAGTTTGCAGCGATGTTGCAATCTCGCGGGCACCGGCGTTCTTCAGCTGGATGATCTGGCTAAAATCGGAATCACGATCAATCTGCCGCAGCAGCTCCCGCATCCGCCGGACATTGTCGGCATAATCCGCCACGACTAAACTATTGGCATTTTTGTTTGCGGTGATGGAACCCTCCCGGCTGACCAACGGCCGCAACGTTTCCACCGCCGCGACGGCATCAATCGATCGCAGCCGGAACACTTCGGTTACAAACTGGCTGGCCGACGCAGTCTTGCTGCCGACCCGGCTTGGCTGGGTCGCCGCCCCGTCAGCCAGTTGGATCCGAAAACCGCCGTTGCGGATCGGGATGGCGACCAGTCCATTCGCACGCAAAGTGGATAGGAAAACTTCAAAATATTCAGACCGCGATAATGGCCGGTCGGTGACCACGGACACCTTCCCCTGGACGCGCGCATCGACGATAAACGTTTTTCCCGTGACCCGGGCCGCGTCCTGAACAAAGGCGCGGATATCGGCTTCACGCACATTTAACAAATATTGCGCCGACAGGGGCTGCGCGAGAACAAGGGCGCTCAATGCAGCGAAATACAATATGGTCTTTTTCATTGTTTTTCCAGAGAGATCGCTAGAGGTAGTTTTTGTGCTCCACGTTCAACTTCTAACGCTACATTTGCACCTGGGCGCAAATATTTGGCCAAATCAGTCGGCGAACTTACCGCATTGCCATTGATCTTTATGACGATATCACCGTCGCGCAATCCGGCCGCTTTCAGGACAGAGCCATCACCCTTTGCGGTGACAACCAGCCCGGTTACTTTGCCGTTTTCATTGCGCGCTTCAAGGCCGACACCAGCCGCAACAGTTTCGGGATTAAGCTTTACACCCGAACTTTGCACGAGCGGTGCCGTGATTTCTGCGGCGCTAACGGTGGCTTCGCCGCCAACGGTTTGCGCGGGCACAGATTGATCCAGATATAGTTTTTCCAACGCACCATTGTTGCTGACGACGATATGATCGAACGCGACGGAATTTAGCAACACGCCCGGCATAATTTCCTCGCCAGTAGCAAAGCTGTTTTGCACCCCTGCTGAATCGGCGATGATCGCGGAACCCGCACCGGATGCTTCGTTGCTGCGAATGCCAAATAGCGTTATCGGCAGCGATGTGATCGTTTCTGTTCCCGCGTCAACATTTTGCATCCGGAAAAAGGGATCAAATACTTGAAACAACGCTGCGCGCTGCTCAGGCAGGACGCCCTGCGGCGAATCGGGTTTCCAATCGCCCAACGGGGCGGCGGGAGTGAGCAATGTCCAAACCAGCCGGACCATTTGCACGGTTGCAAACACCAGCAGGATTGCTGCCAGCACCGAAAATAACGAAAACCCGCGCATTTCTCTAAAGTTTTTGAACCTTGCTTGATCCATATTGCGCGCCAGATTCCCCCCAATTCTTTCTGCATGATCGTTACACAAGGCGCGTTTTTCAGCCTGTCGCGCCTATGCCGCAATAATGACAGTTTGGTTACACCGCCACATTATGCATGAAAATCGGGATGGCAATAGCCAAGGCATGATCGCAAGTGCGCACTATTGCAATTATCTGGACTTCTGTGCGGAGTTACGGGTAGCAGTTAGGCCTATTTCAATCGGAAAGAAGCCAATGCCTGCCACCCCTGATTTTGATTTTGCGCTGGGCGAAAATGCCGAAATGATCCGCGACAGCGCCGCCCGCTTTGCCGATGACAAGATTGCGCCGCTGGCGGCCAGGATTGACGCCGAAGATTGGTTCCCGCAAGAGTTGTGGCCGCAAATGGGCGCGCTCGGCCTGCACGGGATTACCGTGGCGCAGGAAGACGGCGGGCTGGGGCTTGGCTATCTGGAGCATGTCGTGGCGCAGGAAGAAGTGGCGCGGGCGTCTGCATCTGTCGGGCTTTCCTATGGCGCACACAGCAACCTGTGCGTCAACCAGATCGCGCGCTGGGCCAGCGATGAGCAAAAGGCGAAATATTTGCCGGGGCTGATCTCGGGCGAACATGTCGGCAGCTTGGCGATGTCCGAAGCTGGCGCGGGATCGGACGTGGTGTCGATGAAGCTGAAGGCCGAGAAAGTGCAGGGCGGATATGTGCTGAACGGAACCAAATTCTGGATCACCAATGCCGCTTATGCCGACACATTGGTGGTTTATGCCAAAACGGGCGAAGGTTCGGGCGGGATCACCACTTTCCTGATCGAGAAAGATATGCCGGGTTTCAGCATCGGCCAGAAGATCGACAAAATGGGCATGCGCGGATCACCGACCGCCGAGCTGGTCTTTACCGACTGCGAAGTGCCCGAAGAGAATATCATGGGCGCGGTCAATGGCGGGGTTGGTATATTGATGTCGGGGCTGGATTATGAGCGTACCGTGTTGGCAGGCATACAACTGGGCATCATGCAGGCTTGCCTTGATGTCGTCATCCCTTTCGTGCGCGAACGGAAGCAATTCGGCAAATCGGTCGGGTCATTCCAGTTGATGCAGGGCAAGATTGCCGACATGTATGTCGCACTCAATTCAGCGCGGGCGTATGTGTATGCGGTCGCAAAATCCTGCGATGCGGGCCGGACCACGCGGTTCGACGCGGCGGGCGCGATCTTGCTGGCGAGTGAAAACGCGGTGAAGGTCGCGAATGAAGCTATTCAGGCGCTGGGCGGCGCGGGTTATACCAAGGACTGGCCAGTCGAACGCTTGTACCGCGATGCAAAATTGCTCGACATTGGCGCGGGGACGAACGAGATACGGCGGATGCTGATCGGGCGGGAGTTGATTGGATGTTGAGGGGTGGGCAAACTCCTCCCCCCTTGAGGGGGAGGAAAGTAGAGCTTGCAAGCTTGCTTGCTAGCGGCACTTGGCGAGGGGGGCGAGGCGTGGCCTCGCGCAGCCGTTTTGCGGCTGCCACCCCTCACCCAGCTTCGAGTAGGCAGCAAGCTGCTAACTCTTCTCAACCCTCTCCCTCAGGGGGAGAGGGACGGATATGAGCGCACCAACCCTATCCACCGCGCTCAACATCGACGATGAAAAAGCGCGCGTCAACGCCGCGCATAACATTGCGCTTCGAGACGAGCTTAGGGCTAAGGTCGCGCAGGCGGCGCTCGGCGGCAACGAAAAGTCGCGTGAGCGGCATACCGCGCGCGGCAAACTTCTCCCCCGCGAACGCGTCGAACGCCTGCTCGACCCCGGATCGCCGTTCCTCGAAATCGGCCAGCTGGCTGCCTGCGACTTGTATGAAGGCGAAGTCCCAGGCGCGGGGCTCATCACCGGCATTGGCCGTGTCTCGGGCCGACAGTGCATGATCGTCTGCAACGACGCGACGGTGAAGGGCGGCACTTACTACCCGATGACGGTCAAGAAGCATTTGCGCGCGCAGGAGATCGCCGAGGCCAATCGATTGCCGTGCGTTTATCTGGTCGACTCGGGCGGGGCCAATTTGCCACACCAGGCCGAGGTCTTCCCCGACCGCGACCACTTCGGGCGGATCTTCTACAACCAGGCGCAGATGTCGTCGAAAGGCATCGCCCAGATTGCCTGCGTCATGGGCAGCTGCACCGCCGGCGGGGCGTATGTTCCGGCGATGTCCGACGAGAGCATCATCGTGCGCGAGCAAGGCACGATCTTCCTCGCCGGCCCGCCGCTGGTGAAGGCCGCGACGGGCGAGGAAATTTCGGCCGAGGATCTGGGCGGGGGCGATCTTCATGCGCGCAAATCGGGCGTGGTCGATCATCTCGCCGAAAATGACGAGCATGCGCTGACCATCGTACGCGATATTGTGAGTCACCTCGGTTCTCCGGCGGAGGCCGGAGCGTTGGGGGCCACGGCTCCGGCCTCCGCCGGAGCACTGAGGGAGCCGCGCGCGCCGCATTACGACGCCGACGAACTCTACAGCATCATCCCTGAGGATGTGCGCGCCCCGTATGACGTCCACGAGATCATCGCGCGGTTGGTCGACGGCAGCGAATTCCACGAATTCAAGGCGCTCTACGGCACCACGCTCGTCTGCGGTTTCGCGCATATCTGGGGCATGCCGGTGGCAATCCTCGCCAACAATGGCGTCCTGTTTTCGGAGAGCGCGCTCAAGGGCGCGCACTTCATCGAACTCGCCTGCCAGCGCCGCATTCCCCTGCTGTTCCTGCAGAACATCTCGGGCTTCATGGTCGGCGGCAAATATGAGGCCGAGGGCATCGCCAAGCATTGCGCCAAGCTCGTCACCGCCGTCGCCACCGCGCAAGTGCCCAAAGTGACCGTGCTGATCGGCGGCAGCTTCGGCGCGGGCAATTACGGCATGTGCGGGCGTGCCTATTCGCCGCGCTTCCTGTTCAGCTGGCCCAACAGCCGGATCAGCGTGATGGGCGGCGAACAGGCCGCATCGGTCCTCGCCACCGTCCACCGCGACGCCGATAAATGGACGCCGGAACAAGCCGAAGCCTTCAAGCAGCCGATCCGCGACGATTATGAAGCGCAAGGCAACCCCTGGCACGCCACCGCGCGGCTGTGGGACGACGGCATCATCGACCCGGCGCAGACGAGGGATGTGCTGGGATTGGCGTTTGCGGCGTGTTTGAATGCACCAATGGCCGAACGGGCGTCGTTCGGCGTGTTCAGGATGTGATGATGATTTTGCCCCTACTCTTCGCAGCACAAGTGACCTCCGGCCAACTGCCGCCGGCACAGCCCATTCCGCCGCCGGACTTCGAAACCGCCAATGTCCTGGCGCCGATCCAGCAGCTGTTCGCAGCGTTCCAGGCGGGA
>JAYVBJ010000040.1:0-24828 GCA_043750535.1 Sphingomonadales bacterium | reverse complement strand
GGCGACGGTGACGTTCTCCAGCTTGATGCCGAGATCTTCCGAAATCATCTCGCCGCCGCTGAGAATGGCGATATCCTCGAGCATCGCCTTGCGGCGATCGCCGAAGCCCGGCGCCTTGACCGCGGCGACCTTGAGGCCACCGCGCAGCTTGTTGACGACGAGGGTCGCCAGCGCTTCGCCTTCGATGTCCTCGGCGATGATCAGCAGCGGACGGCCCGACTGGACCACCGCTTCGAGGATCGGCAGCATCGCCTGAAGGTTCGACAGCTTCTTCTCATGGATCAGGATGTAGGGGTCGGTCAGCTCGACCGACATCTTTTCCGGATTGGTGATGAAGTAGGGTGACAAATAGCCGCGGTCGAACTGCATGCCTTCGACGACGTCGAGCTCGAACTCGAGCCCCTTGGCTTCCTCGACGGTGATGACGCCTTCCTTGCCGACCTTTTCCATCGCTTCGGCGATCTTCTCGCCGACGACGGTGTCGCCATTGGCCGAGATGATCCCGACCTGGGCGATTTCCTTGGTCCCGGCGACGGGCTTCGAGCGCGCCTTGAGGTCCTCGACGACCTTGACGACGGCAAGATCGATGCCGCGCTTGAGGTCCATCGGGTTCATGCCGGCAGCAACCGACTTCATGCCTTCGCGAACGATCGCCTGGGCGAGGACGGTCGCAGTGGTGGTGCCATCACCGGCGATGTCGTTGGTCTTCGAGGCGACTTCGCGCAGCATCTGCGCACCCATATTCTCGAACTTGTCCTTGAGCTCGATTTCCTTGGCGACGGTCACGCCGTCCTTGGTGATGCGCGGTGCGCCATAGCTTTTGTCGATGACAACGTTGCGGCCTTTTGGACCCAATGTTACTTTTACTGCGTCGGCAAGAATGTCGACGCCGCGCATGATGCGTTCACGCGCATCGCGGCCAAATTTCACGTCTTTTGCAGCCATGATAATATTCCTTTTTGTTTAACTCTAAAGCTTTTCGTCGTCCTGAACTTGTTTCAGGATAACAAACGGCGGTGCGTTATCCTGAAACAAGTTCAGGATGACGGCGCGAACGGTTAGCCAACGATCCCAAGGATGTCGGATTCCTTCATGATGATCAGGTCTTCACCGTCTATCTTCACTTCGGTGCCGGACCATTTGCCGAACAAGATCTTGTCGCCGGCCTTGACATCCAACGGCGTAACCTTGCCATCTTCTGCTTTTGATCCAGCGCCAACGGAGACGACTTCGCCTTCTTGTGGCTTTTCCTGGGCACTATCGGGAATGATGATCCCGCCAGCGGTTTTTGCTTCTGCCTCGACGCGGCGGACGAGTACGCGGTCATGCAACGGACGAAATGCCATGTGGTACCTTTCTGTAATTTCAGTTGCTAAATGAATGGGATTAGCACTCATGAATATAGAGTGCCAACGGTGCCCAAATAGGGATTATCCCGGGCGGGTCAAGGCCAGCATGTAAAAAACTTCAGATCGTCGTAACTAAGGACTATCTAGCCGCGAACCATTGGCAGGTGCGGACGATTTATGGCATATCATTATAGATAGAATGCGCGATTCCAGCCGCAACCGCGTTAGCATTGTTACCGAATTAAAAAGGAAATGTCTTATGTCGAACCACATCCTTAAAATTGCAGCAGCAGCAGCAGCGCTTTCTGCCGCCGCAACATTGGCATCTTCGCCTGCCGCCGCCGCTGGTGACAAGGAAAAATGCTATGGCATTTCGTTGAAGGGCCAAAATGATTGTACCTCTGGTCCGGGCACAAGCTGCGCTGGTACATCAACCGTTGATTATCAGGGGAGTGCCTGGAAATATGTTGCCAAAGAGACCTGCGTCGCTTTGGGCGGATCACTCACCGCTAAAGTTGGCGACTTCAAACCGGTCCCGCAAAAAGGTTGAGCATTGGTCTTGATCATCGGTCTGATCGTTGGTCTGATCACAATGGCAACGTTTCGGCATGACGAACTTGTCATTTTGATTTAGAATTTGCGGATGGAACACAGCACACATCATTCTGGGTTCAATTCCGCGGGCGCGCTTCCCCCAGACGCCGGGGTCGGATTGAAACCGCAGCACTATGACAATGTGCTTTGTGATTTAGATCCTTTGACCCGTCCCTCTTGGGTCGAAGTCCATCCGCAAAACTATTTCGGCACGCCTGCATCATGGGGCGGCGGATCGCCGCACAGCTGGTTGACGGCGATTGCCGAAAAATACCCGCTCAGTTTCCATTCGGTCGGCCTTTCACTAGGTAGCGCCGATGGACTTAACGAAATTGATCTGGAACGGTTGGCGATATTATGTGACCGTTACAGCCCGGCGTCGGTGTCCGATCATCTGAGCTTTTCCGGAAACGCGCATGACCGGTTTTCGGACTTGCTGCCTGTACCCTATACATTGTCCTCGCTCGATCATTTTGCCCAGCAGATAATCCGCGCCCAAGATCGGTTGCGGCGCAAATTGCTCATCGAAAATCCTTCGCGGTATCTTGCCTATAAGGGCGATGAAATGTCGGAGTGTGAATTCATCGGGTCGCTGGTTTCCCGAACCGGCTGCGGAATTATACTCGATATCAACAATGTCGAAGTATCCGCCAAAAATTTGGGTTTTTCCGCTGAATCCTATGTCGACGCGATTGACCCGGACTGGGTGGGCGAAGTGCATCTGGCGGGGCATAGCACCGAACATCATGATAGCGGACCGCTGTTGATCGACGACCATGGCAGCGCGGTTACCGCCGATACTTGGCAACTTTTCAAACGCTTCGTCGATCGCGCCGGACCGAAACCGGTGCTGATCGAATGGGACAATAATGTTCCCGAATATGCCGTGTTGATGGCAGAGGCGAATAAGGCCCGGACATATTTGAACGCTTGGAAGGGCGCTGATGCTCTCGCTTGACGATCAGCTCGGCAACTTTGCCAAAACAATAAACGACGGGCCCCATGCTTTGCACCCGGCGCTGTTCGATGGCGCCATTGATCGCGTCATTTTGGGCCTGAAGGCACATGCCAACACGATCAGCCATGCGCGGTTGGTGGCGTTGGAGGAAACGTTCCGGCGCACCCGAAATGCGCTGGGTGATAGTAAATTCAACGCGCTAAGCCGCGCGTACTGCGAAACCGAATTTGCTAGGTCGAGCGTCCCCAACAGCATCGGCGAAGGCTTCGGGCAATTTTTGCAAGCATGCGCGCAAGATGCGGCAATAATTGATCTATGCCGGATCGAATGGGCGTGGCTGGAAAGTTATCACGCGCCGGATGCACCAGCCTTGATGCTTGCCGATTTGGCCGTGTTTGGCGAAGATGCGTTGCTCGCGCTGCAAATCGCACCGCATCCCGCAGCACGGATGATCACGTTGTGTGCCCCGGTTTCGTCCGAATTGAGCGAATTTGCGGCCCAAGCCACGACGCCAGCAATATTGATAACCCGGCCCGAAAATTTGGTCACTCTGACCGCTATGACCCAATTGGATATGGCCATTTTCTGTGCCGCAAAATTATCTGCAGATATCGGTAACCTTTTAAACCTAGGAATCGAACAGGCAGATGAGCAAGTTGCCTTGGACTCGGTTATGAAGTTGATGGGTGCAGGCGCGTTGGTAAAGACAGGGCTGAACGATGCTGAGATTGATCATATTGCGTGAAAGCTGCGTCGCCGGAATCACGCGCGACAGGATAGCTATATGAAATCCAACGAGGAAATCCTTCGCAGCCTGATGATACTCGCGCAGCGCGGCGACAAGCAAGCCTATCATGTTTTGCTGGAACAAACCGGGCGCTGGCTGGGGCGGTTCTATGCGCGAAAAATCTCTCCCGATGCGGTTGATGATCTTGTGCAGGACACGCTGATTTCGATACACCGAAAATTATCGAGCTATGATCCGGAGCGGCCATTTCTGCCATGGCTGGCCGCGATTGCGCGATACCGGTGGATCGACAGGCTGCGCCAGACATATAAGCATGAAGCCAAGGCGCTGGATTTCGATATCGCAACCGAGGGCCATGAAGATGTCGTCGGCGCAAAAATCAGCATTGACCGGCTGTTGCATCAGATACCCGCCACCCAAGCCGATGTCATTCGGTACGTCAAAATCGAAGGGCATAGCATTTCGGAAGCTTGCGAAAAAACGGGCCAATCGGAATCGCTGGTAAAAGTGAATATCCATCGCGGGTTGAAAAGACTCTCCGCCTTGATTGAAAGTGAATAAATTGGACAAGTCAATGAACCGCAATAATTTCAACATTTCCGATCTCGTCGATGATCTGCAACCCGTGCGCAGTCTTAAAACCTCACGCGGCTTGATATTGCCAGTGATCTTTACCGGGATTGCTTTGCTGGTGATTGGCACGCAAATGGGCTGGCGATCGGATCTGATCGCGGGCCGTCCATCCGAGATGTTTTTGTTGCGCGCCGGCATATTGGCGTTGCTGGGCGGTGCATCGGCGCATGGTGTTATTGCCATGGCCAGCCCCGCTGTGGGCAAACACAGCGACCGCTGGCAAATGGCGCTTGCCGCAGCTTTGCTGTTTCCCCTTGCCGCAATAATCGCCGCGATGAGCGGTAATTATGGCACCGCCATCGAACAAGCGCGCTATGGCGCTGAATGCCTGTCGATGAGCATGATCGGCGGCCTTGGCACTGCAATTCCGGCGGTGTTGTGGCTGCGAAAAGGCGCGCCGACATCGCCCGAACGCGCGGGCTGGCTAACGGGTATAGCATCGGGCGCGCTGGGCGCATTTGCGTATAATTTCCACTGCCCGTACAGCGATATTGTCTACACAGGTGCTTGGTATACTTTGACGGTGGGTGTTTGCGCGGTTATCGGCCGGATGATTGTACCGCGCTTGATCCGCTGGTAAATTACGCTTTCCTGCGAAACGGCCAATCGGTCACTTTGCCCACCCATAATGCCAACCAGATAATCACCGGCTGCGCCAAAAAGCGCGGTCCGTGATACGACCAACTTAACGTCTGCCCGTCGACCGCCACGTTGTTGATGGCATGATGGATATTCGCGGGCCAAACACACAAGGCATAAAGTGCAAGCCCGATCCCCGCCGCATAACGCAGACGCGGGATCATCAGGCCGATGGCCCCGGCAATTTCGGCTATGCCGGTGAACGCGATAACAAATTCAGGGAACGGCACCCAATCCGGGGTAATCGCCAAAAACCCGGCCGGGCTGCGCAGATGCGCTATTCCCGCCAGCAGGTAAAATATTGCAATAAGTATCCGCAGTATCAATTTCGGTTTGCTGTCGCTCATCGTCTTGCCTCCAATCCCGCTGCACGCAAGGCTGCGTGCGCTTCTGTAATAGTATATTTGCCGAAATGGAATATCGACGCGGCCAATACGGCGCTGGCGTGGCCCTGTACTACGCCGTCAACCATATGGCTCAAGTCACCCACACCGCCGCTGGCGACCACAGGTACACTGACGGCATCGGCGATGGCGCGGGTTAACGCCAGATCATATCCGTCCCGTGTGCCGTCGCGGTCCATGCTAGTGACGAGCAACTCCCCTGCCCCCAGCTGCGCCAGATTAACCGCATGTTCCAGCGCATCGATGCCGGTGGCGTTTCGTCCGCCATGGGTGAAAATCTCCCAGCCCTTGCCGTCCGCGCGCGCCCGCGCATCGACCGACGCGACGCAGCACTGGCTGCCGAAACGGTCCGCAATGTCGGCGACGATTTCGGGCCGCGCCACCGCTGCGCTGTTGACCGCGACCTTATCTGCCCCCGCCAACAACAACGCCCGTGCATCATCGGCGCTGCGTACCCCGCCGCCCACGGTCAGCGGCATAAAGCACACTTCGGCGGTACGGCGGACGACATCGATGATGGTATCGCGGCCGTCATGGCTGGCACCGATGTCTAAAAAGCAAAGCTCGTCGGCCCCCGCCGCATCATAAGCCTGCGCCTGTTCAACAGGGTCGCCCGCATCGCGCAAGTTCACAAAGTTCACGCCCTTGACCACGCGGCCATTCGATACATCAAGGCAAGGGATAACGCGGATACGGACGCTCACAAGTCCTCCCCGGCACGGGGAGGGGGACCGCGCCACAAAGTGGCGGGGTGGAGAGGCACTGCCGGGTTTTCCTGACTTCGAAGGGCCGAGACGCCATGCTGGTGCCCCTCCACCATCCTGCGGATGGTCCCCCTCCCCGTTTCGGGGAGGATTTGGGTCGGTTGCACCCTCACGCCCTGTTCGCCATCTTTATCGCCGTTGCCAGATCCAGCCGTCCGTCATAAATGGCGCGGCCCGTAATCACGCCCTCGATACCGTCCTTTGCGTGCAGGCTCAGGATATGGATGTCGTCGATCCCTTTTACGCCGCCGCTGGCGATCACCGGAATACGCACATGCCGCGCCAGATCAACCGTCGCCTCAATATTGCATCCGGTCAGCATCCCGTCGCGGCCGACATCGGTGAACAGGATCGATGCGACGCCCGCATCTTCAAAGCGCCGCGCTAGATCGATCACCGGCATGTCGGATTTCTCCGCCCAGCCCTCGGTTGCGACCATGCCGTCGCGCGCGTCGACGGCAACGACGATGCCGTTTTCAAATTCCCGCGCCATATCTTTAACGAACTCGGGATCTTTCAGCGCCGCTGTGCCAATAACCAGCCGCGATACGCCGAGATCAAACCAGCGTTCAACGGTTTGCACATTGCGAATGCCGCCGCCCAGTTGGATATGGCCGGGAAAATTCTCGATAATCTCCTCAACCGCTTCGGCGTTTTCAGGACGGCCCGCAAACGCGCCGTCGAGATCAACCACGTGCAAGAACTCCGCGCCTTGGCTAGCGAATAACAATGCCTGCGCGGCGGGATCATCGGCATAGACCGTGGCGCGGTCCATATCGCCCTCCGCAAGGCGCACGACCTGTCCGGCTTTCAGGTCAATTGCAGGAAAAACAATCATCGGAATTTCAACCTTCTTTGTGCCTTTGCGCCTTTGTGCGAACCAATTTCCTCGCACAAAGGCACGAAGGCACAAAGAATTTTAAGCATCACTTTCATGGCTTCCACTCCAAAAAACGCTTCAGAAAATTGATCCCATAGGCTTGGCTTTTTTCCGGATGGAACTGGACACCGATAATGTTGTCGCGTCCAACCGCAGCCACCAAAGACCCGCCATGATCGGTAGTCGCCAGGATATCAGCCTTGTCTGCCACATCGAAATGATAGCCGTGCAGGAAATACGCCTCGCCATGTTCGATCAAGGGCGCCCCGCTTGTCGGCGTAACATCGTTCCAGCCCATATGCGGGATTTTGATGTCTGGCGTAGGCGTAATCGCGCGCACGGTACCGCCGATCCAACCAAGACCTTCCATTGTTCCATGCTCAACGCCCGCGTCGGCCAACAACTGCATACCCACGCAAATGCCGAGAAATGGTTTGCCATAATGGCGCGTTGCCAAATCCATCGCCCCGACCATACCATCAATCGCCCGCAAAGCTTCAATACAATGAGCGAAGGCTCCGACGCCGGGCAAGACAATCCGGTCGGCGTTGGCAACCAACTCAGGGTCATTGGTAACAACCACATCCGCCGCGCCTGCCGCTTTCAACGCATTGTGCACCGAATGCAGATTGCCCGCGCCATAATCGATTAGAGCTAGCCTCATGGTTTACCAAAACCGATTGAACTGAGCTTGTCGAAGTGCGGTTCGCGCAACCTGTCCTTCGACAAGCTCAGGACGAACGGCATGTTGATAAGCACGGCCTAGAGCAAGCCCTTGGTCGACGGGATAGCATCGGCTTTACGCGGATCAATCTCGACCGCTTGGCGCAATGCCCGCGCCAACGCCTTGTAACAGCTTTCGACGATATGGTGATTGTTGCTGCCATATAGGTTCTCGATATGCAGCGTGATCCCCGCCGAAGTCGCGAAACTGTGGAACCAATGTTCGATCAACTCGGTATCCCATTCGCCCAGACGCGGCATGGTCAACGGCACTTTCCAGACAAAATAGGGACGGCCCGAAATATCGAGTGCACAGCGGGTAAGCGTTTCATCCATCGGCGCATAGGCGCTGCCGTAACGCGTAATTCCGCGCTTATCGCCCAGCGCCTGCAACACCGCCTCGCCGATAGCGATTCCGGTGTCTTCGGTGGTGTGATGTTGATCGATATGCAGATCACCAATCGCCTTTACCTTCAAGTCGATGAGCGAATGGCGAGAGAGTTGTTCGAGCATATGATCGAGAAATCCGATGCCCGTCGAAACTTCGTAAATCCCAGTGCCGTCCAGATTGACCTCTACATCAATCGACGTTTCGTTGGTTTTTCGGCTGATAATCCCTGTGCGCATGGGCGTGGCTATACGCAAATGGACGGCTTTGGCAAGTATCTGAAAATGCCAATAACGGTCTTGATTTCGCAGCCAAGCCAGTCCACGAATAAGATTATGAGCGATGATACACCCGAGAGCCTGATTCCCTATGACGATATAGTGCAAGAGGCATTGCGCGCTGTGGTCGGCCGAGTATTGAGAACCATTGCAGTTAACGGTCTTCCCGGCGACCATCATTTTTATATTACTTTCAAGACGCAAGCCCCCGGTGTTGCAATACCGTCTCACTTGCATGAACGGTTTCCCGACGAGATGACAATCGTCCTGCAGCACAAATATTGGGACCTGAAAATCGAGGACGAGCATTTTGAAGTCGGCCTGTCGTTCAGCCAGATTCCTTCACACTTGGTGATTCCCTATTCCGCGATTACCGCATTTGTCGATCCATTGGTCGATTTCGCGCTGCAATTTCACGTCGATGCGACGTCCGATGGACCCGAGCCGCATGAAGCAGCAGGCAATGACGAATCGCCGATCGCAGTCGAAGATGGCTCCAATGTGGTGAGCGTAGATTTCGGGCGGAAGAAGTAATGAGGCGTCTATATTCTAAACTCATGCATCGTCATCCTGAACTTGTTTCAGGATAACAAGCAACGTTCACGGTGAAAGACTTCCAGCCCTGTGTATATATTTTAGCAAGTGGCAAACGGGGTTATATTTACATTGGCGTAACATCGGATTTACCCAAGCGATTTTCTCAACACAAACTTCGCCTGATTGAGGGGTATTCAAAGCGCCGTAATACGAACCGGCTCGTGCAGTTTGAACTTTTCGGAACAATGGAATTGGCAATCTTGCGCGAAAAGCAGCTGAAGAACTGGCACCGCGACTGGAAATTTAATTTTATTGAGAGCGAAAATCCTGAATGGTTGGATTTGGCACCTCCAATGGAGTTAGATTGACCTACGCCCTATTCCTTATTCAGAACTCGTTTCGAGATAACGCGGAAACAGTAGTGTGTTATCCTGAAACGAGTTCAGGATGACGAATAGGGGGAAATAAAATGACCAATACCCGCACAGAAACCGACAGCTTTGGTCCCATTGACGTTCCCGCCGCCGCATATTGGGGCGCGCAAACACAACGCAGCATCGAAAATTTTCCCTTCCCGCCGCATGAGCGCATGCCCATCGGCATCATATACGGGCTGGCACATGTCAAACGCGCGTCCGCTTTGGTGCACAAAGCATCGGGCGCGCTAACCACGGGCATTGCCGATGCTATCGTGGCGGCGGCAGAGGCAATATTGGCAGGGCGGCACGACGATCAATTCCCGCTGACCATTTGGCAAACCGGCAGCGGCACGCAATCGAACATGAACGTCAACGAGGTAATCGCTGGGATTGCGAACGAGGCATTGGCAGGAACGCGTGGCGGCAAGCATCCGGTGCATCCCAACGACCATGTCAACATGGGGCAAAGCTCCAACGATAGTTTTCCCACCGCCATGCATGTCGCCGCCGCAGTGGCAGTGCATCGTGATTTGCTGCCTGCGCTGTCCCACCTAACAGACGCGCTCGCGGCAAAGTCTGCGGCATGGGCAGGCATAGTCAAGATCGGCCGCACCCATTTGCAGGATGCAACCCCGCTAACATTGGGACAAGAATTCTCCGCTTACGTCGCGCAACTGGTTGCTGGCACGAACCGGATCGCTGGTACCACCGAACACAATGTCCAAAAACTGGCGCAAGGCGGCACGGCGGTTGGCACGGGATTGAACGCTCCTGCCGGATTTGACGTGCCAATCTGCGCGGAAATTAGCGCCGCGACGGGCATATCGTTTCACCCTGCCCAGAATAAATTTGAAGCATTGGCCAGCAACGACGCGCTGGTGCAAATGTCGGGCGTGCTGAATACGCTGGCCGTATCGCTCAACAAAATCGCCAACGACATCCGCTTGCTCGGTTCCGGCCCGCGCTCTGGCCTTGGCGAATTGATCTTGCCCGAAAATGAACCCGGCAGCTCGATTATGCCCGGCAAGGTCAATCCCACGCAGTGCGAGATGCTGACAATGATTGCGGCGCAAGTGATCGGCAACCATCAAGCGGTTACCATCGGCGGCATGCAGGGGCATCTGGAACTCAACGTGTTCAAACCGCTGATCGGGGCCAATGTGCTGCGGTCGATAGAGCTGCTGAGTATTGGCATGGAGAGCTTTGCGGAACGCTGCGTCGATGGCTTGCAGCCCAATATTGACCGGATATCCGAGCTGGTTGACCGCTCGTTGATGCTGGTCACCGCGCTTGCTCCGGTGATCGGTTACGACAACGCCGCCAAAATCGCCAAATATGCACATGTCAACGGAACCACATTGCGCGCCGCCGCGTTGGCACTAGGCCTGGTTGACGAAGTGACTTTCGATACCCATGTTAAAGCAAGCGATATGGTTTAAGGAACACGGATAATGTTGAAATCAATAGCAGGCGCAGTTGTCGGCGAAGTCATCGGGCGCAAGCGCGGTCATGGTTTGCTGGGCGCGGGCATCGGTTTGATCGCCACGCGCATCGCCACACGGTCGGTGCCGGGGCTGATATTGGTCGGCGGAGCAATTGCAGCAAAAACGCTGTATGATCGTCGGCGCGGCCGCGTTTGAACGGAATGGCAAAGCGGTAACAACGATAACCTGAGCTTCAAAACTCTTGACGCCCATGCCCTGTTTGCGGCAGGTGCGGCTATGCCTCAAGCAAATAATGCACCGATACAATTGGAACGACGCGGGCTGTTGTTCGTACTGTCATCCCCGTCGGGAGCGGGGAAATCGACGCTGGCGCACAAATTGCTGAATGGCGACGACCAGATCACTCTCTCCGTTTCCGCAACAACCCGCCCCGCGCGGCCGGGTGAACAGGACGGCGTGGATTATCATTTCGTCGATGTAGCAACGTTCAAACAAATGGCCACAAGCGGTGACTTTCTGGAATGGGCGCATGTTTTCGGCCACCGCTATGGTACTCCCAAAGCCCCGGTTGAACAGATATTGGCAGCCGGGCGCGACGTATTGTTCGATATCGACTGGCAAGGCACCCAGCAATTATACCAAGAGGCCGGCAACGACGTGGTCCGCGTTTTCATCCTGCCGCCATCCATCGGTGAACTGGATAAAAGGCTGCGCTCGCGCGGTACCGACAGCGAAACGGTCATCAACGATCGCATGGCGCGCGCCAAGTCCGAAATCGGGCATTGGGACGGCTATGATTATGTCTTGATCAACGACGACATAGAGGCGTGTTTTGTGAAGATCCAAAATATATTGGCTGCGGAACGATTGCGAAGGTCACGGCAAAAGGGCCTGATCGGATTTGCGCGTAAGTTGATGGAGGGGTGAGCGAGACTATCAATCGCCGTCCTGAACTTAGACCCTAATCACACATCGCCAAAAACTCCGCAGCAGCCATAAAATCGGCCTCACGGTCGCGCCGATTTTTTAGCGCGAAATCGTCCGCTCCCCATTTTTCTTCCTGCCATAGTTCGTCGAGCACCAAATCGGGCCAAAGATCGGCCGGTGAAACCTCTCCTTCGGTCAAAGCGAGCAACGCGACCAGCGAACCTGTAATCGGCACTATTTTGGATGCAGCGGCCAATTGCCAATTGCCCAATTGCGCGACCGCAGCTTTCAAGCGGGCTAGCGTCGGCGCGGGTTGCGGCTGATGCATAATGCCGTTCACCACGGTAAATGAGAGTATATAGCGCGCCTGCGCCCAACGCAGATAGCGCCCCCAAATTTCCTCCTGTCGCTGCACCAGATCTTCGGGTTCTTCCGCGCGATAACAGAAAAGATCGCTTTCGCCATAGGCCGCAATGGCGTCGACAAATCCGTTGCGATCCTCAGAAATCTTGTCGGTCGCCGCATTGGCAAGGCCGGTAATCGGCATGGCAATAGGGTTGATATCATCGCCCACAGCGTTCCATTCGGCACACACCGCCTGTGCCAATGCCAAGTTAGGCATTATCAATTCGGCTTTCATCGGGGTCTTGACCGGGCGCTCGTCCAACCGGATGGCATATCCCGCCGCCGCCGGTTCGATACGGGCAATTTTCCAGAAACGTTTCATTTGTCGGTGGGACTTTTCCATTTGCGCGACAGAATGATTGGCAACACGACAAATTCAAACACACCAATGGCAAACGCCGCATATCCTGCCTCCACCGGCAGATCCATGAAGCCATTGGCGATTATCCCCAAACCCAATGCGATCAATATTGCGCCGGACAGTCGAACCAAATTCAGAACAAAAAAGCGCGTTTTGGCCGCCGCTTCGCTGTTCGCGTCACCGCCTTCTTGACCGTTGATGCTCATCGCGATTCCTCCAAACATATCTTCAATTCATCCATCGTTTCGGCAATAAAGTCTGCCCCGGCGGCGCGCAATTCATCCACCGGATGATAGCCCCATGACACGCCAATCGTTCGGCATCCCGCCGCACGGCCCATCAATATATCATAAGTGGTGTCGCCGATCATCATCGTGCGCTCCGCCGCGCTTTGTGCATCTAGGATTGCCTGATGCACCATCGCGGGATGCGGCTTTGACGGGTGGCGATCTGCGGTTTGTAACGTCACGAACTGGCTGTGAATACCGTGATGGTTCAGGCAATTGTTCAGGCCCCGATCTGATTTTCCCGTCGCCACGCCCAACGCCCAGCCGTCAACCGCCAACGCATCCAAAAGCTCTTTCATCCCGTCATACAACGGTTCTTCGATCAGGCCTTTGTGGCGCAGATTGTGGAACGCCGATTTATATTGTTCAGCCAGCTCATTGCGCACCGCTTCAGCGGCATCGGGGATCAGCGCGCTTGCGGCCTCAAAAACACTCAACCCAACGATCCGGCGGATGCGGTCACGCGGCGGCGGCGTTAAGTTTAGCGCACCAAATGCATGCTCCATCGCCATGCAGATATTGGCCTGACTATCGACGAGCGTCCCGTCACAATCGAACAGTGCAAGGAATGTCATGACGCCGCCAGCCCGCGAATAAGCTCCGCCATTTGCCCTTCTCCCCGCGCTTCCAAAGCATCAGCCACGCGTGCGCGATCATCGGCGGGCTTGTTCTGCGACAATTTGAACGTGGGCCGCCATGTGGTTATTTCCATTTCAAACCCCACGATAGCCCCCAGCATTTTGCGAAAAATACCGTCATCCATTTTTTCGCGCGTCCATGGCTTTTTGGGCAGAAGCCGCGCCTCGTGCAATGCGCTTAACGTGTCCAGTTGCGCGATCAGGCCGTCTTCATCGAGCATCCGCACCGGCCCCTCCATTTCAATCGCGATGTAATTCCATGTCGGCACTTGGTTGGCCGCCGTATAATAATCCGGACTGACATAGGCATCAGGGCCGGCCGCCACTGCCAAAGCCACAGACCCGGCAATATGCTTGGTGAGCGCATTGCCGCGTGCCAAATGAAATTGCAACTTGCCATCCGCGCAGACAAAAGGCGCATGGGCGACGCGCGGGCCGTCAGGCGTGGTCAGGAATATCGTGCCAAAGCCTATTTCCTGCACCCAATGCACCAGCAATTCATGCTCGGCCTCAGGATCGAGCTTCGTCCGAAATGCCGCATTCGGATGCATCAGCCCTTCCGTTTCTTAACCGGGCTGCTGCGTGATACGCCAGCTTTTGGTTTGCCCAATGCCTTGCCGCGCCCCTTGGAAGCAATCGCTTTGGATGTGTCCTTCTTGCTGTCGCTGCGCGCTTTTTTAACTGGCTCACTGCCCCGCGAACGCCGTTCGCCCTTGCGTTCTTTGCGCGCGGCTTTGGCGATGTTGGCTTTCAGGCGGATTTTGCCTTCCAACGTATCTTTCGCCTTAGGCGTCACCAGCGGCAGCATGTCACCAAGGCTCAGATCAAAGCCCAAATCCTCAAAGCTTTCGGCCATGTGCGCGGGCAAATTGGCGGTCACGTCCAGCGCCTCGCCCTTGGGATGATCGATCCGTATCCGGCGCGCATGCAGATGCATTTTGCGGCTGATTGTACCCGTTAGAAACGCATCCTTGCCGCCATATTTGCCGTCGCCGACAATCGGATGCCCAATCGCCGCCATGTGCACGCGCAATTGATGCGTGCGCCCGGTATAAGGCTGCAACTCAACCCACGCGCAGGTATTGCCCGCACGCTCAATGATCCGGTAACGGGTTTTTGCCGACTGGCCTTTTTCGGGATCGACATGCATTTTCTCGCCGCCCGATCCCGGTTGCTTGCCAATCGGCAGCTCGATCAGGCCATCCTCAATCGCAGGCACGCCGACCACCAAGGCCCAATAGACTTTGCGCGCGGTGCGCGATGCAAACGCCTTGGAAAAATGCGCCGCGGCCCGCGCTGACCGCGCCAAAAGCAACGCGCCCGATGTGTCCTTGTCCAGCCGGTGAACCAGCTTTGGCCGGCCATCCACATCAAACCATAACGCATCCAGCAATCCGTCGACATGCTCGTGGGTTTTCGTGCCGCCCTGCGTCGCCAATCCGGCTGGCTTGTTGATCACCAACGCGTCTTTGTCCTTATGGATCACCAGCCCTTGGGCAAAATCGATCATATCCTCGGTCAGCTCGGCGCGTTTTTTCACCCGCGATGGCCGTGCGTCAGGATCGACATTGGGATCGGACGGCGGCACGCGGATTGCTTGCCCCACCTGCACCCGGTCACCGGGAGCCGCGCGTTTGCCATCGACGCGGATTTGCCCTGTGCGTGCCCAGCGCGATACTTCGTTGAAACTGGTGTCGGGCAAGATGCGGCTGAACCAGCGGTCCAGACGGATGCCATCATCATCAGCGTCCACGATGAATTCGCGAATACCCTGTGCGCCGGATTGGTTGTTTGATCCGCCCTTTGGCGATGGCGCAGCGGCCACCGCAGCCTTGGTTTTGGCGGGGCTGTTCGGCGTGCGAACTGAAGGCGTGCGGGTTGGCGCTTTGCGTTTGATCGGCGGCTTGCTCATGCGAAAACTCCTTTGCTGATCGCAAGGCCAGCGAACACCGCGGCCAATGCCAGTAAGACAGAAAGCACCGCATAAAGCGCAGATTGCCCGATATCACCGCGCTGGATCATCGTAACCATTTCAAAACTGAACGCGCTGAATGTGGTAAATCCGCCAAGCAAGCCAACTCCGATCAGCAACCGCAAGTCATGCCCCGCGCCGCGCCCGGTATGCGTCAGCCATCCCATCAACACACCCGTCGCAAGCCCGCCAAGCAAGTTCGCAGCAAATGTCGGCCATGGCCAGCCCGCCGCACCCGGTGTGCGCAGCAAAGCCGAATTGAGCAAATGCCGAAGCCCAGCCCCAACCCCGCCGCCCATCATTACAAGTAATAGAGATTTCATAAACCCGCCTTAGCCGCGCTTTACGGTTTAGGGAAGCGGGGGGTTTTTTGGGGTGGGTGGGTTTTGAATTGCAATGCCCGCTAGTTGCCGCGCATGACTTTCGAATATCAAAGCAAGCTTGAGACCATTAACGCGAATGTGCGGTTCGCCGCTACCTACCGTCCGTTATTGGCGACAATATCCACCGATGTCGATCCGCCCGGCGCCGGGTTGAATGTAATCACATACGCGCCGCCGTCAGCATTGCGCACGCCGCCCAGCGTGTGTTCACCGGCGCGGATTTCATAATCGGCGGTGAAGCGCGCGCTTTTGGCCCGGCTGTAATAATAATCGACGACGTCCTTCATCTTGGCCGATGTGGTAAAGCTGACGACGCGGATGTTGCACACGCCGCCGCTGACGCCGCCGGCTTCTTTGACGCGGCCTTTGGGATATACGGGGAATTCAGAGGGCATACGGGTGGCCCATGCGGCACCATATTGCAGCTTGGCATCGCATGTGCCCTTGCCGCGCTGCACGCCTTGATCTTCGGCCATTCCGCCCAACGTCACCGCGCGATTTTCGCCGCAACCTTTGCAGTCTTCCTTGGCCACGATCTTTGGCGCAGGTGCGCTCATCATCTTGGTGCCTTTTAGGTCTTCTGCTGTGGGGGTTGATCCTTCATAGCCATTGTCGGCTGGCAACGCGCCGTTTAGCGGTTGTTCCGCCTCTCGCACTGTCGTTACATTGGCGCTGTCGGTCAACTGCGGGTCAACAAGGATGCGGTCATCAAGCGCGGTGTTCATCGCCGGATCGCTGCCTGCTCCGGTCAGTTTTTCATCCAGTGCCGCCACCGCCGCTTCATCGGCATCTTTCTGGCCGCATGCCGAAAGCGCCAAGGGCAATGCCATCGCGGTTGCTGCAATAACGATCCGGCGCAATGTCGGGTGGCGGTTCGGGTTGATGGTGGCACGCATAACGTTGCTCCTAATATAATCTTGCCGATGACGCTGCGTGATCGGGCACCCGAATACCACCCATAAAGAGGGTTAACGCTGTGCTATTGTGCGATTTTTAGCTGCGTGCACGGGCAAAGGCTTCCATTTGTTCCATCGCGGGACAGGCGCGGTGGAAAGGTTAAGCTGCAACCGCGATGCTATCGGGATTCCGTCTGGTTTCCGGCTTACTTCACGAAACCAATATAAGAAACTTCACCGCCTGCGCCTGCTGGGATTGGATCGTTGAATACCCAGCGGACATGGGTGACGTCGGCTTCGGTTGCTGCTCTGGCGGCTGGCGCGGTTGCGACGGGGGCTGTGCCCTCGGCCACGGCTTCGGCTTTTGGTGTTACCATTAATGCGGCCAACTTGCCCCACGTCACGCCGCCATCGACCGATACTTCGGCCCAATCTTCACGTGCCGAGACAAACTGGATCGGACCAGGCATCGGATTTGTGGCACGGAACCCGGTTGCAGCGTCGGCGCCGTTGTTCTTGTAACTTGTTTTGAATACCACGCGGTCGCCCGGCACAATCACGACTTCGCCAGGCTTTTTAAGGGAAACGGTTTCCTTACCTGCGGCATCGACAATCTTGCGTTCGACAAAAACTTCGCTGGCCAGAGAAACGGCTGGTTTGCTTTGTGCCGCCGCCGCAGCAGCAGCAATCGGTGCCTGCGCTTTTGCCGTCGAAGCCAAAGCCAACAACGATCCAGAAGTCGCCGCCGCGATCAGCGCGAGTGCATAAACGGATTTCGCGTTTACAGTTTTCATGGTCAAAAGCGTCTTCATCTCAAATATCCCTTATTACCCGTGTTTAATGGGTCGCGAATATCTTATCGCAGATGAATGGTTAACGGATAGTAAACTGGGCGTCAAAAGACTGCCCAGCCGTGACCGAAATCCGGTCAGGTCAGCGGCGGGATGAAAACATCGACCGGATCAGGCCGCGTCCGCGTCGGTCCTAGCGCGCCCCAACCGTCGCGGTGATCCCAAATGTTGACCACGCCCAAAACCTGCATCTCAATAATCGAAGCGCGCGGCCATCCTTCGGGCAGCTTTTGCCTGCAACACGGACATCCGCCACCTGCCGCAGCATAATTGCGCAGCCGCAGCAGCACTTTTTCCTGCCGCTCCGTCAAGGCCAGTTCGGCGGCGCGCGGATCAGCCGCGTCGTATTTCTCGCCCCATTGGTTAAACCGGACATGCGCCTGCCATTCATTCCAGGTGAGTACCGAGTTCGCAACCGCCGCTGCATCCGCGTCGCCCGGCCCGGCTTGTTTATGCAGCATCTTTAGCAATTCATCGGTCGGCGACGCGCGCTGTTTCACTTGCGCAAAATTGTTGTCGGCGCGGGCCACTTTGCCTTCGACTGCCCGTTTATATGCAATCGCCTCCAACCCCTTTACCTTTTTTTCGGATGCAGCGGCATTTCGCGCGGCTGTCATTGATGAATGCTCAGGCGATCAAACCTGATCAATTGACGGGCGAAATGGCCGGGCGGGCAATGACAAGAATTCAAACGAACATTCCTTTTTGGATATAATTTTATCGAAAAATAACTCATTTGGAATGTAGTAGGAAAGGTCTATTTTGCTCGGCGCCTGCACTAGCCCGCCGACATGCCAGAGGACCGGACCGCCGCCGCATATACTCGCCAAAAATCGCGATTGTAGTTAGCATTCCGTAAACTAAAATTGTGTAACACACTGCTAGACAAGATATCTTCAACCATATCTTCAAACCATCTGAGCGAGCGCGAATGGACGAACAATGGCAGTAAGCAGATTATTCAAGAGCTTTCAGGGGTTCTCAAACGGCGAATTTGGCGATGTTGCGGTTATTACGCAAAACGACACCGTCCGCCGTTTGGAAGTTCTGGACGATTTTGAACATGCAGGTATCGGCTGGTTATGGGCCACCGATTCCGAAGGTCGGCTCATCTATATCTCCGAAAATGCGGCAGAAAAGCTAGACATGCCAATCGCTGAGTTACTGGCGCAGCCGCTGGTGGCAATGTTTGAAACTGATCCCGACAGTCCGGGCGAAAGATCGGACCGCCCGCTGAATTTCCAATTGACCGCGCGTAACAAAATCATCGATCTGACCGTGCGTTTTTCCTTGGGCAAGCCAAAAGAAGGTCGGCAAACTTGGTGGTCGATCTCGGCACATCCGAAATATGACAAAGCCAAGAACTTTCAGGGTTATCGCGGCAGCGCGAAAGACATCACCATTGAATATGAGCGCAAGCTAGTCGATTCGCGGCTGGCCGAATATGATTCACTAACGGGTCTTGCCAATCGCCACCGCATGAACCGGCGGTTGGAGGCTATCCTTTCGTCATACAAAGCTGCCAAGCGTTCGTGCACACTGATGATGCTTGATCTGGACCGGTTCAAAGCGGTCAATGACACCATGGGTCATCCGGCGGGTGACGAATTGCTTATACAGGTCGCTCGGCGGCTGGAACGGGTGGTAGGAACGCGCGGCGAAATCGGCAGGCTAGGCGGTGACGAATTCCAGATCATCCTGCCTGACATCGATGACCGCGGCAAACTGGGTGAACTTGCCAACAAGATTATCCAAGTGGTGTCACAGCCCTATCCAATTGATGACAAGCGCGCGACGATCGGTACATCTGTGGGCATCGCGATTGCGCCTTATGACGGCGTTGAAAAAGACGATCTGATCCACAATTCCGATCTGGCGCTTTACGCAGCCAAAAACGGCGGACGCGGGCAGTTCCGGTTTTACGCCACCGACTTAAAAGACGAGGCCGAGGAACGCCGGTTGCTGGAAGTCGATCTGCGCGAAGCACTGGCGAACGACCAGCTTGAGCTGCATTACCAGCCGGTTGTGCGCACCGAGGACAATATGGTTGTCGTGTTCGAGGCGCTGATGCGGTGGGAACATGAAGAACGCGGTTATGTCGGTCCCAACCTGTTCATTCCGGTGGCCGAGGAATCCGACCTGATCATCCAGCTTGGCGATTGGGCGTTGCGCCGTGCTTGCAAAGACGCGATGGCGTGGCCGAAATCGGTGCGCGTAGCGGTGAATGTTTCCGCTGTGCAATTTGTGAACTCCGACCTGATCGGCATGGTCAAAGACGCGCTGGAGCAATCCGGGCTCGAACCCGACCGGTTGGAACTGGAGCTGACCGAAAGCGTGTTCATGGGCGACAGCGAAACTGTCGATGAGACGTTCAAAACGCTTAAAGAAATCGGCGTCCGGTTGGCTTTGGACGACTTTGGTACCGGCTATTCCTCGCTCAGCTATTTGCGCTCCGCCCCGTTTGACAAGATCAAGGTCGATAAAAGCTTCGTCGACAGCTGCACTCAAAAGGACCAGAACAGCGACAAGATCATCGCCGCGATCATCGGTCTGTCCGACGCATTGGGGATGGAAACGACGGTCGAGGGGGTTGAGGCGTTCGACCAGTTCGATTTGGTCCGATCCAAGGGCGCGCGTTATATCCAGGGCTGGATTTATTCCAAGGCGTTGCGTCAAGATGTCATTATTGACCGCATGCAATCGGGCGACTTCCGTATCGAACCCGACGGCCCCGACCGCCACCGGCCGGATCGCAGGTCCGTTTTCCGCCGCATTGGCATTATCCACGACGACCACCGTTATGACGCATTGATGCGCGATTTGTCGAAAACCGGCGCGCGGATAGAGGGACTAGTCGGCGTACCCGAAGGAACCGGCTTGGTGCTTGATCTAACCGGCGGGCAATTGGTGGTGTGCACCGTGTCACGGTCGCACGAAGCGATGATCGGCGTCGAGTTTGAAACCCCGCTCGTTAGCGACGGCGCGGGCGGCCTATGCACCCGCCACCGTGTTTCTCCTTATGCACTCGCCGCAGCCGGGATGCAGCTTGCGGCGTTGCCGCCGGGCAATTATCCACTTGCACTGCACAGCGAAGGTCCAAAGGCAAAGCCGCAATTCATGCAAGTCGTGGTCAACAAAACGCATGGCTCGGCAGATTTTCCAAGCTGAACAAGCAACGCAGAATTACTTTGGCACATTGTTTCTCAGCAGGTAGGCGTTACGTCTCGACCAAAATAAAAGGCCTGCTGCATGATCCCCTTCGTCACGATGACCGACACACGCGGCCAGAGAATTTCGGTCAACCCCGAAATCGTCCAGTTCATCCGCACCGCAGACAACGCCGCCGGCGAATGCCTAATCGTATTTGGCAAAGACCAGCTGCTGCGCGTGCGCGGCACGTTGGATGAGGTGACCGAGGCGCTTAGGAAGGGTTGAAGGGTTAGCGCCCTCCCCTTGCACACCTTGCCCCCCCTTGCCCCTAGCCCCCCGCTACGCTAAGGCGCAGGCAGCAAACGAATCTAACGCTTTTAGGCTGGTTTGACGACCCTTTCACCGCCCTGCGATCCTTTGGCATGCTCAGGACAAACGGCGCAGGGGGCGGCTTCATCCCAACCTGCCACAAAGCCCATTTCGCAATAAGGACCCGATTATGACCAGCATTGGACAAGACAGCCTGAACACCCGATCCACGTTAACCGCTGGCGGAAAGACTGTGGATTATTTCTCGCTTGCCAAGGCAGCGGAGAAATTGGGCGATGTTTCACGGTTGCCTTTTTCGATGAAGGTGTTGTTGGAAAACATGCTGCGGTTTGAGGATAATGGCTTTACGGTTGCGGTAGCCGATGCGCAGGCAATTGTCGATTGGCAAGCCGATCCCAAATCAACCAAGGAAATCCAATACCGCCCTGCCCGCGTTCTGCTGCAAGATTTCACCGGCGTACCGTGCGTTGTCGATCTGGCCGCGATGCGCGATGCGATGACCAAGCTGGGCGGCGATCCGGCCAAGATCAACCCGCTGGTTCCGGTGCATCTTGTCATCGATCACAGTGTTATGGTTGACGAGTTCGGCCACCCAAAGGCAGCGGAACAGAATGTTGAAATTGAATATTACCGCAATGGCGAACGTTACGACTTTTTGAAATGGGGCAGCAAGAGCCTTGATAATTTCAAAGCTGTCCCCCCCGGCACCGGCATTTGCCATCAGGTGAATCTGGAACATATCGCGCAGGCAGTATGGACATCGGCCGCGCCCGATGGAACCGAAATCGCCTATCCCGACACCTGCGTCGGCACCGATAGCCACACCACGATGATCAACGGCCTTGGCGTGCTTGGCTGGGGCGTTGGCGGGATAGAAGCAGAGGCGGCTATGCTGGGCCAACCGGTGTCGATGTTGATCCCCGAAGTCGTCGGTTTCAAACTAACCGGCGCAATGGCAGAGGGTATTACCGCAACCGATCTGGTTCTGACCGCCACCCAAATGCTGCGCGCTAAGGGCGTGGTCGGGCGCTTTGTCGAATATTATGGCCCCGGGCTGGACGCGCTATCGCTGGCCGACCGTGCGACGCTGGCGAATATGGCCCCTGAATATGGCGCAACTTGCGGCTTTTTTGGCATTGACGACAAGACGTTGGAATATATGCGCCTTACGGGCCGCGATGAGGGCCAGATTGAACTGACCGAAGCTTATGCCAAGGCGCAGGGATTGTGGCGGTTTGCGGATGCGCCAGATCCGATATTCACCGACACACTGGAACTGGATATGGGCAGCGTCGTGCCGTCACTTGCTGGCCCGAAACGCCCGCAGGACAAAGTGATCCTGACCGAAGTTGATGACGTGTTCAACGCCGATCTTTCCAGCGTATACAATCATGACGGAGCGCAGCGCGTTGCGGTTGAGGGCAAGGATCATGACATTGGCGACGGCGACGTGGTTATCGCGGCGATCACCAGCTGCACCAACACATCGAATCCCAGCGTGCTGGTCGCCGCCGGATTGGTCGCGCGCAAGGCCAATGCGTATGGCCTGAAACCAAAGCCATGGGTGAAAACATCGCTGGCACCGGGCAGCCAAGTGGTCACCGACTATCTTGACCGCGCGGGGCTTTCGGCGGATTTGGACGCCATCGGTTTCAATCTGGTGGGCTATGGCTGCACCACTTGCATCGGCAATTCAGGTCCGCTGGCCGCGCCAATCTCCGCCGCTATTAACGAAAACGATATTGTTGCCGCGTCGGTGATTTCGGGCAACCGCAATTTCGAAGGCCGCGTCTCGCCCGACGTGCGCGCCAACTTCCTCGCATCACCGCCGCTCGTGGTCGCCTATGCGTTGAAAGGAACGGTCACCACCGATTTCACCACTACGCCCATTGGCCAAGCGACCGATGGCAGCGACGTATTCTTGCGCGATATCTGGCCCACCAATCAGGAAATCGCCGACGTGATGGCGGCCAATATCGACCGTTCAATGTTCCTAAGCCGCTATGCCAGCGTGTATAAGGGCGATGCCCATTGGCAAGCAATCCAAGTCGAAGGATCAGCCACATATCAATGGCGCGCGGGCAGCACGTACGTTGCCAACCCGCCCTATTTTGACGGCATGACCATGACGCCAGCCCCCGTCACCGACATCATCAGCGCAAAGCCGCTGGCGATTTTGGGCGACAGCATCACCACCGATCATATCAGCCCCGCAGGCAGCATTAAGGCGGACAGCCCCGCTGGCAAGTTCCTGATGGAGCATCAAGTGGCACGTGCCGATTTCAACAGCTATGGCGCACGCCGCGGCAACCATGACGTGATGATGCGCGGCACGTTCGCCAACATCCGCATCAAAAACGAAATGGTCCCCGGCATCGAAGGCGGCATGTCTTACTACAAGGGCGAAACCATGGCGATTTACGACGCCGCCATGCGCCACAAAGCCGACGGCACGCCGCTGGTGGTGGTCGCGGGTAAGGAATATGGCACCGGTTCCAGCCGCGACTGGGCCGCCAAGGGCACCAACTTGCTGGGCGTGCGCGCCGTCATCGTCGAAAGCTTTGAACGCATCCACCGTTCAAACTTGGTCGGCATGGGCGTGTTGCCGTTGCAGTTCACCGGAACCGACACCCGCGAGACTTTGGGGCTGACGGGCGAAGACAGCTTCACCATATTGGGCGTCGCCACACTGGAACCGCGCCAAACGGTCGAAGTAATGGTAACCCGCGCCGACGGTTCAAACTTTACGTTCGAGACACTATGCCGCATCGACACCGCGAATGAGGTTGAGTATTTCAACAACGGCGGGATCTTGCAATATGTGTTGAGGAAATTAGCGGCTTGAGGTTACTTCGATAACCCGCGACATCACTACAGTCGTCATTGCGAGCGAAGCGCGGCAATCCAGAGTAATGAATTTATCTGTCAGCTAATTGCTTATGATCTTAGCATCGTGCGTAGTTAATATAGTGTCCCCCAGAACAGCCTGCGTACTCTGCGCGAAGCCATTTACTTCGCGCAGAGTACGCAGAGTTCGGCAGAGGCGTAGAGGAAGGTTGCGGCGTGACACACCCTCTTAAAAATCTTCGCGGCCTTTGCGTGAAACCAGATGACGGCAGTTCAGTTCGCATCTAATTAGGGGGTGACGCACCTGTCACCGGAATTCTTCCTCTTCAGTCTGCTGCTGTGCAGTCAGAAAGTTGAGCTGAACCTATCGCCTCGCGCAAGGTCTTACAGAGCATTACGACTTTTTGACCTTTTTTAAGTTGAGCCGCATAATCCTTTTGGCTGCTATCTAAGTTTAAAGCTACGAATTCGAACATTTCACCCGAATCGAGTTGCAGCACCGGATCGTCGCTAAAATCAGAGTCGATCGATTTAATCGTTCCACTTACCTCGATTAGCTGACCCTCATACTTTTTGAGTGCGGCGATTTCGTTTGCTTTCAATTCACGAGACAAATCGCGCGCAGAAACCTTAATTGCGTTAGTTCGTTGCGCCTGAGATTCTAATGTTTCCTGCTGCGCTGAAACAACTTTCTGTTTAGCAACTTCTTCCTCGCTTGGTCCGAACAACATCGCCAAAATCACTAGCGCAACTACTACAATAATGCCCCAAAAAACGCAGCCCCGCTTATTTGGTGCATTGGTCTTCGATTCAGACTCAGTCATTTTGCCCCCCAGTTTTTTATCGATATCTGACGTAAAAGTGGAACAATTCAATGAGTTTGGCAAATACTTTCTGTAATTACCGTGACAGGTGCGAAAACCCCTAGGGTGTGGACTCAATTGATCCAACATTTGATTGCGAAGATGTGGAGCATGGCGAGGAAGTTTTGGGCGTATTTCTCGAAGCGTGTTGAGAGCCTT
>JAYVBJ010000039.1:0-9341 GCA_043750535.1 Sphingomonadales bacterium | reverse complement strand
TTGTTTCTGGCGCTGCGCAACCGATGCTTCGAGCTGTTCGATCATTTCCGCAAGGCTTAGCTGATCCTCCGCAACCGGCTGATCAGCCACATCGCTGGCCAGTGCCACCGGCTCTGGTTCGATAACAGTTTCCACCGCAAGTTCGGTCAAATCGAGCGACGGCAAGTCTTGCGTAACCAATAGCGGACGGCGGGCAGGAGCATCGGGATGGCTGTCACCGACACGCAGCTTCGGGAGATCCGACAATTCGGTGATGTCATCGTCGTTTTTGACCCAGGGCATTTTTGGCAAGCGCAGGCTGCCGATGCGCTGCTTCAACGCCGATGCCAGGTTACCATTATCATCTTCGGCCATTCCGGCCGCTGGAGCAATGTCGATTTCTTTCGCTGACGAAGAGCGCAGCAACAGCACCGTTATCATCGACAACACGAGAGCGCCCGCGCCAAACGCGATCAGCGCGCGAGCGGTATCGCCCAAGGGTGCAGCGGTTGCAGGAACCAGTTCGGACAAACCCGACGCACCGGTCATGCTTTCCAACACCGAAGCCGGAACAAACATCGTGGCGACCGCTGTCGCAATGCCGGCGAACCACGCCAGCCCGAGCGCGCGGGTATACGGGTTATGTTTCAAATTTGAATTCATTCGCCAATCCCGCCGTTAATTGCCGCATTTACGCGGCTTTGGCCATTGTATTTCGACGTAGCAGCAAATGGTAAACAGGATCGTAACGATGAATATTTTCTTGCCAATTCCGATGCTTCTCAACGAAAATGCGTGCATTGCGCCGCCGCTCGTCCCAATTTTTACGCACGCCAAACAGCATTTCCAATGCCAAAGCGGCTGCTTTCGGATCGTCTGCTGGGAATAACGTACCGGTCACACCATCCTCGATCAATTCGCGGTGGCCGCCAACATCCGATGCCGCGACCAACCTGCCCTGTGCCATCGCTTCCAATGGCTTCAATGGCGTTACCAGATCGGTGAGCCGCATCGATTTGCGCGGATACGCAAGGATATCGACAATGCTGTAATAACGTTCGACCTGCTCATGTGGAACACGGCCGATGAAATGGATGCGGTCTGCTGCCGGTGACGCTGCCGCCTGTGCTTGCAAAGACGATTCCATAGGTCCGCCACCAACCAACACCAGATGGGCATTGCGCGCAGGCCCTTGCAAATGCGCCATCGCTGCGATCAAATCGTCCAGACCTTCATAATCATAAAAACTGCCGATATAGCCGATTACATCTTTGCCAGTCAGGCCCAGCTGGCCAATCAATTCCTCATCACGCGGCGGCGGGCTGCCGAACAATTCCAGATCAACGCCGTTGGGCGACACTATGATTTTGTCCGCCGCAACGCCGCGGGCAATCAGGTCACCGCGCAGGCCGTCGCAGATCACGGCAATGGCATCGGCCTTTGCAACCACATGGTTTTCCAATGCGCGGGTCAAACGGTATTTTGCCGAACCTTCGGTCCCGGTGCCGTTACCGACCGCTGCGTCCTCCCAAAAGGCGCGAATTTCATAGACCAAAGGCAATCCCAATCGCTGCGCCGCCCACGCCGCCGCCAAACCGTTGAGCGCAGGTGAATGTGCATGCAACAATTCAAACGGCCATTGCCGGTGCAGTTCCAATATGCTGTCTGTTAAAACCGAAACTTCGCGGTATTCGCGCAGCAACGCAGGACCGCCTGCGTGACCGTTGGTGCGATGAAAGGTCAGGCCTTCGGTAACCTGTTTGTCTGGCCCCCGCGTTTCGCCGTGCTGATACTGCCTGACGCTGGTGATACCGGCGACGTCCCACCCCGCCGCTTGTTGCGCTTTCATGATCGCGCGGGTGCGGAATGTATAGCCACTATGCAGCGGCAGGCTATGATCGAGGACGTGTAATATACGGGACATGATGCGCCGCTTTTGACATAAAAGGATTAACGCGGCGTCAACTCTATCCCGTTATACGGTCTTCACCGCACCTTCGCGGCAGACCATATTGGGACATAGAGACAGGCGCATGATCGACAATTTTTCGATATTGCTAAGCCATGGCTTGCTGTTGTTTGCCCTGTGGTCTTTGACGCGCGCTGAAGAACTCAACGTCGAAAATGCCCCTGCGCTTGATCCCGAACCCGAAGGTTTCGGCAAGCGGCGCAAGGAACGCATCGTGTCTGATGGTGATGCATTGCGCCAAGGTTTGCGCAAAAAATCCAAGGCGCCGGGGGGCAAGCCCGATGCGTGACCTGATTTTTGTGGGCTATGTTGCCGCGATATTATTGCTGGCTTTCAACCGGCCCTTCATATTTACGCTCGTCTACGCCTATATCGACATTTGCGCGCCGCAGCGTTTGAGCTATTTCATGCTCAATTCAGTGCCATTGTCGCTGATTGTGTTCGGGTTGGCCGTGCTCGGTTTTCTGGTCAGCGATGAAAAGCAGAATGTCCGCGTTTCCCCGCGATGGGCGTTATTGGTGCTGTTGCTGATCTATTGCGGATATACCACCACGGTCGCGGTGGAGCCCGTCGCCGCCTTGGACAAATGGGCCTGGGTCTGGAAAGCATTGGTGTTTGCGGCATTCCTGCCGCTGACCTTGACGACGCGGCTGCGGATTGAGGCTTTGGTGCTAACGATGGTGCTGTGTCTTTCCGCGCTGATCGTAACCGGCGGGATCAAGACGCTGGTGGGCGGCGGCGGATACGGTGTGTTGGTGCTGTTAATCTATGACAATAGCGGGTTGTTTGAAGGCAGCATCATATCGTGCGTCGCAATTACCGTCATTCCGCTGATCGTCTGGCTGGCCAAGCATGGCACGATATTCAAACCGGATTGGCGGGTGCGGGTTTACGCCGCTGCGTTGATATTTTCCTGCATGCTGATTCCGATCGGCACACAGGCGCGCACCGGTTTGGTTTGCGTTGCGGTTCTGGGCCTGTTGATGCTGCGTTTTGTGCGTTACCGCATGGCGTATTTGTTGGCGATTGCATTGCTGGGCGCGGCTTCGATCCCGCTATTGCCCGCCAAGCTGACCGAGCGGGCGGAGACGATCAAGGACTATAAACAGGACGAATCGGCCTCCACCCGCATTGCCATCTGGCAATGGACATGGGAGTTCGCAAAAACCCATCCGTTGGGCGGCGGGTTTAATTCCTATCTGCAAAACCGCATCCAATATGACATCAAGGCAAAGAAAGATCCGAACAATCCCAATGATCAATATGTTGTCGACGGCGAAACCAAACAGGTTGTCGATGCTGGCCGCGCATTCCACAGCAGCTACTTCGAAATGCTCGGTGAACAAGGCTATCCCGGCCTGGTGATCTGGCTGTTGATCCATGTCGGCGGGATATGGCGCATGGAAATGGTCTCGCGAATGTACCGAAGGCGAAAGCGGGAGGATGAAGCCTGGGTGGCCCCGCTCGCTACCGCATTGCAAAACGCGCATATCGTCTATCTTGTCGGGTGTCTTTTTGTCGGCATCGCATTCCAACCGTTTGTCTATATGTTGGTTGCACTGCAAATATCGCTCGATACCTATCTTGCTCGGCGCCGCAAAGAGGCCGCTTGGCGGCCGATCAAAAGCCTGCGTTTGAAAACTGCAAAAACCGATGACCATAATCCGGTGGTCGCTTAGGCTCAGAGCCAGAACCCAGTCAAAAAGCTACATTGACAGGTGCAATTCGCGCAACGCCGACGCCAGCATTTCAAACTCTTCGCGGCGCGGGCTGCTGGTGCGCCAAATCAATGCGATATCGCGGCTGGCATGTTCGGTTTCCAATGGCCGTGCGACGACTTTGGTTCCGGCCAGCAAGCCCGCCCGCACCGCCATTTCCGGGATCAATGTCAAACCCAGTCCATTGTCCACCATCTGCACCAAAGTATGCAGCGACGTGCCCATCATCGATGCCGACGCGCGCAGTTCGGGCCGGTTACAGGCGGCCAGCGCATGATCTTTTAAACAGTGCCCGTCGACCAGCAGCAACAACCGCGATTCGTCGATCAGGTCGGGTGTAATCGTCGGCGGCGGGTCGCGCGGATCATCTTTGGGAAAGGCAACATATAGCCGGTCGCTGAACAATTCGGCCTTTTCGATATCGCCAGCGGCAAATGGCAACGCCAGCAACACACAATCAACCTGTCCATGGTGCAACGCATCGCACGCCGCCGCGCTCGGTTCTTCGCGCAGATAAAGTTTAAGGTCGGGATATTGATCACGCAGCGCAGGCAACAATTTGGGTAGCAAGAACGGTGCGATCGTCGGAATAACACTCATCCGCAGATCGCCAGCCAGCGGCTTTCCCGCCGAGCGTGCCATTTCGGACAGCTCCTCGGCCTCGCGCAATATCCGGTGCGCTTTGTCGACGATTTTGTTGCCCAGCGGGGTGAAGCGAACCACGCGGCGGGTGCGTTCGACCAACATGATACCCAACAAAGATTCAAGTTCGCGAACGCCCGCCGACAATGTCGATTGTGTCACAAAACTGGCCTCGGCAGCTTTGCCGAAATGGCCATGCTCGCGCAGCGCAATCAGATATTGCAGTTGCTTCAACGTCGGCAAATAGGTGCTCATTAATCGAATACCTTTCTCAATTTTGGTATAATAATCGAAAATGGCGATTAATTCCAGTTTTTTAACGGCCAAGCTCGGTTTTTTAACGGACGAGTCTGGATTTTCCTTTGCGCGGTGCTTAACTATTCGGTCATACTGAATGAATAGTTTGTAACGGCAATGTTGCCGGGCAAGAGGCCTAAATCATGTTTTCAAATCTGATCGATTATCTCGATTCAATCAGAGCGCGTGACCCCGCGCCGCGTTCGCGCATGGAGGTTCTGACATATCCCGGCGTTTGGGCGCTGGCCTATCACCGGATCGCGCATTGGCTGTTTGAAGGCGGCCTGTATTTTCCGGCGCGGCTGGTCAATCATTGGTCGCGGCTGTTAACCGCGATTGATATTCATCCGGGCGCAAAGATTGGGCGGAATTTCTTTATCGATCACGGCTTTGTTGTAATCGGCGAGACGGCGGTGATTGGCAATAATGTGACCATTTATCAAGGCGCGACCCTGGGCGGGACCAATCCGACCAATGGCCAAGGCGGCAAACGCCACCCGACGATCTGTGATAACGCGATCATTTCTCTGGGTGCAGCCATATTGGGGCCGATAACGGTTGGCGACGGCGCGCGCATTGGCGCCAATTCGGTCGTCACCAAAGACGTTCCTGCGGGCGCAACGATGGTCGGCATTCCGGCGCGTTCAACGTTGGTTGAGGTAAAACCGGCGACGCGGGAGTTCACGCCTTATGGAACGCCGTGCGCCGAACGATTTGATCCGGCGACACAGACGCTGGAAATCCTGCAATGCGAAATTGAAACGTTGCAAAAGCGCGTGGCGCAATTGGTCGCCGACCGTGATAGCCAAACATTACCGGCCAAGCGCGTGACCAAGATTGCCGCCGCAAAACCAGTCAAAATCCCCGCCAAGCGCGCAGCAAAGCAGAAAGCTGACGGAGGCGAGCGCGCTTGAGCGCAACAATTACTCCGTTTCCAACTTCGCCGCGCGCGCCGCAGCAACCGCAACAAGTGGGTTTTGATCGCGGCGAATTGCAGACAATATTGAACCTGTATGGCCGGATGGTGGCTGCCGGAAAATGGCGTGACTATGCGATGGATTTGGGCCGTGACGCGGCGATATTCAGCGCCTTTCGCCGCGCCGCCGAACGTCCCGAATATCGCATCGAAAAACGCCCCGCGCTGCGGCAGAAGCAAGGCATGTGGGTATTATTTGGCGAAGGCGGCGTGGTATTGAAACGCGGCCATGAACTCGGTCCCTTGCTTGCGCCGGTGGAACGCAAATTGATGAAGCTGGTGGCGGTTTAGTGTGTGTTGAAATTATCTCACACCGAAGCCCTGAGCCTGCCTATGGGCACTTGTCGGCTAGACACCCTTCGACAGGTTCAGGGCTACGGTGATAAAATGATGCAACTAAAACTCATCAAGCTCTAATTAAAAAATCCCCCATCGCCCACCTTGCTTATGGAATCCGCAAGCAATTGATGGCATGGGGTTTGTCATGACCAAAATAGCTGCCATCATACTCGCCGCGGGCAAAGGCACCCGCATGAAATCCGACACGCACAAGGTGCTGCATCCGATTGCGGGCCGCCCGATGCTGATGCACCTGATGGCCAGCGTCGATGCGCTGTCGCCCGCCAAAAAGGTGGTGGTGGTTGGCAGCGGTAAGGAGCAGTTGGAGGCGGCCTTGGCAGGGTCGGCTGAGCTTGCGGTGCAGGAACCGCAACATGGCACGGGCCATGCGGTGCAGATGGCGGAGGGTGCGCTGTCGGGCTTCACTGGCGACGTGCTGATCCTTTATGGCGATGTACCCTTTGTGCCGACCGCAACGATGCAGGCCATGGTGGACCGATTGAACGCAGCGGATGCGCCCGCCGTGGTTGTATTGGCGTTCGAACCCGAAGACCCCAATGGCTATGGCCGCGTGATTGTTGAGGGTGCCAAAGGACAAGAGCGCATCGTGAAGATGGTCGAGCAAAAGGATGCGACCGAGGCGGAGAAAGCTGTCAAGCTCTCCAACTCCGGCCTGATGGCGGTGAAGGCGGCGGACCTGTTTGCGCTGCTCGCCCGCGTCACCGATGATAACGCGCAAAAGGAGTATTACCTCACCGACATCGTCAACATCGCGAACGCCGATGCCAAAGGAAATTATGGCGCGTGTGTGGCGGTGACCACCGATCCCTATGACGTCGCCGGCATCAACAGCCGCGCGCAATTGGCGCAGATGGAGGGCGAATGGCAGGCCCGCCGCCGCGTGCAGGCGATGGATGACGGCGCAACCTTGATTGCGCCCGAAACTGTCTGGTTCGCCTATGACACCGTAATTGGCCGCGATGTCCTGATTGAGCCAAACGTTTTTTTCGGCCCCGGTGTGACTGTGGCCGACCACGCAAAAATCCGCGCCAATTGTCATATCGAGGGCGCGCACATCGGCGAAGGCTGCGAAGTCGGCCCCTTCGCCCGCCTCCGCCCCGGCACCGTGCTCGAGGAAAAAGCCAAGATCGGCAATTTCGTCGAAGTAAAAAAAGCGCGGCTGGGCAAAGGCGCGAAAGCCAACCACCTAAGCTACATCGGCGACGCTGACGTGGGGGCAAAGGCGAACATCGGCGCAGGCACAATCACTTGCAATTATGACGGCTATTTCAAATATCAGACTGTGATTGGGGAGGGGGCGTTTATCGGCAGCAACTCAGCCCTGATCGCTCCGGTAAAGATAGGCCGCGACGCCATTGTCGCAGCAGGCAGCGCAGTATCACGCGACGTAGCCAACGGCGAACTCCGCATGGTGCGGGCAGAGCAGATGGTCAAACCCGGCTGGGCGGACCGCTTCCACGACGCGATGCGGAAGAAGAAGGCGGAGAAGAAGTGAAGGGTGATCGCAATCGCATTCCGCTGTCAGCAAAATATCGCGCGGCGCTTGGGCAAGCAGTTGTCTGCTTTGCAAGATGCGAATGGGCTGCGGCATATTGCTGCGAGGCGTTGCAGACAGGCTACATTGCAACGATTGAGCCAAAAAGAAAGATGGCGGGCACCATTGCTGACGATCTGGTTAAGCTAGTTTCTGTGATTGCAGACGCTAATCTCAGGAGCAAAGCTGAGCCATTAGCTTTGGCGTTCCAGCAACTTGTCAAACGACGAAATCGGCTTTTGCACGGTAAACCCATGACGGGACCACGCAAACAACAAAGGCTTTCTGATGGAACATCGTCATGGTCGATTACCAACCTAAACGATGTTGCGGATGAATTTGCTGAATGTGGAATCGAATTTAATGACCTCTATCATCAGAATCTGAAGTAACCCGCCTTGACATGATATCATGATATGATATCAGTATATCATGACTCGCATTCTCGCCGATCTGCCCGATGAAGACATCAAATGGCTCGACCAGCTTGCCGCCGAGCAGGGCAAGTCGCGTGCTTCTGTGCTGCGCGAAGCGGTATCGGCTTGTCAACGGCAGCATACGCTTGAATGTCTAGAAATCGGGTTTGGCGCTTGGGCGAGGGCTGGCGTGAAGTACGACCCTCCTGAATATGACAGAAAGCGTCGTGCCGAATGGACCCGTTATTGGGAGGATGATTATGAGGAAGTCCGCGCCGAATCGCCGGATATGTTCGACGAGGAAGATGATCGTCAGCGGCAAATTTACCTCGATATGGTTGCGGGCAAATACCCAGAGTTCATAGTGAACGAAGCGAGGGACACATGAGAATCCTGACCGACATTCCCGACGAAGATATCGAAAAGCTCGATGCCTTGGCCAAGCGTCAGGGTAAATCGCGTGCGGCAGAAATTCGTGACGCTATCAAGCTCCATTTGGTCCATAATGCGGATAATAATGACTGGATCGAACGGTGGGCCGGCCTTTGGGAGCATCGCAACGACATTCCCGATGGCGTTGAGTATCAACAAGCGATGCGCGAAGATCGCAGACCGTACGAAGATATTTGATAAGTGGCTAACCCATTCTTCGATACTAATATCGTGATCGACTGGCTAAAACGCAAACCGCAAGGGACGGCGGAATTGGCTCGTTACAAAGGCCATCGCATCAGTCGAATCGTCTGGACCGAAGTCCTTGCGGGCGAAACACTCGATGCACGCGATACGGTTCGTCAGGCGCTCTCAAATTTCGAAGTGGTAGAGTTGGATGCTCGGATTGCAATGGCAGCGGCTGATATCCGGCACCGCACGAAAATGAAGCTTATGGATGCTTATATTCTCGCCACCGCACAAGTGAACGGCGCGATATTGATTACACGAAATACTAAAGATTTCCCTGCAGAGATGCCGGGCATTCGCATCCCTTACAAATTGGAATGAAATAAATGTGCGGCATTATTGGCATTGTTGGCAAATCCCCTGTCTCGGACCGATTGGTCGATGGGCTGAAGCGCATGGAGTATCGGGGGTATGACAGTGCGGGGGTCTGCACCGTGCACAATGGCCAGCTTGTTCGTCGCAGGGCTGAGGGGAAGCTCGCTAACCTCGTTAATGTTCTCAAATCCGACGACGCCCCGGGCAATATCGGTATCGCACACACCCGCTGGGCCACCCACGGCGCGCCGACGACCAGCAACGCACACCCGCATGCCACCGGTGAGGTTGCTTTGGTCCACAATGGCATTATCGAAAATTTCAAGCAGCTGCGCGATGAACTGACCACGCGCGGGCGGACGTTCGAAAGCGAGACCGATACCGAAGTTGTCGCGCATCTGGTGTCCGAGCAGGTCGAGGCAGGCCACTCTCCCGCCGAGGCGGTCAAGGCCGT
>JAYVBJ010000038.1:0-9465 GCA_043750535.1 Sphingomonadales bacterium | reverse complement strand
CCTTGGGTGCGGGTGGCAAACAGCAAGTTATCGCCGATCCGGCATGGGCAGCTTACGCCGTCAAACTAATCAGGGCGCTTTAGGACGCTTCATGCGTTTTGTATGAAACGCTTAATATGAAAGGCAAAACCGGGTATGGCGCTTGAGACTATTTTCAGCCTGTGCATGACAGCGGCATTGATCGGCTGGCTCGCACTCTTGATCGCACCGCTCGCCCGCACAAGCCTAGTCCGTACGGCACGCATCGTCGCGGTAATCCTCGCCGCCGCCTATTTCGTCCAGCTGTTCACAATCACACAACCCGTCGCTGGCGCGAGCTTCAGCACGCTGGCGGGCGTCGCGGCCCTGTTTTCGCTGCCTGGCAATGTGATGCTGGGTTGGACACATTACCTTGCCTTCGACCTGTTTGTCGGCAGCTGGAAAATCGAGGATTCGGCGAAAATCGGTGTGCCGCACTGGGCGATGCTCAACCCGCTCGTCCTTACGTTCCTATTCGGACCGATTGGCCTTTTCACCTATGCGGCGATCCGCACCGTGCATATGTGGCGCCGACATGGTCGGTTAATGTGATCGGCGGAAAAACTGGTGGGCGCTGACGGGCTCGAACCGCCGACCCACTCGGTGTAAACGAGATGCTCTACCAACTGAGCTAAGCGCCCCTATGCAAGGGATCGCGGATACAAATGCGCATCAGCGGCCCGCCCATTGCCAAAGGTGAATGCAATTGGCAAGCTTTTTCGACACAAAGGAGGCCAAAACTTATTGCTGACATCAAACCATGATGAGCAATCATATCAAACTAACGCGAGATGACATTTGAGTGAAACAAGAACCGTTCGTGCTGAGCTTGTCGAAGTACAGGTTGCTTGTCTCATCCTTCGACAGGCTCAGGACGAACGGTGAGGGCGTCTGGTTCCTGTGCTATGTCATTCCGCTTTAAAGCATCGGCAGCAATTGATTGCTGCGGCGTTTCATTTCAGAAAAATAGGTTGTCATCTGTGCAGCGGTTTCGTTGGATAGTTCGATGAACACACGGCGCGCGTCTTTCGGGTCATGGCGGCGCAGCAAGATACCGCTTGTCGTCATGCCAGTGACCCAACGCAAGGCCGTGGTCGCAGGGACGGCCGCCGCAATACACAGGCTGGACACCGAAACAGAGATACCTTCCAACCGCGCCGCAAACAGGTCTAGCATTATGTCCCACGCCGGGTCGGCGAACAGGTCGGCTTGAAAATAACTGTCACGCAATCGGCGTAGCTTGATTGCTTCGCGAATAAGCGCAGGCGAAATTAAACTCGCCTGCGCGGTAGGCGCATCGATGAACGGATGCATAACGGCCGCAGGTGCAGGCCGGAATGAAATGGGTTTCTCCGCCAGCCCGATCATAACCGAATCTTCGTCTTGTTCGGCAATGCGCGCCAACGTTTTTGCGAAGTCAGCCAATTCATCGCTAATTCGGTGTAAGGCGCTAAACTCAATCTCGCGATTGCCCCCGTGTACTTGGTCCATTTTGCCCCGCTTAATTGCCCCTGACATAATCAGCATCACTTCGGCGTCGGTTGGATCGATCAGAAAATGACATCTTGAAACCGGCAGCACCGCGTATGCCGTTTCCAATGTTTCCAGATCTGCCCAAACCATCGCTTCTACGTTGCTGCCATTCAGATAGTCAGAAATTTGGCGCAATTGTTGGGCAGGAAACTCCAAATCGGACTGAAGATCGATCAGCAATAGATCAAAATTCAGATCGGCTGCGTCGCCGCTTCCGTTGCGTGCAAGAACAACGCCATCGGAAATGGAGCAATCCAATACGCTCGCAAACTGTTGCAATTTCGCTAGTTGTTCAGGCCTTCCAAACAAAAAAGCGGCCTGGTTACGCCGAGTTTTACCGCTGTAATCTGTATCGCCTTTCTGCAACATATAGCCCTTCCCACCAGTTTTTTTAGCGTAACCAATATGCTCTTTGACTTACCATCGGCGCCGCTTTTATTGCCTGAATGGATAGAGTCCGAATTGGAGGCATCAACCGTGAATGGTTCGTATATGATCCGGCTTTGATATATAAATGCGTTGGATTTTTGAACTTTTGCGCTCTATCTTGTCGGTTAAGACTTTATGAAAAGGTGAGATCATAATGCGTAAGATTAAACTGTGGTCAGGGTTGTCGATATTGCCGCTGTTGCTATTGGCCTATCCCGCCACAGCGCAAGCAACACCAAAAGGAAAGGGTCAAATGGCTTCACAGGCAAAAGCTCCGCTGTTGTTGCAACCATGGACAGGCCCATATGATGGCGTACCGCCTTGGGACAAGGTCAAGGCTGACGATTTTCCTGCTGCGTTCAGGGCGGCCATGCAGGTTTCGACGAACCAATTTGAAAAGATCGTCAACAACCCTGAAGCCATTACATTTGAAAACACAATTGCTGCGACCGAAGTTGCGGGCAAAGAGCTTGATCGCCTGTTTTCAGTCTGGGGCGTTTACACATCAAATTTGTCGACCGATCAAATCCGCAAGATGGAGGCCGAATGGGACCCCAAGCTTAGCGAGTTTTTTAGCAAGCAGTCGCTCGACGCCCGGTTCTTTCAACGTGTCCAGTTCCTCTATCAACAGCGCGAAAAATTGAACCTTGATGCCAAACAGGCACGCTTGCTGCAGCGGACGTATGACGCGTTGGTGCGCAATGGTGCGCTGCTGGGCAATGCCGAAAAAGACAAGGTGATCGCAGTTGAATCCGAACTCGCCAAAAAATTCTCTGCATTTTCGGGCAAGGTTTTGGCCGATGAGGAAACTTACATATTGCTAACTGACGAGGCGGAATTGGCCGGGCTACCCGATAGTTTTGTTGCAGCGATCAAGGCGTCGGCGCAGTCAAAGGGCACAGCGGGATGGGCGATTGCCAATACCCGTTCAGCAGTGCAGCCGTTCTTGGAAAACTCCACCAACCGCGCTTTGCGGGAAAAGGTGTGGCAGGCATTCGTAAAGCGCGGCGAAAATGGCAACGACAACGACACCAACGCGACCATCGCCGAGATATTGAAGCTGCGTCAAGACCGCGCGAAGCTGCTCGGATTTGAAACGCACGCGCATTACCGCATGGCCAACACGATGGCAAAGAAGCCTGAACGGGCGATGGACCTGATGATGAAAGTCTGGCCCGCTGCGGTGGCGCGGGTAAAGGAGGAGGTCGCCGATATGCAGGCAATCGCCAATGCCGAAGAAATCACGATTGAGCCTTGGGATTATCGTTTCTACGCCGAAAAGGTCCGCAAGGCGAAATATGATCTCGATCAAAATGAGATCAAACCATATTTCCAACTCGACAATATGGTCGCCGCCATGTTCGACGCGGCGGGGCGTTTGTACGATTTCAGCTTTACCGAAAATACCGGCGCAGTGCCGGTGTTTGAACCCAGCGTCCGCACATTCGAAGTCACCCGCGAAGGCAAGGTCGTCGGCCTTTTCTATCTCGACAATTTTGCGCGTTCGGGAAAACGCTCTGGCGCATGGATGACCACGTATCGCAGTCAGCATAAGCTTGGCGGGCAGAACAATCTGATACTGGCATCGAACAACAATAACTTTGTCAAGGCGGCCGGCGCTGAACCCACGTTGATCAGCATCGACGATGCATCGACCTTGTTCCATGAATTTGGCCACGCGCTGCATTATCTGAACTATGATATCACATGGCCGGGGCTTGCCGGAACACCCCGCGACTTTGTGGAATATCCAAGCCAGGTCAATGAAAGCTGGCTGTTGACGCCGTATATTCTGAACAAATATGCCAAGCATTACAAGACGGGTGAGCCCATTCCAGCGGCGCTGGTCGAAAAGATCGAAGCAAGCGGTACATTCAATCAGGGGTTTGCCACGGTGGAATATCTGTCGAGCGCAATCCTGGATATGAAACTGCATTTCCGCACCGATCCTGTCACCGATGCGGCGGCGTTTGAAAAAGCGACGTTGGCCGAAATCGGCATGCCAAGGGAAATGGCGATGCGGCACCGCTTGCCGCAGTTCAACCATCTGTTTTCGTCAGACGCTTATTCGGCTGGATATTATAGCTATCTTTGGTCTGAAACGATGGATGCGGATACATGGGCGGCGTTTGAAGAAAGCGGCGATGTTTGGAACAAGGAGCTGGCCGACAAATTCCGCAAGGTCTTGCTGTCCACGGGTGATGAAACCGACCGGATCGAAGCATACCGCGCATTCCGTGGCCGTGACCCTGACGTCAATGCCTTGCTCAAACGGCGCGGCTTTCCGGTTGCGGCACAGTAAGCCAGTCAAGCGGCTTGGTAAGGCGCGGGGTCGCCCGCCAAAGTTGTGATGTTTGGGGTGAGATGATTTTGTGCTTCCGTGTTCCCCGGCGCAGGCCGGGGTCCAGCGCCGCTGAACTTTTGTTAGCTGGACCCCGGCCTTCGCCGGGGAACACCCCATTTAAGGGAACACATATTGCAGGAACAAATCTCCTGCCGCGCAAAACTCACGCCCCCAATTTGCCCCACGCCAGTTCGGCAAATTCGCACAATAGCGGCCTTGTGTCGCGGGGGTCGATGATGTCTTCGACGCTGTAATGTTCGGCGCTGCGGAACGGGGATGTGACTGCGTCTAGCTTCGCTTTGATCTGGGCCAGCCGTGCCGCCGGGTCGGGCGCAGATTCTATGTCGGATTTATACGCCGCTTCCAATCCGCCAGCGATGGGTAGGCTGCCCCAATCGCCCGATGGCCAGGCAAAGCGGTATTGAAACCGTTCGCCGTTGGACATCGCGCTGCCCGCGATACCATAAGCACGGCGCACGATCACCGACGCCCACGGAACGGTCGCCTTATATATCGCGTTCATCGCCTCGACGCCGTGGCGGATGGTGGCGGTGCGTTCCGCCTCCAGCCCGATCATAAAGCCGGGATTGTCGACCAGGTGGACGACGGGCAGGCGGAATAGCTGCGCCAATTCGACAAAGCGTTTCACCTTTTGGCTAGTCAGCGCCTCCCATGATCCGCCCAAATATGTCGGGTCCGAAGCGAGCACCGCAACCGGCCAGCCGTCAAGCCGTGCAAATGCGGTGATTGCGGCGCGGCCCCACCTTTTGCCCATTTCAAATATGCTGCCCTTGTCGAGAACGGCGTCCATCACGCTGCGCATCGAATACACCTGTTTGTCGGCGCGCGGGACGATGGAGATCAGCATCTCCTCCCGCCGGTCTACCGGATCGCTGCATGCCGTGCGCGCTGCCAGCCGATCGACATTGGCGGGCAGATAAGACAGGAACCGCCGGGCCGCAGCGAACGCATCGGCCTCGCTGGCCACCTCGTCATCGCATACTCCATTGCGGGTGTGAATGTCGCTGCCGCCCAAGGCTTCTTTGGTCAGTTCTTCGCCGATTTGTGCGGCGACCACAGGACCAGCGGCAAAAATCTGCGATACTTCCTTGACCATCACCGAATAATGGCTGGCCACGGTGCGCGCCGCTCCCAATCCGGCGGTCGGGCCAAGCGCCAATGCCACCACCGGCACGCTTTCGAGGTTTTTGACAATATGATCCCAACCCGGCGTCATCGGCACATAGGTGTATCCCGTCATTTCCAGCGTCTTGACCGAGCCGCCGCCGCCGGTGCCGTCGATCATCCGCACCAATGGTATGCCCATTTCATGCGCCATTTTTTCACACTGGACGAACTTGCGGTGCAACGCCGCATCGGCCGCGCCGCCGCGCACGGTGAAATCATCGGAGCTGGCGACGACCGGACGGCCATCAATGTTGCCCCGGCCAAAGACCAGATTGGATGCCGCCAGATCAAGGAAGCTGCCATCGTCGGCGTAACTGGCTTTGCCTGCAATCTTGCCAATCTCACGAAAGCTGCCTGCGTCGACCAGCCCGGATATCCGCGCCCGTGCATCCAGCTTGCCGCGCGCATGTTGCCGCGCAACTTTTTCCGCGCCGCCCATCCGTTCGGCCATGGCCTCCCGCATGCGGAGTTCGGCTATCTCTTTTTCCCAGCTCATGGCTGACTGCTATCGTGGATTACAGGAATTTGAAACAGCTAACTCAAACCGCCCCTGATTTGGCCAAGTTGACACCTAGTTGACAAGATTGACGCCTATTTTGAACTTTTGCGAAAGCATAAAGTTCGAATATTTCCAACATCATCCGCGCTCTTCATATTTCTGACTGCGGCTCGATGTCTGTTCGCCGGGTGCAAATGCTATTCGTTCGTTGGGATTGGCCGGGCTGGACCGCGCAAGTTCCTCTTCGGTCCAGGTAAGCGGACCGTCCTCCAGCCTTTGCAACAAGTTTGGCCAATGCCGCGTCGCAAAGCCGCGGGCGGCGGCGCTACGTCCGATATGGGGCGCAGCCAGCATCAGGTTCAACGTCGCACGTTCGTTAAAAACGCGCCTTTCGTCAACTTTCTCACCCTTATAATATACCGGTATCAGCGTTCCGTTGAGCGCACGGTCAAGCGCCTCGTGCGCCACCTGTTGAAACCCGAATTCCAATGCAGCCTCCCACGCCAAATCAAACGGCTGATCGATGAGCTTGTTGCGCAACCCATATGCGGATTGCCGCGACATTCCGGCGCATTTGGCGGCGACCGATACCGATCCGGTATTTGCCAGCGTGTTAATAAAGCGCATCATCTTTGGCACGGTCCAAATACGTCCCGTGTCTGGCAACTGGTCAGATTTGGCGAGTGAGCGGCGGCCTGTTGCTTTTGCAGTGGCGGGCGGGGAGGGGGAAGAGAGATTTACCATGCTGAGAAACTAACCTATCTGGTTCTGTGTAGGAAAGTGATTTCTGCGCTTGGTTGGACCTTATTTGATTGAGCCAGCTTGCTTGGATTTAGAGCTCGGGATTTTTTCGTAAAAGGGTAGAAGGAAAAAGGGGTAAAAGAGTGGGCTGAACTCTGCCGATGTCAGCCCTCATCGCACAAAACTGACTTTGAGTTACGATGCGACCGCCAATATTGCGCAGCATCCTTCTACCCCTTTTTCCTTTTACCCTTTTATGAAAATATTATCCCGGCGCTGCAGTCAGAAACAACGACCCACGCGGTCCCCCAACTTGGTAGCCGGATTATCGCCGTTTAAGTGCGGGAATGGCATCGCGGGTTGGATTGATTTTGAGGGCAGGACTTTTTCATAAAAGGGTAAAAGGAAAAAAAGGGTAAAAGAGTGGGCGGAGCCATTCCGATGTCAGCCCTCCTCGCACAAAACTGATATTGAGTTACGATGCGACGGCCAATATTACGCAGCCTCCTTATACCCTTTTTCCTTTTACCCTTTTATGAAAATATTATCCCGGCGCTGCAGCCAGAAACAACGACCCACGCGGTCCCCCAACTTGGTAGCCGGATTGCGCCGCTTAAGTGTGGGAATGGCATGGCGGGTTGGGTTGATTTTGAGGGCGGGATTTTTTCATAAAAGGGTAAAAGGAAAAAAAGGGTAAAAGAGTGGGCGTAGCCATTCCGATGTCAGCCCTCCTCGCACAAAACTGATATTGAGTTACGATGCGACGGCCAATATTACGCAGCATCCTTCTACCCTTTTTTCCTTTTAGCCTTTTACAAAAAATATCCCGGCGCTGCAGCCAGAAACAACGACCCACGCGGTCCCCCAACTTGGTAGCCGGATTGCGCCGCTTAAGTGTGGGAATGGCATGGCGGGTTGGATTGATTTTGAGGGCAGGATTTTTTCATAAAAGGGTGAAAGGAAAAAAGGGTAAAAGAGTGGGCGGAGCCCTGCGACTGTCGCGTTTAACCACAAAAACCTGACTTTGAATAATGGTGTAACTGCAGAACCGAAATTCATTCAGGTGCGCGCGCTCGTCATTGCGAGAAACGTAGTGCCGAAGCAATCCAGAGCAGTGCTGCACAACCCTGGATTGCCGCGCTTCGCTCGCAATGACGAATCAACATGACCGGATGCGACGGCCAATATTGCGCAGCATCCTTCTACCCTTTTTTCCTTTTAGCCTTTTACAAAAAATATCCCGGCGCTGCAGCCAGAAACATCGGCCCACGCGATCCCTCAACTTGGCAGCGGCAAGCAATTGCTATCCCCGGCCTGGCCCTCTATATGACGGCTATGTCCTCTGTACGCCCTTGGCGCGATATTGCGCGCCGTTCGTCCCGCCAGATCATGGTCGGTAATGTTCCCATTGGCGGCGATGCGCCGATTGCGGTGCAGACGATGACCAATACGCTGACTAGCGATGCCAAGGCGACTATCGACCAGATCCGCCGCTGCGAAGATGCTGGCGTCGATATTATCCGCGTGTCGTGCCCCGATGTCGAAAGCACTGCGGCACTGAAACAGATTGTCCGGGCATCGCGCGTGCCTATCGTTGCCGACATCCATTTTCACTATAAACGCGCACTCGAGGCGGCGGATGCAGGCGCGGCGTGCCTGCGGATCAACCCCGGCAATATCGGATCGTCGGCGCGGGTGAAGGAAGTGGTCGACGCCGCCAAGTCCAATGGATGCGCGATCAGGATTGGCGTGAATGCCGGGTCGCTGGAGAAGGACCTGCTCGAAAAATATGGTGAGCCGTGCCCCGATGCGCTGATCGAAAGCGCGCTCGATCATATCAAGTTGCTGCAGGATCATGACTTCCACGAATATAAGGTCGCGGTGAAATCGTCCGATGTTTTCATGGCGGTCGCCGCGTATATGGGGCTGGCCGATGCGACCGACTGTCCGCTGCATTTGGGCATTACCGAGGCTGGCGGATTGATCGGCGGCACGGTGAAATCGTCCATCGGCATGGGCAATCTGCTCTGGGCCGGGATCGGCGACACCATCCGCGTTAGCCTGTCTGCCGAACCCGAAGAAGAAGTGCGCGTGGGGTATGAGATACTCAAATCGCTGGGCTTGCGAACACGCGGCGTCCGCGTGGTCAGCTGTCCGTCATGTGCGCGCCAAGGCTTTGACGTGATCCGCACCGTGCAGAAGCTCGAAGACGCATTGAGCCACATCAAGACGCCGTTGTCACTCTCGGTGCTCGGCTGCGTCGTCAACGGCCCCGGCGAAGCGCGCGAAACCGACATCGGCATCACCGGCGGCGGCAACGGCAAGCACATGGTCTACCTCTCGGGGGTGACCGATCACCACGTCCAGGACGCGGACATGATCGGGCATATCGTGGCATTGGTCGAAGCCAAGGCGGCCGAGATCGACGCCGGGGCTTCGATCAGCATGGACGTGACGCACGGCAAGGCCGCCTAAGCATTCGGTAACCTCGCTCCGCTACACTGGTTTCCGCAATGATCCGGGTTTACATCATAGCCTTGGCGGCGGTGGGCATCATGTGCCTGGGCGCGGTGTTCATGGTGCCTGGTGCGCCAAGCGCGCCGGTTGCGCCAGCGGCTGTCGCCAGCGGCAAGCCTGCCGCCAAGGCCGAAACCGACGCGCTGCTGCTCCGCCGCGACCGCTCGGGGCAGTTCCATCTCGACGCCAGCGTCAA
>JAYVBJ010000037.1:0-25636 GCA_043750535.1 Sphingomonadales bacterium | reverse complement strand
CACCGGTAAACGATGTTGGCGGGCTCATTGCGCTCACTGGCAAATTGGGGTTGACGTTCGCTCCGCTGCAAGCCGGTTTCATCCTGCCCGACGAACATCTTGCCTTTGTTACCGAAAACGAATTGTACGCATCGGAAGTAAAGCAGACGCGGCGCCGCGACAAGACCCGCACCAGCACCGAAGGCATGCTGCGCGACCTGGCCGAGGTCAATATTGGCGATCCTGTAGTGCATTCGCAGCACGGTATCGGCCGCTACGCCGGCCTGGTAACGATGGATTTAGGCGAGGGCAGCCAGGAATTTCTTGAGCTGCATTACGAGGGTAGCGACAAGCTGTTCGTTCCGGTTTCACAACTGGCGGTCATCTCGCGTTACACCGGTGCGAACCCGGACAACGCCCCACTGCATCGCCTGGGCAGCGGCCAATGGGAAAAGGCCCGGAAAAAAGCGGCCGTGCAAGTGCGCGATACCGCCGCCGAGTTGCTGAATCTCTACGCACGTCGCGCCGCCCGCCAGGGTTTCGCGTTCCAGTTAAAGCTGAACGAATTCGATGCTTTCTCGTCTTCGTTCCCGTTCGAAGAAACACCCGATCAGGCAACCGCCATCAAGGCCGTCATGACCGATATGACCTCTGGCAAGCCGATGGACCGGCTGGTGTGCGGCGATGTCGGCTTTGGCAAAACGGAAGTCGCTCTGCGCGGAGCATTTGCCGCCGCCATGGCGGGCCATCAAGTTGCCGTCATTGCGCCGACAACTTTGCTTGCCCGGCAACATTATACCAATTTTGCGGAACGCTTTCGTGATTTGCCGCTCAAAGTTGGCCGTCTTTCGAGGCTGGTTCCCGCCGCGGAAATGGCGCGGACCAAAGAGGGCATCGCGGACGGTACCATTGATATCGTCATTGGAACCCATGCAGTGCTGTCAAAATCACTCAAATTCAAACGGCTCGGGCTGGTGGTTGTGGATGAAGAGCAGCGCTTTGGTGTGACCCATAAAGAGCAGCTTAAGGCGCTGAAAACCGATGTTCACATGTTAACGCTTACCGCCACGCCGATCCCGCGCACTTTGCAAATGGCGATGTCTGGCCTGCGTGAATTGTCCGTAATTCAGACCCCGCCGGTCGACCGGCTCGCCGTGCGCACTTATGTCATGCCATGGGATCCCGTAGTCTTGCGCGAAGCTTTGCTGCGTGAACATTATCGCGGCGGGCAGAGCTTCTTTGTCGTACCCCGGATAGCCGATTTGACAGGCATTGAAGAATTTTTGCGCGAAGTTGTTCCGGAGGTCAAATCTGTTACCGCGCATGGCCAGATGTCTGCAACCCAAGTCGAAGAACGTATGAGTGCCTTTTACGAGAAGCGTTATGACGTCCTGCTTTCCACTACCATCGTTGAAAGCGGTTTGGACATTCCTAGCGCGAACACGATGATTATCCACCGTGCCGACCGTTTCGGCATGGCGCAGCTGTATCAACTCAGGGGCCGTGTCGGCCGATCCAAGACTCGCGCTTATGCGTATCTGACGACGCCGCCTGATCAGGCGCTGACCGAGACCGCCGAAAAGCGCCTCAAGGTGCTTGGTGATCTTGATACATTGGGTGCCGGATTTCAACTTGCCAGCCATGACCTCGATATTCGCGGAGCTGGCAATCTTGTCGGCGACGAGCAGTCTGGTCACATCAAGGAAGTCGGTTTCGAGCTGTATCAATCCATGCTGGAAGACGCGATTATCGCGGCAAAGGCCGATGCGCATGGAATCGCACCGCCCCGCGACGCATTTAGCCCGCAAATCACTATCGACGCGCCGATTTCGATTCCAGAAGAGTATGTCCCCGATCTGTCGGTTCGCATGGCGCTGTACCGGCGTCTCAACGACCTTGAGGATGCCCACGAAGTCGAAGGCTTTGCCGCTGAGATGACGGACAGATTCGGAACGATACCTGCCCCCACCAAGAACTTGCTGCGCCTGATTGAAATCAAGCAGAACGCAATCGTCGCAGGCGTCGCAAAAATGGAAGTGGGCGCGCGCGGTACTTTGGTCAGCTTCCACGGGGATACCCCGCCGAATGTCGAGGGCCTCCTCGCTTATGCAGAAAAACTCGGTGAAGTGGCCAAGTTGAGGCCCGACAGCAAACTGGTAATCAACCGTATTTGGCATGATCCCGAAAGCCGCCTGAATGGATGTCTGCAACTTTCAAAAGGCCTGGCCAACATAGCGCGCCGGGCTAAGTAAGGCGAATTTCAAGTGCTAGAGCAGGATGACATTACACCGGAACACAACTCCTTATCCGTTCGTGCTGAGCTCGTCGAAGTACGTGACAAGCGACCTGTACTTCGACAAGCTCAGCACGAACGGTTCTTGTTATACACGAATGTCATCCCGCTCTGATGAAACATTGCAGATCAATTACTGCGCAAAGCAAATTTCTCGAAATCATCAGCATTAAGCGGGACCGACCGCAGATAACCTTGAAACAAATCGCAACCTTCCGCTTTCAACATTTCCAATTCTTCAGCGCGCTCAACCCCTTCGGCGATAATTTTAAGGCCAAGCGCCTGCCCCATGGCAATTATAGCGCGCAGGACAATGCGGTCTTTGCCCGTTCCGCTTATGTCGGGAGTCATGCCCTTATCGATCTTTAGATAATCAAGCGGCAAGTCTTTCAGATACGCAAGACTTGAATAACCTGTGCCAAAATCATCGACGGCAATTCGAATATTTTTGCTTCTCAATTGCTCCAGCAATGTTGTCGCCAAATCGATGTTGCGCACAAGGCTCTCCTCGGTCAGTTCCAAGGTCAATCGCTCCGCAGCAAATCCCGATTTAAGCAATATGGCCTCCAGCTTTTTGCAATAGCCTTCGGTCAACTCCTCCGCACCAAGGTTCAACGATAGCCGCAAATCATCCAGCGCGGCGGGCCATTTGGCGGCGAGCGCAATCGCTTCCGCTTGGATAATATGCGACAGCTCTTCACGAAGATCGCAGCGATCAGCCGAGGCAAACAGCTGATCCGCGCCTATTTCACCGAGTTCATCATGCTGCATCCGTGCCAACGCCTCAACGCCAACCAAGTGGCCACTGCTCACTTCAAATTGCGGCTGAAAAACGATCTTTATTGCATGGTTCTTGATCGCTGCTCGCAACCCTGAATCCACTGCGGTGCTTATTTTTGCGCTCGTGGATCTGGTAAATTCGGCATACCCAATCTTCTTGCCCTTGCGTGCATAAGCGCTCGACAGCGCGGTCCGCGCTCTGTGCAACAACTCAACCCCGCTTTCTGCAGGCTCAGACGAGACGATTCCGATGCGTGCGCTAATGTACAAGGGTTCCGCTTCACCGCCGAAATCGACGGAAAGGATATCCAAAATAGTGTGGCCCAAAGCTTCCAATGTCATGATTTGGGCGGCGTCGCGGACGATGAGCAAAAATTCGCGGCCGGGCATGCGCGCAACATGATCAATCGCATGGCCCGGGTCATTGGCGAATTGAATCAGCCGTGCCCCGGCAACTTCGATCAGCGCATCGCCCCTGTCCCGCCCCAACCGATCGTTTATCTGCTTCAAATCTTTGATACCAACCAACAGCAACGCCAATGGATACTGCGCCGACCCCACATATTCGGCAAGCAATTCCGATATGCGCGAACCCGGCGTCAATATCTCGTTTTCACGATGGGGAACGTTGATAAGCTTGTCCATTGCACCCCCATAGCTGCATTAAGTTACCCAAGCCTTGATTTTTTTCATTTCGGCTTTGTCTCGGCTCATTTTCTGCTTTAACAGGCATTATGATCGACGGTTTTGGACGTAAAATTGATTATCTGCGGATCTCGGTAACGGACCGCTGTAATTTTCGGTGCCATTATTGCATGCCGGAAAAGCAGACCTTCCTTCCGCACGGTGAGCTGCTTGATTATAGCGAGATCGCATTGCTGGTTGATCGCTTTATCGCTCACGGCATTCGCAAGGTTCGCTTAACCGGCGGCGAACCGCTCTTAAGGCGCGATATTGACGTGCTGATTTCGGCGCTCGGCAAGCATGTCAAAGCGGGCAGGTTAGAAGAGCTTACCTTGACCACCAACGGCAGCCGGCTTTCCGAATACGCACCGTTGCTGGCCGCTTCGGGCATCCGGCGCATCAATGTCAGCCTTGATAGTCTTGATCCAGAAAAGTTTGCGAAGATCACCCGGCGCGGCAATTTGGATCAAGTCCTTCAAGGGATCGCCGCTGCGCAGGACAATGATATTCATATTAAAATCAATATGGTCGCGCTGAAAGATCAAAATGAAGTCGATTTGCTGCCGATGGCTAAAATGTGCGCGGACAACGGCTTTGATCTCGCCATAATCGAAACAATGCCCCTTGGTGACGGCATAGCGTCACGTCAAAGCGACTATATTCCGCTGGATGACTTCATCGCTCCGCTGCGCGCGGAACATAGCCTGACCCCGCTTACCCACCGCAGTTCTGGTCCAGCGCGCTATTGGCAGGTGCAGCCGCTGAATTTACGCCTTGGGTTGATTACCCCGATGAGCCATAATTTCTGTGACGATTGTAATCGGCTCAGGCTGACGACCGACGGGAAAATCTATATGTGCCTAGGTTCCCAGATGCATGTTGATTTTAAACAAGCCATTCGCGGCGGCGGTTTGACGGCGGTCGATCAGCTTCTGCAAAAGGCGCTTAAACTCAAGCCGGAACGACATGACTTTGAGAAACAAATGCTAAATTCTGATCTGCGCCTCAATCGCCATATGAATGCGACTGGCGGATGAGCGAGTTTAACCAGCTGGCCCTTATTGCATCCAATACACCGGCCGCACGTGAAGCCGAGCGGGCGCTGCTGGAGCAACATGATTTTGTTCCGATCAGTGAGGCCGATGCTATCATCGTATTGGGCGGTGATGGCCACATGCTGCAGATATTGCACCGCTTGCTGGAGGAACGCCGGGACATTCCGGCTTATGGCATGAACCGCGGAACCATCGGGTTTCTGATGAACAGTTGGTCGGACGGCAATCTGCTCAACCGGCTGACGCGGGCGAAACGCTTTTCTGTGCAACCATTGACGATGACGGCGGCAACAGTGAGCGGTCAGCAGTTTACTTTGCCTGCAATCAATGAGGTCTCGCTGCTGCGGGAAACCAGGCAAGCGGCCAAGATCGGCGTTACCGTCAACGGCAGATTGGTTATTCCAGAGCTGATCTGCGATGGCTTGCTAGTGGCGACGCCGGCAGGCTCCACCGCGTATAATCTTTCCGCCAATGGTCCGATACTGCCGCTTGATTCGTCGCTTTTGGCGTTGACTCCGATCAGCCCGTTTCGCCCGCGCCGCTGGAAAGGGGCAATTTTGCCGGACCGGTATGTCATCCGGCTTGAAATTCTCGAATCAAACAAGCGCCCCGTTAGCGCGGTTGCGGATCAGCGCGAAATTCGCGATGTGGCGTGGGTAGAAGTGGCTTTGGACCGCACAAAAACGCTTAGCCTTCTGTTTGATCCCGAACATGCGCTGGATGATCGCATTGCAATGGAGCAATTTGTTGTTTGAGTGCTTGCAATGTTTCAATTTCCGCTGCTATAGGCCCGCTTGCCCGAACAAAACGGGCTGTTCCCTGGTAGCTCAGTGGTAGAGCAGTTGACTGTTAATCAATTGGTCGGGGGTTCGAATCCCTCCCGGGGAGCCATTTATTTTTCCAGCGAAAAATCTGGGGCATGTTTGCCTACATGGCCGAGGGCCGAAGACGCCCAAGTTGACACTTATTTGACAAGGTTAACACCTATTTTGATATTTAGCGAAAGAAGCGCGTTCGATTATTTCCTACATGGTGTTTTTTTGTAGGATACCGTTTTCGCCGATTTGCGGGGCGAAGGATGTGTCTTTAGATCATGATGACATTTGGTTGAACCATTCATTATAAACCGCAGTGCTGAGCCTGTCGAAGTACGTCTCTAAGTGAAGCGCCCTTCGACAGGCTCAGGGCTACGGTTAAGTTTCGACCTTTTGCCATCACCATCTAGGCCGCCAACAGTGTCAAAGAGCCAGCCCTGTCTAAGCGACCATGCCCTTCGTTCCCAGAACAAATCCTACATTGCAAGCCAGAATACCGTCAGTGCTGCACCAGCAATCGTATGGCGACATATCCCACGAGCAAAGCGGTCAGCCACCTGATGTATTTTTGCGGCAAAATTCGCAGCCCCAAACTGCTGCCCAATTGGCCCCCGGCCAAGACGGCCACCATTAAAGGCCAGTGTTCCAGAAATATCGGCGCAATCGATTCGCTGCCGGTTTTGCCAAATTGTCCAGCCAGTCCGGCGATTGAATTTGCGAGAATGTATACAGATGCAAATGCGGCAATTCGGCGCGCTTCGGCCCACCGCACCAAATGCAGCAACGGAGCGAGCAATATCCCGCCGCCGATCCCCGACAGCCCCGCCAAAAGACCAACCACGCCGGAGATACCAAGCAACACCGGTTTAGGAATCGACTGAATTGGTAGCCGATCAACCGGAACAAATAGCGCGAGAGAAGACGCCAATAGGCCCAGGCCCAGCAACAAAAAGAAGGTCGCTTCTTTCAGTTCGATCTGGCCGCCAATATAAGCCATCGGAGCCGACACAGCGATCAAAGGCAATATCGCGCGCCAATCAACATGCCCGGCCTTTGCAAAGCGAAAACTGCCGCCGATCACGACGATGATATTACAGATCAGCGCAATAACCGGAATGAGACGATAGTCCGTCCCCACCCAGGCAAGCAACGCCGTATAAGTGGAGCCGCCGCCAAAGCCAACCGACGCATAGATTAGTGCAACAAGGGCAAAGAGGACGGCTAATAAAGGCAAGGCGGCCGTTTTCCTCCCTTGCACTTCATAACCCCGCCCCTTGCGTTAATGATCAACTCGTCAGTATGCGCCGTGGCAATGCTTATACTTATTGCCCGAACCGCAAGGACAGGGATCATTGCGCCGCAAATTTGCGTTTCCGGCAAATGGATCGCCGCTTTGTGCAGAACTGGCGGCAGCATAACGCGACGGCAAAGTGGTTGTTACCAACCCCGAACTGCCCGCGTCAAAATCGTCGCTATCATCCTCACCGGTAAACGGGTCAAAATGGGTCGTTAGAAAGTCTGGCAACTCGGGCAATTCGGGTACATCGATATTGTCTTCCGCCGTGAATTCATTGGTGGAAATCGTCTTGGTAACATCCTCTCGAATGGCGGAAAGCATGCGTTCAAACAAACCGAATGACTCCTGCTTATATTCATTGATCGGCGTTTTCTGCGCGTAAGCACGCAGATAAATAACCTGACGCAAAGCATCCAAAGTCGATAAATGTTCTTTCCAATGATGATCAAGCATTTGTAACAATATGCTTTTTTCTACTTGCTTCCATATTGTTTCGTCCAAGCCTGCGCTTTTCTGTTTGAAATGCTCTTCGGCCATGGCGGCCAGACGTTCTTCGATAATGTCTGGCTCCATCGCTTCTTCTTGCAGCCAGCTGTCGAGATCAGGGTTCAGCGCGAGCAGTTCGCTGCACTTGGCCTGCAACCCGTCTACATCCCATTGTTCGGGATACGTGCCAACCGGACAATGATCGCTGACGAGCGCATTTACGGTATCGTTGCGCATGTCTTCAACAACATCATCGACGGCGTCAGCATCCATTATTTCATCGCGCTGGCCATAGATGACTTTGCGCTGGTCGTTCATGACATCATCATATTCAACCAGTTGTTTGCGAACGTCATAATTGCGCGCTTCAACTTTGCGTTGGGCTGTCTCGATGGCTTTTGACAGCCATTTGCCGCCAATCGCTTCGCCGTCTTCAAGGCTGCTGTTCATCATTTTTGCGAATAAGGATTCGGATCCAAAAATCCGCAGCAAATCGTCTTCCAAACACAAATAAAAGCGTGAAAGCCCGGGGTCGCCCTGCCTTCCGGACCTGCCGCGTAGCTGATTGTCAATGCGTCGGCTCTCATGCCGTTCGGTCGCCAATACGAAAAGACCGCCTGCCGCCAGAACCCGTGCCTTTTCTTCGGCAATTTCCGCTTTCAATTTTTCCACGGCGGCGTCGTGTTCGGCACCCTCCGGCATTTCAGAAAGCTCATCTTGCAAACGAAACTCGAAATTGCCGCCAAGCTGGATGTCGGTGCCCCGCCCTGCCATATTGGTAGCAATCGTCACCGCGCCAAACCGGCCCGCCTGCGCCACGATATGCGCTTCACGCTCGTGCATTCTGGCGTTCAATACTTCATGCGCGACGTTTTCGGAGTTGAGAAATTTTGACAGAAGCTCTGATTTTTCAATCGAAACGGTACCGACCAGAACCGGCTGACCGCGTTCATGTGCTTCTTTGATCGTTTTCGCAATTGCGCCAAATTTATCTTGAGTGTTTTTGTAGAATTGGTCGTCTTCATCAATCCGCAGAACCGGCACGTTGGTTGGTATCTCGACCACATTCAGCTTATAGATTTCATGAAATTCCCCGGCCTCTGTTGCCGCCGTACCGGTCATCCCGCCAATTTTAGGATACATCCGGAAATAGTTTTGAAACGTGATCGTCGCCAACGTCTGGTTTTCAGATTCAATCTTCACGCCTTCTTTGGCTTCAACCGCCTGATGCAAACCATTTGACCAGCGGCGGCCATCCATCATCCTGCCGGTAAACTCATCGATAATGACGATCTTGTCGTCTTTGATGATGTAATCGGTATCGAGCTTGAACATCACTTGCGCTTTCAACGCTTGATCGAGGTGATGGACAACCACGGTGTTTTCGTAGTCGTACAGATTTGATCCGGTTAAAAGCCCGGCGTCCTCAAGCAATCGTTCGGCTTTCTCGGTGCCGTCTTCGGTCAACGTCACGTTCCGGCTTTTTTCATCTTTCTCATAATCTTCTTCGACTAGTTGCAAGACGATAGCATTGACACGTAAATACAAATCGGTCTTGTCATCGGTCGGTCCGGAAATGATCAAGGGCGTGCGCGCTTCATCAACCAGAATTGAATCGACCTCGTCCACGATGGCGAAGTTGAATGTGCGCTGCACCATCGATGCGCGTTCGTATTTCATATTGTCGCGCAGATAATCGAAACCAAGTTCATTGTTGGTGGCATAGGTAATGTCGCAGGCGTATGCCGTGCGGCGTTCATACTCGGATAGATTGGGAACGACGACGCCAGTGGTTAAACCCAAAAAGCTGTAGATCTTGCTCATCCAATCCGCATCGCGCCGGGCAAGATAGTCGTTGACCGTCACAACATGAACGCCCTTCCCTTCGATGGCGTTCAAATAGCATGCCAGTGTTGCCACCAGTGTCTTGCCTTCGCCCGTCCGCATTTCGGCGATTTCTCCGCGATGAAGAACGATCCCGCCCACCATCTGGACATCAAAATGTCGCATACCCATAACACGCTTGGACGCCTCTCTCACCGTCGCAAAGGCTTCGGGAAGAATATTGTCTAATGTCTCGCCTTGTTCCAAACGCGCACGGAAAAGCGCCGTTTGCGCCTGCAATTGTTCATCGGTTAGCAATTCAATCTGTTCTTCGAAGGCGTTAATTTTGCCGACGATCTTCATCATAGATTTTACGTAGCGGTCGTTCGACGATCCGAAAATCGATTTGGCAATAGTGCCGAGCATGAGGTGTTCCTTAAATTTTTTAGCCATTGCAGGCGGCGCATCGGCCGATCTGCTGCAATATTCAGAATGAAAAACGAGCGATGATTTGGCGGAAGTGTGATTCCGCGCCGCCGTCTATTGGCGAGAACGGTCGCTGCGATATGTGCGCGGCGATGGCGCGATTTGATCACCAGACGGAAAATACTGCACGTCTATCAAGGTAGCAATGATGCTGAATGCTTGCGGATAGCTCACCTGTACATCGGCGCGCCGTTCAAATACTGAGGCGGAGGCTGCGATGGTTGCGGAGCTAATTGCTGCCGACCCGATGGCCGACTGCGCAGGCCGCAGCGAATCCGCCGCCTGTGCAGTGGAAAAGCCGGTCAAAATTGCCAGCAAGAAAAGAAATGCCCGAGTAATCATATCATTTGATCGCTCTTACATAGTGACCCGTTAACCATTCGTCTATCCCGAATGATATTTCGCGGGCAAAATTCGAAATTGTAGATCACATTGACTTTCCGATGTATGGCGGCGGCGCGCTTGTATAGAACGAAGTATAGAACGAGAGAGTAAATCTTTGCCGACCGAGACGATCAAATCCCCCCTCGCCCCACAATGTTTCCCTGAACTGCCAGAAATTGCGGGCGTTACCCGCCGGGTTTCGCGCGCGCGGTACAAGCCTTGGGATCGCTGCGATTTGACGTTTATTACTCTGGATGCAGGTACGAGCGTCGCGGGTGTAACAACGCGCAATATATGCTGTTCCACCGAAGTTGAAATGTGCCGCGAAAGCTTGCTCGGTGGCCGTGCGCGCGCATTGGTCGTCAATGCTGGCAATAGCAACGCATTCACCGGCTATCGCGGCCGTGAAGCCGTTGAGGCGATCATTTCAAAAGTTGCTGATCATTTGGATTGCCCAAAACAAGAAGTCTTTGTGTCGTCAACAGGCGTCATCGGCATCCCCTTGCCAAAGGACAAGGCAGAGGCCGGATTGGATGCTGCATTCGATGCGGAAATATGCAGTTGGGAAGCCGCCGCCAACACAATCGCGACCACCGATACATTTGCCAAAGGCGCCAGCGCCAGCGCGGTGGTAAATGGCAAGACCGTTCATCTATCGGCGATCATCAAGGGCTCAGGCATGATTGCCCCCGATATGGCGACCATGCTGGGTTATATCTTTACCGACGCCGCCATCGAAGCATCGTTTCTGCAAGAATTGCTGTCGGCGGCCAACAAAAAATCATTTAGCTGCATTACCGTCGATAGCGACACGTCAACCAGCGACACCGTGCTGGTATTCGCCACGGGTAAAGCGGGCAACGCCCCCCTCACCTCTTTCGCAGACCCCGGCGCGGACGGATTTGCCGCCGCACTTAGCGACATTTGCATGCAGCTCGCGCATTTGGTGGTTCGTGACGGCGAAGGGGCAAGCAAGTTTATTGAAATCGAAGTGACGGGCGCGGTAAGCGATGAAAGCGCGCACAAAATTGCGTTATCAATCGCAAACTCACCTTTGGTCAAAACCGCCATCGCTGGCGAGGATGCCAATTGGGGCCGCGTGGTAATGGCCGTCGGTAAAGCCGGCGAACCCGCCGACCGCGACAGGCTGTCTATTCGTTTCGCAGACAAATGGGTGGCACAGGCCGGGTTGGCTGCAGGCAGTTTTGATGAAGCCGCAGTGACCGAACATCTGAAAGGATCCAATGTCCGGATTGGCGTTGACATCGGATTGAGTCAAGGCCGCGCAACCGTGTGGACGTGCGACCTGACCCATGGTTATATTTCGATCAACGCGGATTATCGCAGTTAGAGCCGCAAAGGCATGTCAGTGATCCAAAAGCCATTTTAGAGTGCGACGGCACTAATCTGGAACATAACCCCTTTCCGTTCGTGCTGAGCTTGCCCGAGTACGTGACAAGCAACCTGTACTTCGACAGGCTCAGCACGAACGGTTTTGTTTTATTCAAACGCCGCCCATTCTAAAGCGCGGATTGCAGCCATTCTTTCAGTGCGGCCTTTGGCGCGGCCCCCACTTTGGTGTCGGCGATTACGCCGTCTTTAAACAGGATCATCGTCGGAATGCCGCGCACGCCGTATTTCGCCGGGGTGTCAGGATGTTCGTCGATATTCAACTTCATTATCGACACGGCATCGCCCAATTCATCGCTGATTTCTTCAAGGCTGGGTCCGATCATCTTGCAGGGCCCGCACCATTCTGCCCAAAAATCGACCAGCACCGGCTTGCCTGCTTTCAACACATTCGCTTCAAAATCGCTATCGCCAACTGATACGGTTGCCATCGGGAATCTCCTTTTAATTTAGCCATGATGTAGGTTCCAGAAACATCGCTGGCAAGACGGACTGACAATAGATTTCTTTGGGCCGTTAGCAGGCTGGTTTGTACCGGGCCAGTTCAGCCGCTGGCAGAGTAATCAAACGTGGCTCATGTGTGAAGAGCAACGATGCTTCGACGCGCGATGATTTGAAAATGGTTTCAAGCGCCGCAACATAATGGGCCATTTGGCGGATATAGGCGATTGGCACGAATTCCGCGCTGTTTGGGACATTGCGGCCGGTTTTAAAATCAAGCACCCGGACCAGGCCAGGCTCGATCACCAATCTGTCAACCCGGCCGGTAATAACCGTTTCGCCGACAACCGCAGCCAACGGCACCTCGGCATGGGAATCCGGGCCAAAGAATACGGCCCATTCCGGGTTGGAAATTACTTTCCTGACGCCCGCGGCAATCTCGGCGTTGGAAATCATGCTTTCAAAATTGTTGCTCTCAAGCCAAGATAACGCACGCTGGTCAAATTTTTCGATGTCTTGTGAAGCCAGCCGTTCAAACAGCGCATGGATCAACCTGCCTTTTTCTGTCGCAACCCGCATCGCCGCCGTTGCCGGTGCATCGCCATAATCATCGCTGTCGATATGTGATGGAACCAATGGTTTTGGTGGCCTGATTTCCTCCGGAGCATCAACCCGCAACCAAGGTGGCAGATCTGTAAATTCAGCCGGCGGCAATTTTTGGCTCGCCGCAGATTTTGCCTTTGGTGTTTCTGCCCCGCGATACCGCATCACGCGGCCCCACGGCAGCTCGGCTTGCCATTCACAGCCAAGCGACTCCATGCCGACCAAAATCGAGCTATACCAACTTTCAGGCGCAGCAACGCCTTTGGCCCGCTTGCCCAGCGCGCCTGCCATAACCAGCCGTTCTTCTGCCCGGGTTATCGCAACATAAAGCAATCTTGCATGCTCTTTCAATTCGCGCTCGCTCTGTTTATTCGCGGCTTCTTCCAGCCTCCCGACTTTTTCTGCCGACTTGATCGTTAACAACGGCAACCGCGATCCGTCTTCGATCAAAAGCTCGTTCGAACCCGCAGGTTTGCGTTTTGGATCGCCGGTCACATCGGCCAAGATGACCACGGGTGCTTGCAGACCTTTTGAGCCGTGGACCGTGAGAATGCGGACTTCATCATTGCCCGAAATGCCTTCCCGTTTCACATCGCTGTCGCCGCTTTCAAACCACGCCAAAAATGCTTGCATCGTACCGCCATGGTTTTGTTCAAACTGCAAAGCAGCATTCAGCAGCTCTTCGATCGGCACCAATGATGCCGCGCCGAGCCGTGCGACCATTTTTTTACGCGCTTGCAGGGGGCCGGATAATATCGTTTCAAAAAACTGATACGCGGTGGTGAAATCCGCCATCGCCAGAATGTCACGCAATTCTTGCACTTCAATTGCGATCTCTTGCTGGCCGCGCAAATGCTCCCAAAGGCTGATAGTTTTAGGCCGGTATCCAAATTGCAAAAGCCGTTCTTGCGTCCAGCCAAAAATTGGTGAAACCAGCAGGCACGCCAAGCTCATATTATCGCCGGGTTGTAGAACGAAGCGCACCGCCGCCATCAAATCCTGAACGGCAATCGGTTCCACCAGCTTGAGCCTGTCGATGCCCGACACCGGAACATTTGCCGCATGCAAGCGGCCAACAAGGCTTGCGGCCAAATCACTGCGGTTGCGGAGCAGGATCATTATGTCCCCCGCCATCAGCGGTTTTCCCGTACTTTGCAGAACCGGCTTTTCGTCGATCAGCCGCCGCACATATGATGCAATCCGGTGCGCCAATATCGCTTTCTCTTTGGTTAGCCAGCCTACCTCATTCTCGTCATCGCCTTCACCCGCCGGATCGTCGTCCGCATTTGGCGGGGTAACGGGGGCGAACAACTCGATCATCCCGCAATCGGGCTTTTTGCCGTAATGGTCTGCTACCGGATCGGCGACGCCAAACGCTTCATGCCCAGCCTGTGAGATCACCGCATTGACAAATTCCAACACTGGCGCGGTGGAACGAAAGCTCTGTGACAATTCCAGCTTTTGTAAATCGCCGCCAGTGCTGCTGATTTTTTCAGCAAAATCTATGCCCGCCGCCGCGTATCTTTGCGGGTCGGTGCCTTGAAATCCAAAAATAGCCTGTTTGTAATCGCCAACGGAAAAAATCGTTCGGTTGCGCTCGCCTTTTGCGCCAGCGCCGCTAAAAAAATCGTCGCATAATGCGCGGATAATATCCCATTGTGCCGCGTTGGTATCCTGCGCCTCATCGACCAATATATGATCAATCTGCCGGTCCAGCTTAAACTTGACCCATTCTGCCATTGCCCCGCTGGTCAGCATATCAGCCGTTTTCCGGATCATATCATCAAAATCTACCAAGCCGCGCTGCGCTTTGCCTTCGGCATAATGCGCCGAAAACACTTTGCCGACGAGCAAGGCATTTGAAAGTCGTTCCGCATAACTCGCCAGGGTAATCTGCTCTTGCAGATTTCTGCCCCACTGGAATAATCCCTGCGCGATGCTTTCATACGCGTCATTTTTGGGAACGACTTTGGCTGACGTGCCGCCCTTTGTGCTCCAGCACAGCAGCAATGAGTTCAACTCAATGGCTCGCCGCGCCGCGTTCAGAGCAAGCCAGTCGCGGATAGCATCAGCGCGCTTCAGTCCAGTTGGGGTTCCCCACTCTACATTCAACAAGGCAATTCGCTCGATGGATATTCTATCGATAACGCTGTCTGAACATGCCGCTTCAACCATATCAGACAGCGTGCCTTCAAAGTTGATACCAACCAGTCCGCGGGCATAGACCGCCGCGCCATTTCCATCGGGTACACGTGCAATGGCATCGGGTTCACGCGCGCATCGTTCCAGAAACCTAAACGCCGCCACCTCGCCCATCGCCAAACTCATTGATTGCAGGTTTTTCACAACCCAGTCGTCGGCCTCTGCCTCCGATGCAATGATCATTTCAGCGAGCGCTTCGTTAAGCAATTCTTCCTGCTCGCGGCCTTCAACCGGTTTGAATCCTGGAACCAGACCAGCCTCTTGGGGAAAGCTGCCGAGCAAGCTTTGGCACAGGCTATGAATTGTCATAATCTGCAATCCGCCGCCTGGCGCATCCAGAACTTTTGCAAACAGCCGGCTGGCCTTTTGCCGCGCAGGAATGTCGCTAACCGCGCCTATCGCTTCAAGATCGCGAAATATCCCGGTATTTTCCATCTGCACCCATGACGCGAGCAGATTGTTTATGCGCTCCGCCATTTCGGACGCACCGGCCTTGGTAAAAGTAATGCAAAGGATGTTCTCCGGATTGACGTTTTCCTCCAGCAACAGCCGAATAACCCGCGCGGTCAGCACCTGCGTTTTGCCGGTTCCCGCTGATGCACTCAGCCAGATATTATGTTCCGGTTCAACGGCACCAAGCTGCGCGTCGATCAACTTGTGAACGCCCTTTTGCTCCTCGCTCATTGCGCTGTTCCATCTGGCAAAGGTTCGCGCCCGTTCCATTCTTCGTACCGCATGAGCTGGTCATAATCAGCATAAGGCGCATATTCGGGGTGAAGTTTTGCTTCAAAAGCTTCCATGCCAGTTATCCAGCGCCCAATTGCTTCGCTGGCTTTCCCTTCTGCAAAGGGCACAAAATCACCGGTTAGAATTTTGTTTTTCTTTTCCGCGTCGGTAACCGGGCTGGTGATCTTGCCAAATCCGCCGTCGCTTTTTGCCAGGCTCCAATATTCAAAGCCCCCCGCCTCGCCGTCCGCGCCGCTGATGCCGCCGCCTTCGGCAATCAGGCCGATCAGCCCAAGCTGTAACGAAAATCCGGCGACAACTTGCGTATTGGTGGGCGCACTTCCTGTTTTGTAATCGACAATCGCCAATCGGCCATCGGCCAGCCTGTCGATGCGGTCGGCCCGGCCAGTAATTTTAACGCCGTTAATGTCGGTATGTCCCTTAACTTCGGCCAACAACAGCTTTCGGCCATCTTTTTCCAACTCCATCGTTTTTGCGGCGACCCACCGCAATCCTTCTGCAATTCGGGGCTGCCACAGCGCCCGCAATGCCGGGTGCACCGCCGAGTTGGAGAGCAAATCTTCGGCGCGCTGCATTAACTTGGCCGGGTCGCAGCCATCCTGCTTGGCCCAATGTTCCAGTATGTCATGCACCACTGATCCGCGCCAAGCATAGCTTGGTTCCGCATCAACCGGGTCCAACGGCCGAAGCAGCAAAATTTTGTTGGCATAAAACGCGAAGGGATCGGCCATCAACCGGTCAAAATCCGTTACGCTTAATGTCACCAATCGTTGCTGCTTGGTTGGTACCGGCGCCGGTTTTTCAACCTTAACTTGCGCCGCCGGCGTATCCAGCAAGCGCGACAGATGTATCGCCCGGTCCTCTGCCAGCAAATTCGCGCCCAAGAGCGCCTGAATCCTCAGTAAAAAGCGCGACGCCACCGCCGGACCGCTGCGATCCCGTTTTGCGCGCGTTAATACCACCTGCGACGCGCCCAACGCCGTTGCCAGATCATGCGCCGCCAGACCAATATTGCGTTCCAAGGCGGCAAGCTTCAGTTCGCGCCTGATCCGCGGGGCAAGCCACGGGTCGGGCTGCGGCAATTGCGGCCAGCTGCCCTCATTCAACCCGGCACAAATGACAAAGTCGGCCTGTTGCAGCCGCGCCTCTAGCAATCCGTAAATGGCAACCCTTGGATGTCCGCCATAAGGGGCACGAACAACCTGCTTCTCGAACAGTTCAGACAGTACGGCGACAATTGCTTCGCGCCGCAGCGGTCCGATAGCGGACAGATCTTGGCCATTTAATTCTTCGAGGAATGCGCTCAGCTGCCTGCCAGCTTCCCCGCGCCAAATAGCGCCAGCGGTCAGCATGTCCGCCGCAGATTGCAGCGCTGCCAAAATTTCAGAGAACTGCGCCGCCTCGCCCATTCGCAACGATTGCAGCGACTGGCTCGTCTCTTGCCACCAAGCAATGAAGTCGACATCGGCAAGCTTTGAATTTCGTGTTTGTTCCACCAGCCATTGCTCGATAGCCCGCGTGGTCGCTTTTAATCCGACGCCGCCATTTGGTCCGCGCAGAATGATATCCAAAATGCGAACTTTATCGAGCCAGGGCAACCGGGCATCGCCGGTCTTCACCAGTGGGTGCTTTAACACAGACAGCAACGAAACCGGCGCAAACTGATCGGCCATCATCTGCGCCAAGGCCATAAACAGGCTGCCATTCGCGGTCTGCATCAACGGACGCCCGGCGCTATCGTCGACGTTGATATTCCAACGTTTCAATTGTGCGGAAATTCGAACACCCAATTCACGGTCAGGCGTTACGACGGCAATGCGCCTTTCCGGAACCTCCAATGCTTCCCGTATCGACACCGCAATGGCGCGCGCTTCTTCGGCAGTGTCCTGGGCAATCATGACCTTCACATGCGGCAATTTTTTCCGGTTGGCGGGCAGTTCGCGCCAATGTTCGGTATCGTCAGGCAGGCTGAAAATTTCAGTTATGGTCCCGCTGGCAACGGGCCTGGATGAGGTCAGACTTTCAACTTCATCGCGCCGGAAACCCATCCGGTCCAATAACAGTTTCAAATGAAACTGCGGATGAGTTTCATGCGATGTGGCTATGGTTTGCGCGCCGTCTTCATTTAGATGTGGGCCAAGTTTTTCCCACAGGCTGTCGTCCAAATTAAGATCAATCGCCGGAAAAACCACCAGCGAGTTTGGCAGGTTTGCGATGACTTTCAACAGATTGGCGATGCCGGGCGCAGCCGTTGAAATCCCGACGGCCACGATAAGATTTTCCGGCTGTGCCGCCTTTAACGAAGCTGCCAGCCGGTCCAACAACAAGTTACGCCGCGCCGCAGGGCCGAGCCTATCCAAGGTAACCAAAGCGGCATCATATTGCGGTACCAACTGCAAAAGCTGGGCATAGGAACTTTGCCAATGTTCGGCCAGATCGCCGCCCGGATCGATATCCTTAAATCGGCCAAAACCCACTTGCTCAATCTCTAACTCATCAATCACTTCGCCGAGGTGGCGCGCCAATCGCAGCGCTTCATTTGGATTTAGGGTGTTACCAGCGGCGGCGTGGCTGTTTTTCACCAACCCCGCCAACAGCATCAGCCGCTGCATCGCCGGGATCGCAGCCGGTATTTTGGCGGCGCCATCAAGCGGTTCAAAAATTGGCGCGAGCGCCTCATCCAACGCCAAATCACCCACTGCAACCATTTTTGGCAGCAGTAATCCGGGCTGCGCGCGCCGCACAAACGCCTCTGTCATCGACCTTATTGCGCGGTTATTGGGCAAGAATATAATGGATTTACATAAAGCGAGAGGAGCGTCTCCTATGCTGTCAAAAATAGCTGAGATGGTTGCATCACACAGGTCATTGCCAAATGGCACGCTGTATAGGGATGGCCGGATGGGTTCAGCCATTGACCATCAACTTTGCCTCCGTCGGTGCAATAGCCTGCGGCGAACCGATATCAAACCAGTCGCCATTGTGGATCGCGCCATAAAGTCGCCCTTCAGAAATTGCTCTATTCCATAATATGTTAGTCGAAAAAGGTCCCGTAGGTGCATTGCGCAATAACCGGTGCGAAATCAACTGAATACCCGTATAAATAAAGGGCGCCGCCGGTTGTTCGCCGCGCCGCTTCAGCCTGCCATCGCTTTCAAGAAAGAAATCACCCGTCCCCTTGTGATTGTAAGCATTGGAATGCGGCACGATCAGCAACAATGCGTCCATCGCTTCACTATCCCACGCTTGTGCCAGATCGAGCAAGGCATTGCCTTCAGTTTCGCGCCAGATATTGTCACTGTTGATGCAGAAGAAAGGATCCTCTGGTAACAATGGCAGTGCTTTGACTAATCCTCCACCGGTTTCAAGCAGCAGGCCAGTTTCATCGGAAATTGATATGTCCAAGTCGCTGGCATTGGCCGCCAAATGCGTCCGCACCATATCCGGCAAATAATGTACGTTGACGACGATACGATTGACGCCTGCCTCTCGTAACTTGTCTAAACTGTGATCGATCAATGGCTTACCAGCCACCTGCACCAGTGGTTTCGGTAGGTTATTGGTCAATGGCCGCATGCGTGTGCCAAGGCCTGCTGCCATTACCATTGCGCTCTTAATCACAATGTTGGTCACAATGCTGGCGCTCCTATCGGCATGTCGCGGCGGATAGTTTTTGGAATGTTTGTATCGAACCACGATTTGAGCGGCGCAAGTTGCGGGTGATCCAAATCCCGTTCAAGATATGTCCACATCCGGTCAAGAAAATCCAGATATCGCGCCTTCCCGTCGCGTTTCCAAAGGCGGGTGAAAATACCAATTATCTTCGTGTTTCTTTGCGCGCCCAACAGCGCATAATGCGCTCCAAAATCCGGTCCGGTTTCGACGGACGCGCAATAATATTCAAACATCGCCGTTTCCAATTCGGGGCTTACATCCCGCCGGGCGTCTTGCAGCAACGAAACAAGATCATAGGCCCGGTGGCCAACAAGCGCGTCTTGAAAATCGATGATGCCTTGATTGCCGTCGGCCAGCAGCATGATATTTTCGGCATGATAATCGCGCAGAACGGTTGTCTTTAGATGCTCTTCTTTCACTAAAGGCGACAGCGCGTCCTGCCAAATCTTATCAAACTCTTCGGACGCAACAGATAAGCCCATCGCCGGAACATACCATTCGGTCAGCAACCGAACTTCGCGCAAGTAGGCCTCCATATCATAAGGCGGCACGTTTGCTGCGGATTTGACGGATAATTCAGCAAGCGTGTCGATCGCTTTTTGATAGATTCCCGTTTCTTTCTCTGGGTGGTCATCCAAATGGTCACGCATCCGGACGTCACCAAAATCCTCCAGCAACACTAAGCCTCTATCCAGATCATGCCCCATTATGTCAGGGGCGCGCAGGCCGTGATCGCGCAGATAGGTGGCCACTTTAATGAAGGGTGTCGGGTCTTCATGCGGCGGCGGTGCATCCATTATGACGGCGCAGCGGCCATCCTTATCTGAAATCCGAAAGTAACGGCGAAAGGATGCATCCGCAGCCAAAAGCGATACATTGCCGCCGCCCCATCCCAGCCCGTCCAGAAACTGGTCCAAACCTGCCGGCAAATCTGTGTTCACTGCGTTATCCATTTGTCTTGATCATGTTGATGCGTCTGCTTCCATCTTGCAAAGTGTCTATCGTGATCCGGTGCGTTGCGTGTTCCAAAACTGTGCCGCCATTCTTTGCCCATTCAACCAAGGTAATGCAATCACCGCTGGCATCGAAAAGCCCGAGTTCTTCAATTTCATCGACGCTACTAAGCCGGTAAAGATCGGCATGTTGCACGGGCACCCGAACTTCTGGGGGTGCGTATTGGATTACAATTGCGTAGGACGGGCTTGCTACCTCTCCGATGAAGCCCAATCCTCTTAATATGCCCGCGCACAATACCGTCTTACCGGCACCAAGCGGCGCGTCTATTGCCAACCAATCGCCCGCACGTAGTTCAGCAGCCAACGAAGCGCCAAAAGCCAGCATTTCCGATTCGCTTTGGATTATCATTTTGGCAATTTTTTGGGCAGTTTCATTATCACGGTCGTTCCCTGCCCCTGCTCGGACGTCAATGACAGACTGCCGCCGTGCGATTCCGCCAGCTGTTTCGCCAAAGGCAATCCTAAACCGAGCGCGCCCGCCGGTTGCTGCGAACGGCCAAAACTGTCGAACACTGCCGTTTGTTCTTTGCTCGTCATGCCCTGGCCATTGTCAGAAATGATGATTTCAACATCGTTCTTGCTATTCTTGGCCAGAACAAGGACGTTGCCGTCGGCGCGGCCGTAGCGAATGGCATTGTCAAGAATGTGGCCGATGGCTTGCCCCAAACGTTGGCCATCGCCCAAGATTTCAATGGCCTCGTTGCCGGTATCAAGTTGAACTATAATGCCTTGGCTGGACGCAAGCTCGGCATGATCCTCAACGATTTCGGTCAACATGCTTTTCACGTCCAGCGCCGCGCGCGCTATCGGCAGCGCGCCTGCCTGACCTTGGCTATAATCAAGCACGGTATTGATCTGCTGTGATAATCTTTCCGCAGAAACCGCAATCGCATCGACATATTCTTTTGCCTTATCGTTGATTTCGCCGGCAATGCCAGCCTTCAACAAGTCGGCAAAACCGCTGATCGATGTCAGGGGTGTGCGAAACTCGTAACTCATGTTGGCAAGGAAACGCCCTTTGATCGAGTCTGCTTCTGCCAGGGCGCTATTGCGCTCGCGCAACGCTTCTTCAATTTTGACATTGTCGGACATGTCCAACATCGTGAACAGCGCATTTCCATCCGGCAACGGCGTTGTCGATATCTGGAAAATCCGGCCATCGCTAAACGAGACCCGGCTGCGTCGTTGTTCGCGGTTTGCTGTGGTCATCCTCAAAATTTCAGCAACAACCGTTATTTGCGACGGCTTCTTCAACAGTTTTGCGAATATCGGCAGCAATTCATCCAACCGCGGGTGAGAGATCAACGCCTCTTCCTCCAGCCCCCATGTTTCTGCGAACAACCGGTTCCAGATACTTAGCTTTCCATCCGCTGCAAAAACGGCAACGCCTTCGGACAGATTGTCGAAAGTCGCGGTTCTTACGCGCAGCAAAGTATCTCTGGCGCTGGCCAATTGTGCCTGTTCGGTTCTGTCTTCAAAGATCAAAAGCAACCCGCCGCCGGGCATCGGCTGCGCCAAAACGCGCAGATGGGTGCCATCTGGCAGCAGCCAATTTTCCTCGTTGGGATGCGCAGAACGGAACCAGTTTTCGCGTTCAATCCGCCATTCTGGAAAATCTCTGACCTCAGGCAATTTACCATTTTCACGTATTCGGTCGAGCACGCGGGCAAATTCGGGACGGTCCGCAACCCATTGATCGCGGAATGCAAACAGCCGTTGGAACGGCAGGTTGGCAAAACTTAGTGACCGATCGCTATCGAATTGCGCCACGCCCGCCGACATCATATCGAGTAAATCACGCTGAGCGTCGGAAAGCTTGCGAAACTCGGATCTCGCATCAATCAACTCTTGAACGTCGATTGCGATCCCGGCGACGCCAGCAGAACCAAGCGGAATGTCGATCACCCGCATTTGCCGTCGTTCACCCGCAAGCGTCGAAGAAACCACGCGCTCCAGCGGCTGTTTCAGTGCTTGCGCTTTGGCTGCAAAGGACATCGCGGTTGAACCGTCAACAGGCTCGATCAGCTCAATACCCTGCTCCACTGCGGCATCGCCGTCTTCTGCACCGACCGCCGTTACATAAGCGCGGTTTACAAAGTTCAGGCGCAGATCAGGGCTACGATGCCAAATGGGCAAAGGCGTTTCTTCAATCAGCGCGGTCAAGGCGGTGAATGCCGTGCGGGCAGATTCAAATTCGCCCTTCACCTTTTCCCACTCACGCAGGTTGTCGGTCAGATCAAAGAACCACAATAACGCCGCGCCATTGGGATAAATCAGCGCATCTGCGATGTTGCCAACCACCAAAACCCTTCGGTCAGATTGCGCAATTCGCAGTGGCACTGAAAACGCCTTGCCAGTGCGCTGCGTCGCACGAACTTCGGTTTCCAAAGTGCGTAAGTCAGGTTCGGTTAGGCCATTGCCGTCGGCAGAATGAAAATCCCCCAGCGACGCCGCGTTACCGGTTAAGCCCAAAAGCCGCGATAGCCGGTCTGATGCTTCGATCCGGTTGTCGCCGCGGACAACCACCGGGATCGCTGGCGCAGTTTCAAGCAACCGGGTTAAACGGGCGGTTTGGCGCAGGCTTTTCAGCGCCTGCCGTCTTAGCGACATGCCTTGCCAAATGGCAACGGTCGCGGCCACAAGCCAAAGTGCCAGTAAAACGCCGATACCAACGGTTGCCAAATTTCCATCCATCATTGGAGGTTCACTCACCTAAGCCCGAATACCTAAATAGCCGCTGCCCTTAAAGCAGCAAACGCGCAATGAAAAAAGCCCGGCGTTCGTATCGGCCGGGCTTTTCTAGTTCTTTGAATGAATATGCTTGCGCTTAATAGCGGTAGTGATCCGGCTTAAACGGGCCTTCTGTCGAAACGCCAATGTAGCTAGCCTGCTTCTCACTAAGCTTGCTCAGTTTGACACCCAATTTTTCAAGATGCAGCATCGCAACTTTTTCATCGAGATGTTTCGGCAAAACATACACTTCGTTTTTGTAATTGGCGCCGTTGGTCCAAAGCTCAATTTGCGCCAGCACCTGATTGGTGAAACTGGATGACATTACAAAACTTGGATGGCCGGTTGCACAGCCCAGATTTACCAAACGGCCTTTTGCAAGGACGATGATTTGCTTGCCATCGGGGAATTCAACAAGGTCGGTGCCGGGCTTTACCTCTGTCCAGTTGTAATTGGACAATGCCGCGATCTGAATCTCGCTGTCAAAGTGACCAATGTTGCAGACGATGGACATTGGTTTCATGTTCATCATGTGCTCGGCAGTAATGACATCCGCGTTGCCAGTTGCCGTGCAGAAAATATCGGCGCGGGTCACGGCCTCTTCCATCGTGACAACTTCAAAACCTTCCATCGCGGCTTGCAGCGCGCAAATCGGATCTACTTCGGTGACCATAACACGCGCGCCGCCGTTGCGTAGCGATTGCGCCGAACCCTTGCCGACGTCACCGAAACCGGCGACGCAAGCGACCTTGCCAGCAAGCATCACGTCGGTTGCGCGGCGGATCGCGTCGACCAGCGATTCTTTACAGCCATAAAGATTGTCGAATTTCGATTTGGTCACGCTGTCGTTCACATTGATCGCGGGGAAAGGAAGCTCGCCCTTTTTTGCGATTTCATACAGACGGTGAACGCCGGTGGTTGTCTCTTCAGAAACGCCCTTCAAATTCCGCACCGTTTCGGTCAAATAGCCCGGCTTGGCAGCAACAAAGGCTTTCAATGCACGTTGAAACTCAACCTCTTCCTCGTTCTCTGGCTCACCAAACGTTTCGCCGCGTTCGAGCTTTGCGCCCCAAAGCGCAAACATGGTCGCATCGCCGCCATCATCCAGAATGATGTTGGCAGTTTCGTCGCCCCAATCAAAAATCCGGCCAACATAATCCCAATAGTCGGACAGGCTTTCACCCTTGACCGCGAACACAGGAATGTCCTTCGCGGCAATAGCCGACGCGGCGTGGTCCTGCGTGGAAAAAATGTTGCACGTTGCCCAGCGCACATCTGCGCCCAACGCCGTCAGCGTCTCGATCAACACAGCCGTTTGGATTGTCATGTGAAGCGAGCCGACAATTCGCGCGCCCTTTAATGGTTGTGCAACGCCAAATTCGCCGCGCAATGCCATCAGGCCGGGCATTTCGGTTTCGGCGATCTCGATCTCCTTGCGGCCGAAATCGGCGAGAGCGAGATCCTTGACGAAATAGTCACGGGTAAGCGTATCGGCGGGTGTGGCCACGAATAATCTCCATCGGTAAGGGTTGCCCCGCCCCTAGCCATGAGACGCTCCAAAAGCAAATATAAAGAATTCTTTATATGTTGCTTAAGGTCAGGCGGCGCCAGTCTCGCTGACCAATAACCGCGGGTCGATCCCCTCGGCTTTGAACGCCGCCGCCCAGCGCTGATCGGTCGCAGTGTCGAACAGTAATTCGGGCCGGCCTTGCGCCGCGAACCAGCCGTGGCGGGTCATTTCCTCGTCGAGCTGCCCCTCGCCCCATCCGGCATAGCCGAGCGAGACAAGGTAGCGGCTGGGACCGCGACCCTCGGCGATCGCCGTCAGCACGTCGATCGTGCCGGTCAGCGCGTAGCTGACGCCCTTCGCGCCGATCACCTGAATGCTATCCTGCCCACCCCAGTCGTCGCTGTGGAGGACGAAACCGCGGCCGGGCTCGACCGGTCCGCCGTGCAGCACGGCGATGTCAGGGGCGGCGCCGGGATCGATGTCGAGCTGTTCGAGCAGGCCGCGCAGGCTGGTCCCGCCGCGCTGATGCCCGATCCCGATCCCGACCGCGCCATGCTCGTCATGGACGCAGATCGCGATCACCGCGCGTTCGAAGCGCGGATCACCGATCCCCGGCATGGCGAGGAGCAGCTTGCCCGACAGGAACGGCGGATCGTCCATGTCCCCAAGATGCTTTGACCTGACGCGTCGCACAACCCTTGTGACGGTCACACGCCGTGCCTATCTCGCGCTTCACCATCCTCGAGGAGTATTTCAACATGACCATCCAGGTCGGCGACCGCCTTCCCGACGTTTCCCTGTCGCTCGCCACGCCCGACGGGCCGGTGCCGGTCAAGAGCGGCGCTTATTTTGCCGGCAAGAAGGTCGCGCTGTTCGCGGTGCCGGGCGCCTACACCCCGACCTGTTCGGCGCGCCATTTGCCGAGCTATGTCGACAAGGCCGCCGACATGAAGGCCAAGGGCATCGACGAGATCGTCGGTACCAGTGTCAACGATGCGTTCGTCATGGGCGCGTGGAACAAGGACCAGGGCTCGGGCGACATCACCATGCTGGCCGACGGCAACGGCGACTTCGCCGAAGCGCTTGGCCTGACCATGGACGGGTCGAAGTTCGGCATGGGCAAGCGCAGCCAGCGCTATTCGATGATCGTCAACGATGGCGTAGTCGAACAGCTCAACGTCGAAGCCCCCGGCGAATATTCGGCCTCAAGCGCCGAGAC
>JAYVBJ010000036.1:0-26906 GCA_043750535.1 Sphingomonadales bacterium | reverse complement strand
TTAGGGGTGCGTTATTCGCCAAAAGTAAATGTGAAGCGCTCGCCACCAAGGCTGCCGTAGCCTGTCCCGCGAGAGCCTGTTGAAACAAACTCGAATGGGCCTGATCGCTTATCATCGCAGTTAAACACGCCACTTCCCTGCCTGCGATTGACATAAACAAAATTGCCTTCGCAGACCGCCCCCTTGGAAGAGACGATTTTTAGATTTCCACCACCATCAAGGTATCCAGTAGCAGTACCAGTAAATGTTTCTGCCGAATTTTGCACCTGCCCTTTGACGGGAAGTGTCATCGAGCACCCCTGTAGTATTCCAAAAGCAAACAGAACTGTAATGAATAGCGAGTTGTTTTTCATGCGTAACCTTTTGATCATTGGGGAGTACCCCTAACGCCTAAAATTGCGGATAAGCCTTGGTGAATGGCCCACTGAAATAGCAGCGCCATTCACCGAGCATTAAATCCTCAACCCACCATCGGCAATATCGGCACGATCAACAACGCCACAATGTTGATGATCTTGATCAGCGGATTCACCGCCGGACCGGCAGTGTCTTTGTACGGGTCACCCACGGTGTCGCCGGTGACCGCTGCCTTGTGCGCTTCGGAACCTTTGCCGCCGTGGTTGCCGTCTTCGATGTATTTCTTGGCATTATCCCATGCGCCGCCGCCCGATGTCATCGAGATAGCAACGAACAGTCCGCCAACGATCACGCCCAACAAAAGCGCACCCAAGGCTGCAAAGCCCTGTGCCGGGCCAGCGACCCAGCTGATCACGAAATATACTGCGATTGGCGCAAGTACCGGCAGCAACGAAGGCAAGATCATTTCACGGATCGCCGCCTTGGTAACAAGGTCAACGGTGCGTGCATAATCGGGACGTGATGTGCCGTCCATGATGCCGGGGTTGCTTGCGAACTGGTCACGAACGTCCTTCACAACTTCACCAGCCGCTTTGCCCACTGCGGTCATGCCCATCGCTCCGAAGAGGTAAGGCAGCAGCGCGCCGAGCAACAAGCCGACGATGACATACGGGTTCATCAGGGTGAAATCGACGCCTTCGGAAATCCCGAGACGATCGGCATAGAACACCAGATCGGCATTATACGCACCGAACAGCACGAGCGCCGCCAGCGCAGCCGAACCAATGGCATAGCCCTTGGTCACAGCCTTTGTGGTGTTGCCAACCGCGTCGAGCGCATCGGTTTTCTCACGAACCGATGCGTCCATTTCGGCCATTTCAGCAATGCCGCCTGCGTTATCGGTGACCGGACCATAAGCGTCCAAAGCCACGACCATACCGGCCAGCGCCAGCATCGATGTCGCCGCAAACGCAATGCCGATCAATCCGGCAAGCTTGAACGCGACGATGATACCGACGCAGATAACCAGCGTTGGCAATGCGGTCGATTCAAGGCTGATCGCCAGTCCCTGGATCACGTTGGTGCCGTGGCCGGTTTCTGAAGCCTTGGCAATCGAGCGGACTGGACGGTAGTTGGTACCGGTATAATATTCGGTGATCCATACCAGCAAGCCAGTGACCGCGAGACCGACCATCATTGCCCAGAATAGCGACATGCCGGTAAAGGTAGCGCCGCCCGCTTTCAATGCGATTTCTGCGTTCATATCGCCAAGCACTTGGCTGGTAACATAATAGATTGCCGGGATTGAGCTGATCGCGGTGACCAAAAAGCCTTTGTACATCGCGCCCATGATGTTGGTACCTCCGCCCAAGCGAACGAAGAAAGTTCCCAAGATCGAGGTCAGGATGCAGATACCGCCAACAACCAGTGGCAACGACATCAGGCCCATAAGTGCCGCGCCCGTTGAAGCAACCAACAAGGCAATCAAGACCATCGTTGCGCCAATGGTCACAACATAAGTTTCAAACAAATCGGCGGCCATACCGGCGCAATCGCCCACGTTATCGCCGACGTTATCGGCGATTGTCGCGGGGTTGCGGGGATCATCCTCAGGAATTCCGGCCTCTACTTTGCCGACCAAATCGGCACCGACGTCGGCTGCTTTGGTAAAGATCCCGCCGCCCAAACGCGCAAAGATCGAAATCAGCGAAGCGCCGAATGCGAGTGCAACCAAGCCGTCAATGACGACGCGGCTGTCGGGAGCGTTCCCGGCAATGTCGGTTAGGTAATAGAAGAAGCCAGCGATAGCGATCAACGCGAGGCCAGCAACCAGCATGCCGGTAATTGCACCGGCGCTAAATGCCATAGTCAGGCCCTTTTGCAAGCTTTCACTCGCCGCCTGCGCGGTACGGACGTTGGCACGTACCGAGATGTTCATCCCGATAAATCCTGTTGCGCCCGAAAGCACAGCGCCCAATACGAAGCCTAATGCGGACAATGGCCCTAAAAAGTAGCCAACCAAGATCGCGACGACGACGCCAACAATGCCAATCGCGGTATATTGACGGTTCAAATACGCCGTAGCGCCTTCTAGAATAGCGGTAGCAATTTCTTGCATCTTTGGCGTACCCGCGCTTTTGCTAAGCAGCCAGCGGCTGGTAATGATGCCATAAACAACGGCAACCAAGCCGCAGAGTATGGCGATTAATGACAATGACATGAAATCTGTCCCTCCCCGTTTATTCTCAAAAAAATTAGTTAAACGCACCCGCAGAGCCGCAGGCATGTGGCAACGCTATAGTGCGGCTTTAATACCAAAGGCAACCCCGAAAACCCGCCCATTTTAGCGATGTTCAAAGCCCAATGACGACGGTGACTCAATGACTGAACCATTGTCCATCAATGTCAGACCAGACCCCTGTGTAAAATTGCCGACTTTGGTTGCCGTTACGGGTAAACTCACCGCGTCGCTGCACGCAAAAAGCAGTTGATAATCATCGCCCCAGCTACCCGCTTCCAATCTGCTTTCGCTCGTATCGCCGAAAAAATCTACAAAAGCGCGTGAGAGCGGAACTTGGGCAATGTCGATTGTCACTTTAAGGCCGCTGGCCGCTGCCATTCGCTGGGCGTCAATGAACAAGCCGTCGGAAATGTCCATCATCGCACGAACGTGGCTGGCGAGCGCGCGGCCTTCAGCGAGCAATGCTTTCGGACGATTGAACGCATCGCGCAACGATTGATCGCCGCCGGAATGGCCATTTTCCATTTCAAATCCAGCCTTTGCATCACCAAGCGTACCCGTAACATACAAGCAATCGTCCGCTTTCGCAGCCGTTCTCGATGGCACCGGGATATGGGTCGCCCGGCCAATTGCGGTCATGCCCAGACTGCGCGTACCATCGCCGCCGCCTACGGTGTCGCCGCCCAGCAACGCGACATTGTGATGCGACAATGCGGCGTTAAGTCCGCTAGCAAAGCCAATGTCCCAGTCGTCATCGCCAAGCATAAAGCCCAGCAGCACACCAATCGGTTCCGCTCCTTTGGCCGCAAGGTCGGACAGGTTCACCGCGACCAGTTTCCAGGCGACGTCTGCGGGATTTGCACCGGGCAACCAGTGCATGCCTTCGGCCATCATGTCGTGGGTCAGGATCAGGGTTTCGCCGCCAAACGGAATAACCGCGGTATCATCCAGCAAGCCAATTGCGGCAGGCGTCGTTGCAATGGCGCGCATCATGGCGATGAATTGAGGTTCGGTGGTCATGGTTTCAGGCTGCTAAAAAACATTCGTCATTCCCGCGAAGGATTGAACACAAATTCGTCTCAACGCTTTTCCCGGGCCAGCGCATCAAGTACGCCGTTGACAAATTTCGCATCCTTTTCGTCAAAAAAAGCATGGGCAACATCGACATACTCGCTGATAACGCTTGCGGCTGGAACGTCGGGCCGCGCGATTATCTCATAGGTTCCGGCGCGCAGTATTTGCAGCATTGTCTTGTCGATCCGTGAGATTTTCCACTTTTCGCCGAGCTTGCTCTCGATCAGCGCGTCAATCTCTTCACGCCGGGCATCTGTACCCGATACCACATCATCAAAGAAATCGACCTCGGCTTCGGCATATTGCACTTCCTCAATTTCCGCACCCAGCCGGTGGGCGTGAAATTCGGCGAGCAGCCGGGATATGCTGACCTTGTCCATATCAAGCTGGTACAATGCCTGCACAGCCGCGAGCCGCGCCGCTGAACGGGATGTTGAACGCTTCGTCATTCTAGTCTTTTCCTTACGCTCAGCGCGTGGGCTGGCAATCCTTCGGCATCGGCCAACCGCGCCGCAGCAGGACCGATTGCGGCCAAGCCTTCAGCACTAACGCCAATAAAGCTGGTTCGTTTCATGAAATCGAGTACTGATAATCCCGAAGCAAAGCGCGCGCGCCGCCCCGTCGGCAGCACATGATTTGGCCCTGCAACATAATCGCCGATTGCTTCCGGGGTCATCCGGCCAAGGAACACCGATCCGGCATGACGCACCAATCCGAACAGCGCCTCGGCTCGGTCATCATCCAGTGCAAGCTCCAGATGTTCGGGCGCAAGGCGGTTGACCAATGGCATTGCATCTTCGAGTGTCGGGGTGACGATGATCGCGCCGAAATCGCGCCAGCTCGCCTCTGCCGATGCGCGCGTCGACAATTTGGCCAGCTGCTTTTCGACCGCCAACGTCACTTTGTTGGCAAATATCGCATTGTCGGTGAACAGGATCGACTGACTGCTTGGATCATGTTCAGCTTGGCTGAGCAAATCGGCGGCGATCCAACCTGCCCTATTCTTTTTATCAGCGACCACGACAATTTCGCTGGGCCCCGCGACCATGTCGATGCCGACGACGCCGTATAGCTGTTGCTTCGCCTCAGCGACCCAGGCGTTGCCCGGTCCCGTGATTACGTCAACCGGCGCAATCCGCTCGGTTCCATGCGCCAAAGCCGCGATTGCTTGCGCGCCGCCGATCCGCCAAATTTCATCTACGCCTGCGATATGTGCCGCCGCCAGAACCGCCGGATTGGCCGTGCCGCCGGGGGTTGGCGTAACCATCACCAACCGTTCTACGCCTGCAACTTTTGCTGGAATCGCGTTCATTAAGACCGAAGAAGGATATGCGGCCCGCCCGCCTGGTACATAGACCCCCGCCGCATCGACAGCACGCCAGCGCGCACCAAGCCGGACGCCGGCTTTGTCGGTGTAATCGCGGTCTTTTGGCAATTGGTCCTTGTGATAGGCTTTGATACGAGACGCCGCCAAATTCAAGGCATCGCGTAGATCCGCGTCCAGCCCGTCATAAGCCGCCTTGGTTTCGTCCGGTCCGATTGACCAACCCTGGGCCTGCAAGTCAAAACCGTCGAAGCGTTCAGTCAGTTCGGCAACCGCGACATCGCCGCGCCGCTGCACATCCAGTATGGTTGCGCGCACCATAGTCGCGACATCAGCGTCACTTTCGCGCCGTTCATTGACCAAAGCGTCAAAGGCATCGGCAAAACCGGGAGCTGTTGAATCAAGTCTTTGCACGTTCACTTGCCAATTCGCGAAAACGGTCAACCATGGCTGGAACGGTGCCGTTCATCATCTTAAACGCGGCGCGATTGACGATCAGCCGGGCCGATACCTGCGAGATCACTTCGGCCTCTACCAGTCCATTTTCGGCCAAGGTCCGGCCCGACGATACCAGATCGACAATCCGCCCCGACAGATTTAACAGCGGTGCAAGCTCCATCGCACCGTTCAATTTTATACACTCTGCCTGAATACCCTGCGCCTGAAAGTGACGGCGGGTGATCGCTGGATATTTGGTAGCGACGCGCAAATGCCCAGCCGCTTTGTCCTCCACGGCACCTTCTGGAACCGCGACCGACAGGCGGCATTTGCCGATGCCAAGGTCAACGGGCGCATACAACTCAGAATAATCAAATTCATCGATCACGTCGCTGCCAACGATACCGATATGCGCTGCGCCATGGGCAACGAACGTCGCGACATCAAAGGCGCGGACGCGAATGATCTGGATCGACGGGTTGTTGGTGGCGAACATCAACGCGCGGCTGCTATCATCAAAGAACGCTGCCTCGGGTTCAATGCCTGCTGCTTTCATAAGCGGCAAAGCTTCGTCGAGAATCCTGCCTTTGGGGATTGCAAATATGATATTGTCAGCCATTATTTGAGGCGCTTTAGGGACAAGCAGACGAAAGGGCAATAAGATGCGGCGCAGCGAAGTAGAAAAGGGGCTGCATCAGCAAGCCGATCACTGCGCCCACAACAGCGCACCGGGGACGTCCGCAATTTGCCGGGCGATGGTGGCGTTGATAGATGGTGAAAGCCAATGCGGCCGCAAAATCGCCAATTGGCCGCGCGGAATTATCGACGATGCGGTTCCGCTGCGGCTGGCCGGAGGCTTGCATGATTTGTTCCGGCGCGGGATTGAGCCCGCTCTGGGCGCGGTTTACAGCGGTGAAATTTCCGATCAGGGGCAGGTCGATGCGCTGGTCGAACAGGTCGTCGCGCGCCATGATGCAGATTTGCTCGGCTGGTTTGAAAGCGCGCCGCAGACGAACGAAGCCGGGCGATCATCAAGCTTCGTTGCCGCGCTGCATTGGCTGTCCTGCCGGGTCATCCCGAATTTCGAGTTGCTGGAAATAGGATCGAGTGCCGGTATGAATCTGCTGATTGACCGGTGGCGTTACGATCTGGGCGGTGTGATTAGCGGACCCGTTGATGCGCCGGTTACCATCCGCCCCAAATGGAGCGGCCCGCCCCCGCCGTCGGCGCCGTTTGCCATCCGCAGCGTGCGCGGATGCGACCTGAACCCGATTGATGTGCGCGACGACGCCGCCGCCGACCGTTTGCGCGCGTATATCTGGCCGGAAATGCCGGAGCGTTTTGCGCGTATGGATGCTGGTATTGAAATGATCCGGCAGAACGGCGTCGATCTGGAAAAAGCCGACGCCGCCGATTGGGTCGAGGCGCAGCTTTGCTTGCCGCAAGAGGCAGGCGTAACCCGCACGCTAATGCACTCGATCGTGTGGCAATATTTGCCCGATGCAACACAAGCGCGGATTACCGCTGCGATGGAGCAAGGGGCAAAGGCGGCAACGGCGCAGTGCCCGCTGGCTTGGATCGCATTGGAAACCAACCGGGCAACAATGGGCCACGAATTGCGCGTGCGGTATTGGCCGGGCGACGGGGCGACGGTGCAATTGGCCGAGGCGCACGCGCACGGGCTTTGGGTGGATTGGCGCGGAGTAGAATAAAAAACTGCGTTTTCATCGATCATCGTTTTGAAAACCGTCGTTTTGAAAACCGAAGTGCTGAGCCTGTCGAAGTACGCCTAGCCGGCAAGCGCCCTTCGACAAAGCTCAGGGCTACGGTTCTGTTTCAAACACTTTGCAAAAATTACTGCTTCACTCATGCAGTCACCGCACCGCCAACCATTCCAGCATCGCCGCGTTCACCGCGTCGGGTGCCTCCCATGTTACAAAATGTCCGGCATCAACGCGCTTGATGGTCAAATCCGAAACCAGCGCGTCCAAACCGTCCAACTGGCAAAGCAGCAATGCCGGATCGCGAACTCCCCAAACCACCAAAGTCGGGATGTCGATCACCGGAAACGGCTTGTCCAGAAACGCAGGACGGATAACCTCCCCGTCCATTGGCGGCACGGTCATGTTGGTCGCCTTATACCATTTTAGCATCGCCGTCATCGCGCCGGGCTGGCTCCATTCGGCCAAGTAAAGCTCGCGCTCGGCATCGCTCACGCTATCGCCCGATAAATGCCGCATGAAACTGTGGTCGAAAAACCACTCGAGCCCTTTTTCGGCGATGCTCTCGTCGATGCGCGTACTTTTGAATATGTTCATATACTGGGACGCCGCACGCTGCGCCATGTCGTCATACAGCGTGCGTTGAAACACCAACGGATGCGCGCTGTTGCACATCATCAACCGGTCGATGCGCGCCGGATTTTTCAGCGCCGCCATCCACGCAATCGCCCCGCCCCAATCATGCGCCGCCAGTGTAAAGCTGGGCAGCTCCAGCGCATCAGCCAATGCAAACAAGTCGGCGACGGGTTTGTCGGGGGCGTACTCGGCAATTTCCAGGGGCTTCGATGATCCCGCAAAACCGCGCTGATCGGGCGCGATGCAAAAGTAATCCTGCGACAATGCCGCCATCTGATGCCGCCACGTCCGGTGGCTTTCGGGAAAACCATGCAGAAATATGATCGGCGGATTGGCTGGATCGCCAGCTGTGCATACGTCAAGTTCGACCCCGGTAGTTAGGGGAATGCGCTTCCTGACAATCATTCCCCTGCTGCCATCGCCTTAATCGCCAGCGCATGCACCCGCTGCCCCGGAATGTCGCCCAGCGCCTTGTTCACCATCCGCTGCCGCAACACGCGGCTGACGCCTGTGAATGCCGCCGCCTCAATCTCGATAGTGAAATGCGATTCGCCGCTGCCATCATCACCGCTATGGCCGCTGTGGCTGGCGCTGTCGTTAATGACGGCAAGGCGGGTGGGGGAAAACGCGGCGATCAGCAGATTTTCCATTTCGATTGCAATTGGGCCTTTATTCATAGCGCCTTCTTCCCATATTAGGTGGTTCACGCCAATAGGAAAATCAGAGCATTTTTGCATGAGCAGCACCCCGCACAGAGACAGATTTCATGGCCGCGTTGGCAATGGCACCGCGCGCTGCGCCTATCCCGGTTGCAACGAAGCTGGTGACTTTCGCGCTCCGGCTAACCTTGGGCGAACGCCCACAGCCAACGGCCCGGGCGATTACCAACTCCTCTGCCTTGACCATGTCCGCGAATTCAACGCTGGATATGACTGGTTCGCCGGGATGAACGCAGAACAAATCGCGGCGGCGCAAAGCCCGACCTATGTTTGGCCCAACGAAACAAGGGCATTCAGCGCAGCGGCGCAGGTTGATTCGCCACCCAAATGGTCCGACTTTCATGATCCGCTGGAAACCATATCGGCGCGATTTCGTGGTAGAGTAAATGAAACCGCGCATCGCCATCGCAGCGATGGCAGCCTGTTACAGCCAGAGGATCGGCGGATGCTGCGGACGTTAGGGCTAGGCGAGGATGCGGACCGCAAAGCGTTGCGCCGCCGCTATTCAGAACTGGTGCGGAAATATCACCCCGACAAAAACGGCGGCAACCGTGCGCATGAAAAGGCTTTGCAAGATGTGATTGCAGCCTATACGCATTTGAAAAATATTCCTGCATTTGTTTAGAGACCATCATGACCGACATCCCCAACATCACCCCTGGAACCAGCGGCACGACCATATTACCTGCACCTGACAAGACAATCAGCGTGCGCGAAATGTTCGGCATTGATGTCGATATGATGTGCCCGGCGTTCAGCGAATCCGATGAGCGCGTGCCTGATCTGGACCCAAGCTATGTCTTTGACGGTGACACCACATTGGCAATCCTTGCGGGATTTGCACACAACCGCCGGGTAATGGTGCAAGGTTATCATGGTACCGGAAAATCGACGCATATCGAACAGGTCGCGGCGCGGTTGAAATGGCCGTGTATCCGGATCAATCTGGACGCTCATATCAGCCGCATCGACTTGATCGGGCGCGACGCCATCGTTCTGCGCGATGGGCAGCAAGTCACCGAATTCCGTGAGGGGTTGCTGCCATGGGCATTGCAAACGCCAACCGCATTGGTGTTCGATGAATATGATGCGGGCCGCCCCGATGTGATGTTCGTGATCCAGCGGGTATTGGAAACAGAGGGCAAGCTGACGCTGCTTGATCAAAACCGCGTCATTCGTCCCAACCCGTTTTTCCGCATGTTCGCCACCGCCAACACTGTTGGTTTAGGTGATACCAGCGGGCTTTATCATGGGACGCAGGCGATTAATCAGGGGCAGATGGACCGATGGAATATCGTCATCGGCTTGAATTATCTGCCCGCGCAAGTGGAAGCGAAGATTGTGCTTTCCAAGGAATCCGGCACCGACGAGGCAGTGGTGACCAACATGGTCAAGGTCGCGGATATGACCCGCCAAGGGTTTATGAACGGCGACATCAGCACAGTGATGAGCCCGCGCACCGTCATCACTTGGGCGCAAAACACTGCCATATTCAAAGATGTCGGTTTCGCCTTCCGCTTGAGCTTCCTGAACAAATGTGACGAAGCCGAACGCGCACTGGTCGCCGAATATTACCAGCGCGTCTTTGGCCAGGACCTGCCCGAAAGCGTGGTCGGCGCACCGAAATGAACGGAATGGCTTAGGATGGCTGCATAAATGTCAACCGAATTGGGGCAATCCGGTTTAACAAGCGGCAAATTGCATTACGATTTTGTCGACGGCATCCGGGCGCTCGCTGTCACTCTGGTGGTGTTTTTCCACTTTGACCTGCTCGGGCTAAAAGGCGGATTTCTGGGCGTCGACATGTTCTTCGTCATTTCGGGTTTCCTGGTCTCCGACCTGATCCTGAGAAATATCGCGGAGGGGAATTTCTCGCTGATCCGTTTCTTTGAAAGGCGGATATACCGGATATTGCCAGCTTTGTATGTCAGCTTAATTCTGGTTTTGCTGGTTGGATATTTCATATTGCTTCCGGTAGATTTGGCACAGACGGCGGTAAGCGCGAGAGCAAGCGCGCTGCTTTTTGCGAACATTCATTTCCACGATGTCATTGAATATTTCAATCAAGGCAGCCAGTTCTGGTTGCTATTGCATCACTGGTCTTTGTCCGTCGAAGAGCAATTTTACCTGATTTTCCCGTTTGTTCTGGTGGTTCTATCGGCATTGAAGGTCCGGCTTAGCCGCGTTATGCCGGTTTTGTTGTTGCTCGCTTTTCTATATTCGATGTCATTGGGCAAAAGTGCACCCTCCGCAGCGTTCTATTTTGTGCAGGCGCGTTTTTGGGAGTTTCTGGTTGGGGCGCAGATCGCAATTTTGCCGCGAACCGGAAAGCTGCCTCGTTGGTTTGCAGAGACTATTTCATTGATGGCTGTTGCCGCGATATTGTTTTCTTCAACCCGATTTGCTGCGGCCTCAGACTTGTTCGGGTTGGCGACAGCGATACCCGTTATTGCCACCGGATTGATCATCTGGAGTAACATCAATACTGGATCGACCTTAGTGGCGAAAACATTGAGCATAGGCTGGGTTCGAAAACTCGGGCTGATCTCATACTCATTGTATATTTTTCACTGGCCGTTCATTATTTTTGCGCAATATTGGTCAATTGAGCCACTGTCGCTGGCTTGGCGCTTGGTCGTTTTAAGCCTTACCATCGCTGCGTCTTGGCTCAGTTGGCGGTTCATCGAACAGCCGTTCCGAAAAATCGCCACGATGGAGCCAAGAATTCGCCGGATGGCAATCATCGGGGTCGCCGTAACAACTGTGCTGATTGTATCAGCGGCCACATGGGTCATCGATAACAAGGGCTTCGTTGAAAATCAGAACGCCAATGTCACGGCATCGCTCACCGCCGCCGATGCCTTCAGCCCTGATCGAAAGAAATGTCATTCGCACGAAATGGCAAAAGCCATCCCGGTTGCGGCAGCCTGCGTTATCGGATCGAATACGCCCGCGACAATCGCCGTTTGGGGCGATAGCCACGGCGTCGAGTTGGCAAAAGCGCTTGGTGATGAGGCCGCGAAACAGCAAAGATCGGTGATGCAACTAACCAGTTCCAGCTGTCCGCCTGTGCTGAATTTCGAGGCTGTGAACAATCCCAACTGCCGCACCAAAAACGATCAGATTTTCAAATTTTTGAAACAAAACCTGCAAATTAAATATGTCGTGATGGCCATGTCCAACGCGCACATAACACCCCAGAATGATTTTGAATTGGTCGAGACAATTTCCGCGTTACGGCGAATTGGAAAAACAGTAGTCTTGGTGGCACCTTTCCCCAGGCCGCCTGTAAATGTCCCACATGCGAGGGCGCGAACATATTATTATCATAGAGAACAAAGCCTAGGTTCAATTCCATTGTCGGCCCATCGTGACGCTACCAAAGACATCAGAAATAAGATCGCCAAGATACCACACGGTGCTGACTTCATCCTTGTCGATCCAGCGGCAGACTTTTGTTCAAACGGTGAATGCAATTTTTCGCAAGGGCATAAGCTTCTGTATTTTGACGATAACCACCCGTCAATTTACGGCGCGAGCCTTGTCGCAAAGCGGATAGTCAAACATCTGACAATGGTTCGTCCGGCATGATCACTTTGAATACAGCCGCCTGCACCAAAATTATACTCGCCATTACCGTCTTATCGCTCTAATACAGCAAGCCGATGCACGAACTCGCCCCCGATATAGCAGCCCAATCGGCAACATGGAGCATTGACGACACAGGTCGGCTGGCGTGGCCGCAGGGTGCGCCGATTGGCGATACAATTCAGCCGCCGCGCGCACCTTCGCGTAAGTGGTTTTGGATCCGGCGCGGGATAGCTGCGGCTTTCTTATTGCTGATCATAACAATTTTGTGGCTGGCGATCACGGCGCCATTGTCCAAATCGCTGCAACCGATAGCCCCGCCGCAATTGACGTTGACCGCCGCCAATGGAAAGCCAATCGCCCGCAATGGCGCAATAGTCGACAATCCGGTTGAGATGAAAGACCTGCCGCCGCATGTTGCGCAGGCGTTTATGGCGATCGAAGACCGGCGGTTTTATTCGCATTGGGGCGTCGATCCGCGCGGATTGGCGCGGGCTTTTTGGAGCAATACATTTGGCAGCGGGATGACACAGGGCGGCAGCACGCTGACCCAGCAATTGGCAAAGTTTACATTCCTGACCCCCGAACGGTCATTGACCCGCAAGGCCCGCGAGATGCTGATCGCGTTTTGGCTGGAGGCGCGGCTTTCAAAAGATGAAATTTTTCAGCGGTATCTGTCGAACGCCTATTTTGGCGATAATGTTTATGGTTTGCGTGCAGCATCGTTGCATTATTTCTATCGTAAACCCGAACGACTGACATTGCCGCAGGCAGTGATGCTGGCTGGCCTCGTGCAAGCGCCGTCGCGGCTGGCCCCGACCAAAAACCCGAAACTTGCGGCCAAGCGCGCGCGATTGGTGATGAAAGCAATGGTGGCGGCGGGATATCTGACCGAGGCGCAAGCGGCAGCGACACCGATTGCGCGTGTTGACGTGCGCGGCACCGAAACACTGCCGACGGGTACATATTTCGCGGACTGGGCAATGCCGCAAGCGCGCGCACTGACCGAGGAGAGCTATAGCAAGCAAACAATCAGAACGACGCTGGATGCCGGCCTGCAAGATGCCGCCCGCCGCGTTGTTGCCCGTGCTCCCTTGGGCAACGCGCAGGTGGCAATTGTGGCGATGCGCACAAACGGTGAAGTGGTCGCGATGATTGGCGGCCGCAGTTACAAATCTTCACCGTTCAATCGAGTCACGCAGGCACAGCGGCAACCAGGTTCGACGTTCAAGTTGTTCGTCTATCTCGCTGCGCTGCGTGCAGGTATGACGCCGGATAGCATGATCGATGACACAGCCATCGAGAGCGGCACTTACCGGCCGAAAAATGCAGGCGAACGCTATCGCGGAACCATTAGTTTGCGTGAGGCATTTGCCCGTTCAAGTAACGTCGCCGCCGTTCGCCTGTTCCAGATATTGGGCAGCGCCGCAATAATTCGGGCCGCGCGCGATCTGGGTATCAAGAGCAAGCTTGCTGAAGATGATCCGAGCCTGGCGCTGGGAACATCCGGTGTGACCTTGTTGGAACTGACGTCAGCCTATGCCGCCATCGCCGCCAACAACAGGCCGATAGTGCCCCATGCGTTCGAACAGGAGGAACGCGGCTGGCTCGACTGGCTGTTTAAACCGCAACGCAGCCTTGGCGGTGATCAGCATGCAATGATGCAAGAACTGTTGCGCGGTGCAGTGACGAGCGGCACCGGAAACGGCGCAGCACTTGCGATACCGACTTATGGCAAAACCGGCACCAGCCAGGACAACCGCGATGCGCTGTTTGTGGGCTATGCCGGCGATATGGTCGTGGGCGTATGGGTCGGGAACGATGATAATAGCCCGCTAAAAGGCATCAACGGCGGCGGGTTACCGGCACGGATATGGCGCGACTTCATGGGCGAAGCGGTTAAGGGCGCACGGCCCGCTGCACGCCCGAGACCAAAGCCGAAGCCTGTGATATTGCCCGATCCCGAAGGCCCGATTGAGCCTATCGACCTGCCCGAAATTCCTGAATTTCCGATAAACATCGACGGCACCGACGTGCGCATTAACGCCGATAAGGGCGTGATTTTGTCAACCGAACTTGGCGGCATACCCTTGGATGTGACCATTGGCAGAGACGGCGTCGATGTGCAGCCCGGCGAACGCGAACGACAAGACAGGCGCTGAAACTGCTGGCGCAACCGGTGCTGAAACCGATACCAAAATCGCAAAAATGAAACGCCTTGCCGCGATTGTTGCCGGGCCGTTCATCCCGCCGACAGGACAAACGATCAAGCTGCAATAGGGGCCGACTCGATTGCGGAGAATTGTTATGACATCGCTTGGAAACCCCGCTAAAATTAGAAAGCCATTTGCCGGAATTCTTGCAGCGGCAATTTCAGTTTCATTGACCGCTGCGTTCCCCGCAACGGCCCATCCCGGCGGAGAAAATCACGCCCACATTTTGCACAAGCCTTACGCTGGCATCCGCAACAATTATTGGTATGACTATAGATCAGACGTCGAAGAGGCCGAAAACGAGCTACGCAAAGATTTACGCCGCGCCAAGACCAGCGAAGACAGGAGCGAGGCTTGGGCCGAATATAACAATGAATTGCGTGATGCACGGCATGATTACGCTAAGGAAATGGCCGAAAAAGGCTATATCCGTTCCGCGCGTGTCACAGTGAGCGAGTAATAATTCACCGAACGGTTAAATTTGGGGTTTCAATCGGCAGCGGCTTGGCCTTATGGCTGACATATTATGGCCGACCCTTCCCCTCTTGAAGCCTTCAAATCAGTGCTCACCGGAACCGCCCGTGCCATGGCGCAGGAACCGGAGGTCGAGCTGACCTTTACCGCCGATGTCCCGGGACAAGCCGGCAAGAATTTCAAGGTCCCAATGCCAAGCCGCAATCTGCCGCTCGACCAAGTGGCAGAGGCGCGCGGGTTTGCCGACAGTTTTGCGTTACGGTTGAAGCACCATGACGCATCGCGGCACGCGGCTTTGCGGCCAAGCGAGCCCATTGCCGCCGCCGCATTTGATGCGGTTGAAACAGCGCGGATTGAGGCGCTGGGCGCTCGTTCGATGTCCGGCGTTGCTGCCAACCTGGCCTATGCGACCGAATTGCGGATGAAGACCGATCCGATCACGCGCGCGCAGTCGGCGGAAGAAGTGCCAATTTCGACCGCATTGTCGCTGTTGGTGCGCGAACGGCTAACCGGCGCACCGGTCCCGAAAATCGCCGCCGCAGGGGTCGACATGCTGCGCGGCTGGATCGAAGAAAAGGCGTCGGGTGATCTGGACGCGCTTGGCCTTGCCCTTGATGACCAAGCGGCCTTTGCCGCGCTAACCCAGTCGATGTTGGAACATCTAAACCTGACCGAAGGTGATATCGAACCCAGTGACGCTGACCAAGGCGGCGATGATGTTGACGAACCCGATGAAAGCGACGCGGACAATCAGGAGGATGATAGCGACGGCGAAGCCGGTACCGCCGAAGCACGCGGCGAACCTCAAGATGGCGAAGCGGAAGACGCCGAGGGCGAATACGACGATTCTGAAATGCAGGACGGTGATAGCGACGACGGCGACATGGGCGACGAAGGTATGCAGCCGGTCAGCCCGCAGCGCCGCAATTGGGATCATCTGCCGCAAAGCGATTACAAAATCTGGTCGGAACGGTTTGACGAAACAATCACCGCATCGGAACTGGCCGACGAGGATGAACTAAACCGGCTTCGTGCCTATCTGGACCTGCAATTGGAAAGCCTGCAATCGGTGGTGACAAAGCTGGCCAACCGCCTGCAACGCCGGTTAATGGCGCAGCAAAATCGTAGTTGGGATTTTGATCAGGAAGAAGGCATGCTGGATGCCGCCCGGCTTGCCCGCGTGATCGTTTCACCGGGCAGCTCGCTGTCTTACAAAATCGAACGCGAAACCGATTTCAAAGACACTGTGGTCAGTATTCTGATCGACAATTCGGGTTCGATGCGGGGCCGCCCGATCAGCATCGCCGCGATTAGTGCGGACATATTGGCACGCACGTTGGAGCGTTGCGGCGTCAAAACTGAAATATTGGGCTTTACCACGCGGGCATGGAAAGGCGGCCAAGCGCGCGAAGATTGGCTGGCACGTGGCCGTACCCCGATGCCCGGCCGGTTGAACGATTTGCGCCATATTATCTACAAGAAGGCCGATGAGCCGTGGCGCCATGCGCGCCGCAATCTGGGCCTGATGATGCGCGAGGGATTGCTGAAAGAAAATATCGACGGCGAGGCGTTGCTTTGGGCGCACAGCCGCTTGATCACGCGCTCCGAAGACCGCAGGATATTGATGGTGATCAGCGACGGCGCGCCGGTGGACGACAGCACATTGTCGGTCAACCACGGCGGTTATCTGGAACAGCATTTGCGCAAAGTCATCGAAATGATCGAAACCCGCAGTCCGGTGCAATTGATCGCCATTGGCATCGGCCATGACGTGACCCGCTATTACAAACGCGCGGTCACCATCATGGACGCCGAACAATTGGGCGGCACAATGATCGAGCAACTGGCCGGGCTTTTTGACGAGGACAAATGAGTTTCCGGGCAAATCTGCTATATTTGACAGATCATACTAAGTATGATTAAATCATACTCATGGCTAAATTAGAACGTATCACCGTCACTATGCCCGAAGAAATGGCTGCCAAAATGCGCGCGGCAGTTGAATCGGGCGAATACGCAACCACCAGCGAAATCGTGCGCGAAGCATTGCGCGATTGGAATGACCATCAAGAACAACGGCAGGTTAAATTAGAACGGCTAAGGGATCTTATTCGTGAAGGCGAAGAAAGCGCGTCTCTCGACGGAGAGACGGTCCTTAAAGGATTGGAGAATTTTGTCGCGCAGCTGGCAAAAGCTGCTGGAACTGAAAAACCGGCATGAAGTTTATTGTTAAAGCTGCTGCTCAAAAAGATTTACAAGATATCGCTACATATATTGCGCGAGACAATTCTCAACGGGCAATCAGCTTTGTTTCCGAACTCAACAGCAAAATCCGCACAATTGCAGAGAGACCGCTAAGCTTTCCTATGCGGGATGAATGGCGCGCTGGACTAAGGTCTGGTCTTCATGGCCAGTATCACATTGTTTTTGAAGTGACAGACGACGCCGTAATTGCAATTCGTGTTTTGCATGGCGCGCGAAATATTCCTGAACTTATTTAGCGGAAATCATCAAATGAACATAACCGAAGCCGTCACCACCCGCCGTTCGGTCCGGCAATTTACTAGCCAGCCCGTGGAGATCGAAAAACTGCAACGCGTGCTGCACAAGGCGCAGCGTTCACCGTCGGGCGGGAATACCCAGCCGTGGAACGCGGTGCTGGTGACGGGCGATGAACTGGCGCGCATTACGGCGGCGATCAAGGCGAAAGCCGCGACCGCGCCGATGGGCGAAGGTTTTGAATATGCAATTTACCCCAAAGACCTCGCTGGCCGATACGAAGACCAGCGGCGCGGCGTGGGCAAGGCTATGTTCGCGGCGCTGGATCTGGGGCGAGAAGATAGCGCGGGCCGCATCGCGCAAATGGCGAAGAATTGGGACAGTTTCGGCGCGCCGGTGCAATTGTTCACCTACACCGCCAAATATATGGGACCGCCGCAATGGTCGGACATCGGCATGTGGCTGCAAACCGTGATGCTGTTGCTGCGCGAAGAGGGGCTGGACAGCTGCGCGCAGGAAATCTGGGCGATGTACGGCACCTATATGCGCGAGCTGCTGGCCATTGATGACGACCATATTTTCTTTTGCGGGATGGCGATCGGGTATCGCGATGCGGATGCGGCGATCAACAATTTCGAAGTGCCGAGGGTGGAGATTGCAGACGCAATAAGCTGGCGCGGGTTTTAAGCCTTCACTCCTCTGCGGAAGGGGAGGTGGCAGCCGGCAAGGCTGACGGAGGGGGCGGTTTAGATAAGCCCGAAATATAGGTATCGTGCAATTTGCCCCTTCCCCTTCCACCGCTTCATGGTCCCCTTCCGCGTTCCGGGGAGGAATTTTTGGGGCGCGTCCCCTTGACCTAATGCAAAGCATAAAGCATCGCAGCATCTATGACCGAACTGAAACTCTTCAACAGTATGACGCGGGCGCTGGAACCGTTTGAACCGATCACGCCCGGTAAGGCTAACGTCTATACCTGCGGCCCGACGGTCTATAACTACCAACATATCGGCAATATGCGCGCCTATATCTTCGCCGACACTCTGGGCCGTGTGCTGTCGTACAAAGATTACGACCTTACCCATGTGATCAACATCACCGATGTCGGCCACCTGACATCGGACGCCGACGCGGGCGACGACAAGATGGAAAAAGCCGCCGCCGCGCAAGGCAAAACGGCATGGGATATTGCCGCCTTTTACCAAGCCGATTTTGAGGCCGATCTGGCACGGCTGAACATCCGCAAGGTCCAGCATCCCCGCGCCACCGAATATGTGGAAGCGATGATCGCGTGGGGCAAGGCGATTGCGGACAAACATTGCTATGAACTGGATAGCGGGCTGTATTTCGACACCTCGACCGTGGCCGATTATGGCCGGTTGGCCCGCGCCGCGACCGAAGATGGCGAGGGCCGGATCGATGCCGTCGACGGCAAACGCCACGCCGCCGACTTTGCGATCTGGCGCAAAACCCCGGCGGGTGAAACGCGGCAGATGGAGTGGGACAGCCCATGGGGACGCGGCGCGCCGGGATGGCATCTGGAATGCAGCGTAATGAGCAAGGAATTGCTCGGCCACCCGTTCGACATCCACACCGGCGGCATCGACCACCGCGAAATCCACCATCCCAACGAGATTGCGCAAAATCAGGCGCACGGGGGCTGTGACCATTCGGGCGCGAAGATTTGGATGCACAATAATTTTCTGATCGACCGCACTGGGAAGATGAGCAAGTCGAGCGGCGAGTTTTTGCGGTTGCAGTTGCTTATTGATCGCGGCTTTCATCCGCTGGCATACCGGCTGATGTGTTTGCAAGCGCATTACCGGAGTGAGTTGGAGTTTTCGTGGGAGGGGTTGCAGGCGGCGTTGGTGCGGTTGAAGCGGATGGTGCAGACCTTTTCTGCCTTTCGGGAGTCTGTCCCTGATTGGAATCCGAGTTATAATCTCGATAGACTCAAAGATCTAAACGTTAACATTATGGATACATTTGAAGCTCAAATTTCAAACGATCTGAATACACCCGAAGCGCTGACAACGCTCGACAACTCTTGGCGGTTTAATCTCGATCTCACTGATAAGTTGGAGCTAATTGCCTATATGGACCGGGTGTTCGGGTTGGAGCTACTAACCCTAACCCGACATGACCTCCGCATCCGCCCGGCGTCCGCAATCATTACCGAAGCCGAAATCGAAACCGCCCTCGCCGCGCGTAAGGAAGCCCGCGCCGCTAAGGACTTCGCAAAATCCGACGCCATCCGTGATGACCTGATTGCTAAGGGCGTCGAAGTCATGGACGGCGATCCGCTTGGCTGGGATTGGAAGTTGGATGTTTGAACTTTGCGCTTGCAAGGCCCCTCCGTCACGGCTTCGCCGCGCCACCTCCCCAATGCAAGTCATTGGGGAGAACAGTAACGCCAACGCAGCGTGTCTCCTCCCCATCGACTTACGACTGACAACCAACCACGCGGTTACCTCTCTCCCCATCGACTTGCGATGGGGAGGTGGCAGTCCGCAGGACTGACGGAGGGGCCAGCTATGCGACCGGCCAAACCCTCCATTTCGGTCAAACGCGCCAAGCGTTTCCGCCGGGAACTGACTAAGCCGGAGTTCAGGCTTTGGCAGCACTTGCGAACCTCGCCGGGTGGGCACAGGTTTCGCAATCAACACCCAGCGGGGCCGTATATATTGGATTTTTTCTGTGCGCGGGCAAATTTGGCGATTGAAGTTGACGGCTTCGCGCATGATACGGGTGATCGTCCTGAACGTGATGCGAGGCGGGATGCTTGGCTTGCGGAAAACCGTGTGGACAGGTTGCGTTTTGCTGCAAGCGATGTTTTGAAAGATGTCACCGAAGTCGTTAATGCAATCTTAGCGGTAGTCGAAGAGCGGCTGGTGCGTTTTGGCAAGGCCCCTCCGTCATCGCTTCGCGATGCCACCTCCCCATCTCAAGTCGATGGGGAGAACGATGACCAAGCCGTGAGTGACCCTTTCTCCCTATCGACTTGCGATGGGGAGGTGGCAGTCCGCAGGACTGACGGAGGGGCCAACAATTCTCCATCCAAAATTGATGGGGAGCATGAAAAGGAACAATTATGACCAAAACCATCGCCGTAATGTCGGGCCTGATCCGGCCATTGCTTGAACCGCAACTTCCCGCTGACCTAGACGTGCGCTGGTTCATGTCGACCGAGCAGGCGTTGGAACTTGCGCCGCTGGCCGACATTGGTTGGTTCGACCTGAATGACAAAGCGGAAATGTTCAAGATCATCTCCGCCGCGACCAACCTGAAGTGGCTCAATTCGATTTATGCGGGCGTCGACGGCATGCCGCTGGCGCAGCTGCAATCGCAAGGCACCGTCGTCACCAATGGCTCTGGCATCAACGCGATCACCATCGCCGAATATGTGGTGATGGCGATGCTGACGGTGGCCAAGGGATACCGCGATGTTGTGCGAGCGCAGGATCGCAATGAATGGCTGCTCGATTCCCCGGGCAAAATCGAACTGTTCGAGTCAAAGGCCTTGCTGCTTGGTTACGGCGCTATCGGCAAATTGGTTGAGGAACGGCTGAAAGCGTTTGGCGTCGATATCAGCGTCGTTCGCAGAACGCCGGGTCCGGGTACATTGTTGCCGGATGAATGGCGCGGGCGGTTGGGCGAATATGATTGGGTCATCCTGGCCGTGCCCGCCACACCCGAAACCGACGGCATGATCGGTGCGGCGGAATTGGCAGCGATGAAGCCGAGTGCGACGCTGATTAACATTGCGCGCGGATCGGTGGTTGATCAGGATGCTTTGCTAACCGCGCTGAACAACCGCCGGATTTCTGCTGCATTTTTGGACGTCACCACGCCCGAGCCATTGCCGGAGGACCATCCGTTGTGGCGCGCCGACAATGCGCATATCAGCATGCATCTATCGGGCCGCGCACAAGATAAAATGTTCGCGCGGTCGGCGCAGCGGTTCCTAGAGAATCTGGCGCGGTACCGCACGGGAGAAGCTTTGGAACCGCAAGTCAACCTTGATCTAGGATATTGATATGACCCACAACCCCGCCGCCATTTGGCACAAAGTTGCCCTGTCACGCGATCCCAAAGCAATCTCCGCTGTGCTCCACGATGATTGCATCTTTGAAAGCCCGGTCGTTCATACACCGCAATTGGGCAAGGCGATAACCGCGCAATATCTTGCCGCTGCTGGCTATACTTTGGGCAATGCCGAGTTTGAATATGTCGGCGAATGGCACCGGCACAATAGCTCTATCCTTGAATTCAAAACCACTATCGACGGCATCGCGGTCAACGGCATCGATATGATCACCTGCGATGACGACGGCCTGATCACCCATTTCAAAGTGATGGTACGGCCGTTGAAAGCAGTTAACATGCTGCACGCCAAAATGAGCGAGATGTTGGCGCAAATGAAGGGTTAGTAGCGATCCGATTTTGCCGGGATATTGAGCAAGGCATCGATGACCGGCCCATCCACTTTCACCAGACCATCCAGAATCAACATCGATACGCCGTGGACAAGCGCCCATGAATGTAGCGCCGCAACTTTGTGATCCATTTCGGACGCGCTCGCTGGCAACATCTCCGCCACATTTTCGTTCAACTGTCGCATAGCGCCGCCAACAGCGGTGCCACTTTCGTTGAAGAACCCGGTGGGTGGCCGCGTTGACATCATCAGCCGGTACAGGCCAGGATTGGCCAAAGCGAAATAGATATAGGCGCGGCCCGATGCCTCAAACCCTGCCCTGCCCCCGCCAGCATCGCGCACGGCGGCCAACTGCACCCGCGCCAGTTCTTCGCCGCCCTCGCCGCACATCGCATATAGCAATGCCTGCTTATCAGGAAAATGACGATACACTGCGGTTGCGCTGACGCCGACATGGCGGGCAACCTCGCGCAGCGAAAGATCGTCAACCGCGCGCTCCTTTAGCAATTCCAAGCCGCCCGCGACCAATGCCGAACGCAAGTCGCCGTGATGGTATTTGCGGTCTGCGCTTTTTATGTTGACACTGTTATCATTACTGCTCATGTTACCGGTGTAAACATTATCGAGTCGGTGTTCAAGCAAAAGGATTTTCCACATGACAAGTGTCGTCGAAACTTTGATCCGGGGCGTTGTAACCAAAGGCGTGACCAAGGTGATGGACTTCAACCGGGACCGGATGAAATCGGACGCGCCCAATCCGTATCTGCACGGCATTCATGAACCGATGCGCGATGAAAAGACGCTGACTGAACTGGCTGTTACCGGCAGTATTCCTGCCGAACTCGATGGTCGCTATATCCGCATCGGCCCGAACCCTGTCGCCCCGATTAACGAGGCCGCGCATCACTGGTTTGTTGGCGATGGTATGGTCCACGGCGTTCGCTTGAGCGCGGGTAAAGCATTATGGTACCGCAACCGCTGGATCCGGACCGATCCGGTTAGCAAAGCCTTGGGTGAACCGATTGTTCCGGGGACGCGCAAAGGCACGTCGGCAACCGTCAACACCAATGTCTTGGGCCATGCAGGCAGCACATGGGCGGTGGTAGAGGCGACGGCGTTTCCGGTGCGGATTGACGAAGAATTGAACACGATTGCGCACGATCCATTCGGTGGCACGTTGAAGGGCAGCTTTACTGCGCACCCCCATCTCGACCCGGATAGCGGCGAGATGCATGCCATTTGCTATGAAGGCACCGACCCCAATCACATCCGCCACGTCATCGTCGATGCCGCCGGAAAGGTTCGCAAAGAGGCGGCGATCAAGGTGCAGGATGGACCGTCAATCCATGACTGCATGATCACCGAAAACTATGTGATCATCCTCGATCTGCCCGTGACATTTTCGATGAAGACGCTGCTTGCTGGCCACAGCTTTCCGTACAAATGGAACCCCGACCATATTGCGCGCGTCGGATTACTGCCCAAAGAAGGTGGCAATGATGACGTGATCTGGTGCGATGTTGCGCCTTGCTATGTCTTTCATCCCTGCAACGCATTCGAGAATGCTGATGGCACAATCACCCTTGATGCTTGCGTCCATGACAGCATGTTTGCAGAAAGCACCCAAGGTCCGGATTCAAACAAGACACCGTTTGAACGCTGGACCATTGATCCGGCGGGCCACAGCGTAGCGCGCAAGGTGGTGGATGCCGAAAGCCAAGAATTTCCCCGCCCCAATGAGCTTTTGTTGGGCAAACCATACCGCTATGCCTATACCATGGCATTGCCCGACGGATTTGATGCGGCGTCACCAAGCCAATCGAAACTTTTCAAACACGACATGATTGCGGGCACACGCCAAGTGCATGAATTTGGAACAGGCCATATTCCCGGCGAGTTTGTGTTTGTTGCCAAATCGGGCGCAACCGCGGAAGATGATGGCTGGCTGATGGGCTATGTCGTCAATGTGGACGAAGGAACCAGCGACCTGGTGATCCTGTACGCCAACGATTTCAGCGGCGAACCGCAAGCCGTGGTCCATATCCCACACCGCATCCCACCGGGTTTTCACGGCAATTGGGTGGCTGCCTAAATCTGCATCTTTTTAGGTGAAATCGCGCCGCCAATATGCGAAGACCCGTGGCTAATCGAAATAGCCGGGGGCGCAATATGCAATTCAAATCAAATATGCTGATCGCGGCATTCCTTTCGCTGTCGGCGTGCCAGAATAGTGCACCCGTGCCAAAAGCTGTTCCCGCCGATCAAAGCGCGCAGGCAAAAGTCTATGTGCAAATTCGCGAATTGGCGGCGCAAGGCGATCTCTCCGCCGCGTCAAAACTGACCGATGATCCGCCCGGCTATCTCGCGCAAATCGAAACCGCCCGGCTGCGGATGGACGAGAAAGCCTTTCTGGCCGGGATGCAGCAAGCCGCCGACAATCCCAATATAGAGGCGCTGCGTGTGTCGGGTAATTATAGCATGCTGGTCACCAAATATGACCAGCAAGGCACGATGCAACGCGCGACCACATTCTTTCGCAAGTCAAAAGACACGCACCGCGAGATTGTAGCGCCCGATGACTATATCCCCTGCAATTTGGTCCGCGATTTCTTCGAAATTTCTGGCCAGAAGGATGGCGAGATCAAGGATTGCACGGAAGAGAAAAAGCCTGCCTAGCTGGTGATGTCATAAGGTTGAAACTTAACCGTAGCCCTGAGCCTGTCGAAGGGCGCTTCACGGTGAGGCGTACTTCGACAGGCTCAGTACTACGGTGCAGCTGTATGTCATCTCGCGCTAAACCATCACGCAGAATAGCCACTTTAGTCAGCATCCATTTGGACAATAAAAAGGGGGCCGGGAATTTCTTCCCCGCCCCCATTTCTATTTGTGGGTAATGAACAGCTTGGCTTAGAAGCCCATGCCGCCCATTCCGCCGCCCATGCCGCCCATATCGGGCATTCCGCCCATACCGCCGGCACCCTTGTCTTCTGGTGCATCCGAGATTGCAGCTTCGGTAGTGATCAACAGACCAGCGACCGATGCGGCGTCCTGAAGTGCGGTGCGAACGACCTTAGTAGGATCGATAACGCCTGCTTTGACGAGGTTTTCGTAAACGTCGGTTGACGCATTGAAGCCCATATTTTCGTCGTCTTCACGAAGCAAATTGCCCGAAACAACTGCGCCGTCATGGCCCGCATTCGATGCGATTTGACGCAGCGGAGTGATGATTGCCTTGCGGACAATATCGATACCGCGTGTTTGGTCGTCGTTGATACCCTTTAGGCCGGCCAAAGCCTTGGTGGCATAAAGCAATGCAGTACCACCGCCGGGGACGATGCCTTCTTCAACCGCTGCGCGCGTGGCGTGCAACGCGTCGTCGACACGGTCCTTGCGTTCTTTCACTTCGACTTCGGTTGAACCGCCAACCTTGATAACGGCAACGCCGCCAGCAAGTTTCGCAAGGCGTTCTTGCAGCTTTTCTTTGTCATAGTCAGATGTTGTGGTTTCGATTTGAGCACGGATCGCTTCGACACGGCCCTTGATCGAGTCCGCATCACCGGCACCGTCGACGATGACAGTGTTGTCCTTGTCGATGGTAACGCGCTTGGCTTGACCCAGCATGCCCAAAGTAACGCTTTCCAGTTTGATGCCCAGATCTTCGCTGACCATTTCGCCCTTGGTGAGGATCGCGATATCTTCGAGCATCGCTTTACGGCGATCGCCAAAGCCTGGCGCTTTGACCGCAGCAATTTTCAAACCGCCACGCAGCTTGTTAACAACCAAAGTCGCCAATGCTTCGCCTTCAATGTCTTCGGCGATGATCAGCAACGGACGTCCTGCTTGAACAACGGCTTCAAGAATTGGCAACATCGCTTGCAACGATGACAGCTTCTTTTCGTGGATCAAGATGTAAGGATTTTCCAACTCGACCGACATTTTTTCGGTGTTGGTGATGAAGTAAGGTGACAAATAGCCACGGTCAAACTGCATACCTTCAACAACATCGAGTTCAGACTCGCGGCCTTTGGCTTCTTCGACAGTGATCACGCCTTCTTTGCCGACTTTATCCATCGCCTTGGCAATCATTTCACCGATTTCTGTTTCACCATTCGCCGAGATTGTTCCGACTTGCGCGATTTCCGCAGATCCAGCAACAGGCTTTGACCGGCCCTGAAGGTCTTCGATAACCTTAGTCACGGCAAGATCAATTCCGCGCTTCAAATCCATCGGGTTCATGCCAGCGGCAACCGATTTCATGCCTTCACGAACGATAGCCTGAGCCAATACAGTCGCAGTTGTTGTTCCGTCGCCAGCGATATCGTTGGTTTTCGATGCAACTTCACGGATCATCTGCGCGCCCATGTTTTCGAACTTGTCTTTCAGTTCGATTTCCTTGGCGACGGTTACGCCGTCCTTGGTGATACGCGGCGCGCCAAAGCTCTTGTCGAGCACAACGTGGCGACCCTTTGGTCCCAGCGTTACTTTTACAGCATCAGCGAGAATGTCGACGCCGCGCAAAATGCGCTCACGCGCGTCGCGGCCAAATTTTACTTCTTTTGCAGCCATGGGAATGGTCCTCTGGTTTGTTTGATAGGGGGTCGGACAGAGCGAAGTTCACACTGTCCATTGAGTCGTTTCTGGCTTAGCCAAGGATCCCAAGGATATCGGATTCCTTCATGATCAGCAGGTCTTCACCGTTGATCTTCACTTCGGTGCCAGACCATTTGCCGAACAAAATCTTGTCGCCTTTTTTGACGTCGGGCTTAATCCGGTCGCCATCTTCATTATAAGCGCCTTCACCAACTGAGACGATTTCGCCTTCTTGTGGCTTTTCCTTGGCGGTGTCGGGGATGATGATCCCGCCTGCGGTTTTTTCTTCCGCTTCAATGCGGCGAACCAACACGCGGTCGTGCAGGGGACGAAATTTCATATGCATTTCCTCTTTTTGTGCTGCCCCGCCAGTGCGGAACAGACTTTACGAATCGCTATTAGCACTCACACTTGGCGACTGCTAACGAAACGCATATGGGTAGGCTGTATGACAGCGTCAAGGCGCGCAGGCGGTATTTTTATGACGCTAGCGGAATTAACCCAATCCGTGCCCGCATGGTCCACCGCCAAACCATCAACACGGCAACAATTGCAAGACCCACCGCCAGTCCAATCCAGATACCAACCCCAGCCATGCC
>JAYVBJ010000035.1:0-9909 GCA_043750535.1 Sphingomonadales bacterium | reverse complement strand
GTTCACCGAGGCCGAGGTCGGTGCGAAGGGACGGTTCGAGAGTGACTTCATGTTGCGGTATATGGCGGACATGGCGTTCTCGCCCGAGGCGCAGGCGGTGCTGAATGAAGGCCGCAAGCTGTGGCAGCGCTATCACGCCACCGCGTTTCCGCGCAAAATCCGCGAGGAGCTGAGGCTGAACCGCCCCGACGCGGGCTGGTATCAGGTCCGCAAGGCGCTCAAAGCCTATGGCGACACCGAACTGACCGATTTCGATCTGTTCAATGCCGCTTACGCCGCGCTTGGGAACAAGCTGCGGCCCATGGTTTACAAACTTGGTTTCTTGCCGAACTAACAGCGCTATCGCTACACCAAGACCGAGGAGCGGGTGGATAATATCACCGATTGGGCGGTGACGCAGTTTGCGGGGCATTACGCAGTTCCTCCCCGTTCCAGGGAGGGGGACCATCCGCAGGATGGTGGAGGGGCACACGCCGAGTCGCATGGCATCGAACGAATTTGCAACGCCATTAAACGGTTTCGAATTGAACAACGGATTGAGGGCAAACCGGCGGTTGCCCCTCCACCAGCTTCGCTGGTCCCCCTCCCCGTGCCGGGGAGGAATTCAAGTATGACCACCAACCCCAAATTCCGCCTGCAAGGCCTAATGCTTGCCTCGTTCATCTTCATCGCCGACCAAGCGATCAAGTTCGCGATGATCGGACCATTGGCGTTGCACATCAAAAACCAGATTAGCATCATGCCGTTTTTCCGCCTGACATGGGCGACTAACTATGGCGTTTCATTGGGCTTTTTGGAAGCGAAGAGTGAGGCGCAGCGGTGGATGCTGGTGGCGCTGACCGCCGCGATTGCCGCCGTCGTCGCGGTGTGGATGTGGCGTGAGAAGCTGCGCGGCGATGTGCTGGCGTTATCGATGGTGCTGGGCGGGGCGCTGGGCAATATCACCGACCGGGTGCGCTATGGCTATGTCGTTGATTATGCCGACTTGCACTTTGGCGAATTCCGCCCGTTCCAGATTTTTAACTTTGCCGATGCCTGTATCACCATCGGCGTGCTGATATTGCTTGCCCGCGCGTTCCTGATGCGCGAAAAGGCCCCGGAGAATGCAGCCGGTTCGGTTTCAGATTGAGTTCATGTGGGTAAAACTATCCACCAAGAAAATAGGTTGGAGTAAGATATATGCGTAAATTGGTGACGGCATCATTGGCTTTGGCGAGCATTTGCGCGCTTTCGGCCTGCTCCTCTGGCGGTCTGCTCAACCGTAACCGCCCCGATGAATTCGCCGTTGGCCGCGCCGCGCCGTTGGTGGTGCCGCCCGATTTCTCGCTCACCCCGCCCGCGCCCGGCGCCCCGCGCCCGCAAGAATCGGGGACGCAGGAACAAGTGTTAGAGGCCCTGTTCGGCGGCAGCGCCCCGCGCAGTGCAGCCGAAAAATCGGTGATCAGCGCAGCAGGCACCAGCGAAGTCGGCATCCGCACAGCGGTCGGCGATCCTTTGACCAACACCGTCAATAAAGGCAGCGTCACCCGCGACATCATCGCCGCCCCCGAAGGCGACGGCCAAAACGCACAGGCGGTTATTCCGGGCTGATTGGGCTGGCTGCCGATGGCTGGTTTGTTGGGGATTGCTGACAGGCGGGTTTTAGCGCGCAGAATGGCAAAGCAGAAGTTCTCGCTGTCGTCCTGTTGTGCGTGAACAGGGCTCGGCTCTTCGCTGCCACCTTAAATAACGAAATTGCAGAAAAGCAAAGCGCAGTAAGAAAAGATGAAAATTGCCTAATGAGCGGTTGACTGTGTTAAATTTTTGTGCCACAAATGAGGTATCAAAAATTAACAAGGCTCATTTACATGACTGCTGTCGTCTGCTCTGAAGAAATCGAAGTAAAATCAAGGCTCCATGATTTTGGCATGGATTTAGCTTTGGTAACAGAAATCTGTGAGGGTGCAATTCACGGTCGCAATCTGGCATCAGGCCTTCAGCCGAAAACCGCAGAGGGCATGCTCAAATACATCTTTGGTGTGGAGGCTCTGCGGAAGGTACTGTTGTCGTCAACGGTCGTTGACTACGAAATTTTCTCCGTGAGCAACATGGAGGGCGTTTTTGACGCCGCGTGTGGACGCAAGATATTTTTCCAAATGGTAGATCAGGCCTGTGGTACGGATGATCCGCAGCCCAAATCAAAAATTGGCGTCGGTAAGAAGAGGTTGATCGAGAATTCAGGCACCGGATTTTTATTCGCCGAAATGGAAAAGGAAGAATTGGCCAAACAGGCCAAGTTGACTTCCATTGCAAAGGCAGAGTGTTGGTATCTTATGGTATCCATCGCAAATGACGGGACCTTATGTTGCGAATTGTCTCACCCGGAAGCAGTGGACGAAGATAAATTTGACGGGTTCCATGAGCGTATTAAGATTATCAAATATGGCGATTTCATCCCCTCCTCTTTGTTTCGTAAAGGCGATAGCGACAATGACGACAAGTTTGAGATAACGCCCATTATAACGAAAAAGTGATGTCGAAAGTCTTCAATAGCCAGCGGCTCCGATTGGCTCGGAGCCGCCGCGAAATGTCGAGTCAGGCTTTGGCTGCCGCCGCAGGGATCAGCCCTGTCACCTTGTCGCGCCTAGAAAACAAAAATAACCAGCCCGAAGATGAAACCGTCGAAGCACTCGCGAAAGCATTGAAATACCCAATAGATTTCTTCTATGGCGATGATCTAGATGAAGTAGATAAAGAAGATGCGAGCTTCCGCAGCCTAAAGGCTATGACGGCGAAGCAGCGCTCACGCGCGCTCGCCGCCGCCTCGCTAGCTTTCCTTGTATCCGACAAGATTGAACAAGATTTTGGCCTTCCAGAAGTTAATGTTCCTAATCTAAGTCATGAACCGACGCCTGAATCTGCAGCTGCAACGTTACGCGCATATTGGGGGCTTGGCGACCGACCGATCGGCAACATGATCGACCTTTTGGAGGCTAAAGGCGTCCGTGTTTACTCGCTGACCGAACAAACCAAGTGCGTTGATGCTTTTTCAACGTGGCGCTCTGGAGTTCCTTATGTGTTTTTGAATACGCTGAAGTCATCCGAGCATAGCAGGTTCGATGCCGCGCATGAGCTTGGCCATTTATGCATGCACCAACACGGAGGTTCAGCTCACAAATCGGCGGAGCCGGAGGCTAATGCTTTTGCCGGAAGTTTTTTAATGCCGCCGAGTGATGTTAGAAGCCGGATCATGCGAGTGAGTTCGCTCGCTGAAATACAGCAATTCAAGAAGCGATGGGGTGTCTCCCTATCCGCCCTGACTTATCAACTGTCCAAATTGAAGATGATAACCGAGTGGCAGGCGCGTTCGTATTTTATCCAAATGAGTAAGGATGGCAGCCGGAGTTTAGAGCCTGACCCAATGCCTTTTGAAACATCACAGATTTGGAAAACGGTGTTCAGGGAATACTGGAATGACAAAACCACAAGGAGTGACGTTGCTCGGGCGCTAAATATCCCAGAGGATGAATTTCAAGATCTTGTCTTTGGCTTAGCCGTCGAAGCTTTTGGGCCTGAAACCAGAGCGCCAAAATCGGCTTTACGTCTTGTGGGCTAAATAATATCTATACGATGTCCGCTTTTATTCCCGGCTATTTCCAACGCAAACGACCGAAAACTTGTCGGGAGCGGACAACGGCAATTTGCCAAAATCCCGACCCACTCCTGACTGGACTACCGAGTCAGATCGGTTGGTGCCATCGGGCTTCGGGGCTATTTATCCTGAAACAAGTTCAGGATGACGGCGCGGTGTTCGGGAGGGCGGCGTGTGTTCGGGATGACGGTTTGGGGTTCCAGTGACAGTTTGGTTAAACCTGACCGCGCATTAGCCCTTGTAATGTAGGATTTGTTCTGGGAATACAGCACATGGCCGCTGGTTCAGGGCTGGCTCTTTGACATTGTTGGCGGCCATTTTACCCCCTTCGCAGTAGGATTTGCGAAAACAGAAAATTACAAAGTAGCCGCGATGTAGGAAATAATCGAACGCCCTTCTTTCGTTAAATGTCAAAATAGGTGTCAATTTTGTCAACTAGGTGTCAACTTGGCGTTTTCGGGGTTAGGACATTTTAGGCTAAGCCCGAACCCCGGCTTCCTCCACGCCCGCGCTATTGTGGCGCAGTGCTTTTAACACGGTTTCGGCAATTTGCGGTGCATTCAGCCCGGCATCGTCATATTGCTTTTGCGGGTTATCATGTTCCTGAAATATATCGGGCAGCCGCATGGTGCGGATTTTCAGGCCCGCGTCCATCAGCCCCAAGTCACTCGCCAGTGTCAGCACATGCGCGCCAAGGCCGCCGATGGCCGCTTCTTCGACGGTGATAACCACTTCGTGCGTCGCGATCATATGGCGGATCAGCGCCTCGTCCAGCGGCTTGGCAAAGCGCATGTCGGCGACGCTGGTGCTCAGCCCCTTGGCATCGAGCGTATCGGCCGCCTTCATCGCCTCGGCCAGCCGCGTGCCCAGCGCCAATATCGCAACCTTCTTGCCCTCGCGCACGATGCGGCCTTTGCCGATCTCAAGCCGCTCTGGCACTTCGGGCATGGCCACGCCGGTGCCGGTGCCGCGCGGATATCGGAATGCAATCGGGCCGCTGTCGTGCAATGCGGCGGTATAGGTCATGTGGACCAATTCCGCCTCATCACTCGGCGACATCACCACGAAATTGGGCAAAGTCGCAAGATAGGTAACGTCGAACGATCCGGCATGGGTGCTGCCATCCGCACCGACAAGGCCAGCGCGGTCAATGGCAAAGCGCACGGGCAGGTTCTGGATCGCCACGTCGTGCACCACTTGGTCATAAGCCCGCTGCAAGAATGTCGAGTATATCGCGCAGAATGGCCGCATGCCCTGCGCCGCCAATCCCGCCGCGAATGTCACGCCGTGCTGTTCGGCAATACCGACGTCAAAGCTGCGGCCTGGATGCGCGGCGGCGAATTTGTCAACGCCGGTGCCTGATGGCATTGCGGCGGTAATCGCGCAGATACGCGGATCGGTATCAGCCAGCTTGGCCAATGTCTCACCAAACACATTCTGGTAAGCCGGTGGTCCGCCGCCCGGGCCTTTGTCTTGTTTCCCGGTAATGACGTCGAATTTGACGACGCCGTGATATTTGTCGTCCGCCGCCTCTGCCGGGGCATAGCCCTTGCCCTTTTTGGTGACGACATGGACCAGCACCGGGCCGTCGGCATTGTCGCGGACATTTTCGAGCACAGGGATCAGATGGTCGAGATTATGGCCATCAATCGGCCCGACATAATAGAGGCCCAGTTCCTCAAACAACGTGCCGCCCATCGCCATGCCGCGCGCAAATTCCTCCGCCTTGGATGCTGCGTTATGGATACGCCGGGAAAATTTCTTGGTGATTTTGGATGCCAGACTGCGCAGCCCCAAATACTCGCTGGATGAAACCAGCCGCGCCAAATATCCCGATAGCCCGCCCACTGGCGGCGCAATCGACATGTCATTGTCGTTGAGAATGACGATCAGACGGTTGCCCGCAGCTTCGGCATTGTTCATCGCTTCATACGCCATGCCCGCGCTCATCGCGCCGTCGCCGATCACGGCGATGGCTTTGCCCGGCTTGCCCGCCATTTTGTTGGCTACGGCAAAACCCAACGCGGCGCTGATCGAGGTTGAGCTGTGCGCTGCGCCAAACGGATCATATTCGCTTTCGCTGCGTTTGGTGAACCCGGACAAGCCCCCTCCATTGCGCAATGTGCGGATGCGGTCGCGGCGTCCGGTGAGGATCTTGTGCGGATAGCATTGATGGCCGACATCCCAAACCAGGCGGTCTTCGGGGGTATTGAACACATAATGGATAGCCGTCGTCAGCTCAACCACGCCCAGCCCCGCACCCAGATGGCCGCCCGTTACCGAGACCGCAGATATGGTCTCATCACGTAGCTCATCAGCCAATTGGCGGAGCTGGTCGGGCGCTAATTTACGGAGATCGGACGGGAATTTGACCGTGTCCAACAAAGGGGTCTGAGGTGTATTAACCATGGAGCACAGCTTTAACGGCTATTATTCCCTGTGTCGAACGACTTATTGTTATAGCGTTGAAGAATGCGACTAATCGCAGTCGGTACATTTGCCGCGCACCTCGATAACCGGCCGCACATTAACAAAGCCCGCCTTGGTTGCAGCATTGCGGACCGCCCCGGACAGGCTGTCATCATCCAGATGCGTCGCGGTGCCGCAATCGTCGCAGATCAGGAATATGCAGTCGTGCAGGCAGCCCGGGTGCGAGTTGACGATATAGGCGTTGGCGCTTTCCACCCGCCGCGCCAAATTGGTCGCTACGAACAGATCGAGTATGCGGTAAATGCTGTTCGGTGCGACCCGCTTGCCGCGCCGCTGCGACACCAGATCGGCGATGTCATAAGCCGACGCAGGCTTTTCAAAGGTTGCCAGAACCGCGAATATGTCTGCGCGCATGTCGGTCCACTGCTCGCCCGCATCGGTTAATGCGTGCTTAGCAGCATCGGCGAGCGATTCGCCTTCATGTTCGTGGTGGTTATGATGTTGAGACATCTGGGCAAGGTATGCCAGTGCAGATACAATTGCAATGCATAGGACGAAACTTGCCCAAAGTGTTGCGGGGTAAGGCTGAGCGACAGCAGAGACTGGCCGCTCGTTCAACAACTGTCAGCGTGAAAGTTGACGCCTATCTTCGCGATCTAGCTGGCCGACTCAGCCGCTCAGCGTGCCGCACGGACGTTTAGATCGTGGCCTAACGCCAATATGCCGACGCCCAATATCGTGTACATGATCTCTATATCGCCGTGGGGCAAGGTGAGTGCACCGGCCATAACGCCGATGCCAAGCGCGCCGATGGCGGCAGGCATGATGAAATTATGTTGAATTACGCCTTTGCCCAGCGCGAGCGTGCCAAAGATGATGGCGAGAGCCAGTCCGACTTCATGCACAATCGGATCGACCAATATACCGCCAGCGGTCGCCAAAAAGGCCAGGACGATGGTCGTCGCTAGGCAATGGATGAGGCACAGTCCGGCAAGGCTCAAACCGAGGCCATCCCAGTTCCATTTTTTAAGGCTTGCGATCAACATGCATCCCATATGGCATGAACGGCGCAAGGTTACAATATAACATTGCGAAAAGAGATGCATTTTTTTCAACTCTGTCGCTGCAATAGCACAGTTGCAGTTGGAACGGCGCAAAGGCATAGGAAACGCCATGAATACGACTTTCTCAAAACAGAATATTCGCCCAAGCGCGATTGCCAACTGGTTGTTTGCCGTGGCAGTTTTGGTGTTTGCCATGGTGGTGGTTGGCGGGATTACCCGGTTAACCGAATCCGGCCTGTCGATAACGGAGTGGAAGCCGGTTAGCGGCACATTGCCGCCGCTAAGCGAGGCGCAATGGCTGGCCGAATTTGCCAAGTATAAGGCGACGCCGGAATACCGGGAGATCAACGCAGGCATGGCTTTGGCCGATTTCAAGTTTATCTATTTTTGGGAGTGGGCGCACCGGTTGCTGGCGCGGCTGGTGGGCGCGGCCTTTGCTCTGCCGTTTATCTGGTTCGCGGTGAAGCGGGCGATACCCGCTGGCTATGTGAAACGATTGCTGCCGTTATTTGCGCTGGGCGGATTGCAGGGTGCGATCGGCTGGTGGATGGTGGCGTCGGGGCTGTCGGATCGCACCGATGTCAGCCATTTCCGGTTGGCGACGCATTTGTTGCTGGCGCTGTTTATCTTGGCTGGGTTGGTTTGGACGGCGCTGGATTTGAAAGCACTCGCGCGTAATCCGGCGGCAAAAGCGGCCCAGCTAACCGGGTTTTCCTGTATCGTTTCAGCTGTCTTGTTCGTACAATTGCTGTTTGGTGCCTATGTCGCGGGGATGAACGCCGGATCGGTTTCCAATAGCTGGCCGATGATGAATGAGCGTTTCGTGCCGGACGGCATCGATTGGACCAATGGCGCGATGTTTGCCGTGCTGAACGATCCCTATCTGATCCATTTCATCCATCGTTGGTGGGCATGGGTGGCTGTGATCGCCCTAATCCTGCTGGCGCGGCGGGCACGAACAGCGGGCGTACGGCTCGCCTCCATCGCTATACATTGTGCCTTCGGTATCCAAATATTGCTCGGCATTGCAACGGTTTTGACCGGAGTGAACATCAGTTTGGCCGTATTGCATCAAGCGGGCGGTGCATTATTAGTGGCTAGCGCGGCATGGGGCATGCATGTAATCGGGCGGCAAAGTGCATAGGGTATTATTTTACCTACTCTAAAAACCCTGCTTTTGCTTGACTATCACGCTCCGAATCGTCATTAGGCCGCCTTCACGGTTGCAGGCGATATGCCCGCAATCAACTTTTTTTGCATCGGAGGTTCGATTAGGCGCCCATGAAAACGCTGTCTAAAGTCACGAAATCGGTCCGTCCGCAGGATGTCGTAAAGGGCTGGGTCATCATTGATGCCGACGGTCTGGTTGTTGGCCGCGTGGCCAGCATCATCGCCAATATCCTGCGCGGCAAGACCAAACCAATTTACACCCCGCACGTTGATTGCGGCGATCATGTGGTCGTCATCAATGCTGAAAAAGTGCGCTTCACGGGTAACAAGTTGAAGGACAAACGCTATTACCGGCACACCGGTTACATTGGCGGAATCAAGGAAACATCACCTGCCAAAATACTGGAAGGCAAATTTCCTGAGCGCGTTTTGGAAAAAGCCGTAGAGCGCATGGTACCGCGTGGTCCTTTGGGCCGGGCACAAATGCGCGCACTGCACGTTTTCGCGGGCACAGCGCATCCCTATGATGGTCAGCAGCCTATCGCGCTCGACGTCGCTTCCATGAACCGCAAGAATAAGGTGCGTGTATAATGTCAGAGACCACTAATTCATTGGCCGATCTGGAAACGATCGCTGCACCCGAAGCACCAAAGCTAGCGCCTACGCCATTGCGCGAACAAGTTCTTGACAAACAAGGCCGTGCCTATGCCACTGGCCGCCGTAAAGATGCGGTTGCCCGCGTTTGGTTGAAACCCGGCACGGGCAAGATCATTGTCAACGGCCGTGACCAAGAAGTTTATTTCGCGCGCCCAACATTGCGTCTGGTCATCAACCAAGTGTTCGACATCACCGAACGCCGCGGTCAATACGACATCATGGCAACAGTGAAAGGCGGCGGTCTTTCTGGCCAAGCTGGCGCTGTGAAGCATGGCATCAGCCAAGCTTTGACGCGCTATGAGCCTATGCTGCGCGCACCGGTTAAGGCTGCTGGATTTTTGACCCGCGATAGCCGTGTGGTTGAACGTAAGAAATACGGTAAAGCGAAAGCGCGTAAGAGCTTCCAGTTCTCCAAACGTTAATCGAACATGCACGGAACCCCGTATCGAGTGGTTCCGGCCTGTTAGGCAAAGAAGAGGCGGTCCTTTCGGGGACCGCCTTTTTTCTTTGCATCAAGCCGGTCGGCCGGAGTTTTCCAACAGCATCGTAAGGGACTCCGCAATCCGGCGCATCATCTCGTCAAATGACGTAGCAATTTCTGCATCATTATGCGCCGCAAGCCCAACCAGTTGCGGCATGGAAATTCCAATTCGGACTGTCGCACCCCAGCGATCATCCTTTAGCTTTACGCATTTTACCGGTTGGCCCAGGCGTATGTTCTGCCCAATCAAGGATTTGTGGATTGCCGTTGCGTCATCGAAATCAAAGTTTCGAACCTGATTTCCCATTTGGTCATGGCACAGATCAAGCGTGACCAAAGTCTGCATTTCTATGGGGTGACTGGCGGGTTCGCCTGCTTCACTAGGCGCAGCAGCAGAAACTTTGCGCACCTCAAGCATTGCCGCGAGTTTGTCGGTAGCCGCCGTGAAGCCGCTGACCACACGAGATACTTCGGCA
>JAYVBJ010000034.1:0-26953 GCA_043750535.1 Sphingomonadales bacterium | reverse complement strand
ATCAACGGTGTTGCCGCCAGCCCATCCAATGCCACGCTCAGCGTCAAAGCGGGAACCACTGTTCCTGCTGGACTGACGTTCAACACAGCGACCGGCAGCGTCGATGTGGCTGCGGGCACGCCTTCTGGCAGCTATGTGATCAACTACACGATCTGCGAGACCTTGAACCCGACCAACTGCAAAGACGCAACGATCACGGTCGATGTCGATGCAGCGCCGGTTGTTGCAACGGGCGACAGCGCCACTGGTCTGAACGGAGCAACGGGTGTTCCCTCTGCGCTCAATGTGCTGGCGGGCGATAGCATCAACGGCGTTGCGGCGACTTTGGCCAATGCGACCTTGAGCGTTGCCACTGGCAGCACGGTTCCGGCGCAGCTTAGCTTCGATCCAGCCACCGGCATTGTCGGGGTCAACCCCGGCACGCCCGCTGGCATCTACAGCTTTGACTATCAAATCTGCGAGACTCTGAATCCTGCGAACTGCAAGACCGCAACCGCGAGCGTTACGGTCGATCCATCGCCGATTGTGGCGAGCAACGATGCCGCCAGCGGTATCAACGGCATCGCCGGAGCCACTGCGGCCGCCAATGCGTTCACTGCGGACACGATCAACGGCGTTGCCGCCAGCCCATCAAATGCCACGCTCAGCGTCAAAGCGGGAACCACTGTTCCTGCTGGACTGACGTTCAACACAGCGACCGGCAGCGTCGATGTCGCTGCGGGCACGCCTTCTGGCAGCTATGTGATCAACTACACGATCTGCGAGACCTTGAACCCGACCAATTGCAAAGACGCAACGATCACGGTCGATGTCGATGCAGCGCCGGTTGCGGCCACCGACGATAATGCTGGTCCGGTAACAACCGCGACTGGTGGAGCGAATATCGTCAATGCATTGGTCAATGATACATTAAACGGCATTCCAGTTGTTCTGTCAGAAGTCGTTCTGACGGTGACTGCACCTGCGGCAAGCGCGGGTGTTGCGCTTGATCCAGCAACGGGTCAGGTCTCTGTTGCCGCTGGAACGCCTGCGGGCAATTACACCATCGGGTACCAGATTTGCGAGAAACTGAATGCCGCCAATTGCGCGACCGCAACGATAGCCGTGGTGGTAAACGCCACGCCGATCACCGCAAGCAATGATGTGCCTGCTGCGGTCAACGGCAATATTGGTAATCCAAACGCGATCAATTTGTTTGCCAATGACACATTCAATGGTACGCCAGTCGACCCGGCGGCAATCAACGCCACCATTAAAACGCCAGCATCCGATCCCGGCGTGGTGCTTGATCCTGCGACCGGTAATGTTTCGGTCGCGCCAGGCACTCCTGCTGGAATCTATACCATCGTTTACGAGATTTGTGAAAAGGCTAACCCAAGCAATTGCCAAACGGCGACGGTAACAGTTGTTGTAAATGCCGGGCCGATTGCTGTTACACCCGATGCTCCTGCGCCTGTTAACGGCACAATCGGCGGCAATGACATAATCAATGCCTTGATCAACGATACGTTGAACGGCGTTCCGGTTGTATTGGCCGATGTCACGGTGACGGTAACTGCTGCGGCGACACCTGCTGCGGGCGGGGCATCGGTCCCTGTGCTTGATCCAGTGACCGGATTGGTTGATGTTCCCGCGGGCACGCCTGCTGGAACTTATACCATCGGCTATCAAATATGCGAGAAGCTGAATCCAGCCAATTGCGCCGATACGGTGGTGACAGTTGTTGTAACCGCTGCACCTGTTGTTGCGACCCCCGATACGCCGCCTGCGGTCAATGGCACCGCCGGTAATCCTGCGGTCACCAACGCATTTGCCAATGACATGCTGAACGGCGTTCCGGTTGATCCGGCAGCCATCGTGGCGACAGTAAAAACGCCTGCGTCAAACCCCGGCGTGGTGCTTGATCCGGCCACTGGCAATGTATCGGTTGCGCCGGGTACGCCTGCGGGTAGCTATACGATCGCTTATGAAATTTGTGAGAAGCTGAACCCGGCAAATTGCGCCACCAGCACGATCACCGTCGTGGTTGCTGCGGCGCCGGTTGCGGCGATCAATGATGATGCAGGCACTGTTCCGGGCAATTTGGGCGGCAAAGACTTGATCAATGCTTTGGTCAATGACAGCCTGAATGGCGCACCCGCCGATATAACCAAAGTGGACCTGACGGTAACAGCCCCGGCATCGAACCCCGGCGTAACACTTGATCCAGCCACAGGCTTGGTCTCGGTAGCAGCAAATACACCAGCGGGCACATATAGCATCGGCTATCAGATTTGCGAAAAACTGAACCCGGCCAATTGCGCGACTGCAACGGTTGCGGTTATTGTTCAAGCGGCTGCGATAGCGGCTTCGCCCGATGCTCCGGCACCGGTAAACGGCGTGATTGGCGGCAATGACATTATCAATGCCTTCACCAATGACATGCTGAACGGTGCGGCGGTTGTAACTGCCGACATCACCGCGACCGTGACAACACCGGCGGCCCCGGTAACGCCGGGGGCGCCAGTTCCCGTGCTTGATCCTGCCACTGGTTTGGTCGATGTTCCTGCGGGTACTCCTGCGGGCACCTACACCATCGGCTATCAGATTTGCGAAAAACTGAACCCGGCCAATTGCGCGACAAGTGCGGTAACGATCGTCGTTGAACCAACCGCAATTGTTGCGGCCAATGATGCACCTGCACCTATTCGCCAAGGCGCCGGTAATCCGTCGGTGATCAATGTGTTTGCCAACGATATGCTGAACGGCGTGGCAGTAGACCCAAGCCTGATCAACGTGGTGGTCTTGCAACCGGCGGCCAACCCCGGCGTTGTGCTTGACCCGGCCACCGGCAATGTATCGGTTGCAGCGGACGTTCCTGCTGGAACCTATGTGATCGAGTATCAGATTTGTGAAAAATTGAACCCGGCAAACTGCAAAACGGCGAGCGTTACTGTAGTAATAGAGCCTGCCGTCAGCGCGGTCTCAGGTACCGTGTTCACTGACATCGATGGTGACCGCGTGATTGATGCAAACGAACCTCACCGCGTTGGCTGGATCGTCGAAATCATCTATAACGGCGTCAAGGTTGAAACTGCGATCACCGACAGCAACGGCAACTACCGCGTCGAAGGCCTGCCTAGCGGTCCTGGTTATGACATTGTTTTCCGCAATCCCGAAAACAACGTGGTGTACGATCAGATCAAAGGCGTCACTCTGGGAGCCAACACGACTGTCATTGACCAGAACCAACCGATTGATCCATCCGGTGTGTTCTATGACTCGATCACTCGCCGTCCAATTGCAGGGGTAAGAGCCGTATTTGCGGATGCGAGCGGCGTACCATTGCCCGCAATCTGCTTTGTCGATGCGTCACAGGCAAACCAGACAACGGGCGCAAGCGGCGAATACCGGTTTGACATTGTACCCGGCGCTGCACCGCAATGCCCGGTAACGCAGACTGACTATCAAATTATCGCATCGCCCCCGGCGGGATATGCGCCAGTCTCGACGGTATTGTTGCCGCAACCGGGGCCGTTTGATCCGACAGGATTGGCAGCACCGGTTCGGATCAATCCCGATCCAACCCCGCCAACAGGCAGCAACACACCTTATTATCTGTCATTCAGCTTGGCGACGGGAGATCCCGATATCGTCTTCAACCATATCGCACTTGATCCGTTCCTAACGCGGACACCGTTGATCGTAACGAAAACTAGTATCAAGCGCGCGGCATCGGTTGGTGACATCGTTCCTTATGAAATCACCGTTCGGAATACGGAAAATGTTCAGCGCGCCGGTGTCACAGTTGTCGATATTTTGCCATCCGGTATGAAATATGTGATCGGCACGGCGTTGGTGAATGGCATCGCACAAGAGCCAGTAAAGACAGATCGCCAGCTCGCTTGGACAGGGCAGGTTATTCCAGCTAGCGGCTCGGTTCGATACAATCTGACACTGATTGTCGGTGCAGGCGTAACCGGCGGTGAAAAGGTCAATACGGGCCTCGCACAAAACGGGGCGGATAACGCGGCGATTTCCAACCGCGGCACGGCGGTTGTTTCTATCACCCCCAATGCAGTGTTCGATTGTTCGGAATTGCTTGGCAAGGTGTTCGAAGACACCAACCGCAACGGCTATCAGGACGAAAACGAGCCTGGCGTTCCCGGCGTTCGATTGGTGACAGTCAATGGCCAGCTGATTACGACCGATGAATTTGGCCGCTATCACATCGCCTGCGCCGCAGTTCCCGATGCCCGCATTGGTTCCAACTTTGTGCTGAAAGTCGACACCCGCACCCTGCCACTTGGCTGGGATACGACAACCGACAATCCGCGCTCGATCCGCCTGACACGAGGCAAATTTGGTGAGCTAAACTTTGGCGTCGCGCCGAAGGAGACGCGAAGCACCTCACCTGGAGCACCCACTCCTGGCACACAAGAGAAGGGGGAGTAAGGGCCATGAAAAAGATTCAGGAAACCAACGCAATGTCCAGCAACAACAACCTATGGCTCGCCCGTTCATCGATGCTTGCACTAATCGCAGCGGCTGCTCCAGTTGCCGCAAAAGCCGATGAAGGTGGCGGATCGGTCATGGGTGCAACGAGTGCGACCACCACTGAAATCGTAAAAGTCATGCCGCGGATCATCTATGTTCCTGGTACAGGTGAAGGCCCGGCGGTTGCAAGTCATGCCTTTGCGCCGCAGCCTTTGGCAATTGTTTCACCAGCTCCTGCGGCAAGCTATGCTCCTGCAGCAACACCGGCACCTGCGGCAAGATATGCTTCTGCGGTAACGCCTGCGCCAGCGGCAGAATATGCGCCTGCGGCACCGCCGGTGTCTGCGGGAAGCCATGCTCCTGCTGCATTAGCATCAGTTCTGGCGGCCACACAGGCGTCCGCATATCCGCGTTCAAATACCGCGTATCCACTTAACACGCATTCACAGGGCGATGAAGTATCTGCCGATGCGGCGATACAGGATGAATTCGACATCCAGTTTCGCGCCGATACATTGGTGGTGACACCGGTATTGAATGTTGGCCTTATGGATTCAGAGCGCACTGCCGCAGCGGGCGATACCGTTTCATTCCTGGGCTATAGCAACTATCCAGCCTTTATCGAAAAAGCGGAATTACGGGTCTTCAGGGCGTCTCAATCCCCCGATGGCGAACCGATTGCTACACTTGCTGTAGACGCAAATGGCAGCGCGCAATGGCAAGTGCCAGACAGCGGGCCAAGTGCGCTATTCTATGTCTACCGCGTATATGCCGCCAACGGTAAATTCGATGAAACCACGCCGCAAGAGCTGACTATTGTTGAAAAATCCTTGGCAATTCAAAAGTCAGCACAGCCAGTCGCACGTCCGAATTTTGGCACGGTCGATGAAGCTGGACGGCGGACGATTGAACTATCCGGATTGATGGCGACCGTTACCGGCCGTGCTGATCCGCAGGACAACATCGTCCGAGTGTCGGGGCAGTTCGTGCCTGTCGATGCAGAAGGCAGGTTTGTCAGTCAGCAAATCGTACCGCGCAGCAATGCCGGAATGACCTTAACCATCAACCGCAACGGCCAAGAAATCAAACGCGTCGATCAAAGCTTTGCCGTGCCAAAGGACGATTGGTTTATTGTCGGACAGGGCGATTTGACCTTGGGCAAAAGCTATAGCAGCGGACCTGCCGAACAGGTAAGCGGCGATAGCCTTGCATCTGGAAACTATGCCATTGGCCGCGCTGCATTCTATACCAAAGGAGTGATTGGCGACGATGTTCGCGTCACTGCATCGGTTGATACCGGCGAAACATTGGTCAAAGATCTGTTCAGCAACCTGGACCGAAAAGACCCGCGCCAATTGCTGCGCCGGTTGGGCCGCGACCAATATTACCCGACCTATGGTGACAATTCGACATTGGTCGAAGACGCACCAACGCAGGGCCGTTTCTATCTGCGGGTGAACAAGGATGAAAGCCAGCTTGTCGTTGGCAACTTTGTCACTCAAGTGAATGGCGCCGAATTGGCGCAGCTGGATCGCGGCCTGTTCGGCGCATTGGGCGATTTTAACAGCAAGGCTGTGACCAGTTTTGGCGAGCGTAAAGCGCAAATTACCGCCTTCGCTTCTGATCCGGGAACAGTGCCGGGCCGTGAAGAATTCCGCGGCACGGGCGGCTCGCTATATTTCTTGAAACGTCAGGATGTGTCAATTGGTTCCGAACGGGTGCGGATCGAAGTACGCGACCGCGAAACCGGACTGGTTCTGGAAAGCCGCGAGCTTCACCATCAACAGGACTATGACTTCGATCCCTTTCAGGGGCGGATCACATTGCTAAAACCGCTTGCTTCAACTGTTGCCAATAACGGCGTTGTTCGCGAAGGCAGCTCAACAGGCAATGTCCCCGTGCTGGTCGTGCGCTATGAATATAGCCCGCCCATCGGCAGCCTAGACGGCTATACCATCGGCGGACGCGGTTCTGGCTGGCTGGGTGACAAGGTGCGTTTGGGCGTAACGGCGCAGCGCGATACTGTCGAAGAAGCGGCGCAGACTTTGGTTGGAGCCGATGTCATGATCCGTGCAACGGCGGGCACTTATGTAAAGGCCGAAATCGCGCAAAGCGAAGGCCCGGGCTTTGGCCAATCCAATTCGGTCGATGGCGGCCTGTCGTTCACCGACATCGCCAATCCGGGTGCAGGTGTAAAGGCACAAGCGTGGCGCACAGAAGCGGCGATCAACTTTGCCGAGCTGGCTAACAAATCCGGCGATTTGGGCAATGCATCGGCATACTTTGAACGCTATGATCGCGGCTTTGCCTCGGCTGGCCGGTTGACGCCTGCCGATACCGAGCGTTGGGGTGCTGCGGTAGCGGTTCCGCTTGGCGAAAGCACCAAAATCGCCGCGAAATATGACCAGCTCAGTTCGGGCGCATCTGGTGTCTCCAAAACGGGTACTTTCGATATTTCGCAGCGTTTCGGTGCCGTCATTGGCAAGGTTGGTCTGCGTCATGAAGACCGCACGCCGGGACTGCTCTACAACAGTGTACAAGATGGCAGCCGCACCGACGCCGCCGCAGAGATTGAATTTGCGCCGGTTGGGCAGAACTTCTCGCTCCACGCCTTTGGCCAAGCAACGCTCGACCGTGACGCCAGCCGCAGCCGGAACAACCGCGCTGGTGTTGGTGCAAAGGCAGAGATTACCGAAAAGCTGTCATTGGCAGCCGAAGTATCGGAAGGTGATGGCGGTTTGGGCGCTGACGTGCAACTTAACAGCCGTCTTGGCAAAGGAACCGAGGCCTATGTCGGTTACGCATTGTTCGCCGACCGGACGGATACTGGCTTGGATAGTCAGAATATCTTCACCCGGTCCAATCGCGGAACATTGACCGTCGGTGCCCGTCAACGCTTCTCTGACTCGCTATCTATACACGGCGAAAACCGCACCGGTTTTGGCGGCAGCGCGCCTTCATTAACCCGCAGCTTTGGCTTGAAATTCGATCCGACCGAAAAACTGTCCTTCACCGGATCGTTTGAAAACGGCCAGATTGACGATGCCACCACCGGATTATTCCGCCGGACGGCGGGCAGCGTCGGGGTTGGTTATTCCAGCGACGGGGTCCGTATTGGTAGTTCATTAGAGCTTCGCAAAGAACGCGGCATTGGCCGGGACCAAAAGGTCTGGTTGCTGCGCAACGACCTAAGCTATGCCGTTGATCCGAACTGGACCGCGTTGGCACGGTTCAACTTGGCAAAGGCGGACAATGACAGCAGCTCGATCCGCGCCGCCGAATTCACCGATGCGCTTGTTGGCCTTGCGTTTCGTCCGGTTAACAATGAACGGCTGAATGCGTTGGTTCGCTTCAATTATTTTGAAGACCTGGGGCCTGCGGGGCAAATCACCGGATCCGGTCAAACGCAAAGTCCAAAGCAAATCAGCAAGGTTGCCAGTTTCGATTTGAACTTTGATGTCAGCGAAAAACTGACGCTCGGCGGCAAATACGGCTATCGCAGCGGTAAAGTGTCGTTGGGCCGGGAATCTGACACGTTCGTAAGTTCAGACGCGCACCTTGCGGTCATCCGGGCGGACTATAATGTGACCAAGAAATGGGACTTGATGGCCGAAGGGCGTGCATTGTGGGTAACCGCAGCGGGCGACAAACGCTTTGGCGCTTTGGGGGCAATCTACCGGCATCTTGGCAACAATGTGAAGGTTGGTGCCGGTTATTCGCTATCCGATTTCTCCGACGATTTAACCGATCAAAGCTATACCAGCCACGGTCCGTTCCTGAACATCCTGGGCAAATTCTAAATCTGCTACCCGGTCCTTGCTATCACAGCTAAGGGCTGGGTCAGCCAGTTCTGGCGGAGACGGTGGGATTCGAACCCACGATAGAGTCACCCCTATACACACTTTCCAGGCGTGCGCCTTCGACCACTCGGCCACGTCTCCGCGATGCTTTTCAGCAGCGCATCCCCTAGGCGCAGAATTGCGCTTTCGCAAGGGGGCTTTGCATGGCATGAATGCGGCATGAAAATATCCCGCTTTGCCTCCGCCGCGCTGGGTGCGCTTGTTTTGACCGTTAGTGTAAGCCGCGCGCAAACACCCCCGCCTGCGCCATCCGTTCCAGCGCCGCCGCCAATTCCCAGTCCCGGTGAGATTGCGGCGGCAGCGCCTGCGGGGGATTGGACGGCGATTGCTCCGTCGGATTTGCTGGTGATGGATTTGGTTGCGGATGCAAAGGGCAAGCCTCGCCGCGTCGTTATCCAGTTGATGCCTGCGCCGTTCAGTCAAGGCTGGGTCGGCAATATCCGGAAATTGGCGGCGGCGCATTGGTATGACGGCACGGCGATTGTGCGGGTGCAGGACAATTATGTGACGCAGTGGGGCGATCCCGATGGCGAGGTGGCGGGTAAGGCGAAGGTATTGCCAGCCGACTTGGACGTGATGACCGAGGCAGGGTATGAAGTGTACATGCCGGAGATGGACGATCCTTTGTCCGTACAATTGAAGCAGATTGCAGATGTAATTGAATCAAGCCGTGGCGATGGAAATGGCGGTCGGCGTCGAGCGGAACATTATTCCGGCCGCGATACCTATGCCCGGATGACGGGCCATGTAACTGGCGGCTGGCCTATTGCGGCGAATAGTGGCAGCGTATTGTGGCCGGTCCACTGCTACGGCATGGTCGGCGTTGGCCGCAACCTCTCGCCTGACACAGGCACAGGCGCAGAGCTTTACACAGTGATCGGCCATGCGCCGCGCCATCTGGACCACAACATCGCGCTCGTGGGCCGGATCATAGAAGGGATGGAGCATATGTCCTCGCTGCCGCGCGGTACGGGCGCGCTGGGTTTTTATGAAACGCCGGAGGAGCGCACGGGGATAGTGTCGGTGCGGATGGGGGGTGAAGTGTCGGGATTGCCGATCTATGAATATCTCTCCACCGAAAGCGAGAGCTTTGCCAAATACGCCGACGCCCGCGCCAACCGCCGCGATCCGTTTTTTATCAAGCCTGCGGGCGGCGCGGATATTTGCAACATTCCTGTTCCGGTGCGGCGCAAGGGATGAAGGGCGGTACGCTTTATTCTTCCCATCGACTTGCGATGGGGAGGTAGTGCATGATCGAAACTTTCCACCACACGGGACCATTATGGCTGTGGACCACCGACAAGGCCCCCGCGAGTTGGCATTTCATCACCATCGACGGCGAGGCTGGTGATGCGATCAAGGCCACGTCGATCATGCGGCGGCTAGAGGGCAACCGGTCACGCGGCTTTGGATCGATGAAGGTCACCGCGACAATCGGCGGCTCGACATGGGCAACGTCAATTTTCCCGGCCAAGGATGTAGGCGGCTGGTTGCTGCCGGTGAAGGTCAGCGTTCGCAAGGCCGAGGGGGTCGGGGCAGGGGATTTGGTCACGGTCAGGTTGCAGCTTTAGGCTGATAGCGTTTTTTAGAGTGTTGTTATAACTAATAAAAACGAGGCGTAGTTAAGGCCTTACGCTGCTCCAGCGTAGGCTGGAGCCTATGGCGTGGTTCTGTCTAAGCCAACGCCGATTGAAAACGACAGGCGCGATAGGCTCCAGCCTGCGCTGGAGCAGCGAGGTGTAATAGTTGCCGCCTCGCAGGGCTACCCCGCGTCCTTGGCGGTGCGCCGCTCTGCTAGCTGCGCCGCCGACGCGGCGCGCATGAACGGGTTGGTGGCGCGTTCAAGGGCTATCGTGGTTGGCACCGTCGGTTCACCCGCCGCGCGCATCGCATCGACGCTTGCCATGCGCGCTACTAAGGAGGCATTGTCCGGTTCCACGGTCAGCGCAAACCGCCCGTTGCTTTGCGTGTATTCGTGGGCGCAATAGATCATAGTGTCATCGCCCAGCGCCTCCAGCTTACGCATGTTGTCAAACATTTGCGCGGCAGTGCCTTCGAATAACCGGCCGCATCCCATGGCGAACAAAGTGTCGCCGACAAAGGCTATTCCCGCGTCGGCAAAATGATAGGCGATGTGCCCGGCGGTATGGGCAGGGACGTCGATGACGCTTGCCGATGTCGCACCAAAATCAACCCTATCGCCGCCGCGTACATGTTTGTCGAGGGTCGGAATGCGCTCCGCTTCGGCGGCGGGGCCGGTGATGATGCAATCTGTGGCGGCTTTGATCGCTACATTGCCGCCGGTATGGTCGGGATGCCAATGGGTGTTCCAAATATGGGTGATTTTCCAGCCCAGCTCTTCTGCTTTGGCCAGCACGGGTTCGGCCACAGCGGGGTCGATGACCACCACTTCGCCGCTGATGCTTTCGCGGGCCAGCCAGACGTAATTGTCGGATAGGACGGGGATGCGGATTACTTCGATCGACATTGGGTAATTCCTCGGTTCATAAAAGCCGCAAAGCGAAAAAGATAAAAGTAATTACGCTATAAACCCGTGGTGCTGAAACTTTATAAACCGTAGTGCTGAGCTTGTCGAAGTACGCCCCTAATTTAGACACCCTTCGACAGGCTCAGGGCTACGGTATTTCATAATTACACTTTTATCTTTTCCCCTATGTGGCTTTTATGAACCGAAATCACAAGCAACTGCGTACAAAAAAGGCCACCTAAAAGGTCACCACTCCCCGACATTGGGCATGCTCGCCCATGGTTCTTGCGGCGGCAGATGGCCGTCTTGCAGCAATTCGACCGAGATCCCATCGGGGCTGCGCACAAATGCCATATGGCCGTCACGCGGCGGGCGGTTGATGGTGATGCCGGCGTCCAACAGGCGTTGACAGGTTTCGTAAATATTCTCCACACGGTAAGCCAAATGTCCGAAATTGCGCCCGCCGCCATAGACTTCACCCGCGCTGCCATCGGCGGGCGGCCAGTTATAGGTCAACTCAACCTCGGCAATTCCGGCCTGTCCGGGGGCAGCCAAAAAGATCAGAGTGAATCGGCCTTGTTCGCTTTCAAAGCGATTGACCACTTCCAACCCGATCAAGCCGAAAAAGGCGATGGTGGCATCGGAGTCGCTCACGCGGATCATGCTGTGCAGGAATTTGGTCATTGGAAGGGGGCCTTGGTTTTAAACATCAAATTGATCGATATTCTGGAATGATGGAGCGCTTTTACTACCGCGTCTGCGGTGTGGCAACGGCTGGCTCGACTTTTGACGTGTTGCCAGCTTTCCTTGTCGGCGATGCTTCGGATTTATGCAGTGCAAGCTCCGCCAGCAATTTAGCGGCGCTATCGGCTTGCGGACTTTGCGGGGCGATGCGGATCGTCTGCTTCCATTGTTCCGATGCGATTTCAAGCGCGCCTGCCGCCGCCGCGATATTGCCAGCCTCCAATGCGATAGCAGCATCAACCGGGGAAAGCCCGGCGGCGGTGGCGATGTAATTCTGCGCATCGGATAGCGCGCCAGACCGCCGCGCCAGCGTCGCCGATAATAGCCAGCCGAGCGCGTTGTCCGGTGCGATCCGGCGCGCTTCGGTCAGATCGGCTTTGGCGTTGTCCGGCAGGTCGCTGGCGACATAGGCACGGGCGCGGTCGATCAGGATATTGGCGCGTGCAGGCTTGTTCAACGATGGCGAATTCAGCGCCTCTTTTAAATAGCCGATGGCGCCGGTCGGCTGACCAGCGGCAATGGCTGCGTTGCCAGCCTGCGCCCAATATTGCGCGGCGCTCTTGTCACCGGCTTTGGCGGCGGCCTGCGCCGCAGCTTTGAAAATGCCGCTCGCCTCGGCAAAGTTACCCTGCGCGGCATAGGCTTCGGCCAAGCACGCATCGGCGCGAAAGCCGCCATTTGCCTGCCGCCATTCGCTGGCATTGACTATCGCCGATGCCGGATCGGTCTGCGTCAGTTTTTGGCAATCGCGTGCGCGCACTTCGTCAAAGCTGGGCAAAACAGAGCTTTGCAGCAGGAGCATTAAAGGGATTAGCATTTGGCCTCGCTCACTATGACGGCAGCGCGGCGATGACATCCAGAATCAACCGAATATCCGCATCGCGCGACAACCGATGATCGCCATCTTTAACCAGCGTGACCTGCACATCGGATGAACGCAGCCGCGATGCAATTTGCATGGCTATATCCCACGGCACATCGGCGTCGCATTGGCCGTGGATCAAACGCACCGGGCAATCAATGGGAATTTCGGCGTTCAACATCCGGTTCGCTTGACCAGACCGGAACAGCGCCGCGTATGTCGGCGTCGGGTCGGGGCCATAAGGATTGTCCTGAAATATCACACCGTCGCGGGCGATGGTTGCGCGCTGAAACTCGCTGAAACCCCAGTCGGTGAAATCGGGCGCGGCGGCGATGCCGACGAGTGCCGTCACTTGCGATTTCAACGCCAAGGCGATCATCAGCATCAGCCATCCGCCCATCGACGATCCGGCCAATATCACCGGTCCGGGCGCGATTTGCGCGATCATCGCAGTGACATCATCGCGCCATTGGTCAAAGGTCGCATCGGCAAAATTGCCTTCGCTCTCACCGCATCCGGCATAATCCAGCCGCAACATCGCGCGGCCATTGCGGGTTGCCCATGCTTCAACCGCCTGCGCCTTGCCGCCTTGCATGTCGGACATATAGCCGGGCAGAAACACGATGGCGGGGCCTGTGCCAGCGACATGGCGATAGGCCAAGCGAACGCCATCTGTGCGGGTATAATATTCGGGCGGGGGAAATGGGCATTCGGGTGCTTGGTTCATTGAAATTCTCTCCGGTACCGTTCGTCCTGAGCCTGTCGAAGGACGAGAGCGCACTCGGCTACGTCCGCAGGCAGGTTCACGGCGATCGGCTATGCCGCACTATGCCCCATCGCCAAAATCAAAACCGAAACCGGATTTCACATCGCGGTCCTGGGCGCACATGGTTTTTAGCTCGGTCCATTCGTCGTGGCTCAACGCCGGTTTGTAATTCGCACCCTTTTTCAAACTGTTTTCAAATGCCTTCTTGCGTGAGCTTGAAAGCGGGTGGCTGGACAAATATCCGGTGACCGCTTGCATCTGTTCGCTGCTTTCGGCGCTGCCATCCATCTTGGCCAGCCGTTCAAAGAAGCTGGCTGTGGCGATGGGGGAGACATTGGCGGCGGACAATGCCGCCATCGAATATTGATCCGCTTCGGTTTCGGCGGATCGGGTATATGTTGCGCCTAGCGCGCCGTTGACGATGCTGCCCGCATTGCCATCCAATCCGCCCAAAACAAGCGACAATCCCATCTGCCGCAGCAAGGATTGCATCACGTGGCGTTTGCGGACGTGGCCCATTTCGTGCGCCAATACCCCCGCCACTTCATCGGGTGAGCGCGCCTGTGACAGCAGGCCTTGGAAAATGATGATCTTGCCGCCGGGCAAGGCAACCGCGTTCAACATGTCGATGTTGGCGACCTCAATCTGCAAATCGCTAACGTCTTTGTCTAGCGATCCGGCGAGTTTCTTTAATGCCGCGCTGCCCTTTTCGCCGTTGCAAAAGCGCCCGCCAAAATCGCCGACCAGCGCGTCGCCCATTTTCTTTTCAAAACTGCTGGGGATTAGGGGCGCGAGCCATTGCGGGGTGAACATGACGACCGCGACCACGCCCGCGCTGGCGATTGCGAATGCCAGCGCCGCCGGGCCAATGCCCAAACGGTCGATCCAGCCGCCATATTTTTGCTTGGCGGGCAGGTGGTCCGCGATGTCGCCGGGCACATCGCCCGACAGGCCCAGCCGCCAACCATCGCGCCCGCCATAACCATAAACTTCGGCGCTGCCAACTTTGCCGGTGTACGTCACGTCGCTGAAATCAAACGGCCCGTGCCGCCGTTCGGTTTCATCCAGAAAGAATGTCTGGCCAATTATTTCGATGCTAACGTCTCGTTTGACGCCGCTTTGGCCGTCGTAGAAATAGGCGCTGAAATAATTGCTCACGGTTAACTCCAACCCCTAAATCGCTCCGACGTCAAAGGCATCGAGCAAGCCTTCGCCGTGGCGCGATGTTTCGGTTTGCGATTGCGTCAGATCGTCCAGATTAACCTCGCCGTAGCCCTGCATGTGGGTGATGAAGAATTTCCAATGACGATAACGGATGAACGGCCCGACCAAAGCCAACGGCAAGAACAAAAACAAAATCAATGGCAACATTGCCAGATATGCTTGGCTAGGCGTGGCATCAGGGGCAGGCATTTGAAAGCCAGTATCCATGCCAATCATTCCGGCCACCGCAACAAATGGAACCGCAACGGCAATCGCGGCCAATATCCATAATCCAACGTCACCGAGCAGCAATATGAACCAATCCTTTGACCGTGCGGAAAAACTGAAATCCAATTTGCCCAGCGACAATCCGCCGACAGCGACGCGGAAAAATTTCGCGTAAAAGACAAGTGTAATTACGCCGAAGCCAAAGTAAACACCGATCAGCAAAGGCACCGTCAACAACGCAGCAGCAGCGGCTCCGCCGCTGCCTCCTGCGGTCGCAGATATACCGATTAATATGGCCAACACGACCAATAGAATCGGCAGCAGATAGAATAACAAAAACCGCTTATACGTCTCGCGTTCGTCACCAACTGAATTGAACTTATGCGGTCCGAACGACATGCTGTTCCAGCGTTCGTTCCACAATGTCATCATCGACCACGGCACCAGCAAATATAGAGGTAAGGCGCCGACAACGCTCCGCCACATATAGGACCAGCCATAGCGCAAACCTTGATCATCGCTGCCGCCGCGAATGCCATGCCAGTAAGTGCGCGACAGTTTATACCGCAGGCCGCGAAATCTGGCGATACCGGTCAAATAGAAAATGAAACCGAACATGCCAAATATCAATGCGGTTCCAAGCCCCGCCTGTCCTCGCAGCATAAGCGCCTGCGCCAACATATTTATGCCAAAAAACGGCAGCAATATTAAAAACAGCACCATCACAAAACCGATCAGCAGTTCTGTGCCTGTGCCCGTCCATTCCAGCCGGTCATCGATAAATTCTGTTTCGCTCCACAAATATCGCCGTTCGCGCGTGGTTGCCCAAAACCGGTAAATGCCCAGCGTCACGATGGTCAGCAGCAGGTTGGTCAGCGCAATGGGCAGAAATGCTCTCCAATCGCCGTGAAACCGAAATGCACTTAACGCTTCGCCGCGATCTTCATCCATATTTTCTGCCCCTGTTAAGGGTTAACTGTGGCTGTAAAGTGCCAGCAGTGTCAAGTGGTTGGTGATGACGAGTTTGACGGGCTTGGTTCAGGCTGCGAACATCTGCGCCGGATAAATTGAAGACTTATAGCAATTTTGCCGCCGCTTAGCACTTGCCCAAGCGGCGTTGGCTATGCATAGGCTTTGGCATGTCCGATATGCTCAAAATAACCCTTCCCGATGGCTCGTTGCGTGAAGTTCCGCGCGGCACCACCCCTGCCGATATTGCCGCAAGCATTGGCCCTGGCCTTGCCAAAGCAGCAATTGCTGCGCGCGTCGATGGCGAGCTGCGCGATATCATGCGGCCGTTTGACGGCGATGCTGCGCTGGCATTGGTGACGGCAAAGGACGAGGCCGACGCGCTGGAACTGGCGCGGCATGATTTTGCACATGTGATGGCAGAGGCGGTGCAGAAACTGTTTCCCGGCACGCAGATTACCTTTGGCCCGTCGACCGATGATGGCTTCTATTACGACTTTGCCGCGCCGCCTGCGCGCGGGCCATTTACCGATGATGACCTGCCGCTGATCGAGGCGGAAATGCGCAAGATTATCGCCGCCGATAAACCATTGGTGCGTGAAGCGTGGAGCCGCGCCGACCTGATCGACCGCTGGCAGAAAAGCGGCGAGACGTTCAAGGCCGAATGGGCGGCAGAGCTTCCTGAAGGTGAGGAGCTGACGGTATATTGGTCAGGTGCGCCGGATCATGCACATGGCTGGATGGATATGTGCCGGGGGCCGCATTTGGCCTCAACCGGAAAGCTGGATCCCGCCGCATTCAAACTGACGCGGGTATCGGGAGCCTATTGGCGCGGCGACCAGAACAACGCGCAGCTGACGCGGATTTACGGCACCGGTTGGCTGAACAAGAAACAGCTCGACGCCCACATGCTGCGGCTGGAGGAGGCCGCCAAGCGCGACCACCGCCGCATCGGTCAGGATATGGACCTGTTCCATTTGCAATCCGAAGCGCAAGGATCGGTTTTCTGGCATCCCAACGGCTATGTGATCTACCGTGCATTGGAAGATTACATGCGCCGCGCAATCCACGGTGCGGGCTATCAGGAGATCAAGACGCCGCAGATGATGGATGTGCGGCAATGGGAGCAATCGGGCCATTGGGGGAAATACGCGGAAAATATGTTCGCTGTGCCCGATATCGTCCCCGATGGCGAAAGCGGTGCGCCCACGGTCGCCGCCGATGCCAGTTGGATGGCGATGAAGCCGATGAATTGCCCCGCGCACATCATGGTCTTCCGTCAGGGTATCAAAAGCTACCGCGACCTGCCTTTGCGCTTTTATGAAAATGGCTGTTGCCACCGCAATGAAGCACATGGCGCTTTGCACGGCATCATGCGCGTGCGGCAATTTACCCAGGATGACGCCCACATCTTCTGCCGCGATGATCAGGTTGTGGACGAGGTTGGAGCCTTTTGCGCACTGATCGACCGGATATATGGGGATTTTGGTTTCAAATACTCGGTTAAGCTCGCGCTGCGCCCGGATAAGCGTTTCGGCAGTGATGCCGACTGGGACAAGGCGGAGGGCGAGCTGCGCGATGCAGTTGTCAAAGCAGGCCTGGCCACCGAAGAATTTGGCTGGGAAGAACTGCCCGGTGAAGGTGCGTTTTACGCGCCAAAACTGGAATGGCATTTGACCGACGCAATTGGGCGTACATGGCAAGTTGGCACGCTTCAGGCCGACCGGGTTTTGCCCGAGCGATTGGACGCAAGCTATATTGGCGAAGACGGCGCGCGCCACCGCCCTGTGATGCTGCACCGTGCAATTTTTGGCACTTACGAACGCTTTATCGGGATATTGATCGAGGAATATGCCGGACGCTTCCCCGTCTGGCTGGCACCGGTGCAAACCGTGGTGGCGACGATTGTGTCCGACGCCGATCCCTATGCACAGACCGTGGTTGAGAAACTGAAAGCAGCGGGCATCCGCGTCAACGCCGATTTCCGCAACGAGAAAATCAACTATAAGGTGCGCGAACACAGCTTGGCCAAAGTCCCGCATCTGCTGGTCATCGGCATGCGCGAGGCCGAAGAAGGCAAGGTCGCGGTGCGGACGCTTGGCCGCGAAGGGCAAAGGTTTATGACTGCCGATGAAGCAATCGCGATGTTGGTCGACGAAGCGACACCGCCGGATTTGCGGGGGTGAGGTTGTGCGGGCAATGATCTTCGCCTCGCTGGGTTTGAATATCTTTGTGCTGGTGCCTGTGTGCCTTGGTTTGTTGGGCAAGGCTGATTGGACATTGGCGGCCTATGGCCCTGATACGCCAGCGCGCGGGATATTGTTGTCAGTATATTTGGCCATTTTGATTTGTTCAGCCGGATTATTGGCTAAGCCCGTTCCTGCCATGGTCGCTGCGTTATTGCTGGTGCAGATCATCTATAAATTCACTACGCCTTTCACAGTGGGCAGCTTTAGCCATCCCGTCGTGATCAGCAATATCGCCATCGCGGCTTTCCATTGCCTCACATTGTGGACCATTTGGAAAGTCAGCGCTTCGTGATTGCGGCCAGCGGACTTACATGGTCTGCCTTTGCTATCGCCGCGTTGATGACATTTGGCGCGGCGTATGTGCGCGGGCTTACCGGGTTCGGGATGGCGATCATATTGGTGCCGTTATTGGGGATGATCATCGCGCCGAGCCAGGCCGTGATCCTCGCCATATTCCTGCAATTCCTGATTGGGCCGGTGGGCATAAGGAACAGCATCGCAGAGGCGGAAAAGCCGTCGAGCTATATTATCGCAGGCACGGCGGTGGCGGCGACTCCGATTGGGCTTTGGTTGTTGTCGGTGACGCCGCCCGATACCGCGCGGTTATTGATCGCCGGGATCGCTATTGGTGCATTCATTCTGGTGATACTGCCGAAGTCAAAACATGGCCGTCCGCGATTGCCGGTGACGGCCGCAACGGGATTGAGCGCAGGCATTCTCACCGGATTTGCCGCGATGCCGGGGCCACCCGTTGTGCCATATTATCTGCAAAACGAAGTCAGTCCGCACATGGCGCGGGCATCGATGATGGTGATATTCTTCTCCACCGCGACCGCCGGCACGATCAGCGCGTTTGCGGGCGGTTATGCCAGCCTCGCGCTGGCGGCATTATCGTTGCTATTGTTTTTGCCCATGCTGCTGGGCAACTGGCTGGGCGGCAAGGCATTTGGCAAAGTTAGCCCGGCAATATGGCGCGGCGGGGTTGCGGTGTTGCTGGGCGTTGCCGGGGTGTCGGCGGTGTGGCGGGCATTTGGGTGACTCATCAAATGGCTGACTCATCAAATCATGATGCCGTTATTGTTACCGTAGTGCTGAGCTCGTCGAAGTACGTCCCTAATTGAAGCGCCCTTCGACGGAGCTCAGGGCTACGGTTATAGAAAATTGCAAGCATAGACATATGCTAACCATTCATTAACCATAGTCCTTAGCCGCATATTGGGCATTCTTCGCTATCGCATGATCAACCATGCGGCTGATCTTTCTTCTCATTCTGTTCGTCAGCTCGCCCGCATTTGCGCTGTATGAAGGCCTGCAATGCGTGCCTTATGCCCGTGCGGTTTCCGGTGTCGAGATACGCGGCGATGCACATACTTGGTGGGGGCAGGCGCAGGGGCGCTATGATCGCGGCGACCGGCCACGGGTCGGCGCTGTGCTGGCGTTCAAACCGCACGGCGCGATGCGGCTGGGCCATGTCGCCGCCGTTCGCAAGATTATCGACAGCCGGACGTTGCTGATCAGCCACGCGAATTGGTCGACGATTGGGGGGCAGCGCGGGCATATTGAACAAGATGTTAAGGTGGTGGATGCCTCGCCGGGCAATGACTGGAGCGAAGTGCAAGTCTGGTACACCCCCAACGCCGCATTGGGCACAACGCGCTGGCCGGTGCACGGCTTCATCTACGCAAGCCAGCAACGCAGCGATCATCAGGCACGGATGGCAGTGGCGGATTTGACCGGAGGGCGCGGCGGGACTGCTGCATCACGCCCGCAAGTTCAAGTCGCCGTGCTACGCCATGAACGCCCGCAAGGCATCAGAATGTTAAGCTTCAGCAAGGGCTTGCTCGCCGACATAGACAAGGCCGCCGCGACGGAGAGCGGTGCCGCGCAGGATGATAGGCGGCAAGAAGATGGCGACCCGATTGGCGATTTGATCACCAGCGTCAGTCGTTAGAAAACGCCTATTTACGCATCATTTGTTTGCGGGTCTAAGGTACTAAAGCGAAAATATCACTTCCCCCATTTCCGCTGCGTCTTGCCATACTTCATCTTGCGCGTACCCGGTTTGCCCTCCATCGACCGGCCTTTTGGTGCGGCAACATGTTGGTCGTGCGGCAGGCCCAGCTCCGTGGCTTCCAATTTGCGGATTTCGTCGCGCAGGCGTCCGGCTTCTTCAAACTCCAGATCGGCGGCGGCGGTGCGCATGCGTTTTTCGAGGTCGGTAATGTAACCGCGCAGGTTATGGCCGACCAGATTGTTGATGCCGTCATCTTCAAGGTCGACCAGCACGCTGTCCCTTGACGCCGTGTTTGCGACGATGTCGGCAATGTCGCGTTTGATCGTGGTCGGGGTGATGCCGTGTTCGATGTTATACGCATGTTGCTTCTCACGCCTACGGTCGGTTTCGGCGATGGCGCGCTCCATGCTGCCCGTCATCCGGTCAGCATATAGGATCACGCGGCCATCGACGTTGCGGGCGGCGCGGCCGATGGTCTGGATCAGGCTGGTCTCGCTGCGCAGAAAGCCTTCTTTGTCGGCATCTAATATCGTCACCAATCCGCATTCGGGAATGTCGAGCCCTTCACGCAGCAGGTTGATGCCGACTAGAACATCATAGACGCCGAGCCGCAAATCGCGGATCAACTCGATCCGTTCCAATGTCTCGACATCGCTGTGCATATACCTAACACGAAGCCCCGCCTCGTGCATAAACTCGGTCAAATCCTCGGCCATGCGCTTGGTCAGCGTCGTGACCAAAGTGCGGTAGCCGAGCGCAGCCGTCTTGCGGCATTCATTGATGCAATCCTGCACCTGATCTTCAACAGGCTTGATCTCAATCGGCGGATCAATCAGCCCAGTGGGCCGAATCACCTGTTCGGCAAATACGCCGCCCGATTGCTCCATCTCCCATTTGCCCGGCGTCGCCGAAACGCTCACGGTCTGCGGCCGCATCGCATCCCATTCGTTGAAGCGCAGCGGGCGGTTGTCGATGCACGACGGCAAGCGGAAACCATATTCGGCCAATGTCAATTTACGGCGATGATCGCCCTTTGACATCGCGCCGATTTGGGGAATGGTCTGATGGCTTTCATCGACAAACAGCAGCGCGTTATCGGGCAGATATTCGAACAAAGTCGGCGGCGGCTCGCCCGGCAAGCGCCCGGTCAGAAAGCGGCTATAATTCTCGATCCCGGCGCAGCTTCCGGTGGCGGCGATCATTTCAAGGTCGAAATGGGTGCGCTGTTCCAGCCGTTGATGTTCGATCAACTTGCCTTCCGCTTCCAATTCTTTCAGCCGCTCGGTCAGCTCAAACTTGATCGCCTCGGTGGCTTGCTTCATCGTCGGTCCGGGGGTGACATAATGGCTGTTGGCATAGACGCGGACATTATCGAGCTTCGCTCCGGTGGTCCCGGTTAGCGGATCGAACTCGGCGATTTCCTCTATGTCATCGCCAAAGAACGAGATCCGCCACGCCATATCTTCGTAATGCGACGGGAATATCTCCAGATTGTCGCCGCGCACACGAAAATTTCCGCGCGCAAATGCGGTGTCGTTGCGCTTATATTGCAGCGCCACCAGCTTGCGGATCAATTCGCGCTGATCGACGCTGTCGCCCTTTTTGATGTCGAAAATCATCGCTGAATATGTCTCGACCGACCCGATGCCATAAATGCAGCTGACCGATGCTACGATCAGGACGTCATCGCGTTCCAGCAAAGACCGCGTTGCCGAATGCCGCATCCGGTCAATCGCCTCGTTTACGCTCGATTCTTTTTCGATATAGGTGTCGCTGCGCGCGACATAGGCCTCTGGTTGGTAATAATCATAATAGCTGACGAAAAATTCGACCGCATTGTCAGGGAAGAAGCTCTTGAATTCGCCATATAACTGCGCCGCAAGGATCTTGTTAGGGGCCAGCACCAACGCAGGCCGCTGCAACTGTTCTATCATCTTGGCCATTGTAAAGGTTTTGCCTGAGCCGGTGACACCCAGCAAAACCTGATCTTTCTCTCCTGCCAGTGCGGTGGTTGTCAGTTCGCGGATTGCGGCTGGTTGATCTCCTGCGGGTTCATAATCGGATTGGATACGAAATTTCTGTCCACTCTCCAATTTTGGTGGCCGCTGCGGTTTGTGGGGTATAAAGTTGCCGTCGGTTTCCGGTTCTTCCAGCCCGCGGCGAATAATGAGTTCTGACATCATTACATTATGGCCATGATCGAAAGCGATGTCATCCCCAGACTGCGAATGTTTTGAACCCAAAGAGATTGCGTTTCGCCTGCAAGCAAGACATTATGCAACGCGATATAAATTAGGAGGGATATTGAATGCGCAAATTTGTCTTGGCGGGTGCAGCCATGTTGGCCCTTGCGGCTTGTTCCGGAAAAAATGCTGATCAAGATGGCGACGGCAAAGTCAGCCAGGAAGAGATCAAGTCGGAAATGGCCGAAGGCGGAAAATTTGCAATGCAGCCCGGCGAATGGGAAGTGAAAATCAACTTTTCAAGTATCGAAGGCAAAGGAATTCCCGAACAAGCCAAGGCCGCGATAAAAGAGCAAATCGCCAAGGGCGCGACCAGCAAAAGCTGCCTGACCAAAGAGCAAACAGACAAACCGGGCGCAGATCTTTTCGGATCGCCAGAAGGCAGCAATTGCACCTTTGCCAAGTTTGACCGGTCCGGCAACAAAATGTCGATCGAAATGACGTGTAAGCCAGCAGGCCCAATGGTGCTGAACAGCAAAATGGAAGGCAGCTTTGGCGCGCAAGAATATAGCATGACAATGGAACAAGGCATGGAAGGCCTGCCCACTGGACCGATCACTATGAAGGGCACGATTGAAGGCCGACGTCTGGGTGATTGTCCGGCATGAATGCTTGTCGCCTAACTGGATTTTGGTTGCACATGATGGCGGCGGCCAGCATGCTGGCATTGGCCGCGTGTAACAATGACGGCGGCAACGATGCTGCCCGCGACAATCATCCGGGGCAATTACCAAGAGAAATTAGCTTGCCGTTGAAACCGGGAAAATGGGAAAAGAATGTTTCATTTACCCAGATCAAAGTCCCAAGCTTGGGTGCAAAGAAAAAGCAGGACATCATGACCAAGATGTCCAAGGCAGCATCGAAATCATTTTGCCTTTCACCGGAACTGGCCGCGCGGCCAACCGCCGACTTTTTCGGAGCAGGGGTAAAGGGCGCATGCAAATATCGCGGCTTTAGCTACCGCGAGAATAAGGCCGTTATCGACCTGAGCTGCGCGATGGAAGGGATGGCGATGGCCGACATGCAGCTTTCCGGAAACATTGCGGCGGAACAATTGGATTTGGACGTGACATCTGATTTGCGGCTGCCCATGATCGGCAAGGTAGAGCTTCAGGGCAGGTCGCAAAGCCGTTACTTGGGGGCATGCGAACAATGAATGCGGCTGTTCTGCTTTAGCGGCAACAAGGCCCCGTTTAGATCATTGCTTTGATGTCTGCCCGTGATATCCTGCTTTCAACAATATCAAAGGAACGAGCAATGATCGGATATGTAACTTTAGGCGTGAATAATCTTGACGCGGCCCGGGATTTAGAGGGCAACAAACTTTGCGCCTTTTGCATGGGGCTTGCTTGAAATTGGACGCGGAAATTACCGGCGAGGCCAACTGCTGTTGGCTATGCGCGCGGCCACTTGGCGAGGTTGCCGAATTGCATCTTCCCGTGCCCAAAAACAGGGGAGGTAAGGCAAAGGTGCGCGTGCATCCCATTTGCCACCGAACGATTCATGACAATGTCAGTAATGCCGAAATGGAGCGACGCTACAACACGCCGGACGCGCTTAAAGAACATGAAACAATCGGGCGGTTCTTGGATTGGATCGCGAACAAACCGCCCGATTTTGATGCTCCGACTAAACGCGGGCGATAGGATTTTCTGCTTTGGTTTTCCAAAGCGAAAACAATACGCCGCCCAGTATCAACGCAAATGTAACCGCCAATGAAGCAAACGGCGGGAATTTTGCGCCGCCCATCAGGAAATCGGCGACGAATATCTTTGACCCGATAAACACCAGCACCAGCGCCAGCGCATATTTCAGATAATGGAAACGGTGCACCATCGCGGCAAGCGCAAAGTACAAAGCGCGCAGCCCCAAGATCGCCATGATGTTCGATGTGTAGACTATGAACGTGTCGGTGGTGATCGCAAAAATCGCCGGTACGCTGTCCACTGCAAAAACCAAATCAGCCAGATTGATCACGACCAGCGCCAGAAACAACGGCGTTGCCGCGCGCACCAGCTTGCCGGTTTTCTCGTCGACTTCTTGCACAAAGAACTTTTCATTGTGCAGGTCTTTGGTGATCCGCATGTGCCGCGATAAGAACTTGACCACGGGGTTACCGGCAACGTCCATTTCCTTGTCGCTGGTAAACAGCATCTTGACCCCGGTGGCGATCAGGAAAGCGGCGAATAAATAAAGCGACCAGTAAAACTGTTCAACCAAAGCCGCGCCCGCAGCGATCATGATCCCGCGTAAAAATATCACGGCGATGATGCCCCATAAGAGCGCGCGATATTGATATTTGGGGGGTATCGCAAAATATGTGAAGATCAGCGATATGACGAATACGTTGTCGATCGACAGCGCTTTTTCGATGAAAAATCCGGTATAATATTTCATCCCCAAATCCGCGCCCTTGGCCATCCATATCCAAACGCCAAATGCCAGCGCGATGCTGATATAAAGCAACGATAGTTTCAGGCTTTCGCGAATGCCCATTACCTTGTCTTCCGTGTGCAGAAAGCCAAGGTCAAAAGCGGTCAATGCCGCCACCAAGCCGATAAATGACAGCCAGAACCAGACCGGTGTTCCCAGCCAGTCGATCATAAAAAATTCCATTGTATGTTTCCCTGTCTACTAGAGCGCGATGACTTAAGTTTGAACCACATCGTCATTGCGAGCGGAGCGATGCAATCCAGAGTTGGTTTACGCTAGATCTGGATTGCCGCGTTGCTTTGCTTCTCGCGGGTGACGATTCGATCAAATGTCATCCCGCTCTAGTGTGTTGTTGTGCTGCTCTGGATTGCTTCGCTCCGCTCGCAATGACGGCGTTGTATTATTCAGAAGCGCGCCGCCACCATGCGGACACCAGCCAAGCGGGACAATTGACCCTTAACTTTTAGCTTCAGCTTTTTCAGTTTTTGGATGCGCAGCATGTCGGGCCAGCGGCGGCCAATTTCGGCGCGCAGCTGGGTATCGATGCGTTGATGATATTGCATCAAACGGAATGATTTGGGTGACATATTATACTCCTCTTGAATATGAATTCAATCGGATGAACCAGTGCATGACGGGGCGTTTTGGGAGGGGAGGTAAGAGACCCAACGACCATGCACCGGTTTCACCCGATGCGGCCGACATCACGTTATCTGATCACCAAAAGGCCAACCAGACGAGCGCCAGAGGGGCCCGGTCCGCATGAACCTTCTGCCTCAAAACGGGTTGACTGGCAATCTTACTTTGATGCAGTTGGTCGAAAATTGATCGCGGTTAGTCGCGCAATAGCTCGTTAATCGCGGTTTTGGCGCGGGTTTGGGCATCAACGCGTTTGACGATGACGGCGCATGACAGGCTTGGGCCGGGGCTGCCATCGGGCAGGGTCTTGCCGGGCAAGCTGCCGGGGACTACGACCGAATAAGCAGGTACGCGGCCAACGAAAATCTCGCCGGTGGTGCGGTCGATGATCTTGCTGGTGGACGATATGAATACACCCATGGCCAGCACTGCGCCTTCTTCGACGATCACGCCTTCAACCACTTCGCTGCGTGCGCCGATGAAGCAATTGTCTTCGATGATAACGGGGCCTGCCTGCAGCGGTTCGAGCACGCCGCCAATGCCGACGCCGCCCGACAAATGGACATTGGCCCCAATTTGCGCGCAACTGCCCACTGTCACCCACGTATCAACCATCGTATTTTCGCCGACATAAGCCCCAAGATTGACGAAACTGGGCATCAGCACAGCGCCCTTGGCAATATGCGCGCCGCGCCGGACGATACAGCCTGGAACAGCGCGAAAACCGGCGTCACGGAAACGGTTTTCGCCCCAGCCGTCGAACTTGCTTGGTACCTTGTCCCACCAGTGTGATCCGCCCGGGCCGCCGGGGATCATTTCCATTTCGTTCAGGCGGAACGACAGCAGTACCGCCTTTTTCAACCATTGATTGACCTGCCAGCCCGTCGGCGTGGGTGCGGCAACGCGCGCTGTGCCTGCATCAAGCATGTTCAATGCGTGCAAGACGGCATCACGGACTTCGCCTTGCGTGGTGACTGAAATCGTATCACGCGCATCCCAGGCGGTTTCAATTATGCTTTGCAATTGGGTGGTCATGTTGTCAGATTTCCTGTTAATTTCGCGAACCACGCACTGGCACAGTCTGTTTCATAGTCAATAAAAGATGCACATGCTTCTGCCGTGCCGTGTTCAGATCCATTGTTAATCCACAAAGTTGTCATGCCGAGGGCTTTGGCTGGTTTGAGGTTGCGGGCCATATCCTCGGCAAACAAAGCGCGCTGCGGTGTTACATTCAACGCGGTGCACAAGCTGGCATAACTGTTGGGATGGGGTTTTGGGACATAGCTGCAGGCGCGAATGTCATGAATGGCTTCAAAACTGGCTCCAAGCCCAAGCGCATCCAAAACGTGCCCAGCATAGGTTGCGTCGCCATTGGTAAAGATCAGTTTCCGTCCCGGAAGTGCCGCCAAACTTTTTGCAAGCGCGGGGTTGGGATCAAGCCTGTCGAACGTAATATCGTGAACGAAATCAAGAAATTCATCTGGCGCAATATCATGTGATGCCATCAACCCAGACAGCGTTGTGCCGTGGTTGATGAAGTAATCCTTTTGCACCCGCCGCGCCTCAACGGCGTCGCAGTCCAGCAAGCGTTGGATATATAGGCCCATGCGAACGTCGATAAGCTCAAATAAATTGCAGTGAGAGGGGTAGAGCGTATTATCGAGATCAAAGATCCACGTGTCGATGCTGTCGAGCAGGTTTTGCATGTTAAAGCCATAAAGCCACGTTGGTGTGAATGGTAGCGGTGTTTTTCAGCTTTGCGAAAGGTTTTGCCGTTTA
>JAYVBJ010000033.1:0-27464 GCA_043750535.1 Sphingomonadales bacterium | reverse complement strand
TCGCGCAAGCGGCTCGTGCAGCTCGAGGCCTTGCTCAAGTCGCTGGAAAAGGAATTCGCGGACCTCGAGGAAATCTGGAAGTCCGAGAAGGCCGCGATGCAAGGCGCCGCGCACATCAAGGAAGAACTCGAGCGCGCGAAGATGGAATTTGAAGCCGCGCGTCGCGCCGGCGACCTGGCGCGCATGGCGGAATTGCAGCACGGCACGGTCCCGAAACTCGAGAAGCGCCTGGGCGACGCCCAGCAGTCCGAGGCGAAGCGGCCCCAGCTCCTGCGCAACAAGGTGGGCGAAGAGGAGATCGCCGAGGTGGTCTCCAAGTGGACCGGCATCCCGGTCTCCAAGATGCTGGAAGGCGAGCGCGAAAAACTCCTGAAGATGGAGGAGGCGCTCGCCAGGCGCGTCGTGGGCCAGCAGGAAGCCGTGCGCACGGTCGCAGACGCCATCCGCCGCTCGCGCGCGGGTCTTGCCGACCCGAACCGGCCGAATGGCTCGCTCCTGTTCCTCGGACCGACCGGTGTCGGCAAGACCGAGCTCTGCAAGGCGCTGGCCGAATTCCTGTTCGACACCGAAGAAGCCATGGTGCGCATCGACATGTCGGAGTTCATGGAGAAGCACTCCGTGGCGCGGCTGATCGGCGCGCCTCCGGGCTATGTCGGCTATGACGAGGGTGGCGTTCTGACCGAGGCGGTGCGGCGGCGGCCGTATCAGGTCGTGCTGTTCGACGAAGTGGAAAAGGCACACGGCGACGTGTTCAACATTTTGCTGCAAGTGCTCGACGATGGGCGGCTGACCGATGGTCAGGGCCGCACCGTCGATTTCAGCAACACCCTGATCATCCTGACGTCGAATTTGGGATCGCAGCACCTCGCCGCGCTGGCCGATGGTGAGGATGTATCCAAGGCGGAACCGGCGGTCATGGACGCCGTGCGCGCGCATTTCCGCCCGGAGTTCCTCAACCGGTTGGATGAAATTGTCCTGTTCCACCGGCTTGGTGCAGGTGACATGGCACCTATCGTTGATATCCAGGTGCAGCGCGTGCAAAAGCTGCTTACCGAGCGAAAGATTACGCTGGCGCTGTCCGACAAGGCAAAGCAGTGGATTGGCCGCGTCGGTTATGACCCCGTATACGGCGCAAGGCCATTGAAACGCGCCATCCAGCGCCATCTGCAAGACCCGCTCGCCGACATGCTGCTGCGCGGAGACGTACCCGATGGTTCGACGGTGGATGTTGAGGAGGGCGACGGTGCTTTGGTGTTGAAGGCGGGGTGAATTATTGTTGCAATGTCGGTAACGTAAACCCTAAGTCACTGCATGAACTCAAGCATGAAGAATTCGCGCGTCCTGCAGGCGATTGACGCCCTCAAGGGCGGTGACCGTCGCGGTGCCGTGGCATTGCTTGGCGCGGAGATTCGCGACGGTGCGGGGTCTGGTGAACGCTGGCGGAGCATATCAAGGCTCGCGTTTGACATTGGTGCCATCGACATAGGGCTTGAGGCATCGCTCCGCTTTTCTCGGACCAGTCCGGTTACACTGGAACGGTTGTTGCATTATTGGGGTGATCTTGCGAGCTATGGCCGGACCGATATGGCCAGTTCTGCGATAGGAGAGTTGCCCTCTGCGTATCGCGAGCATCCAGCAGTCGCCCATTTTATGGGGACAATTGCCGGGGAAATGGGTGATTTCGCAGAGGCAGAGAAATGCTATCGGCGGGCTTTGGCAAGTAGACCTCATTTGCCCCAGACTTGGTTCGCGTTGGCCATGATCAAAACATTTGCACAAGGCGATGAGGATCTGATTGCGATGGAGCGCCTTGAAGTTGGAATGTCAAAGGCGGAACCGGCACTTTACGCTAGGTTCTTATATGCGTTGGCCAAGGCCCATCATGATTTGGGCGACACTGATCGTGCCTTTTCGTTGTATTCACAGGGCGCGCAATTGCGGCGAAAGGAAGCGCCATATAACGGCGGCGCGGTCGAGAAATTTGCCGATGAACTAATACGGCATTTTACGCCTGAAAATATGGCGAGGCTGCGGCCGAGCAGCATGGCTGAACGCCGCTCCATATTTGTCAACGGGCTGCCGCGATCTGGAACCACTTTAGTGGAACAGATACTGACCAGCCATTCACAAGTTACCGACGGAGCCGAAATCAACCTGTTTCGCGCGGCACTGATCCCCACCCGCGATTATTCGTTTTTGGGGGCGATGAATTATCAGCAGCGATTGGAGGACGGCGGGGACCCGTGGGGCGATGTTGCCCGCGACTATCACGATATGCTGTCGATGAGGTTCCAGTCGCGGGGTATTATCGTAGACAAGACGCTGGGCCAATCCCATTTTATGGGGCTGATAATGCATGCTTTGCCTTCGTCCAACGTGATTTGGATGCGGCGCAATCCGGAAGATACGGCGCTGTCCTGTTACCGGAATTTTTTCAGCTCGCCAATTCCATGGAGTTGGTCGTTCACGGACATCGCCCATTATTTCCGGATAGAGGACCGTTTGCATGCTCATTGGGCAGCGCTGTTTCCAGAGCGGATTTTGACCGTCGCTTATGAAGATTTGGTCCGCAATCCCAAAGACTGGATTCCCAGAATTCTTAAGCATTCGGGGCTGAGCGACGAGCCGGGGGTGTATGCGTTTCATGAAAACAAACGCAGCGTCAGGACTGCGAGTGTGCAACAAGTCCGGTCACCGATCTCCACGGATCGGATTGGGTCGGCGCGCGATCATGACGCGTATCTTACCCAATTTAGGGCTGCATACCGCAAATAAAAAAAGAGGCGGACCGAAGCCCGCCTCCCTTATTCCATTTTCAACAAATCGATCGTTAGAACGAAATGTCCAAACCAAGCCGAACTGAACGAGCTGGCTGGTAGCCTGAAGCAAGACCGTAATTCGGGTTAGCAATAACACCTTGTGGCGGAACATCAGTTTCATCAACTACGGTTGCTGGATCGTCATACGAAGGCGTAAACAAATCAAGATCACCAATCTCATTGCGGCCTTGCTTGCTCTGAGAATTTAGCAAGTTGAACACGTCAGCACGGAACGTCACTTTGCGACCGCCGACGTCGACATTATATCGAGCTGATAAGTCTATGGTGCTGATCCAACTGGTTTTGTTACCCTTTCCACGAGTCGCAAGTCCGCTGTTAGCAAAATATGTGACATCATCATCAGTTGTAGTTGGGTCACCGGCGTAAAACGTGGATGGTCCAGTGTTGCAGTAGTGCGAAGCAGCACCATAGCCGTTGCCAAAGTCGGAATAGCGATCACCCGTTGGATCGAAATAATTTGGATTTGGGTTAAATCCAAAACAGCTCAAGCTACGCGGTGAGTCAACCCGTATATTGGTTCCGAACGTAAAGTTTTCCGACAATTCGACAGCGCCAAATAATTTGAAACGGTGTGTCCGATCGTTTGGCAGACGGCCCGATGCTCCATCGGTGAAGCCAGGTTGGTCGAAATCCTGGGTAATCCCGGAGTCATCCTGTTCGAAATCCGACTGAACAAAACCTTCTGAGTTACCCTTGCTCCGTGACCAAGTGTAGCTGCCGCCCAAGCTCCAAGTGCCATCCCACTTACGGTCAACCGTCAGTTCAACCGCGTCATAGGTGCGCTTTGCTTTAGGATACCGCAGATCGGCCGCCGAAATTGTCACATTACGACCATCTTGGCCAGCCAATGCGAACGTAGCAGAATCGCCTGGATTAATGATGACATACTGATGGAAACCGGTCCAAGTGTCTTCACATCCAACCAGACCATTATCGGTGCAGTAATCAAGAATAGCCGCGTCAACCGCAACGTCTTCTGCTGTGCTATCAAGGCTCCGATGCGTATAGCTGAGACCGACATCCACCGAACCTAAGTCATGCTTATAACCGACAATCCACTCTGTTTGGCGGGTCGCTTTAAGCGTTGTTGACAAAGATTCTGCGGTGGATTTGACCGTACCATCACCCGTGACGTTGCAGTTATTTCCGCTCGAGAACGTTGTGAGAGCAAATGGACATCTTGCTTGAAACGCAGCCAATGTCGTAACCTGAGACGTGATGTTTGGCAGACCATTGGGCAGGATGCCGCTATATCTGAAACGTTCGCGAATGAAGAGCTCCGGACTGGCCTGCCGGAAAGCAGTGTTGCTCGCCACAGGGAGGTAATATTGCGAATATGACGCAAAAGCCCGACCACTATTATTTTCCCAAAGTTCATAGGTCGCCGCCAAGCGGGGAGCATAATTTTCTGGAAGGTCAATATAGGGTGAGCCGCCTGGCTTATCCAATTTGAAATCGTCACGACGAACGCCCAAGTTCAAAGTCAGGCGATCGGTTGGTTTCCATTCGTCCTGAAGATAAAAGGATTTGTTCTGGGCGTTAAATGTGCCGCCGCCATTGAAGTAGTTGACCTCGACTATACCGCCTGGACGAGCAACCAGCAACGCACCAGCATTACCAAAATTGGCGTTAAATGCAGACTCGGTCAGGAAATTCAGCGCCCGCAATGCGGCACCACCATTTCGTATGGAGACATGGTCCAGCTTATTCTTCTCAAGATCAAAGCCCGCACGGATGTGGTGATCTCCAAGGGCGTTGAAGAACAGATCTGCGTCGGCACGATAAAATACGCGTTCCGTCGTATAAGGAAGATCGCGGTTTGAAACCGTTTGTTGAGAGAAGTTGCCGCCATTGCGGACGCCGTTTATGGGAAGGCCTGAGGCATTGGCAAAGCGAAAGCCGCTTGAACCTGCATCAATTCCATTCGTATCAAAGCGGTCACGCACACGTCCATAGGCACCCGATACGGTTAGCCAATCGGTCAATGTACCGGTATATTTTCCGACAAAATTGAGCCCGCCACTTTTGTTTTCAAAAACCGACCTTGATGCTCCAAGCTGAGGACCGTTGGCAGTAGTTAGGTAAGTGAATACAGTCTGCGTTTCTGTTTGACGCGTGTCAAATAACGTAAATTCTAAGTGGTGATTGTCTAAAGGATAGGCATCAACTTTGATCGCGTAAAAAGGATCATTGTTCTTACGACGTGTGGCTGTCGCTGCTGGTACGGAAGTCCGCAACGTGTCACTTTCACGAAATTCAATAAGACCATAAACGAACAGCCGATCCTTTATGATCGGGCCACCCGCTTCTAGAATTGCAGAATAGCTAGACGTGCGGTCAAAGGAACGGTTGGTAACTGTCGTCGTCACACCAGCTGAGTCAATGTTGAAAAGGTCGTTAGCATCGGTCCGCAAGAAATCCGGCGCCCAGTTCAAATGCACGGCACCAGTAAAATCATTGCCCCCCGATTTAGAAACCGCATTCACGATCCCGCCGGTTGCGCGCCCAAATTCAGCTGGGTAGCCACCAGACTTAACGTCAACGGAACGATAAAATTCGAATGGCACCTGTGCAGAACCAAGATAATTGTCGAAGTTGGTCGTGTTGAGGCCATTGATATAATATGCGTTTTCAGCAACCGACGAACCACCGATCGACGAAAGATTGCCGAAGCCATCATCACCCACGGTCGTGCCAGGGGCCAGAAGAATAACCGAGGTCAGATCCCGCGAAATTGGTTTGTCTTCAGCGAATTCTGCCACGTTGATTGCAATTCCGGTCGTTGCAACGTTGAAGTCACGCGCAACCCGCGATCCCGTCACGATGATTTCGTCGCCAGACGAAGCCAATGAAATTGCCATGGTTTGAGTCACTGATGGAGCTACGTTAACACCTTCAGCGCGATATCCTGGCGTTCCAGCGGCAGAAACGGAAACATTATACGAACCTCCAGACAGACCAACAACCCGGAACCCGCCATCTGCGCTGGTCGTAACTGTTCGTTCAAACCCCTGCCCAACCGACGTTACAACAACCGTCGCACCAGCAACCGGTGCACCAGATTCGTCGGTCACGGTCCCGGAAATCGCTCCCGACGTATAATCCTGCGCTACTGCTGGAGTTGCGACGATGGCGGTTACGCCTGCGCCCATGATGGTCAGCGCCTGTAATGCTGCGGCGTACTTAAATTTGCTAATGCGTGTGTTTTTCACGGATCCAGCCCCTATAAATTTGGCTGCATAATTCGCAGATTCGCGTTATGCTCGGCCTGTTCAAAATTCCCTGAATTTGTAGCCACCTGCTTGCCAAAATATGGCATTGCAGAATACAAAAGCTCCCCAGGTTGGTCGCGGTCTGGCGGAAAAGCGTGAGGGGTGCAAGGCCAAGATCGTGCCGCGCAATTATATTTCGCGGCTGTCACCATTTTGCAACAGTTCCGACATTGGCCCCGTTTGATGTTGGTGCCCCCTAATTCGCAGGCACCAATAACTTGGGGTCAACGCGCGCCGCATTCCATTTCATGCCCCAGTGCAAATGCGGACCACTGGCGCGTCCGGTCATGCCGACTTTGCCAATGGGCTGGCCTTGCTTTACCGCGTCGCCTTCTTTTACCAGCAACGCAGAACTGTGCAGGAACGCGCTGTTCAATCCCATGCCGTGGTCGATCATCAACAGATGCCCTTCCAGAGTGAATGGCATTTCGGCGGCCAATATGACCACGCCGTCGGCGGGCGCGACATAGGTTGTGCCCGACGGTACGGCCACGTCCATGCCGCTATGGTAGCTGCCGGGTGAGCCGCGATAGATACGCTGCGATCCGAAAAATCCTGACAAGCGCCCGCGTACCGGCCAGATAAATTCCTGACGCCAACCGTCGCTGGTCACTTGCTTACGGCGCGCGGCGTTGATCCGTGCAAGTTCCGGTCCGCGCCGCTGCTGAAATTCAGCGGTTGTGCCCGCGCCGCCGGTGGGATTGGCATTTACATTTTCGATTTTCCAGTCGCCGGGGCGGACGGGCAAGTATTTTTCCACGCGCTGGCCGTTGTTCAATACCGCGACCAAGCTGGCGCTGTTTTCTGCGTCCCGGTCAAAGCCCATCAGGAAAAATCCGTCGCGCGCCAATTCCAGCGACTGGCCGTTAAGCGTCACTGACTTGGCATCGCTGGGTGCGCGCCCGACGATCACTGCGCCTTGCACCGGATCGGATGCGAGCCAGAAATCTGTGCGCGGTGCGTTGGCTTGTTCTGCATAAGCCGCTTCTGCGGTTTCCAATGCGGCCGATCCAGTCGCGGCAACCGGGGCTGGTGCGCCCGATTCGGCGGCGGCACCGACGGGCGTTGATGTCGCGCTGGTGCAGCTGGCGACGATCGCAATCACCAAAATTGATGCCGGGATATATGCCGCCAATTTCATGTGCGGTCCTTTGCTGTCGCCGAATGCGGGGCCATCATGGACGCTGTGGCCAGTTCAGCGGTGGCAAATGGTTGTTGCCGGGCAATGCTCCAATAACGCAAATCCGCGAGTTCGATAGGTTCGCCGCTGGCCGCGCACAACACATGATCGCCGCCGGAAAGCATCCGGAAACCGTTCGCCATATAATGCAGCCTTGCCGCTTGTTTTCTATTTGCCATCAACATGGCTGCTTCATTGCCTTAATATTGCTGAACAGGCAATGTAGCGCCTGTTCATTCGCCGAATAAATTGCCTTGTTTTACATTTGCTGGCGAGCTGACCGCTGTTCCGGTGGACTTGCCGGGGGACTTTTCGGTCGCCGCCGCCTTAATTTCCGGATCAACGGTCGCGCCAAGGTCGCCGTCGGCAAAGCGCAATCCGACATGCCCTGCCTTGCGGGCCGCAGCGACGGTCATCACAGTCTTTCCCGCCTTGTCAGTAACCCGCGCAAAACCGCGCTTGAGCGGAGCCAGCGGATGCAGGCTTTCGGTCAAGCGCCCGATTGCGTCGAGCCGTGACTGATTATTGGCAAGCCGCGTGGTCAAGGCAGATACCGGCGACCGCGCCGCCATCAACCGCTGCGACTTTGCTTCGACCAGCCGCATCAGCAGCCTTGGATTGAGCGCATTTGCAGGCGCGGCAAAGGTCACGCTGGCCGAGCTGACCTTGCGCTCCAGCCCGCGAACCAGCCGTTCACCCAGATCATCGGCGCGCTGTTGCTGCGGTGCGCCAATCTCGTTCAACTTGGGCAACAGCCGCCGCTGCGCCTCCAATCGTTCGGCGGCATGCGACAGGCTGCGGCGGACGGCACGGTCCAGCCGCAAGCCATTTTGCCCGACGCGGTCAAGCAATTCGCTGCGCACCGGCACCGCCATTTCAGCAGCAGCAGTGGGCGTTGGCGCGCGCAAATCGGCGGCATAATCGCACAATGTCGTATCGGTTTCATGGCCAACCGCAGAAATGACCGGAATAGTGCAGCCCGCCACCGCGCGCACCACGGCCTCTTCGTTAAACGCCCACAGGTCCTCAATCGACCCGCCACCGCGCGCAACTATCACGAGGTCGGGACGCGGTGTTGCTCCGTTTTGCGGCAGCGCGGAAAAGCCGTTTACCGCCGCCGCAATCTGCGCCGCAGCATTTTCGCCCTGCACCAGCACCGGCCAAACGATGACATGCACCGGAAACCGGTCGGCCAGGCGGTGCAATATATCGCGGATCACCGCGCCGGTGGGGGAGGTTACCACGCCGATGGTGCGCGGCATCTTTGGTATCGGCCGCTTGCCCGATGGATCGAACAGCCCCTCTGCGGTCAGCCGCGCTTTCAGCTTTTCAAACAGCAGCATCAGCGCGCCTTCGCCGGCAAGCTCCATAGTCTCGGCGACAATCTGGTACGATGATCGCCCCGGATAAGTGGTCAGCTTTCCAGTGGCGATGACTTCCAGCCCGTCTTCGGGATTGAACGCGAGCCTTCCGGCAACGCCCTTCCACATGATCCCGTCGAGCCGGGCGCTATCGTCTTTCAGCCCGAAATACAGATGCCCGGACGCGGCGCGCTTAAACCCGGAAAGTTCGCCGCGCACGCGGACATAGCCAAAGCGATCTTCAACCGTCCGCTTCAAAGAATTGGAAAGTTCGCTGACGGTAAGCGGCTGGGCATTGTCGCCAGCCGGAACGTCGGCTAACAGCCTGCCATTCGCATCCAATTTCAAGGGGTCATTCATGAATATATTGCTCATCGGTTCGGGTGGCCGCGAACATGCTTTGGCTTGGAAACTTGCAAGCTCGCCGCTCTGTAATAAGCTTTACGCCGCGCCGGGCAACCCTGGAATTGCCGAGGAAGCCGAGCTGGCCGACTTGGACACTTTCGATCATGCCGCCGTGATTGCGTTTTGTCAGCACCGGGATATCACGCTGGTTGTGATCGGGCCGGAATTGCCTTTGGTCGATGGTCTGGGTGATAGCTTGCGGGCGGCGGGGATTGCGGTTTTCGGCCCGGACAAAGCCGCCGCGCAATTGGAGGGTTCAAAAAGCTTCACCAAGGAAATTTGCAGCGCCGCCAATATCCCCACGGCCCAATATGAGCATTACACCGATAAGGCCGCAGCAATATTGGGGCTTGACGAATTTAGCGCGCCCTATGTGATCAAAGCTGACGGACTGGCGGCTGGCAAAGGCGTCGTCATTGCCGAAACCAAAGGCGAAGCCGTCGCCGCGCTCGAAGATATGTTTGGCGGCGGATTTGGCGATGCGGGCGCGTCGGTGGTGATCGAAGAGTTTATGAGCGGCGAGGAGGCAAGTTTCTTTGCGCTAACCGATGGCACAAACGTCGTCGCATTCGGTTCCGCACAAGATCATAAGCGCGTGGGCGAAGGCGATGTCGGCCCGAACACTGGCGGCATGGGGGCGTATTCCCCTGCGCGGGTTTTAACGCCGGAACTGGAAGCACAGGTGATGGCTGAAATCATCCATCCGACGGTCGAGATGATGGCGATGAAGCGCATGCCCTATAATGGTGTGCTTTTTGCCGGGCTAATGTTGACGGAGCAAGGCCCGAAGCTGATCGAATATAATTGCCGGTTTGGCGATCCCGAATGTCAGGTGCTGATGACGCGGTTTACCGGCGATCTTGCGGCGTTGATGTTGGCGGTTGCAACCGGCGAACTGGCGCAGGCCGATGCGCCGCGATTTGATGATAGCACAGCGTTAACCGTGGTGATGGCAGCCAATGGCTATCCCGCCACGCCCGACAAAGGCGGCATCATATCGGGCCTGGAAACCGTTAAGGATGCCAAGGTCTTTCATGCTGGCACTGCGGTCCGCGATGGTCATCTGGTGGCAAATGGTGGCCGCGTGCTGAACGTTACGGCAAAGGGTAATTCCGTTTCGCAGGCGCAGGCCGCAGCGTATCTGGCGGTCGATGCGATCCATTTTCCAACCGGTTTTTGCCGCCGCGATATCGGCTGGCGCGAAGTGGAGAGAGAACGCACTATTACGCCCAAGTTGACACCTAGTTGACAAGATTGACGCCTATTTTGACATTTTTTGGCAGTCCCGCGTAAGATAATTTCCAACACGCTGGTTTTTGTCCTTTTTTGCCTTCACCAATAGGGCCGTGAAGGAAGCGTGTTTTGACCGCCAACAATGTCAAAGAGCTCGGCCCTGCACCGGCGGCTATGTCCCTCGTTCCCAGAACAAATCCTACATTGCAAGCACTAACGCGCGGTGACATTTGCGCGATTCGTCATCCTTAACTGAGCCTGCAGGGGCATTCACATTGCGTTCAGCACCGCTCCGTCAATAATGTAATAGTATTACATCGTTTGCGATTGAGGGAAAGCGAGATGAAATTTCAGACATCAATTTTTGCTATGGCGGCTTTTGCGTTGCTGGCAGGATCGGTTCCGGTTCAAAGTGCATCGGCAATTGCGCGGGGCGGTGACAATGACGATGCGGCGCGTCCCGCCGCGCATTATCAACCCCCTCAGCGCGATCCATTGTGCAAAATTTATGCGTCGGAAGAGCGCGATTACCCGCGGCCTATGACTCGCGGTACAAAACGCGGCGGGATCGCCAATACACCGGCCATGCCTTCCATGCCTTCGCCGCCCCCACCTCCGTCAGCGCCGCCGCCACCGATGATACCGATGCCAGTCACAGGCGCGGTGACAACAGCGGATTCGGCGGCGAAAATGGCGTTACCCTATCCCGGCAGATATTTGCCGCCGCCACCAGAAAACCGCGAACGGTATGACGGCGAAGCCGTCGCCGGGATCAGCGCCGTTGCCGATGTCCCCGTTTCCACATTTGCCGTGGATGTCGATACCGGCGCTTATGCCAATGTCCGCCGGTTTTTGAATCAGGGGCAGATGCCGCCTGCCGCCGCCGTGCGTACCGAGGAAATGGTCAACTATTTCCGGTATGATTATCCCTTGCCCACAGACCGCGATAGGCCGTTTAGTATCACCACCGATATGGCGGTTACGCCGTGGAACAAAGACAGCCGTTTGCTGCGTATTGGTCTGCGCGGATATGATCTGGATTATGCCGAGCGGCCAGCCGCCAACCTGGTCTTTCTGGTCGATGTCTCCGGGTCAATGGGTCAGCCGGACAAACTGCCTTTGGTGAAATCGGCGCTGTCGATGCTAGCGGACAATGTCCGTGCCCAAGACCGGGTTTCGATTGTCGTCTATGCCGGGGCCGCCGGATTGAAACTGTCGCCGTGTAACAAGCCGGAGATTATCAAATCCGCATTGAACCAGCTTGAATCCGGCGGATCGACCGCAGGCGGCGCAGGCTTGCAATTGGCCTATGCGACGGCACAGCAAAATTACAAAAGCGGCAGCGTCAACCGCATCATGCTGGCCACCGATGGCGATTTCAATGTCGGCATATCGGATAGCGGCGAGTTGAAAAAATATGTCGAAAAACAACGTGACGGCGGGGTAACATTGACCACGTTGGGATTTGGCCAAGGCAATTACAACGAAGCATTGATGGAACAAATCGCCAATGTCGGCAACGGCAACTACGCCTATATCGACAGCGCGATGGAAGCGCGCAAAGTGCTCGACGAAGAAATGGCGTCGACCCTGTTCACGATCGCCAAGGATGTCAAAATCCAGATCGAGTTTAACCCCGCCTATGTGCGCGAATACCGCCTGATCGGATATGAAAACCGCCTGCTGGCCGAGGAAGATTTTGACAATGACAAGATTGATGCGGGCGATATCGGGGCCAGTCATCAGGTCACGGCTTTGTATGAAATTATGCCCACGGGGATGAAGGGCTGGCTTTCCAATCGCCGTTATGAAGCCAACAAAGCCGCTATCCCCGCTTCCCAAAATGGCGAAGCCGCGTTTATCAAGCTGCGCTATAAACTGCCCGATGGCGGCGCGTCGCGGCTGATTGAACAGCCGTTATCGGCGCGGATGATGATGTCTGCCGCCAAGCCATCCGGCGACATGGCATTTGCGACCGCTGTTGCCGCCTTTGGCCAAAAACTGCGCGGCGACAAGTATCTCGGCGATTTCGGCTTCGACGATATCCGGACACTGGCGGGCGAACCCAGGCAATTTTGGCGCCAAGAATTTATCAAGCTAACCGAGGTTGCGCGCAGCACAAGTTGAGCCAACCGCAAGGGCAATCTGATACGGCCGGGATGGGACGCAAATTTGCGTCCCATTTCTGTATTGCAAAAGAGATGGACAGCAGGATTTGTCCCGCTAAACTTAGCCGGTATAAATATGGCTTGGTCATATCTGGCGTCCGTTAGGGAAATGGCCGCTAGTCAAATTGTTTGAACCAAGTTACCGGCGTCGTTATTATTGGGGAGTATATAATGTTAGAAGCGTGTGGATCATGGTTACCTTATATTTTGGGCGCATTGTTTGTCGGATTTTTAACCGCGTGGTGGATGTGGGGCAGCAAGAAAGCGCCGCCTGCTGCCGATAATTCAGAGCATGGCCATTCAGAACATGGCCATACAGGCAGCGATCATTCACCCCCTGAAAAAACAGCGCCTGTCGCCGCAAAGTCAGCGGCAAACGTTGACACCGCAAAGATGGCAATAGCCGGAGGCGCGATTGCCGCCGCCGCTGCCGGAACCGCCGCAGTCGCAGCAAAAGCCAAACCGAAAGCAAAACCCGCGCCGGTTAAAACCGCCGCCGCACCAACACCTGCGCTCGTCGCTGTAAAGAAACCTGCTGCTGCAACGAAACCTGCTGTGAAAGCAGCCCCGGTTAAGGTGGCCCCGGCTAAGGTAAATGCGCCAACGAAAGCCGCGCCGAAAGCTGCTGCACCGAAAGCCAAGGTTGCCACGGTGAAATCAGTGGCCATCAAACCCGCCGCCGTGAAGCCAGTCGCGGCCAAAGCTGCGACAACGAAAGCACCTAAAGCGAAACCCGTTGTCGCACCCGCCGCGTTGATGGCAACCCCGAAACCTGCTGCAAAGGCACCAGCGAAGACGGCACCGAAGACGGCACCGAAAGCTACACCAAAACCTGTTGCAAAGGCCGTACCAAAGCCAGCCGCAAAAGCACCTGCCGCCAAACCAGTCGCGGCAAAAGCCCCGGCAACGCCAAAACCAAAAGCGGAGGCCAAGCCAAAAGTCATAATCCCCGACAATCTGGAATTGCTAAAGGGTGTGGGACCGAAGTTGAATGAAATGCTGAAATCAATGGGCGTCACCAGCTTTGTTCAAGTCGCCGCATGGAAACCTTCCGACATCCGCGAGATCGATTCCAAACTCGGCAATTTCGCCGGACGCATCGGCCGCGACAATTGGGTCGATCAGGCCAAGTTGCTGCTCAAAGGCGATGTCAAAGGCTTTGAAAAGAAATACGGCACATTGGGCAGCGAGATCAATCGCGGCTAAACCCGTCCACTGGAATTAAACAGGGGCTGCGGATCAACTTCGCGGCCCCTTTTTTTGTTTGCCCGACTCAAATTGTTCCTATATTGTTCTTTCATCGTTAAGGAGAGAAAATATGATCGGATATGTTACATTAGGAACCAATGATCTGGCGCGCGGCGCAAAATTCTATGACGCCATCGCCGCCGAATTGGGCGTGGGCCGAATGATGGAGTTCGACACCTTCATCGCGTGGGGCGTGCAGGACGGCCCGGCGGCGGGTGTCGCAATCACCAAACCTTTCGACGGCGCGGCGCCATCGGTGGGCAATGGCGTAATGGTGGCATTTGAAGCCAAAGATCACGCACATGTTGACCGCATCTATGACGCCGCAATTGCCAATGGCGGAACCGACGAAGGCAAGCCCGGCCCGCGCGGCGAAGGTTTCTACGCCGGATATTTCCGCGACCCCGACGGGAATAAGCTCAATGCATTTGTGATGGGGTGAGCGGTTTTAAAGGGTTGATTCACGTAACGTAGTTGCAAGAGTGGTTTCATAAAAGCCGCAAAGGGAAAAAGGAATAAGGGGTTTGAATTGGGAGCGCGAAGACTAGAGCCGGATGACATCAGATTGAATCATTTATTCAAAACCGTAGTGCTGTCTCCCGGCGGGTCGATGTCGAAGTACGTCTCTCAGTGAAACGCCCTTCGACAGGCTCAGGGCTACGGTGATGACTCAAACTAATTGCATCATGTTCTAAAAGAAGCTGTCTCCTTTTATCTTTTTCCCTTTGTGGCTTTTATGAACCGGCACCCGCGCAACGCCAGCGACCGGCGCCCAAACCCAACGCCTACCGCCCCACCCGCTGCAACCCCGTGCCGTGCATCTTCAGCCAGCGGTCGGCCACTTTACGGTCGCCCTCATATATCGTTTCGAACCAGTCGTAAAAATCGCGGCTGTGGTCCATGTGGCGGATGTGGGCGACTTCGTGGGCGATCACGGACCGGCGCACGCTATCGGGGGCCATGATTAAGCGCCAGCTGAGTGAGATAGTTCCCCGGCTGGAACAACTGCCCCAGCGGCTACGCGGATCGCCGAGCGATAGCCGTGGTATTTCTTCGTCAGCGACCCCGCAATAATGCGCGATTTCTTCGCTAAACACACTGCGCGCCTCGTCTTTTAACCAGCGCAATATGCGCGGGGCGACCATCGCCTCTGGCCCGCCCAGCCGCAGTTCGCCGTCGGTTTGCAAAATCTTTCGCGGCCAATCGGCTTGCCAGCGGATGACATGCGCGTCGCCAGCCACCGCAACCTCGCTGCCCGAAACCAACGGTGCGGCATCGGGCGCGGTTTGCAGCCGGACGGCGATCCATTGCGTTTTTTGCGCGACGAAATCCATCGCCGCTTTGGTCGGCGCATAGGTCGGCATCGTGATCCGGATTTCACGTTTGACCGCGTCGACGCGCATCGAAATGCGGCGCGCGCGCGGGTTACGCAATATCCGCACGGGCACGTCTTCGCCCTCGATATCGACCACCGGATCCCCGCCTTTGGGATCAGAGAGGCTGTTCGACAATATGGTTTTCAAGCGGTCCAGCATTGATTTCCGATAAGGCGCGGCCCTTGACCGACATGCCTGCTTCGTGGATGGTTTCGCGGCTGCCGCTGACCAGATAATGCCAGTGGGGCAACGCCTGCCCGCTATCGCGCAGCACATAGGCGCAGGTCGATGGCAGCCAGAAATAATCGGCGATTTTGCCCTGCGTCAGGCGCAGGCAATCGGGCACATAGGCACGGCGGTGCTTGTAATCGCTGCACAATGCGGTGGTAACGTCGAGCAATTTGCACGCCACGTTGGTCGGATAAATCCGGCCGGTATCCTCGTCCTCAACCTTGTGCAAACAGCATTTGCCGCAGCCATCGCAAAGGGCTTCCCATTGCCCGCGATCAAGCGTTTCCAGCGGCGCTTCCCAAAACTTTGCGGCACTCGTCAATTTACCGCACCCATTTCGCAAGCTCTGCTGCGACGGCTTTTGCGCCGCCTTCGTCAGCCGCCGTCTTGGCATCATCGACCGGCAATAACGCCAGCGGCTTGTTACCGGGGCCCATCAAATACGGCGTTTGCGAATGCGCCATCAGATACGCATCGGGCTGCGATCCCTCGGTCCGGCTGGCATAAATCGCATAGCGTTTGGAAACATCCACGATCTGTTCCGGCGTTCCGGTAAGCCCGATCAAACGCGGGTGGAATGCGCCAACAAACTGCACCAACACTTCCTTGGTATCGCGCTGCGGATCGACGGTAATAAACAGCGGCTGAATTTTCGCTGCCAGTTTTGGATCGCTCTGTTCAAACAATTTCAACCCCGCCATCAGATTCTGAGTGTCCGGCGTGCAAATGTCCGGGCACTGCGTATAGCCGAAATAGACGATTTGAAACCCAGCGTCCCATTCCGAATTGCTGCGTTTATTGCCTTTCTGGTCGATCAGCGTGAATGGCCCGCCAATGGCGGCACCGGCCAATGGGGCATTTTCAAGCGGCAATTGCTGCGGCGCGCGGTCGCAAGCCGATAGTGCCAAAATAGCAACAGCGAGCGATAGTTTCCTGAATTGAGAATTTTTGTTCATGGCAGGGCCAGACATGGTCTGTTAAAGCCAGAATATCAAGTCGCCAAAATCAAAGATTCGGGCGTTCGCAACGTGGGGCATTACAAGATGACAAATATTTCTGCCAAAACCATTTGGGCAATATCGGCAAAGGCGTTGTTGTGCGCCGCCGCTTTGACTATGTTGACGCCAGCGGCACATGCGCAGTTTTCCGATAGCTATAAATTCCTGAAAGCGGTCAAGGACGGCGAAGGCGGCAAAGCAACCGAGTTGATTGATGAACCCGGCAAAGGTTCGGTCATCATCAACACCCGCGATGATGTGACCGGCGAGACGGCTTTGCATATTGTCGTCAAACGGCGCGATTCGGCCTGGGTAGGGTTTCTTCTGCAAAAAGGTGCAAATCCAAATGCGGCCGACCGGCAAAGTGCGACGCCGCTGATATTTGCGACCCAATTGGGATTTGTTGAAGGTGCCGAATGGCTGATCAAATATAAGGCCAACGTCGATCAGGCCAACCGTAGCGGCGAAACCCCGTTGATCTTGGCGGTCCAGTTGCGCAATCCTGAATTGGTCCGGCTGTTGCTGGTAAGCGGCGCCAATCCCGACAAGACCGACAGTGTCGCCGGGCTATCGGCGCGCGAATATGCGGCGCGCGACGGACGCGGCAATAGCATCCTGTCGATCATCGAAAATCACATTAAAGAGACGGCGAAACCTGCGAAGAATGCCAAGGAGCTGGATTTTTCAGGAATTGGTGACACGAAGTAACGCCGTCAATCGGTTCCATGGCTACAGCTTAGCCGGGGACGAAATCCATCGCCACGCCGTTCATGCAATATCGCTTTCCGGTCGGTTTTGGGCCATCGTTAAACACATGCCCCAAATGGCCACCGCACCGCGCGCAGTGCACTTCGGAGCGCGGAAAGCCAATTTTATAGTCGGTGAAAATGCCGACGCCGCCGGCCAGCGGCTGATAGAAACTGGGCCAGCCTGTGCCGCTTTCAAATTTCGCTGCCGATGCAAATAATCGCTTTTGGCAACCGGCACAGGTGTAGATGCCTTTGCGCTTTTCGGTGTTCAGTTCGCTTGTATAGGGCCGTTCGGTATCCGCCTTACGCAGCACGCGGTATTCTGCGGCAGTCAGCAACTTGCGCCATTCCGTATCGGTTTTGATGACCGCAAATCTGCCCTTGGCAAGCGCCGGTCCGGCGCGCGAATAGGCGATGCCAGCGACGGCAATCCCCAAAAAGGCCAAGCCACCTGTGGTCAACACGCCGCGTTTTGAACTGTCCATTTTTCAAACCTCGTTTTTTCTAGTGCGGGATGACATTAGATTGAGCCATTCTTTAAAAACCGTAGTGCTGAGCTTGTCGAAGTACGTCTCTCAGTGAAGCGCCCTTCGACAGGCTCAGGGCTACGGTGATGGCTCAATCCGATGTCATTCCGTCTTAGATACGCGCCTTTAGGCAAAAAGGTTTCACGCCGGTCGCAGCATCGCCTCAATATTTGCGCTGCCTCAATAATTGCTCAGCTCAACCTTCATATGCTTGTAACCATGGACAAAGCAGGCCTCGACCCGCTCGGGCTCTTCCAAGACATTGACCCGCAAGCGGCGCACCGCCATTTCTTCCAGCAATATGCGAATTTGCAGCTCGGCCAATCGCGCGCCGACACAGCGGTGAATGCCATATCCAAATGACAAATTGCGCCGCGCATTTTCGCGGTCAACGATCAGCTTGTCGGCGTCGTCAAACACGCTTTCGTCGCGGTTGGCGGACAAATACCACATGCCGATCTTGTCGCCTTTTTTGATCGGCGCACCAAACAGATCATAATCGCGCATCGCCGTGCGCCGCATATGCGCCAAAGGTGTCTGCCAACGGATGATTTCGCTGACCGCGTTGGGGATCAATTCAGGGTGTTGCTCCAACTTTTCACGCTGGTCAGGGAACTTATGCAAACCATAGGCGTAACCGGACATTGAATTGCGCGTGGTATCATTGCCGCCAACAATCAACAGGATCAGATTGCCCATATATTCCAGCTGGTCCATTTCCTTCATCGGCGAATGGATCATGCGGCTGATCAGATCGGGGGCCTCGCCCTTGCCCGCGCGTTCGTCCCACAGACGCTGGAAATATGCGCCCATTTCGTACATTTTTTCCAGCCGTTTGCTGCGCTTTTCTTCGGTGCGGAACGATTCGACATCGCCTGCATAATCCGACCATTCGGTCAGTTTGCGGCGGTCAGCCCAAGGGAAATCGAACAATAACGCCAACATCTGGGTGGTCAGTTCAATCGATACCAGATCGACCCAGTCAAATGGACTACCAACGGGCAGGCTATCGAGCAATGTGCCTGTTCGTTCGCGAATTTCTGCGGACATCCGCTCCATTTCGCCCGGGGTAAATGCGGGCGCGATGACGCGGCGTTCCTCGGTATGTTTGGGCCGGTCCATCGCGATAAACATCGGCATAAGGACCGCCGAACCATCGGGCAAAATATCTTCGCGCAGCGGCGACAAAGTAATGCCGCCTTCGTGGATATCGGATGAGAAAATATCGGGCAGCGCCTCGACATGCTGAATCACTTTCAGCGTCGTGACATTCCAATAGTCGCCATAATCGCTACCTTCGATTTTGTTAATCGGTGCCTGCGCACGCATCTCGGCAAAGATTGGCTGCCAGCGATCCTCGACATAAATTTCAGGCCGGGTGACATCCCAATCATGGGGCGCGTGATTAATCTGATACGGCAAAATGTCCGCGTCCGCCTTAAATGCCGTGGCCATGACCTCTTCTCCTATATCCCCACAGACTGCCACTACTTACAATAATGTCAATCCCGTTTCGATCAGCAACTTAACTTTTTTTGGCTATTGCACAAGCGCGTTCAACATCGCCTTTTTTGTGTTGCTTAAGAAACATTACTGGCGGAATGCGTGGGTAATTTGGTCCATCAGCGGTTTGAACAAATAGGATAGCAAGGAACGGTCACCGGTTTGCAGGAACACTTCTGCCGGGGTGCCTGCACGCAGCTGTGTGTAAAGCCGCGATCCTATACTGCTGCGGTCCAGTTCGACGCGGATGCGGAAAAACGGCGGGCCGCCATTGCCATCATCAGACCGTTCGGCGGAAATAAACGTCAAAGTGCCAGAAAGCTCCGGCGTCACATTCTGGTTCAGCGTAGAAAACATAACCCGCGCCCGTTGCCCCGTGTTGAGTTGGTCAATATCAGCCGGCGACACGCTCGCTTCAATCACCAGCTGATCGGAATCCGGCACGATCTGCGCAATTGGTGTACTGCCGGGGATGACACTGCCCAATGTGGTATAGGCAAGCTTGTCGACGACGCCTGATACCGGCGCTTTTATTATAGCTTTGGCAAAACGGTCGTCGGCTTCGGCAATCCGTATTTGCTGTTCCGAAATTGTCGCCATGACCTGCGCCAGTTCCTTGCCTGCTTCTGATCGGACCGATTGATCGACGTTGAGAATCTGCTCTTTTGTTTCCGAAATACGGGCCTCTGTCTGCGCTATATTGGCTTGCAACGAAGCAATGTTTCCGCCCAGATCAACCGCCTGCCGTTCCAATTGGTTCAACCGGCCGATGGTCACCAATTGCCGCGCATAAAGCGAACGCAGCCCTTCCAATTCAGGGCCGATCAGTTTAATTTGCGCTTGTGCTGCCGATATCTGAACGCGGTAGCTTTGGATCAGCTGCTGTAACTGGGTGACGCGTTCGTTGAGCAGTTTGATATTACCGGCGCGTTCGTTTCGGCGCAGCGCCAGCAACCTGCGTTCCTGGGCAATGATATTCAATGTCGATGCGTCATTCCGGTTGGCAAGTCCGACGGGCAATTGCAGCACGCTGCTGCCCGATCGCTCTGCTTCGAGCCGCGCTTGCCTGGCGAGCAGCTGGTCCATCGATTGATTGCTATATTGCGCGTTGGGGCCAGAGACGTTGGTTTCAAACGCCATCAATATGTCGCCTGCCTTAACCCTGTCGCCATCGCGCACCTTAAGGCTTGAAAGCACCCCGCCGCTTGAGTGAGTAATCGTCTTGACCTTGGATTCGACCGCAATCGCACCGGGTGCAACAACGGCACCGCCAATCCTGATGATCGTCGCCAGCACCAGCAACGTCAGCACCATGCCGCCAATCAGGATCGAAGCACGGCGGCTGCGTTGCCCCAACCGCAGATCAATTTCATCCTTCTGCGCGGTGAGCGGCACAAGTCGGACCGGTTCGGCTGGAAAGATCGGTGTCATTTCAGTCATAGATCACTCAACCGACAACCTTTAACCCGCCATCTGCGGGCTTCTTCTTCGCCTGTTCGGCCAGCGCGGACAATACCTGGTCGCGAGGCCCCCAGCCAGCAAGCTTTCCGCCGCGCAGAAGCAATATCTTGCTGACCGTCCGCAGTATCTGCATTTGATGGGTCACCAGCAATATGATTGCTCCCCGCTTTCGGGCATTTTCAATGGCAGCGACAAGCGCGGCTTCGCCTTCGGGATCAAGGTTCGAATTGGGTTCGTCCAGCAACAACAAAAACGGGTCACCAAACAAAGCGCGCGCCAACGCAACCCGCTGCCTTTGGCCAGCAGACAGGTTTTGCCCCTCAAGGCCAATCTGTGTTTCGTACCCGTCGGGCATGGCCACGATCATATCATGTACGCCTGCCTGTTTTGCGGCGCGCAGTATTGCTGCTGAATCCGGATGCGGCTGCAACCGCGCTATATTCTCCGCTATCGTGCCTTGCATCAATCCGACCTCTTGCGGCAAATATCCCAGATGCAGGCCCAGATCATCCTCTAACCACTGGTTCATTGCCGCGCCGTCGAGCCGCACGCTGCCGCGCAATGGTTTCCACAAACCCGCCAATGCCTTGATCAGCGTTGATTTTCCAGACCCGCTGGGGCCCAATATGCCGATCACGTCACCAGCTTCGGCCTCAAACCCGACGTCTGCCAACGTGACGGTGTTGCTCAATGGCGGTGCAACCGTCAGCCGGTCTACGGCCAAACGCGCTGTGGGTGCAGGCAGTTGCACGGTTTTTTCTTCTGCCGGTGGATTGTCTGCCATCAGCCTGTCGAGCCGCGCCCAGCTTTGCCGCGCGCCGACAAAACCGCGCCAATTTGCGATTGCCTGATCCATCGGGGCCAAGGCGCGGCCGGCCAAGATCGAGCCGGCAAAAATGATCCCGCCCGATGCCTGACCGTCGATCACCAGCAACGCACCGACGGACAACACCGCCGATTGCAGGAATATCCGGAATATCCGGCCGCCTCCGCCCGATAGCGAGATAAACTCTGTCACCCGGCTGCTGACGTCGCTGAACTTTCTGTCCGCCAATTCCCATTGTGCCGAGGCACGTCCCGTCATGCCGAGCCCTTTCAGGGTGACTGCACTTCGGTTGTTGCGGTCTTGTAATATTGCGCGCTCTTGCCGCAATGGTTCGAGCAAGGCCAAATTCCGTGCGGTCCTGCGTTCGGTAAACAAAGTGACGCCCGCCAGAATACAGATGCCAACCAATGTCGTGACCCCGAGCCAGACATGCATCAGGAACAATATCGCGAGGAAGAAGAATATCCATGGCAGGTCAATCAGCGCAGCCGGGCCAGCACCGGACAGAAATCCCTTTATCTGGTCGATATCATGCAGCGGCCGTGTTGCAACGTTACCTGTTGGCGCGGATCGCCATTGCAATTGCTGTAATCTGGGCGAAAGTCGCTGACTGAATGAACGGCCAATATCGCTCAAAATTTGTGCGCGCAGCACATCCAATATGCCGTGGAATACAAATACGACCGCAAAGATTCCCAACAATCCGAACAACGTGGCCGAACTGCCACTGGGCAGTACGCGGTCATAGACCATCATCATGTAAATCGAACTGCCCAACGCCAAAAAATTGATCGCGGCGCTCAGCCCCGCAACCACCCACAAGGATGGCCGCAACAACATCAATGTCGCCCGCAATTCAGAATTCGGAATGCTTTGCATCTTATGTCGTTACCAAAGGAATAACTGTAATATCGTTAAGTTAGCTGCCCAAAAAGTGCAAATTCTTTGTTGCCGCCGCCCATGGGCTCTAATCGCTAAATTGGCAGCTGCGTTGCCGTACCTCCCACAACGTAAAACGTCACAAAGATACCTGCGATTAACGCGCCGACACGGTGGCTGCCGGTGCGGTGCCAAGTGAAGATGCTAATAATCGCCAATACCGCCAGCACTGGCACAAATTGCAATGCGATGACGGTGCTTAACGGATCGAATGCGGTGACCAAATTACCGCTGGCGAAAAAATAGCCATAGACGGGCAGCAGCAGCAACAAAAAGCCGCCGGACATTGCCAACATCGCCCAGATATAGCGCGCTGATACCGAATCCGTGGCGACGGTCAGCGCGCTGGTAATCGTGCGCGTCGTCACCAGAAAGGCGGCGGTGATCGGAACGATATACAGCAGAATTATCCGCCAATGATGTTCCGCCGGAACCTTTATCGCGACAATCCAGAACCGCAAATCGGTGGCAAAAACTGCGTCGATCAATATCAGCGCGGCATAGCACACCGCCAATGTGCCGGCCGCCAATGCCAGCGCAAGTGGCCAGCGTGCCGCAGGTGCAACGGCGGCCTGAGCGCGATCCTTACCAATCCGCAACCAAGCAATGCCCGCACCCAGCAACGCCCAAACCGCGACTTGGGTAGTTACCACTTGCGGGAAATAAGGAAACTGCGACGACAGCAAATACAGGCCGCTAAATACTGGAAAGAACGTCAGTGCGGGAACCAATGTTGCCCAGGCAAAACTGCGGCGCCACTGGCCGTCGCGCCGTTCGGTGGCAGCAACCGGCACACCGCGCAGCGCCGCAAAAACTGGCAACCGTATCAACAGGTCAAACGCGCCAAGCAACAGCATGACAAAACCAATAAGACCGACGGCCGTGCCAAATTCCTTCCAAACCCAAATTTGGTCACTCGCCGGTTTTGGCGTTCCGCCTTTCAGCGTCTTGGCAAACCAGTCGGTGGCATGGCCGACGGCCAAAACCGACAAATGGTCGCCGGGATGCGTGGTCGCGGGTTGATGCAATATCCGCGCCGTCCCGCGCTCTATTGAACCATATTGCTTCCCCGCCATAACCCTCGAAGTGGTATTAAAGGCTGTTTGCAGTTTCGCGCTGTCGCCGACATCCATGGCCCGCGGCGTTTCCCACATCAGCGCCGAAAATTCGTCATATTTGCTGAACACCAACGCCAGATTGCGTGGCCAATTTGCGGTCCCGTCGGCGGCAAATGGCGCGCCAGTGGACGAACCCTGCAACACTACCGATGTATAATCGCCGGGCATAGCCTGCGCCGCGGCCAACACCGTCCACCCGCCCATGCTATGACCCTCAAGCCCGATTTGCGATTTGTCCACCATCGGCAGGCTGCGCAAATAGCGCAGGCCATCGGGCCCGCCAAAGCCGTTGGAGAATGCAGCGCCCTTGCTATAGCCGTGCCCGGTTTGGTCAATCGCCAACACGACATAGCCGCGCCTTGCAAATTCGATGGCAAATCCGTCCTGCGTCTCGCGTGAATTGATATAGCCATGCACCGCCAATATGCCCGGCACAGGCGTTGCCGCCGTCGCCCCTTTTGGCACATAGAGCAGCGCGCTCATCCGGGTATTGTTTGCGCCGGCAAAATGGATATCGCTTACAGATACGCCGCCCGAAGTACGCACCGCCATCGCCAGCCAAGCCCCTGCCAAAATCAGCGCAAGGCCAGCCAAAGCGAGCCACATCCCGCGCCGCGCCGATATCATCACATCTTCCGATTTTGTCATCAATCCCGCCCCCTTGCGGACAATATGCGGCGCGGCGCGCTGATTGTAAATGCAACTTTCATAAGCCGCTAACCGATCATTAGGATAATTCGGCTATCCCCGATGGTCAGGGCAAGCGCATTGCGGCCAAAGCATGGAGACAGACACCAATGGAAAACCGCGTATTTTCGCCGCGCGCCTTTTCTTTGTTAGAGGCCGCCTATCCGGTTCGCGCCGTAAAGCTCGATCATAATCTGACCGGCCATCCCTTGCTGTCTTTGGAACAATTGGTGCGGTTGGCGGCGCAGTTGCCCGCGGGCAGCGTCGAATATAATCAAGGCAACCTGCCCATCGGCATCAATCCCGAAGACGTGCCCGCGCCGCAATTGAGCATCGAAGACACCATCTGGTCGATCGAAGAAAACGGATCGTGGATGGTGTTGAAACGTATTGAACAACATCCCGATTATGCCAAATTGTTACAAGAAACACTGGGCGAGCTCGAACCCTTCGTCAAACAGCGCACCGGCGCGATGCTGGGCCATGAAGGCTTTATTTTCATTTCGTCACCGGGCGCGGTCACGCCGTTTCATTTCGATCCAGAGCATAATATATTGCTGCAAATGCGCGGTTCAAAGACCATGACCGTGTTCACCGCCGGTGACGAGATGACCGCACCTGCCGAGGTGCATGAACGGTTTCATCTGGGCGAACATCACCGCAATTTGCCGTGGCGCGATGAATTTGCGGGCAAAGGCCAAGCGGTCGATTTGACCCCCGGTGAAGCCATCCATGTGCCGGTGAAGGCTCCGCATTGGGTCAAAAACGGCCCCGAGGTATCGATCTCATTGTCGATCACATGGCGTTCCGAATGGAGCTATGCCGAGGCCGACAGCCGCGCATTCAACCATCTGATCAGAAAATTCGGCATGCGTCCGCGCAATCCGGCGGCGTTCCCGTCACGCAATCTGGGAAAGTCATTGGCCTATCGCGCAATCCGGCGGTGCCTATAACCCGCGCGAACACCGCAAAAATGTGCGCGAATTGCGCCCCGCCCCGGAAGTGCCGCGAACTGCCGCTTGACAAACGCCTAAAAGCTAAGCATCTGCGCGCCGTTGGCCCGATGGCGGAGTGGTGACGCAGAGGACTGCAAATCCTCGCACGCCGGTTCGATTCCGGCTCGGGCCTCCAGCGCGGCGTTTATCTAAATCTCTCGACACCCCGTAAGCCCCAGGGCTTGCGGGGTCGTGTCCCGAAACTTCCGCGTAAACGGGCACATCGATCGCGACGATGTCCGCAAGCGTTACGACGCCGCCTCGACGATCCGGGATTCGGGGCGGGCGAGACGCTCGACCAGCCGGTTGTACAAGGTCACGCCCTTGTCGGCGCCGGTCGGCATCATCTGCGGGTCGGCGGTCGCATCGATCACCCGCTGTTGCGCTTCGATCATGATCCGGTCTTCGGTGAACGCCTGGTCGGCAACGCCCATCAGCATGTCGCGCAGCGCCTCGTCGCCTTGATCGCGGCGCGGGCCCCAGCTGAAGAAATAGCGCGCTTTGCGATTCCCGAGCGGAGTGACCGCCTGGCTGGTAAAAGTAACCCCGGTCGCGGGAAGCGAGGGATCGGGCGGCCCCATGCTCGAAGCTTGCGCCGTACCGGGCGGATAGGCACCGCTTTGCATCAGGAGGATACCGGGAACCAGAAAGTCATAGGCCGACCAGACATCGGCGAAGTCGGGAGCCAATTCGGACATCCGCGGCTCGTTCTCGATCCAGCGTTCGAACCGGACCCCGCGATCGAGCGGAGTGACCCGCGGACGGCTTTTCGCCCAAGTTTCGCTCGCCCCGAAACTGGCCGCATGGACATAGGAAAGATGCGTGAAATCGCACAGATTGTCGCAAATCAGTTGCGCCTCGGCGGCGTAGTCCATCTGGCCGTGGCCGAGAATCCAGCCGGGATCCGATGTCCCGACCGCAGGCGGGATCAGCCCGGGATCGGCGAGGGCAGGCTCTCCCATCCACAGCCATATCCAGTCGTGGCGTTCGACCGCCGGGTACGACCGGACGCGGGCCTGTGCGGGGATCAGATCCTGGCCCGGGATCTCGCAGACGCTCCCGTCGGGTTCGAACAGGAGCCCATGATACATACAACGCAAGCGCTCGCCCTCGCAACGCCCCAGCGACAGCGGCGCGAGCCGATGGACGCAGCGATCCTCGAGCGCGACGATCCGGCCGCTCTGCGCGCGGTACACCGCGATCGGATCGCCCAGGATCGATATCGCGAACGGCGTGGCCTCGGCGAGGTCGCAGCTCCAGGCCGCGACGTACCAGGCGTTGCGAACGTAATTCATCGGCAGCGCTCCTCTAAGCCCGGGCCGCATAGACCGCACCGAACCGGGGATGGGCAAAGTGCATCGGCACGTCCTGGCGGTGCGGCCAGGTTTCGCGCCGCGTGCCTTCGGGGAGCAGCCGGTCGGGGCCGGTCGGATTGGCGGGAAACGCTTCGAGCAGCGGCTGGAGATGAGCGACGGTCCCGGCCCAGCCCTTCTCGTAATCGGCCTGCCATTGCAGCACGTAATCGAGCCGCTTGATCTTCCAAACCCCGTCCTCGCGGACGTAGTCGTTCTCGTAGATTCCGGCTTCGAGGAATTGGGGAGGCATGCCCTCGGGCTGATACGCGCGGCTCTGGTGGCTGCCGCCAAGCAGGATCGCGCGGAACCGGCCCTTGGCGGTCTGCCGGTCGAGCGCAATGGTGATGATGTCCTGCATCTGGAAATGATCGAGGATGAAACCATCGACCGGGCCGACCTGGCCTTGGGTGAAGAACTCCTGGAACCAGGTTCCGTAAAGCCGTCGTGCGCCCGCCTTGCCGACATAGACGCCGGACAGGAACACGATCTCGCCATCGTCGGCGAACAGCTCGGCGACATCGTCGGCGCGGTTGAAGTCGATGTAATACCCGTAAGCCCAGTGGAGCCGGCGGATCGCGTTGACATCTTCGAGCTCGCCCACACGGGCTTCCAGTGCGGCGAGTCTCGCTTCGCTCTCGGACATCCCGACTCTCCCTGGCTTAATTGTATGCGACACTAACAAATTGCAGGGTGATTGCGAGCGGAATCAACACGCCACAATTCGCTTGCATTTGTAACATTTGTTAGCGACGGCAAGTCGAACCGGATCCGCAAAGGCCGACGCATGCAGAGCTTTCCAGCATCTCCGGATTTCACCGGTCTGAACGCGCCGCTCGGCGTCGAAGCCGACCATCGTCGGCTCGAGGTGACCGGAACCATCCCCGCCGATGTCCGCGGCGCGTTCTTCCGCGCGGTCCCCGACCCCGCCTTCGCGCCGCTGTTCGACGACGACAACGTGCTTTCCGGCGACGGGATGGTCAGCCGCATCCTGT
>JAYVBJ010000032.1:0-27844 GCA_043750535.1 Sphingomonadales bacterium | reverse complement strand
GACGCCGCAGGCGGCTTGGGGGCAGGCACTTGCCCGCGCATGCCTGCGAGGCGTGCGCTTGAGATTGTGGCGTGCCGCCCTGCCGGGCCGGGACCCGGCTGGCTGGCAGTGAATCCATGGGCACCAACGCAAGAACTTCAAAGCGCAAACGTCACTTGTAGGAGCGCAGCAACCGATCCGCCTCCGCCTGCGCATCCTTCATCGCCGCGGCCGGCGTCTTGGTGCCCGTCAGCGCCGCCTGCAGGCCGTCGTTGAGCGCCTTGGTCACGCGCTGGTTGTCGTGGGTCGAGAACTCGGCCAGTGCGTGGGGCAGCTGGTCGCGGGCCACCAGGGCGGGCGGGAAGTCGCGGCCATACTTGCGCAGCGTGTCGGTGCTGTAGGCGGCCTCGGAGACGGCCACATAGCCGGTGTCCATGCTCCATTTGGCCGCGCGCTCGGGCTGGGTAATCCACTTGGCGAACTTGAACGCCGCTTCCTGCTGCGCCGGTGCGGCCTTCTTGAAGATGTAGAAGTTGCCGCCGCCGGTGGGCGAGCCGCGCTTCTTGCCCGCGGGCAGCATGGCCACGCCGAAGTCGAACTTGGCGTTGGTGCGCACATTGGTCAGGTTGCCGGTGGTGGTCCACATCATGGCCACCTTCTTCTCGAAGAAGTCCTTCGGCGTCGTGCCCCACTCGACGATTCCCGGCGGGTGCACGCCAGACTTCGCCAGGTCAACCCAGTATTGCAGCGCCTCGATCACGGCCGGGTCGTCAAACTTGACCGCGTTGCCGGCGTCGCTGGCCATGGCCACGCCGTTTTGGATCGCCAGACCCTGGAACAGCCAGTATGGAAAGCCGCTCGATGGAATCTGCACGCCGTACTGGGTGACCTTGCCCGAGGCGTCCTTGACGGTCAGCTTCTTGGCGTAGTCGGCCATTTCGGCCCAGGTGGCCGGCGGCTTGTTCGGGTCCAGGCCGGCGGCCTTGAAGAGTTCCTTGTTGTAGTACAGGACCACGGTGGAGCGCTGGAACGGAATGCCCCAGGTCTTGCCGCCGGTCTGGCTGTTGAGCATGAAGGCCTTATAGAAGCTGGCGAGCCAGGCTTTGTCGTCGGCGGTCTTGATGAAGTTGTCGATCGGCACGATCGCGTCTTCGTCGATCAGCGTGTACATGTCGGTCGACAGCACCACCGAGGTCACCGGCGGCGTGCCCGACTTGTGCGCCGTGAGCGCCTTGACGATGGTGTCCTGGTAGCTGCCGGCGTAGATCGGGGTGACCTTGATGCCCGGGTTCTCCTTCGAGAAATCGGATACGAACTCGTCGATGAACCTGGCGATCGGGCCGCCGACCGCGATCGGGTAGAAGAACGATATCTCGGTCTGTGCCTGCGCGTAGGCGCCGATCGGCAGGGTGCCAAGCGCGAGCGCCGCCGCCGCGATCATCGTCCGTTTCATCGCATCGTCCCCCTTCATCCCTCGTAATTCGCGGTCGTCTTGGACCGAACCTCGCCGGCGCTCACCCCCGGCGCGGTTTCGATCAGCTTGAACGGGCTCGAATGATCGGCCCGCTCGAACACCGCCAAGTCGGTGATGATCATGTCGACCACATTCCTGCCGGTCAGCGGCAGGGTGCATGCAGGGATGAACTTGGGGTCGCCGTTCTTCGACACATGCTCCATCACGACGATGATCCGTTTGACCCCCGCGACGAGGTCCATCGCCCCGCCCATCCCCTTGATCATCTTGCCCGGGATCATCCAGTTGGCGATGTCGCCGTTTTCGGCCACCTCCATCGCGCCCAGCACCGTTAAATCAATATGCCCGCCGCGGATCATCGCAAAGCTGGCGGCGCTATCGAAATACGCCGATTGCGGCAGTTCAGAAATTGTCTGCTTTCCCGCATTGATTAGGTCGGCATCTTCTTCGCCCGCATAAGGAAACGGTCCGATGCCGAGCATGCCGTTTTCCGACTGCAACGTCACCTCGACGCCGTCCGATATATGGTTGGCCACAAGCGTCGGAATACCGATGCCCAGATTGACATAATATCCGTCGCGCAATTCCTGCGCCGCGCGTGCCGCCATTTGGTCACGGGTCCAACCTGTGGATGTTGCTATATCGGTCATTCGGGTTCGTCCTGACTTTGGGTAACATCTTCAATCTCGGGGGCGGCGACGCTGGTCGGGTGGGGGACAAGGAACCAACCTTGATTCCAGAATTTGTCCAAGCTGACCGCATATGCAGGGTTACGGACATAATCGAAAAGCTCGTCAAAGTCGTTTTTCTGGTCACCGGCGACCGCAGCGATGCAGTAATATTGCGCCAGGTTCCAGCGCCGTTCTTGCTTGCGTAGTCCTGCCTTTTCTTGCAGCGATATCAAGTCTTCGGCCTTGATCGCGGGGTTGGTACCCTGACGCAGCGGATCAAGCGTCGATGCGACCTCTGATTGGCGGCGGCCGCTGATCCAGATCAACCTGATGCCGGCTTGACGCATTTCTTCGAACAATGAACCCAAAGGCCGGGTCAGGCTCTCGTCACTTTTTGCCGGGGCCACGCCTGCATCCAGATCGATAATCACCGCGATCGGCTTTGCCTGACATGCCACCGTTTCAGGTTGCATCAACGATACCTGTTCAACCAGTACCGCCGATTGCACACCCAGCCCCTGATCCCGGCGGCTGGCTTGTGCCAATGCATATTGCGAAAAGTTCAAATACGGGTGGCGGCTCGGCGTGGGCAATGCACTCGCGTTCAGTATCGCAAACTCATCATTGCCCGGCAGCTCCAATATCCCGGGATACGCTGAACGCGGCACCGGGTCTGGCCCGGCGACCGTTACCACCGGTTGGCCTTTGTTTACTTGGGGCAGTTCCAGTCCAGCCTCTGCCCGCCGGACGCGCTTTGCGGCGTCAACCCGGTTTTTGCCAATTACACCTGCCGCCGCAATCGGCAAAAACGCAACCGCGCACGCCTGTAGCGGCAATGCGGCAACCGCCAAGATGAGCAGCGCCGACAGCCGCATCAGTTGCGTCCCGGCTTGCGGCCCGGGCTGCGGTTACATCGCTTGCCGGTCATGCCGGTTCCCGTTCTCTTACTGTCCTGAACTCGATCTTTTTATCATAGGGCGCCCCCAATATCATGCGCTGCACATAGACCCCGGGCAGATGGATGCTATCGGGATCGAGCGCGCCCACCGGGACGATTTCCTCCACCTCGGCAACGCAGATTTTGCCGCACGTCGCCGCAGGTTGATTGAAATTGCGCGCGGTTTTGCGGAAAACCAGATTGCCGCTTTCGTCGGCCTTCCACGCCTTGATGATCGACAGATCGGCAAAAATGCCGTGTTCGAGAATATATTCTTCTGGTCCATTTGGGCCGTCAAATATTTTCACTTCCTTGCCATGCGCGACCTGCGTACCGACACCGGTTTTGGTGTAGAATCCTGGAATGCCCGCACCGCCAGCCCGCATCCGTTCGGCCAACGTGCCTTGCGGACAGAATTCGACCTCCAGCTCTCCCGCAAGATATTGCCGCTCAAATTCCTTGTTCTCGCCAACATAGGACGACATCATTTTGGCGATTTGTCTGGTCCGCAGCAGCTTGCCCAGTCCCTCGCCGTCGATCCCGGCATTGTTCGACGCTATGGTCAGGCCAGTAACGCCGCTGTCCACAATCGCATCGATCAACCGTTCGGGAATACCGCACAGGCCAAATCCACCTGCCGCAATCAGCATTTCGTTCGTCAGCAAGCCGTCCAATGCAGCGGCGGCATTTGGGTATAGTTTTTTCATTTGCGTATCGGACTCCCGGCTATGCTGCGTTCCCTAACGGCAATTACCGCCGATAACAATTGCAACGGTTACCGGGCGCGGGTCAATTCGTGCAATTGGGTTACCACTCCAGTCCCAGCAAGCCGCCGAGTTCGGCCAAGGCCTGATCGCCGCTGGTCACTTTGATGGCGGCCATGCCCAGTGCAGCGGCGGGTTTGCAGTTGATGCCCAGATCGTCGAGGTAAACGCAAGCGGCCGGTTCAACCGACAGAATTTCGCACATCATCTGGTAAATTTTTGGGTCAGGTTTGCGGATGCCGACCTTGCTGCTTTCGATGACATGATCGAACCGCGCCATGATCGCGGCGACTGCATCAGCCTTTTGCGTGGTCATCGCCATGCCTGCGCCTTTGCCGGCGGGAACATTGTTGGTAATACAGCCCAGGGAATAGCCAGCTTGCTTCAGCGTATCGAGCGCCGTCACCATAGCGGGTCTAATGGCCCCCGCCAGCACCGCGAGTACATCGCCGCCACGCAAGTTCACGCCCAACGCCGCAGCCTCGGCCGCAAACAGCGTATCAAACGCCGCCGCATCGATTTCCGAACGCTCAAACAGCGCCCATGCATTGCCATCGGGATTGGCAGAGTTAATCCGCCGCACGCTGTCATGCGGCTGGCCCCGCTCCGCCTCCAGCCGATTGAACGCCTCAAACGGCGACGAAGTAATGACGCCGCCGAAATCGAAAATTATTGCCGTGAAAGTGGCTACCATAGCCGGATCGCTCCAAATTGATCGAATAGTTTTTCATTTGATATGAGTGTCATTTGTTCGATCTGCGCCTGAGCAAGCAACATCCGGTCGAATGGATCGCGGTGAGAAATAGACATTACGCCCGCAAGGCGAGCGTGATTAGGTGTTAAATTAATCGCTGAAAAACCGTCTTTCGCTAATTCTCCGGAAAAATCTTCGGCATATGATTTCGCCATTTCCAATTTTCCCAGCCGATATTTTTGGGCAATCTCAAAAGCTGTAACAGAAGATACAAAAATATTAGATGCGTTATCCTGCAAAACTCGCTGTACTTTTTCAGATAATTTTTCAGGCTGATAGGTAGCCCAAATAAGCGCGTGCGTATCAAGCAGATAGCGTGACATCACAGAGTATCATTCGGATCGTCAACTTCGCAATTCCACAACGCCAGATCTTCATCAGGTAAAGGATCCCAAAAGCCATCTTCCAAAGGATCTTTACCTGCGGGTATCAAATGAGCCAGACGCCCTAATTGACGCTTACCGGTCAACACTGGCTTCAACGGAACAATCCTCACCACCTCTTCCTTGCCGCGCGAGATGATGACATCCTTGCCCGCCAGCACATCATTGATCAGGCGGGAAAGATGCGTCTTGGCTTCGTGAACCGATACAGTGGTCATGCTTAGTCATATAGCTTAGCTAAGTGACTAAGTCAATATCGCAGCTTCAATCCCGGGCGTTTCCAGCGCATCTTCGCCAACTGTCCGGTGCCGGATAAACAGATGTAAGCGTCCATCCGGTCCGCTCCGCCCCAACAGATATTGGTGGTAAACACATCGGGCGTGGCGACAAACTCCACCAGATCGCCTTCGGGTGAAATCACGCTGATCCCGCTTTCGCCGATGGTGGCGACGCAGATATTGCCGCATTCCTCAACGCCCAGACTGTCGAAGAATTTGTAACCAGCCGGGCGATATACAGGGATTCCAGGCCCGCCGGGGCCAGCATCTGGTGCGACTTTGCCGGGCGCAGTGATGTTGAATTTCATCAGGCGGCAGGTATAGGTTTCGGCTGCATATAACGTCTTGCCATCGGGCGACAGGCCGACGCCATTGGGGTTGTTCGATGGAAAAATGACCTCTTCCAAATGGCTGCCATCGGTTTTGGCGTAGAAGATGCCGACAATGTCGTGGGCGCGGTTGACGTAATCGACCTTGCCATGGTCGGTGAACCAGAACCCGCCATGCTCATCGAACACAATGTCGTTGGGACCGCGCAGCGAACACCCGAAATCGCCAGATTTGTAAAGCACTTCCACCGCGCCAGTGGCGATATCGATGCGTTCAATCCGGCCGCCCGAATAATCCGACGCGATGCCGTGCGGGGTTAGATAGCCATTGGCATCAGACCAATTAAAGCCGCCATTGTTGCAGCAATATAGTTTGCCATCGGGACCAACCGCCAATCCATTGGGTCCGCCGCCGGTGTCGGCAACTTTGGTCTGTGTGCCATCGGGCGCAACGCGGGTAATCTGGCCGCGCTCAATCTCGGTAAGGATGATGCTGCCATCGGGCATGGCAACCGGGCCTTCGGGAAAGCGCAAGCCGGTTGTGACGATTTCGATATCGCTCATAATCAAGAATCTCCTCTTATCTCCATGGGAGTTATGCGGTTGCCAGTCTGTTATGGAAAGCACAAATTGGCCGCTTGACCTTTTTGCGCGGCACGTGCGACATCATGCGATGAACCAAACTGACGGTCAGGGCCATTCGTTGCCGCGCAAATCGATGGGCCTTTGGACAGCATTGGCGCTGGTCATGGGCAGCATGATCGGATCGGGCGTATTTCTGTTGCCCGCCAGCCTGGCACCGTTGGGATGGAACAGCGTGCTGGGTTGGTTGATAACCGTCGCAGGCGCGATGTGCGTCGCGGGCGTATTCGCCAAGCTGGCCCGCAGCTTTCCTGAAGCGGGCGGCCCCTATGCCTATACCCGCCATGCGTTCGGCCCTGCTCCCGCATTTGCCGTTGCCTGGGCGTATTGGATATCAATGTGGGTCGGCAACGCCGCGATAGCAACCGGCGCAGTCAGCTATCTTAGCCGCTTGTTCCCCGTGCTCGGCGACACCGGAAATTCGGCGATAGCGACCATCGCGATCATCTGGTGCTTCACATTCATCAACTTACGCGGCGTTGCCACGGCGGGCAAAGTGCAATTGGTCACAACGATCATCAAGCTGGTGCCATTGCTTGCCGTCATCATTCTCGCATTTTATGTACTCGCCGCCCAGGGCACCTCGGTGATCCGGCCGTTCGATCGCAGCGAGCTTAGCCTCGCCAGCATTTCGGCCGCAACCACGCTCACGCTTTGGGCGATGCTCGGCCTTGAAACCGCGACTGTTCCAGCGGATCAGGTGGATGACCCCGAACGCACGATACCGCGCGCGACATTGTTTGGTACAGCGGGCGCGGGGATGATCTATATCATTGTTTGTTCGGCGGTGGTGCTGATGTTGCCGCCCGCGCTGACCGCCACGTCGGCGGCGCCCTTTGCCGATTTCGTTGAACGTTTCGGCGGTGCGGACGCCGGCGTCCTGATTGCTGCATTCGGCGCGATCAGCGCGCTGGGTGCGCTGAATGGCTGGATAATGGTACAAGGCGAGCTACCTGCCGCTATCGCCCGCGACGGCCTGTTCCCGGCATGGATGGCGAAAGCCGGTAAATATGGCGCGCCGGTTTATGCCCATATCGTCTCCAGCAGCTTGCTGACCATCGTGTTGATGTTCAACTTCTCCCGGTCGATGGCGTCGTTGTTTGAATTTCTGATCCTACTGACGACGTCGGTGGTATTGTTCATGTATCTATGCTGCGCCGCCGCCGCCGCCCGGTTGATATACACCGGCCAGATAAAGGCCACGCCGTTGTTTATAGGCGTCGTGATCCTTGCTGCGATCTATTCGGTTTGGACGGTGTACGGCGCGGGTACAGAAGCGTTATTATGGGGCCTGTTGTTGTTGATAGCGGGAATTCCGATTTACGCCGTAGTGAGGTGGATGAAGCCATAACCGCGCAAATGGCTCCTGTCCCTAAATAGACATCGCTATTTCGTTCAATTCAATCGCATGTTCGGGTTGCAGATAGCGTTCGAGCGACTTGGCGATGGCAGCGGTTATGTCGCATTGCATCGCCAGCAAGTCTGACAATTCATGGTCAAAGCTTTTCGACCAGATATGAATACCGTCCTCCGCGTCGATCAGCTGGGCGGTGACGCGCACCCGGTCACCGGCGATACGCACGCTACCTTCAATCAAGGTCGCCACCCCCAGCTCGCGTGAGATCTGGCGTGCGTCAATATGGCGACCCGCAAACGCAAAACTGGACGTGCGCGACGAAACTTTCAAACCCGCTGTGCGTGACAGCGTGTTGATCAGCTCCTCCGCCATGCCTTGGCCCAAATAGTCCAATTGGGGGTCACCGGTCATGTTGACGAATGCCAGCACAGCAACTGAATTTCGCACTTTATTGCCTGATGCTTGAAGATCATCGGTGCTATCCAAATCCAAACGGTAACCAAGGCCGCGAACGGTACACAGCAGATCGCCGTCATCGCCAAGCACTTTGCGCAACGCCGAAACATGCACCTGAATTGCGTTTTCTTCTACAATCATACCCGGCCAAACCACATCCATCAGCTCGCTTTTGGTAACAAGCGCACCTTTTTCAGCGGCCAACGCCGACAATATATCCAGAGCTTTGCGGCCAATCGGAACCGGGCAGCCATTCAGTTGCAATTGCCGGTATGGTTTCAATGAAAAACGTCCGACGACGACATCAACTTCAGGTTCGTCCATAGGTCTGATCCACAAATAATTACAAAGGGATGAAACTACACTCGTGCGACCAAGGAGCCTTTTGATAACAGAAAAGCCGAAAATCGTCGACAGTTTTCGCCACTTTCAGGAAAACTTCAGCTTAACTTAATGGCAACGCCAAGGAAAATTATCCGGCGGCAGGCTATTGATGGGGCATAAGGAAGATCAACAGCGGTCGCCGCTTTCAACCCCCGATAATGGCCCGAAAATGGCTCGATAATGGAAGGTAAGATCATGAACTTAATATCAAACTTTGGCTTCAAAATAGCCGCACTGTCCTTTGTGGCGGCCGCGACAATTGCCGCCCCGATCGCCGCGCAAGATACTTTGGTTAAAGGGAGATTCATCCCCAAAGATCAAATTCAAGAACGGGTAGGATTTGGCGATCTTGATTTGCGGGAAATCAGCAATCAAAAAGTGTTGATTTCGCGCGTTCGGCAGGCCGCACGCAATGTCTGCGACGAGGTCTATAGGGACGAACTGTGGGAAGAAAAACTCAACAGCCGTTGTCCTCAACGCAGTTTCAAGAATGCGAAGCCACAAATCAACAGAGCCATTGCAAACGCCCAAAACGGCAGAAGTGTGGCAATGAATCTGGTCATATCTGCGGGCCGGTAAACAGCAACTCCGGTTTCAAATCAACCGTGCACGAAATGAACGATAGCTTCATCTAACCAGTATTAGGAATCTATCGTAAACTTTCCTCATCCCTGTAACCGCAGGGATGAGGATTTGTTTATGAACTATGACGCCAAGGCAATCTGCCCCCTTACATTGCGGCCAACAAACTCCTAAACAGGTATCTCACTCCAATTACGTGAGAGCCTCCATGACCGCCGCATATCCCACCGACCTGAAATTCTACATCAACGGCACTTGGCGTTCCGGCGGCGGGCGTGATGTGCACAAGGTGGTCAACCCGGCGAGCGGTCAGACGCTGGCGGAATTGCCGCTGGCCAATGCGGACGATTTGGACGAGGCGCTGGAGGCGGCAGCGCGCGGGTTTAAGGCGTGGCGCGCCACTGATGTGGGCGAACGCGCCGCGATCCTGCATAAGGTGGCCGAAAACATCCGCGCCCGCGCCGATGCCATCGCGCCGTTGCTCACGATGGAACAGGGCAAGCCATTGTCCGAAGCCAAGGGCGAAATCCTGTCTTGCGCCGGGGTATTCGATTATTTCGCCGAAGAGGCCAAGCGTGCCTATGGCCGCGTGCTGGTGCGCCCCACCGGACAACGGACTTTGGTGCTGAAACAGCCCATCGGGCCTGTGGCCGCATTCAGCCCGTGGAATTTCCCCGTCAGCCTGATGAGCAAAAAACTCGCCGCCGCATTGGCCGCCGGATGCTCGATCATTTCAAAACCGCCCGAGGAAACCCCCGCTTGCACAATCGCGTTGATGCAATGCGTGATCGATGCAGGTGTCCCCGCCGATGCTGCGCAAATGGTGTACGGTGTCCCCGATATGGTCAGCCGCCATTTGATCGCATCGCCGATCATTCGCAAAATCAGTTTTACCGGTTCGGTCCCAGTCGGCAAGCATCTGTTGAAATTATGCGCTGACGGGGTCAAACGCACGACGATGGAGCTGGGCGGCCATGCGCCGGTGCTGATCTTTGACGACTGCGATTTGGAAAACGCGATGAACCTGGCGGCGTTCACCAAGTTCCGCAACGCCGGCCAAATCTGCATCTCGCCGACACGTTTCTATGTGCAAGAGGGCGTGTATGAACGCTTTGCCGCTGGCTTTGCCGAGCGCACGGCAAAGATCAAAACCGGCAATGGGTTGGACGCGGGCAGCGGCATGGGGCCACTCGCCAATGACCGCCGCACTCCGGCAATCGAGGCACTGGTCGAGGATGCAAGGGCCAAGGGCGCAAAGGTGCTAACCGGCGGGACGCGGGGCAGCAGCGCAGGAGGTAATGCTGGCAATTTCTATGCGCCCACAGTCCTATCCGATGTGCCGATGAACGCCGATGTCATGGACCATGAACCCTTTGGCCCCGTCGCCCTGATCCGTCCGTTTAAGACGATGGACGAGGCGATTGAACAAGCCAACCGCTTGCCATTCGGCCTTGCCGGATACGCCTTTACCGAAAACGCGCGGCAAGCCAATCTGGTCAGCGACGCGATGGAGGTCGGCATGGTCGGCCTAAACAGCTTCGTCATTTCCGCCCCCGACGCGCCCTTTGGCGGAGTTAAAGAAAGCGGCTATGGCAGCGAAGGCGGGCCAGAGGGGCTGGACGGGTATTTGGTCACCAAAGCGGTGCATCAATATTGACTCGGCTAGTCGAGGCAACCGATGCCGATTTTGCGGCGTTGATCGCTGGTGAGATGCCTGGCGGCGTGGCCGTGGCCGATGGCGGCATCGAAACCAACGATGTCTTGGAAATGCTAAGGGCACTGGCCAACGATGTTGCGCGGCAATTCAGCCCGGCGTCGTGGCTTATCATTGATGACGGATGCATTGTCGGCATGTGTTCGTTACTGGCCGCGCCAGATTCCGGCAGGTCTATATCGATTGGTTATGGTATCGCGCCGGCGTATCGCGGCCAAGGCATTGGCAAGTGCGCCATCGCTGCCTTGGCCGAATGGGCGCGCGGTCACCCGCAGATTTCCTCAATCGCTGCTGAAACTGCGCTGACAAACGGCCCCTCGCAGGGGGTGTTGCTGCAAAATGGTTTCGTGAAATGCGGCGAGCGGCATGATCCAGAGGACGGTGCGCTATTTTGTTGGCGATTGGATACGCACGGATAATCTTTAGGCGGCAATATCCCGCACCACGGCAATTCCCGCCTCGCGCTGAACCTTTAACTCGCGCTTCAATGCGGCGGGATCGCGGGCGAAGACGAAACCGAACGACACGCCGCCTTCCTTGCCAATGGTCGCATGGTGCAGCTTATGCGCCTGCACCAGCCGCTTGGCATAGCCGCGTTTGGGGACATATTTGAAATACCGTTGATGCACCAACCCGTCATGGATTAGCGTATAGATAATGCCGTAAATCAACACGCCCAGCCCGATCCACGTCCCCGGTTCCCACGCCGATGCGGCCATGATCATCGGCGAACCTATGGCAAACATACTGATGCTGATCACTGCCCCGGCGATGCCATATAGGTCGTTCTTTTCAAGCGCGTTGTCATGCGGTTCATGATGGTCGCGGTGCCATGCCCATCCCCAGCCGTGCATGATGTATTTATGCGCGCCCCACGCAATCATCTCCATGGCGAGAACCGACGCGGTGATGGTGGCGAGGATGGCGAGGATGCTCATTAATCAGATATAGACGATATGATGCAAAAATCACTAGAGTTTTAGATGCAAAAGGCTGCAACATGATTGACTATTTTTTGCGCGATCAAACAATATTGTTTGCCGCGATCATATTCGGCGTAATAATGGCGGGCGTTGTCCTTGAACGCTGGCGCGCCAAGTCGGCACGGCGCACATCCCGACCGGGTCAAGGCCGATGGAGAAAAAAGCCTAAATTATCGATAGTAAATGATGATAAGCCACAATCATTCGACGCAGTACAACAGCTTAACTGCGTAATGGATGCAGAGTTTTCAAGCAGGCCGTTGTTGAATAAAAGCGAGCATCGGCTGTTTCTTGCCATTGAGAAGTCGCTTTCGGGTCGGGAAAGCAATTGGCGTTTGATGGCACAAGTTAGCTTGGGTGAAATATTGAGTTCACCCGACAAGGACGCATATTTCGCAATCAATTCGAAGCGTGTTGATATACTTTTGACCGACCAAAAAGGTCTGCCACTGCATGTTATCGAATATCAAGGGGCTGGACATCATCAAGGAACAGCGGCGGTGCGCGATGCCGTTAAGAAAGAGGCGCTGCGAAAGGCTGGTATTGGCTATCACGAAATTTCCGCAGGTGACCGGCCAACCGATTTGGAAAGCTTGATGACAAAATTGATGCGCTGAAAAATAAATTTCGTCATGCTGAACTTGTTTCAGCATCCATTTCGCAGCTATACTGATTTCTGCTGCACGATGGACCCTGAAACAAGTTCAGGGTGACGTTCTGAGAATTGCGACGTTGAGTTTATCTGCCCCGCGTCCATAACCCGTCGCGGCTGATGGGCTCTGGCTTGTTGCGCGCCGCCATGAAGCCCGCTTTCGCTACCCATTTCAGCTTGTCTGCCTTGCTAGTGTAAACGCGGTGATCCCAAGCATGAACGCCCTTGGCACGCACTTGCCGCGCAATATCGCCGTATATCCCGGCGGCGGCCAGCACCGCCCAGCGGCAACGAAACGGCAGCGACGCAGCACCAACCCGCGCCGATGCCTCGTAATGTTCCGACGCATCGCATAGCCGCCGCGCCAGCAATGCCAACCTTTCGCGGTAATGCGGGCTGAGTGTTTGGCCCGGCGGAATGTCGATATCGGACAGCCATTCTTGCGGCAAATAGCAGCGCCCCGCCGCATCATCCTCGTTCAAATCGCGCGCGATATTGGCCAGCTGAAACGCCAGCCCAAGATCGCATGCCCGGTCCAGCGTCGCGGTATCATCGGCGCGAACACCCATCACCACCGCCATCATGATGCCCACGGCTCCGGCGACATGAAAGCAATAACGGTACAGATCGTCCTCGCTGCGTGGCCGCCAATCGGCGGCGTCGAGCGCGAAGCCATCGATCACATCGTCGGCCATTTTCTGGGTCAAACCGCATTCGGCGGCAACGATACCTAGCGCGTCGAACGCGGGTTCACCGGTAACTTCGCCGCGCATTGCTTTGGCGGTTAGTTCGCGGATTGTTGCCAGCCGCGCTGCCGGATCAGCAACTTGCGCCATTATGCCGCCATGATCCTGCCCATCGGCCATATCATCACATTTGCGGCACCAAGCGTAAAGCAGCCAAACGCGCTCGCGGGTTTCGCGGTCGAACAATCGGCTAGCGGCGGCAAACGATTTTGACCCGCGCGCGATGCTGTCACGGGCAAAGGTGACGAGGGCGGGGCGGTTATGCATTTAAGCCAGCCCAAGTTGGTTCGTCATTGCGAGCGAAGCGAAGCAATCCAGAGCAGTCTTACCCCGCACTGGATTGCTTCGCTATGCTCGCAATGACGAACGGTATATTTACCCAACCTCTCACAAATCCTCTGCCTTCATCTCGAATATTGTTTTGTGTGGCACGTAACCCGCCATTTTATCCAGTAATTCGTCGAGCGCACCTGCCACCAACAATATCCCCTTATGGGCATCGCGGACAAAGCCGACGTCTGCCATGTGCGCGTTGAATGCAATCAGATGGTCGTAATATCCCGCAACGTTCAAAATGCCGACGGGCTTGCTATGATAGCCCAATTGCGACCAGCTGACCGCTTCCCACATCTCGTCCATCGTGCCGACGCCGCCGGGCAAGTTGATGAAGCCGTCGGCCAACTTAGCGAACGCGGCCTTGCGTTCGTGCATATTGTTGACCACGCGCAGTTCGGTGCATCCGGTATGCGCCACCTCGCCGCCGATTAGCGCCTGGGGGATTACGCCGATAACCTGTCCGCCTGCGGCAAGAGCTGCGTCCGCCAACGCGCCCATCAGCCCCAACCTGCCGCCGCCATAAACAACCGTTATGCCGCGCTGCGCCAATGTCCGCCCGACATCGCGCGCCGCCGTGATATACACAGGATCAGCGGGGGTGGCCGACCCGCAATAGACGGCGATTGCTCTCATTACGTGATACAAGCCATCTTTTTAACATCAGAAATAGCGCTTGCTGGTTCAATTTCATCCCATTTTTTGAAATTTACATTATGATCTGCAAACACAATATTGTTCTTGCGATCCAGCCCATACGTTGTTTCTATTCTAAATTTATTGTCATCGCATCTAATATTAAAGAGGATATCTGCACTAGAATAGGTCACGTTTCTGCCTTTCACTGAAATTGTTCTCTCTATAAATTTCTGGCGAGCCCAAATTTCAGAATACGACAGCTTGTTAGTAATGCGTTTTTTCTTGATCGAATCAATTGACACAAACATCTGAACACCGTTCGAAGTGGTTCCAACGTTGGTCCATTTTGTTTCGGCCGAGACGGGAACAGCTAACAGTCCGCCGGCAATCAGAGAGATCGCTATGTGGTACCATGTCATCTACGCCATATCCTCCAGCATTAATTTCGCCGTCGCCTTTGCGCTGCCGACAACGCCGGGAATGCCGGCGCCGGGATGCGTTCCTGCGCCGACAAAATACAGGTTATCAATCACATCATCGCGGTTGTGAGCGCGGAAATAGGCGCTTTGCCACAATACCGGTTCCAGGCTGAAAGCGCTGCCGTGATGGGCGTTCAAATCTCGGCCAAAATCAGTCGGCGCGTAATAGAATGACGTCGCCAAATTTTCTTTCAGGCCGGGCAATACGCGGCGTTCGAGTTCATCCAGGATTGCGTCCTTGAACTTTTCGCCAAATTCGCCGTCCCAATCGACATCAGCCTTGCCCAGATGCGCAACGGGGGCAAGCACGTAGAATGTCGAGTATCCCTCGGGCGCCATATTCTGATCGGTGATGCTGGGATGGTGCAGATACAGGCTGAAATCATCGGGCACATGGCCGTTCTTGTAAATGTCATCCAAAAGGCCCTTGTAACGCGGCCCGAACAAGATCGAATGATGCGCGACATCGGGATAATGTCCCTTCAGCCCAAAATGCACCACGAACAGCGACGGCGACCAGCGTTTGCGTTTCAGCGACTTGGTTTGCTTTGCGCCGCGCGGATGGCTGCGCAGCAACTTGTCATAGGTGTGGACCAGATCGCCATTGGTGGCGACGGCATCGGCGGCTATCCGCAGCCCGCTGATGGTGCGCACGGCCACGGTTTTGTCGCCCACGGTTTCAATCTCGTCGACGCCGTCGGACAAGATCAACTTGCCGCCCAGCCGTTCAAAATGGGTCACCATGCCTGCAACCAGCCGGTTGGTGCCGCCGCGCGCGAACCAGACGCCGCCGCGTTTCTCGATGGTGTGGATCAGCGCATAGATGCTGCTGGTGGTCATCGGATTACCGCCGACCAGCAAGGTCTGGAACGACAATGCCTGCCGCAATTTTTCGTTCTTCACATATTTGGATGCGATTGAGTAAACGGATCGCCACGCCTGATACCGCGCCAGCGCGGGCGCGGCTTTGATCATGCTGGCGAAATCAAGGAACGCAACGGAGCCTAGTTTTTGATAGCCCTCACGCTCCACGCCTTTGGAATATTCCTGAAATTTGTCATACCCGTCCAGATCACCGGGTGCGAGTTTTTCAATCTCGGCGCGCAATTCGGCTTCGTCGTTGCTATAGTCATATTGCGTGCCGTCGGGCCAGTTCAGCCGGTAAAACGGTTTGACCGGCATCAGGTCAACATCATCGGAAAGCTTAGCCCCCGACAATTCCCAAAGCTCTTCTAAACATGGCGGATCGGTGATAACGGTTGGCCCGGCGTCAAAGATAAAGCCCTGTCGTTCCCAGTAATATCCGCGCCCGCCCGGCTTGTCCCGCGCTTCGATGATCGTCGTTTGAATACCGGCGGATTGCAGACGGATAGCCAATGCCAATCCGCCAAATCCTGCACCAATAACGGCGGCTGTTTTCATCGTTTCTTGCTCCTGATCGCGCTAATCGCTTTGCCAATGGGGACGGGGGGTTTGCCCGATAGGATGCGCATTTTGTCGGCCATGCTGCTGGTTCCAGCATAAAAGCGTGCGATAAGTCCGGGAGATAAAGTGTAGAATCGTTCGAGTATTTTGTAACGGTCTTGCGGGGTGCTGGCGCGGAACATCATGCGGTTGAGCATCCGGTAATATTTGCCGTCCTCCCAATGTTTTTCGGCGCGGCGTTTCAGCAACAGGTGCAACCGGTCGCCATCCATATCGGGTTGCTTGGCAATAAAGGTCGCCATCCGTACAGCTTCGGGCAAAGAGTAGCTGGTGACGGGTTGAAAAAACGCGCCGCGCGCGCCGGCCTTGGCCACACGTCCGCTGCCGCTGGCCCAATAACTGTCGAGGTCGCCGCCCATGACAACAGGCAAAACACCGCTTTCCTGACGCAGTACACGTTCAACTTTCCAGCCATTGGTGTCGGCATATTCGGCAATACGCTGGGTATGGATGCGGCTGTCGAGTTCGGGGCGGTCCGAATAATAAGTGTCTTCGATAAACAATTTGTCCATACCGAACGGCAACACATAGACGAACCTATACCCGTCATACTGCGTCACCGTTGCATCCATGATGACCGGTTTGGTCATCTCGTGCGGTTCTGACAATTGCAAAAGCTGACCAGTGAATTTCTGCCAACCGCAATCGAGATGGCCCAGATCACCCGCCCCGCGTGCATCAATCACACCGGCAGCGTTTATCCGTGTGCCGCCTTCCAGCACGACCAGCCGAGGACTAACAGCCTTCACTTGTTTGCCCATTAACCGGTTGGCGGGCGCAATCGTTTCGCGCAGGATTTGATCGAAGCGTTCAGATTCGATGCTGTAATAAATGCCGTCAAGGCTGCGGCTATGCGACGGGAACCGGACCTCGTTGCCCGACCAGCCCGAAGTGACCAGCGGCGCAGTCAGCCAGCGGTCTTCGGGCGCAATGTCCGTGGAAAAATAACTCCAGATATGATTGCCGCCAAAATGATCGCCGCCTTCGATGATCACGACTTTCAATTCTGGCCGGGTCTTGGCGAGCGCAAGCGCAATCAGCCCACCCGAAAGTCCGCCGCCGACGATCGCCAGATCACATTTTATTTGCTCCATAACGCCGCCCTAGCGCGGCTGCGGAATGGATGGAAGGAGATAACTGCATCGCTGCAGAGATAGATTGGTCGGCACGGTATGCCGGTAAGTGCCTACGCGAATCAGATCGGGATAAGCGAATTTTGATAGCAAGATTGCGCTGTTAATGTGGCGTTAAAGTAAATAATAACGCCTATTAAATTCATTCATCGCGATTTTTGAACGATGATAAGGTAAGCAGAGATGATTTATAGATAGATCGAAACTTCCGCGAAATTAGTCATATATTTTTAACAATTTCCGCGCCATCTTAATCTCATACCGAAGAGTACAAAGAATATTCATGAGGTTTATGAACATCTGTTCATATTAGTGTTCAATATGCCCAAGACAAATCTTCTTGGGTCGCAAATCAGGAGTATCTTATGTTACGTTTAATCACCGCCGCAGGAATATTGGCCGTCACCAGCCCCGCTTTGGCGCAAGATGCGGCACCAGGGCCTGAGTCATTGTCAGAACCGCAACTGGATTCCGCTGCAACCCCGTCTGCGCCCGCCGCCGAACCTGTTGCCGAACCTGCTCCGGTGGCGGCAGAACCCTCTAGGGAAGCGCAAGTGAAGCAGGTCGTTGAAACCAATTTCCCAGCCTATGATATCGACCAAAGCGGCGACCTGAACGCCAAGGAATTTGGCAGTTGGCTGAGCGTGCTGCGTGAAAAGTCCGCCAATGCAAAGGGCGCGGCCGACGATATGCCCGCAGCAAAAAAGCAGGCATGGTTAAAAGAGGCCTTCGCCAAGGCGGACGCTGACCAAAGCAAAAAGATTTCCAAGGCGGAACTGGAAACATTTTTGATGGGATAATCTGGATCCCATTTTCAAGGGCGCTGTTCGCGGAAAACTGGTCGCCCTCTCCCGCAACCCGCGAACTGGTTCCCTTCCCCGGAAAGGCAGCCGCTGTTATGGCGGCTGCCTTTTTCGTTTTTGTCCCTATTTCAGACAAGCGAAGCAAGCCAATTGACATTACTCCCGGCAAAGCAGAGCAATGCGGAATGGCAAAAAGGGCTAAAATAATTGCGGTATATTCGTTGAAGGGCGGAGTTGGTAAAACCTCGCTTGCGGTCAATTTGGCCGCCGAATCCGCGATGCAATCGGGCCACAATACCTTGCTGTGGGATCTCGATTCTCAAGCCGCCGCCAGTTATATTTTGGGGTGCGACGACGATGTAACATCAAACAAGCGCGATGTCGCCCATTCCATCTTTACCCGTGACGTTGATGCCGAAAATTTGACCGTCGCGACGCCGATAGAACGGCTATATTTGTTGCCTGCCGACAAATCACTGCGCCATATCGACAGATCTTTATTTGAATTGGGTAAGAAGCGCCGCGTCGCCAAATTGACTGAACAATTGGCGAAGAAATATGACCGCATCATACTTGATTGCCCTCCCGGGCTGACCGAATTGAGCGAACAGATCATGCGCGCTGCCGATCTGATTTTGGTTCCGGTTATCCCGTCGATGTTGTCGCGGCGCGCGCTCAATGATGTGGTGGAACATATTCGCACGCAGAAAGGACACAATGTGCCGTTGCTGCCGATTTTCTCGATGGTCGACCGCAGGCGCGCTTTGCACCAAGCAGGTTTGGCGGTAGAACCCGAATGGCCCTGCTTGCCGATGGCGAGCGCGGTTGAACAAATGGCCGAACGCCGCTTACCGATCAGCAAGTTTGCGCCAAAGTCGGTTGCCGCAACGGCAATAGCTGCATTGTGGCGCGGCATCGATACAAAGCGCGGGGCAGAACGCCGGATTTGATCTTACCGCTGGAATGACATTACCGTGTGCAAAACATGGCCGTTCGATTATGAGAGCGGCGCTATGCTATTCTCCATTCTGATTTCTGCCATCGCCATGACATTGATTGTCGGCGTCCGATATCTAGTTACCAGCGGCGGTTTCGCTTGGCTGACCCGGCGCAAATATCCTGCGCTATACGCCGGTATGGCACCGCAAATCCGGCGAGAAATCGGCTGGAGTCTCGCCAGCGCAGCGATCTATGGCATTCCCGCTGGTATTGTCGCGTGGGGATGGGACAATCGGGGCTGGACGCAGATTTACACCGATGCCGCCGCGTTTCCGCTATGGTATTTGCCAGCGTCGGTCTTTGCATTTTTATTGGCGCATGACACTTGGTTCTATTGGACGCACCGGATGATGCACCGGCCATATTGGTTCAGGGCCGCGCATGCCGTCCACCACCAAAGCCGCCCGCCAACCGCGTGGGCGGCGATGTCTTTCCACCCGTGGGAGGCAATCACGGGCGCGGTTGCGATTCCGGCACTGGTGTTTCTAATCCCGATCCATATTGGCGCACTGGCCGCCGTGCTGACGATAATGACGATCATGGGCATAACCAACCACATGGGCTGGGAGATATTTCCGAAATTTATGGTTAACCGGACGTTAGGAAGTTTCCTGATAACTGCAACGCATCATCAAATGCACCACGACAAATATCGAGGAAATTATGGGTTATACTTTCGGTTTTGGGACAAAGTTTGCGGCACCGATCTTGGCCTTGGCCATTTTGGGCACCAATCTGGGCACGAACGCGCTGATGGCATCGGTGCCAGCGGGAGTTGACGTTACATTGAACATCAGCGGGCTGCGTAGCACCAAAGGCCAATTGATGGTCTGCCTGACCAAAAACCCCAAAGCCTTCCCCGATTGTGCGAAAGACGCGAGCGCAATGAAAAAACTGGTACCTGCCAGCCAAGCCGGCAGCGTTGTGTTTTCAAACATTGCGGCTGGAACCTATGCCGCCGCCATCGTTCACGATGAAAACAGCAACAACAAAATGGATTTGCGGATTTTCATTCCCCGCGAAGGTTTCGCCTTTTCGCGCAACCCGGCAATCCGGATGGGACCGCCAAAATTCGGCAGTGCATCGTTCAACGTCCTTAGCGCCGATGTCAGCCAATCGGTGAAGATGAAATACATGTTTTGATTGATGAAATGTTCGTGCGTCCATCACTTATGATGCTTGCATTTTTGCCTTGACCCTGCAAATACCGCGCAGGGGAGGCGAAGGAGCAAGTAAATGCTGGTGTCACCCGTTTTCCGATTGTCCGCAATTTTAGCCGCCTTGATGTTCAGCCACGCCGCTTATGCACAGAGCGGCGGCCGCCCATCCGGGCCACAATCCGGTCCGCAATCTGGTCCCCCGGCCGAAGATCGCAACCAGATTACCATTGGCTTTGGCGGCGGCATTGCGCCCCGCTTTAACGGTGATGATGACTATGAATTTCAGCCCGGCGGCGTTGTTCGCGGCAAGGTTGAAGGTTTTGAATTCGCCATGCGCGGGCTCAACCTCTACGTTGATCTTGTCCGCGAACAGGCGGGTGACAAGGTCAACATCATTGCCGGGCCAGTCGCCCAGTTGCGCCCCGAACGTACCGGCGGATTAAAGGATGCGCGGCTGCAATTGCTGGGCGAAAAAGACGCCGCGATTGAACTTGGCGGCTATGTTGGTGTTGGCCAGCGCGGCGTTCTGATCCCGCCGGACAGCCTTACTTTCGATATCAGTTACGTCCACGACGTCGCCAATGTCCATAATAGTTACATCATCAAACCCGGCATTACCTACGCCAGCCCGTTGTCTCAGCGGACCTTTGCTTCGCTGGGCATTTCGGCGGACTATGTCGGTGCGGGCTATGGCCGCACGTATTTCGATACACCAGCCATCGCCGCGCCGGTACCTAGCATCAGCGGATATGCCACCCGCGGCGCAGGATTTAAAAGCGTGGGAACCTCTATCTTGATCGGTCAGGATTTGGGCGGAGACAACCGCAAAGGCTGGGGCTTGTTCGCACTCACCGGCTATTCACGGCTTCTTGGCCAATACGCCAACTCTGCCTTGGTCCGTGAAGCGGGCGACGCCGACCAGTTTCTCGGCATCGTCGGCATTGCCTATAGTTTTTGATACTCATGCACCAATAAGGAACATGTTGATCGTCAACCGCCCGGTTCGCGGATCGCTTGATAGCGCTGCCGGGTTGGGGATCACGCCCGAATGCAGTTGCCGCCCGCGATAGAGCACCAGCCGGTCTGGCTGCGCCTCAACCTCGTCGATCATCTCGAACCAGTCAGTATCGCCGTGGCAAAACCGGGCAGGCGGCATGCCGTGCGCGCGCTCATCCTGCGCAAGGGCGGCGTTATAGGTGGCTTCTCGGGCGGGCGTGATCGTCTCAAACCCGGTACGGCGGTGGCGATAAAATGCCGTGCCGCCGGTTTCAGGACCAAGCAGATAGTGCATCACCGCGATCACCTCGCCGCCAGCATGATCATAATGCGGAATGCGTTGCAGCGGGGAGAGTTCGTCTTCACCAAGCGTGACGAGCGAAAAGGTTGAGGCATCAAGGCGAATGCCCTGCGAAAAGCCGAACACCTGCTGCATGATCTGCATCATCAGATCGCGCCGCACGTCCAGATAGCTTGGGTCGGCCCACGACCGGATGCCCGGATAAGTGGCCCCCGCATGCTGATATTGCGCGCCATACGCCGCCTCCAGCAAAGTGTCGGCCATGCCGCTAAAGCCATCAATCACAACCAACGGCTCGCCTTCGCGGCCCATTTGGCGGACGGAGACTGTGGGTTCGGGGAGGGGGAGTTTGGGAGGGGTCATGTTGGACAAGAATGGCGCATAGAAAGGGGGCAAGTCAAGCATGGCGCTGTGCTGCGATCCCCCACCCCGCTGCGACTAGGCGGTAAATCCGCCAAGTCTCACTGCCCCTCCCCAGAAGAGGAAGGCATTCTCATTTCATAACGCTTCCTTCACGACCCAAACCAAGGTAAGCACCAACCATCCCCGGGGAGTCGTTTGACTGAGAGGGATGGGTAACGCCATCCGACCCGCTGAACCTGATCCCGTTGATGCGGGCGGAGGGAGGGAGCGGGTTATTCAAACCCCGCGCTCTTGCTTCCGAAATTTAGAGGAACAAGACCATGGCAGATATCCCAGCACGCACAGAAAAAACCGGTACCGAAATCGGCGTCACCACCGGCCCCATTCGCGGTAGCAAGAAAATCCACGTTGCCGCGCAAACCGGCAGCGGGATTAAAGTTGCCATGCGCGAGATTTACCTCGACCCGTCATGCGATGACGCACCCGTCCGCGTGTATGACACCAGCGGGCCTTATACTGATCCGGCGGTTAGCATCGACATAAACGCCGGCCTTGCCCCCATCCGCCGTTCGTGGATCGAGGCGCGCGGCGATGTCGAAAGCTATGACGCGCGCGCCGTCCGCCCCGAAGATAACGGCCAAACCGGCCCCGACCGCAGCGGCGGCGTCGCGCAATTTCCCGCCGCGATCAAGCGCCCCTTGCGCGCCAAACCCGGGATGAACGTCAGCCAGATGCACTATGCCCGCCAAGGCATCATCACCGCTGAAATGGAATATGTGGCGGAACGCGAAAATCTGGGCCGCGAACGGCTGGCAAGCTATATCCGCGACGGCGAGAGCTTTGGTGCGGAAATCCCCGATTATGTCACCCCCGAATTTGTCCGCGACGAAATCGCACGGGGCCGCGCAATCATCCCCAACAACATCAACCACCCCGAATCCGAACCGATGGCGATTGGCCGCAATTTTCTGGTTAAGATCAACGCCAATATCGGCAACAGCGCGGTCGCATCCGACGTCGCCACCGAAGTCGACAAGATGGTCTGGTCGATCCGCTGGGGCGCGGACACCGTCATGGACCTGTCGACGGGCCGCAACATCCACGACACCCGCGAATGGATCATCCGCAATTCGCCCGTCCCCATCGGCACCGTGCCAATCTATCAGGCGCTGGAGAAAGTCGGCGGCGTCGCCGAAGACCTGAACTGGGAAGTGTTCCGCGATACCCTGATCGAGCAAGCCGAACAGGGCGTCGATTACTTCACCATCCACGCCGGGGTGCGCCTGCCTTACGTCCCGCTCGCCGCCAAGCGCGTGACCGGCATCGTCAGCCGCGGCGGCAGCATCATGGCGAAATGGTGCCTCGCGCATCACAAGGAAAGCTTCCTCTACGAACATTTCGACGACATCACCGAGATTATGAAGGCCTATGACATCGCCTATTCGCTCGGCGATGGCCTGCGCCCCGGCAGCATCGCCGACGCCAATGATGAAGCGCAATTTGCCGAGCTCTACACGCTGGGTGAACTCACCCACCGAGCGTGGAAATCCGATGTGCAGGTGATGATCGAAGGCCCCGGCCACGTGCCGATGCACAAGCTCAAGGCCAATATGGACAAGCAGCTGGCGGCCTGCGGCGAGGCCCCGTTCTACACGCTGGGGCCGCTGACCACCGACATTGCGCCGGGGTACGACCATATCACCAGCGGCATCGGTGCGGCGATGATCGGCTGGTACGGCACGGCGATGCTCTGCTACGTCACGCCCAAGGAGCATCTGGGTCTGCCCGACCGTGACGATGTGAAGGTCGGCGTGGTGACTTATAAGCTGGCCGCGCACGCAGCGGATTTGGCCAAGGGTCACCCGGCGGCGCAAGTCCGCGACGATGCGCTGAGCAAAGCGCGCTTCGAATTCCGCTGGCGCGACCAGTTCAACCTCAGCCTCGATCCCGACACGGCGGAGCAATATCACGACCAGACGCTGCCAGCCGAAGGCGCCAAGACCGCGCATTTCTGCAGCATGTGCGGTCCGAAATTCTGTTCGATGAAGATCAGCCAAGAGGTGCGGGAATTCGCGCGGTTGCAGAATCAGCCAGCCGAAGGCTTTATCGCCGCCGACTTGTCCGCTGGAGTTTTAACGGAGGCGGAAGCCTTGGCGAAGGCGGAAGAGGGCATGGCAGAGATGAGCAAGGTCTATGACGAGACCGGGCGCGAACTATATATGGGTGCTGGTGATCGGGAGCATGATTGAATAGGCTAGCCAATGAGAATGTCGGACTTATAACGGGTGAATGGATCAGGCACATTTCAAAAGAGCGATACTGCATCTCGCTGATCTCGGGGACACTGACATTCTCCCGCCGCTTTTCGAGTTCCAATTCTTTAAGGAAGCAGCGGATCCTGTAGTTAAAAAGCTACTTTCATTTGCGCCCGGTGCCTATAATCCTGTGGGTGTGTTCGAGGTTCTGAGTCCAAAGACGCAAACCTCGTTCAGGATTGCTCACCAACTCCATGCCACGGACACTTTGCTCTTTACCGCCGCTGCGATAGAGGTTGCGGCGGCAATCGATCAAGCTCGGCTCGGGCCGGAGCATGGAGCATTCTCATATCGCTTTAACGATGATGCCACGTCCCCAAGTTTATTTACGGACGAATGCACCTATCACGAATGGCTGATATCAATATCTAATATGTGTGAACCCGACGAAGCGTTTTCCAATGACATGCTCGTACTCGAAACAGATATCTCCGACTTTTATGGGCGAATATATTTTCATCGAATAGAGCATGTTTTGGACGATGTTGAAGCCGCCAATGCCCCGCGTAAAATTATTGAAAATATCATCAAAAACTCAAGGGCTCGGCAGTCTCATGGCCTTCCCGTTGGAGGTGCCGCGTCACGTATTATTGCGGAAGGAGTGCTGATCGACGTCGATACGATGTTACGGCGCGACGGTTTTAAGTTTACTCGGTTTGTCGACGATTTCCGCATCATTGTAGGTAGCCCTGCCGAAGCTCACACGGCTCTGTGCAGGTTGGCCGAGCACCTCATGCTGACCGAAGGGCTTTCACTTAATGCTGCCAAGACTAGGATTGTGCCTGCGTCCACAGTTAAAGATGAAATAGACAATAGTTTTTCTGAAGTTTTTACGAATGAGGAACGTAATGGCCTAGAGCGTTATTTTCAAGCAATCTACGATTCTGAAGATGTAGCTGAGTCGATAGCCGATGCAATGGATGTAGATACATTATTACAAAAACTAGAGAAAGCTATAAAGCTAGAGAAGATCGACTACACTTCAGTAAAGATAATCCTAAGAGCTTTGAGAGCAAGCTCAATGGAAAAATCACAAATTTTCATTGGCCACTTTTCTCAGCTTCTCTATTTTGCACCACGAGATTTCTGCATGCTCATAGGCGCGCAAGCGCAGAAAAATCCTGAAACTGCTGATTTGGTCGCGGACAAGTTACTCGCAGTTGTAGGCACTTCCCCGTTCAAGGACATGGCGCTCGTCCGGATCTGGGTGAATCATCTGTTTGTTGCGGGCGCGCTTCCAATCACCGATGCTCGTATGTCTCAGCTAGAATTTGGCGACACTCAGATTGAGCGCAGGCAGAACATCCTGTTGCGCGGACGCCTGAAAGATAGAGCCTTTTTTCGGGAGGCAAAAACGCGGTTCGGCGATCTTAGTGAGTGGGAAAAGCCGGCTGTTATGCTGGGAGCGTCATGTCTCGCAGCGAGTGAGTATGAGACATGGCTTGGCTTCTGCAAGAATAAATCGACGAACATCGTCTTCGATGAATACATCGCTTGGCTGAAGGCGAATCGATCAAATTTACTGGAAAAATTGGATCAGAGCTTTGTCATAAAGTCGAGAAGTGAGAGGATAGCGGAACTATTTGGCGATATTGATGTAGATAGCCTTTTGGGAGGCATTTTTGCTTCGAAAGACAGTCAGCCTATTTCTTAGCGCGCAAACGGACCATTCAAGTTGCCGTCAGCGCTCTTGACAATATACTAAAACAGGTATATTTCACTTGTTAATGCCCAACGAAACGTCTCTCGACTGGATCGGTTCGTCAAAGAAGGATTTGCTCGCCTTCCCCGAACCCGTGATTGACGCGATGGGTTATGCGCTTGGCGTCGCGCAACTGGGTGGGAAGCATCCCCATGCCAAGCCTTGGAAGGGCGAGGGTGGCGGGGTATTTGAGGTTGTTGAGGATTTTTCGGGCGATACTTACCGCGCAGTTTATACGGTTCGTTTTGCCGAGGTAATTTACGTGCTGCACGCGTTTCAAAAGAAATCGACTAAGGGCATCGCCACTGCTGCGACCGATGTTGCGATGATCAAAGCGCGATTACGGTTGGCGCGGAACGACTATGAAGCAAGGACTAGAGCCAATGACTGACACAGATATTACACGCGGCACGACAAACGTCTTCGCCGATCTCGGCCTGTCCGACCCATCGGAACGTCAAACCAAGACCCGCCTCGCGCTAGCGATCAACCGGATCATAAAGGATCAGGCGCTCAAACAGATCGACGCAGCGCGCCTGCTCGGTGTGCCACAACCCAAGGTTTCGGCGCTGGTTAATTACCGACTCGAAGGATTTTCGGTCGAAAAGCTGATGGATTTCATCGTCGCGCTTGGCCGTGATGTTGAAATCATCGTGCGGCCCACTCGTGGGAAAGATGCAGCGCGGGTTATGGTGCTTGAGGCGGCTTGAGCCCTAGCCAACTTTGACTTATAAAACCGACAGTGACAAAACTTGTAACAACGCCCTTCGACGCGGCGAAATATGTCACCGAGCCAGAGGACGTGATCGACTTCCTTAACGACGCGTTCGAAAGCGGGCATCTGCCCTACATCGCTAATGTGGTTGGCGTAGTGGCGCGCAGCGAAGGCATGACCAAAATTGCCGAAAAAACCGGCGTCAACCGGCAGGCGCTCTACACTGCGCTGTCCGAAAACGGCAATCCGACGCTGGAAACGCTGCTGAAGGTGATGGCCGCGCTCGGCATCCGGCTGAAATGCGAGGCGGAGGAGGAGGCGAAGGCCGCGTAATCTCCAATCGGACAACACCGCACCAAATCCACCTCATCCCTTCCCCCGCCAAGCCAGCGACTGCGCGTTGAGTGTCCGTAAATCGGTCTCATTCGCCACTACGCGCTCGGCCAGCATTACTGCCGCTGCCAGCCGCTCCAACTCGATATGTTTGTAGGCGGGACGGCCCTGCACCGTTCTATCCCACCGACCCTCATGCACAGCGTCGAGCAGGATGCGCATGAAGCAGTGGTCGGCGCTGACCGGCCAGCGGCGCGCCTGTGCCAGCGCGGGCAAGGTCTGCCGGGTCACGGTCAGCCACTCCGTTTCCAGCCGCGCGCGGTCCAACGGATCGTCGCCGCCCCTACTCGGGCTACCTCGCGCTATCACCCAATCGCCTCTTCGATCCACACCCTAGCATCGGGAAAATTGCGTTCAACCTCGGGCAAATCATTCACGCACAGAAACTTAATCTCGTGGCGCTCGGCTCTGCCCAGATAGGCGTGGACATCCTCGACTGACCATTGGTCCAGCGCGCCGACGGCGATATGCAGATAATCACGCGTATCAAGAATGGCTGCATTCCCCGATGCAAGGCAGGCATGGTTGTGCAAGCTTTGCGGAAGGAATTGTTCGGTGCAGCGAAAGCGAAAACCGGCATTGCGCGCGCATGCGTCGGGATAGGCGTCAAACAGTTCAGCCATCACCGAACGTTGCATGGGGTGGACGACATGCGCGCTTTCAAACACATGGTCGGCGGTATAGCCAATTATATCGGCGGCGTTTATCTGATTAAAATAGTTCAGCAGGCTGGCATCATCGCGGCTAATGCTAGACTGCGCCATCGCTGAATGATCGACCCATTTACCGCGCAGCACTGGCCCGTTTTCGGCAAAGAAATCTGCGACGGTCACCGGTGCGGTCAGAAACACATCGTCGTTGAAATACAGAAAATGTTCTGAAAGCCCCGGGATTCGCCATAGCATTGTTTCGATGGAAAGCGAGTTGAAGGTGGGCAGCGCGT
>JAYVBJ010000031.1:0-28481 GCA_043750535.1 Sphingomonadales bacterium | reverse complement strand
CTCCGGACGGAAGTATGTGGTCGAGAATCACTTTAGAATTACGGAATTACGGTGCCAGTTTACTAAATAAATTACGGTGCCAGTTTACTAAATGCACTTAATTATCCCTCTCTCTCAGGTCACGCTTTTGAAGGCGCGGGTCGGGTTACGGTGCCGGCATACCAAATGCACTAATCATGCGCCGGACCCGATTGCGCCAAAACAGGCCCAAAACAGGCCCAAAACAGGCTGGGCCGCTAACATAGCGAAAGCAACCAAGTATGAAATGCTTATTTTGACTTGAACGGCCAGTGTACGGTTACTTCGACGCCGCGATCCATCCGTCGATTTTCTTTTCAAGGATCGCCAGCGGCAACGCGCCGGTGTTCAAAATCTGATTGTGAAATTCGCGCACATCGAACTTGTCACCAAGCTCGGCTTTCGCTTTCGCTTTCAACCTTTGTATGGTCAGCGCGCCAATTTTATAGGCCAGCGCCTGACTAGGGATGGCGATATAGCGTTCAACCTCGGCTGTTGCATCGGTTTTGCCCATGTCGCTGTTGGCGAGCATATATTCGATTGCCTGATCGCGGGTCCAGCCTTTTGAATGCAATCCGGTGTCGACGACCAACCGCATCGCGCGCAGCATTTCATCCGACAACGTGCCAAAGCGTTGGTAGGGATCTTTGTAAAAACCCATTTCATAGCCCAAGGTTTCCGAATAAAGCGCCCAACCTTCGACATAGGCAGTATTGCCGCCAAAGCGAATGAATGCGGGCAATGCCTCATTCTCTTGGGCAATACTGATTTGGAAATGGTGCCCTGGTGCGCCTTCGTGCAAGTATAATGTGCTCATCCCCGGCGTCGTCCGGCTGGGCAAATCATAAGCGTTGAAATAGAAAATTCCGGGCCGAGAGCCATCGGGAGTTCCGCCTTGATAGCTGCCGCCGGCTTCAAATTTTTCGCGGAATTCTTCATAAGGTCGGATTTCCAGCGGCGCTTTTGGCAAGTGTTTGAACTGCGTACTGATCTGCGCATCAACCGCTTTGCCAATGTCATAATAGCCTTGCGTCAACGCCTCGCGGCTGGCCGGTTTGAATTTGGGATCATTGCGCAGATGGTCGAAAAATTGCGCCAGAGTGCCGGTAAAACCGACCTCCTTTTTGACATCTTCCATTCCGGTTTTGATGCGGGTCACTTCGGACAATCCCAGATTGTGGATCTCGTCGGCTTTCAACGGCAACGTGGTCGTCTGTTCGATCATATACGCATAAAGTTTTCCGCCGCCCTTCATGTAAGACAGGCCAACGCCCACGCGCGCATCTTTCAAATAATCATCGCGTAAATAATCGCGCAGGCGGACATAGGATGGGTAAATGCCGTTCTCGATGACATCACGATATTCCGCCGTCAGCCGCGTTTTATCGGCATCGGAAATCCCGTCCGGGAACTTTTTCACTGGTCCATAATAAGGCGAGTCTTCTGTTTTTTGCGCCAGCTGGGTGTTCAATTGTTCAATCACATTGTTAATCGTCAATTTGGTTTCCACCACGCCCGATGCCTGCCCCTCACGAAAGCGGCCGATGCTGCGGTCCATCAAGACAATGAACTGTCTGTGGCGTTTGAGATTATTTTCATAGTCGGCCAGCGTCTTAAATGGCGCGGCGCCTGTGCCACTGGCAAAACTCGGGTAAAAAGTATGGAAGCCGAAAAAATGGTTGATTGGCCGCACGACCGTCAAGTCCATCAGCTCTTTCGATAACCCTTTAAGGGCATCATTTTGCTGTAACAGATAGACATCATAAGCGATCTGATCGGTTGGATTCAATTTTGTGCGGTCGATTTTTTGCAAACTGGCAACACTTGCCGTTGCGGCGGCGCGTTCACCATCAAAATAGGCATCGGTGATGTTGTCACCCAATTGATCCGCATATCGCATATCGCCGCGAAACAGGGCGCTCAGCGGATTGCGCTTCATGCTTGCTTCGTCATCGGCGGCAAACAAGGCGTTCAACGTCTTGCCTTCATCCAAAGCAGGCTCCGCCGCCGCTTCGGCATGCTTGCCGTCATGTGCATAGGCGGCACCCGCAGTACCCAAGGGCGCAGCCAAAACGGCGGATACCAGCAAAAATGATTTGATCGGCGTCATGTATGGAGTTCCTGTAAAATGAGAAATCAATTGGGGCTCAATCCCCAAAGCTGCGATATTTTCTTCATCGTTTTGACACGGCTTGCAACATTGTTTCGACAGACAGCAATATTTGACCGCCAACGCCAACGCCAACGCCCAAGCCAACGTAGCGTCCGGATGGCTAGCTCTTTGGTGTGGTTAGCTCCAGCCAGTTGTTTTGCCGGTACCATTTGGTGATGATATGCTTGGTGCCTTTGGTAACGGGCGTTCCGGTGTGCAGCGATTTGTAATTGGGTTTGCCTTCCGGCGTCATATTGTTCCAGATCAGCATCATCCCCATTTGCGGGCGCACGCCGATGCCCAGATTGGGGAATTCGGTGGTGCCGCCTTCTTCGGGCTCGTTCAGGAATATCATCGCGGTCCAGCTGCGTTGCCCGCCGGCGATGCTTTCTTGTTGCCAGTAACTTTCGCTGGGATGAAAAAAGTCGTGATGCGCTTTAAACTCTTGCCCCTGCTTATATCGCTGCCCTTGCATCGTTTCGGCAAAGTCATTGTGGATCCCCATCGTATCGCTCATCCGCACCTCGATACGGCCAACCTCCGCGTCCCACCGGTTGAGGTGACAGCTGAAACTGGTGCGAAAACCGGGTTGGTCTGTGCCCTTGTACAATGTGGATGGAACCGCTTCTTTGTCGATCTTGTTGATCAGCATCCGGCAGTCTTTCTTGCCCAGAAAACCTTGATACACGTATAATTGGATGCCCGGTGCATCAACCTTTTCAACAAGCGTGCTGCTTTCCAGTTGGCGCGTTACATGGCTGCCAATCTTGGCAAGTTTGGCGGGATCGTTGTTGGGATCGAACTTTTTCGTTTCGGTTTCAACATTCATAATCAACACTCTAATTCATACGTTCACGGATGATCCGCCTTCTTACCATGACCGCATGCACTTTTTCCAGTGTTGGAATGTTAGAATTTGGAATTTTTTCAATAGCGATCAAGTTGGCGGCAACCATGCGCAGCGCAAAAAACCCGGAACGGCAAACCGTCCCGGGCTGTTGTATCGGTGAACTGCTGCTTACCAGAAAAAGTCGTAGACCACGTCGACGACATAGCCGTTGCGGATGTCGATCAACAATACATCGTCATAATAGCGCACCCAGCGGTATGGGCCATAGGCCTGCGGCAATCGGTAATAGCTCGGTTCGTTGATCCAGTAGTTTGAACCGTAAAAGCCATTTCCGAGATAGAAACCGATGTTCAACCGGCTGTAATTATGGCTGCGATAAGGCGCATAATACCGGTTTACGCGGTAATAATTGCGGTTGTCGTTGCGATGCGAACGCCAGTCATAGCGGCGATCATTGTGCCAACCGCGGTTCCAATTGTTGTGACTTTGCCGATCATAACGGTTGCCACGATGATTGCGGTCGCCCCGGTCATCACGATTGCGGTCCCACTGACGGTCACCGCGGCCATCGCGGTTGCGGTCCCAGTTTCGGCCTTCGCGGCCATCACGGCCTCCGTCATAGCGGCTGCCATCATAGCGCCCGCTGCCTTGGCGGTTTTGTGCTTGATCGCGATAGTCGCGGCGGCGTTCGCCTTGCCATTGTTCTGAACGGCCCTGTTCAACGCGACCCTGTTCAGCGCGGCCCTGTTCTATCCGCCCGCGGTCCCTTCGCCATTGTCCTCTGCCAATTTGGTCGGCATTATTGTCGTTCCGCCAAGAGCCGCGTCCGCCATCCCCGCGCTCGCCGCCGCCACGCCGATCCCCTTGCCATTGACGATCACCTTGCCATTGACGATTTTGGGCCCGGTCCCGCACAGGTTGTTCCGCAAGGATTTGTGGTCGTTCTTGGCGCTGTTGTTCTTGGCGCGGGCGTTCTTGCCGCGCTCGCTCGGAGCGACCACGGCGGCCAAATCCGCGATCACCGCGATCATCATCGCCGCGTTGGAACGCAGCGGTTTGTTCAATCTTGTCCAAGATGGATGGGCCAGTTTGCGAAGCCGCGCTCGAAGTGCCTAGTTCTGCCGCCGACAATATGGCGGGCGTCATCGCAGTCGCCAACGCCAACACGGCCAAATAAAGAGTTTTCATATCACTACCCCTTTTTGCAAGCGGCTCCTTGCCTCCTGCCAAGACCGTTTTATCGCACAACGTTTCTGACACAGTGCTGAACCGCCGGTACAGGTTCAGGAAAGGTTTGGTTTTGATGAATGGACCGGGCTGTGTCCCGATCTCAAAGCGCGGAAAATGCGATGTCCATGATCGGGTATTGCGCCCAATCCTTAAAATCGAAATGCCACCATTCATTCGAAATTCCGATAAATCCTTCGGCCTGCATATAGCGTTCGAGCAGGGCGCGGTTGCGCGTTGCCGCCGCGCTCCCCCCGGCATAGCTGCGATAGGATCTCGCGCTAAATTCGTCATATTCGCTGGGCATTTCTACCGCCAGCCCGGTGGCCCTGTCATACAGGGTCAGGTCCACCGCGCAGCCGCGATTGTGGCGGGAACCTTGCTTTGGATCGGCGACAAATCCTCGCTTTGCTGGCGGCGTGGCATCCCATAATTTTTTGGTTACCGTCCATGGCCGGTAAGCATCGTGGATCAACAGGCCAAAGCCATCCGCCTTTGCCGCCTCGCTTGCCCGCAAGATTGCCTGCGCGGCGGCGGTGACCAAAAAAGCGCGCGGCTGGTCATATAGTATCCGGCCGGTGAAATTGGCTTTGGTGGCATAACGAATGTCCAGGCGAATATCCGCGCTAAGCCGAGTGAGTTCGACCAGCGCATTCGGGCCGGGGTTTGTGCTGCCAATATCATTCAGCGGCTTTGCAGGTTCCGGTGCCCTTGACGGCTGCGGATTGCAGGCGGCCAGCGGCAATGCCGCGAGCGCCAACACCGCATCGCGGCGCGTTATGCCGCGCCGCGTGCCAACCATTCTTCAAGCCATTTGATCGTGTAATCACCATTTTGAAATTCGGGGTCGTCGAGCAATTTTTGATGCAGCGGGATCGTGGTCTTCATCCCCTCAATCACAAATTCGCCCAATGCACGGCGCAACCGCATCAGGCATGCTTCACGGGTCGCGCCATAGACAATCAGCTTCGCGATCATGCTGTCATAATACGGCGGAACCTTATAGCCATGATACAGTCCGCTATCGACGCGCACGTATAATCCGCCGGGTGGATGATACCAGCTAACCGTGCCTGGCGACGGCATGAAGGTTTGCGGGTCTTCGGCATTGATCCGGCATTCAACGGCATGGCCGCTAAAAGTAACCTCGTCTTGCGTTACCGAAAGCGACTTGCCTTCGGCCACGCGGATCTGTTCGCGGACCAGATCTATACCCGTAATCATCTCGGTCACCGGATGTTCCACTTGCAACCGGGTGTTCATTTCGATGAAGTAAAATTCGCCGTTTTCCCAAAGGAACTCGATGGTGCCTGCGCCGCGATAGCCCATGTCGGCCATCGCATTCGCACAGATCATGCCCATGCGCTCCCGCTCTGCGGCGGAAAGCACTGGTGATGGCGCTTCCTCCAAAACTTTTTGATGGCGGCGCTGCAACGAACAATCGCGTTCGCCCAAATGGATGGCTTTGCCATTGCCGTCACCAAAGATTTGAAATTCGATATGGCGCGGATTGCCGAGATATTTTTCCAGATAAACCGTGGCATCGCCAAACGCTGCCTTGGCTTCGGTGCCCGCCTGCTGCATTTGGGTTTCGAGTTCTTCCTCGCTGTTCACCACCTTCATCCCGCGCCCACCGCCGCCAGAAGCGGCCTTGATGATGACCGGATAGCCAACCTCGCGCGCAATTTTCTTGGCGTCTTCGATCTCGCTGATTGCACCGTCGCTGCCCGGAACAAGCGGCAAGCCAAGCGCACCTGCGCTGCGTTTTGCCTCAACCTTGTCGCCCATCGTGCGGATGTGTTCAGGTTTCGGGCCGATCCACGTGATGTTGTGGCTTTCCACAATTTCGGCAAACTGCGCATTTTCGGACAGGAAACCATAGCCGGGGTGAATGGCGTCGGCATGGCTTATTTCCGCCGCAGAAATGATCGCTGGAATGTTTAGATAACTGTCAACAGCTGGCGGCGGACCGATGCAGACAGCTTCATCGGCAAGCCGCACATGCATCGCATCGGCATCGGCGGTTGAATGAACCGCGACCGTCTTAATTCCCATTTCATGCGCCGCACGGTGAATACGCAGCGCAATTTCGCCGCGATTGGCGATCAGGATTTTTTCAATGGCCATTGTTACGCGATAACCATCAGTGGCTGGTCAAACTCTACTGGCTGGCCGCTTTCAACCAAGATCGAAGTCACCGTCCCGGAATTGGGCGCGATGATGGGATTCATTACTTTCATCGCTTCGATAATCATAACGGTCTCACCCGCCTTCACAGCTTGGCCAACCGTGACAAACGGCGGGGCATCTGGATCGGCGGTCAGATATGCCGTCCCGACCATGGGCGATTTCATGGCATTGGCTGGCGGAGGCGGCGGTCCGGCATCAATAGCTGGAGCCGCGGCAACGATAGCAGGCCCCGGCATGGCGGCAGGTGCGGCAACCGAAACCGCCGTCATCATACGCGAAACCCGGATCTTGCGGGTGCCGTCTTCTACCTCGATTTCGGATAGGCCGGTTTCACTCAACATATCTGCCAATTCGCGGACCAGCTTGGTATCGACTTGCATTCCGTCTTCACTGCCAGATTTAGCGGCCATTTTGTGCTCCCGTTTATTTCGTTGTGCGCCTTTAATCAAAACAGCTTGAATCAAAACAGCGCGGCGGCGTCCAGTGCAAGCTCATAGGACTTTGCACCATGCCCGGCAAAACATTCTTTTGCTGCCATGCCAACATAGCTGATATGCCGGAATTCTTCGCGCTTGTGCGGGTCCGATAAATGCACCTCGATCACCGGCACTTTGATTGATTTAATCGCATCATGGATGGCGATTGACGTGTGGGTATATCCGCCTGCGTTCAGCAATATCGCCTTTGCCCCCACAGCCTGCGCCTCATGCAGCCAATCGATCAAATGCCCTTCATGGTTGGATTGGCGAAAATCGATGGAGAGCCCCATGCCCTTCGCCTTGTCGTCCAGCCGCCCGGCAATATCGTCGAGCGTATCGGTTCCATAAATCTCTGGCTCCCGCGTACCCAGCAGATTGAGGTTGGGGCCATTGAGCACGAAGATTACAGGCTTGGTCATGGCGTTCCTTAAAAACGATTACTTGCACCGCGTCTATATAGTTTGAACACCGACGGTAAAGAACCGAATGTTGCGAATTTCCGTGCCGGCACCTTATTTCTCTAACGCTTGGAATACGCCGTCCCAATCATCGCCCGGCGGGTGAGCGCGGTAATGGGCAATGCGCTCGTTCATCATATTGTACAATTGACCCAAGCCAAACCCGGCGGCGGCATCATTCGCGTGCGCCAAATGCTCTGCGGCGCTATCCCATAGCTGCGCGTTGTAGGCAGCGCGCATGTTTTGATGGCTGGCCGCAAATGCAATGAATGCAGGCGTCGCCGCAAATTGTTCATCGCCGACCAACGCAAATACCATTTCAGGTGCGTCGCGGCCGACCACGCGGACCAGGTCCATGGGAACCACAGCGAAGTTTTCGATCTGCTGTTGCAGTTGCTGGCCTATCGCAATTTTCACGTCGTAAAACTTGGTTAGGCCTTCGATGCGCGAGGCCAGATTAACCGTGTCGCCGATCAGCGAATATGACAGGCGCTGCGCCGAACCCATATTGCCCACGCAGCATGTTCCCGCATTTAAACCGATCCCGATCTTTACCTTTCCGGGCCATGGTTCCGTCCCGTTTTTTGGCATGTCTATATTCAACTGATCGAGCCGCTTGACCATCGCAAGTGCGGCGCGTGCAGCATTCGCATGTTGGTCCGGATCATCGAGCGGCGCGTTCCAGAAAGCCAGAATAGCATCGCCGATAAACTTGTCGATTGTCGCCTTTCGGTCGAGCAGAATGTCACACATCGGGGTCAGGAAAGCGATCAGAAACCGGATGATTTCCTGCGGCCCAAGACTCTCCGAAATGCTCGAAAAGCTGCGGATATCGCAGAACAGCACGGTCATATCCCGCTCTTCACCGCCAAGCGTCAGCTGGCTTGGATCGTCAACAATGCGCTTGACCAAGGCGGGCGAGAGATACCGGTCAAATGCCTGGTGAATATAGGCATGCTGGCGCTCCTCCCGGTAATAATTGACCAACGTTGCGCACAGATAAATCGCCAGTAAGCCCATCGCCGGATAGGTCGGATCAAGCAGGAATTGATACTGCCGAAATGCTTCCCAGCTGCCCCAGATTGTGCCCGCTATCATCACCAACCCCAGCACCGCGCCCCGCGCTGCGCCCAATGCAGGCAAAGCAAAAGCCAGCGCAATCCCGGTCACAAGCAGCAACGCACGTTCCAATCCCAAACCCCAATCCGGCCGGATCAGGAACTGGCCAGTGATCGCTTGCTCTGCCGCCTGCGCATGCACCATCACCCCCAATTCGCGCTCTCTGATCGGCGTCGATACTAGGTCACGCAGACCGATCGCGCCTGTGCCAATAAAAATGATATGGCCCGCAAACAACCTCTCCATTTCGGCAGGCGCAAGCGCGCCGGTCAGGATCTTCCACGCTGGCACGGTCCGCTCTTGGCGCGGCTCGGTGAAGTACATCCACAGCTCGCCCGCGCTGGTTGTCGGGATTTCAAAGTCACCCGCTTTTAACGCAACAATTTCCGCACCCGCACCGCCAATTTCGCCGCTCGCATCGTTCGACTTGACCAATATCGAACCCGCACCCTGCGCCGTTCGCAATGCTTCCAACGACAATGAAGGCAGCAATTGATCGCCTTGCGCGGCGACCAGCTGGGCCTTGCGGACGATACCGTCGCTGTCGTTGGTCAGGCTGACAAAGCCAAGACCGGACGCAGCATTTCGCAGTGGTTCGAGCGGCTGGATTGCACCGCTATAGCCGACAACACCCTGATTGGGGGCCGAGCCCAGCACCGTAAATCCGGCCTTTGGAATGACTTTCGTCGCCTCTGGATCGCGGGTTAAAAAGAAGCCAAGCACGGCAGGTGTTTTCTGGAAAGTCGCCGCCAGCACATTGTCGTTATCCGGCATTGCCCGCAATGCGGCGAGGGTATTGGCATCGACGCCGCGTTGTTCCATTTGTTCGGCAACCCGCGCCGGTGACGTCCGGTCTTTTTCGGAAAACACGATATCAAATGCAATCGCCGCTGCGCCTGCCTCCCCCAGCCTGTTCGTTAACTCGGCCACGTCGGTTCGCGGCCAGGGCCATTGCCCCAATCGGCGAATGGTTTCATCGTCAATGTCAACGATCCGCACCGGCGCGTCCTGATATTCACGCGGCTTGATTTTTTGGTAATAATCAAACGTCAAAAGCCCGAAGCGATCAACCGCTTGAAAGCCGATAAATTGCAAAAGCAACACAGCAACAAGCGCAATTAGGCTTGGCAGTAATCGCGGGCCGGTGCGCTTTAAATAAGCCTTCAAAAGATCGATACCCCCGTTACGCCTTATCTGTCACTTCATTACCAACGACCTCTGCTTACCCTCCGGCTTTTGTGGAACGCAATAAATCTTTTACAATTGATCCAGAAATCGGCGTGCAATCAACTGCATGGTTGACGATATCCGGGATATGTAACATGTATAGCAGCCACGCCAACAAACGAAAATCGGTGTGGCACGGGGAGACTAAAATGTTATTGCGAAATCCCGCCATTCAAATTTTGCGCTTGGCCGCAGCAGCCACCTTCGTCATGGCGGTGCCGGCAGTCGCGCAAAGTGATCAACCGCAGACGCCAGATAAAGCGGCAGAATTGGACGGCTTGATCGATGCATCGGCGCAATTGGGTTCGGGCATGGATTTGGTTCGCAGCCAGATTATGGCGGGCAATCTTGTCGAAGCTGCCGCCTCGCTCGAACGGATATCAATGCAATATCCCGATGCTAGTGAAGTCGGATTTTTACACGCCGCTTTGCTTTGCAGATTGGATGATGTGGACGGCGGCAGGCTCGAAATTTTACAAATGGGCGAACGCCCCGGCGCAGAAGGTGCACTAAGCAGTGCGCAATCAGCCTGCGGTATGGGAGAAAAAAGTTGAAAACTCTTGCCCCGCGCATGGCTTCATCACGCCACTTTTTGCTAACCCGCGGCGCTTTGATTGGCGCTGCCGTCGCCATTTCCGCGTTGCCGCTGTTGCAAGCCGAAGCACAGGTTGTTGGCGTAAATTCGGCAATACGGAACAAGGTCGAAATTCGCCCGTCTGGTGCGCCCGCTCCAAAACCAGCGGTGCTGAAACAGCGTGTGTCGCTGAACGACGAGATCCGCACCGGCGCGCAAAGCCAGTTGCGGGTGTTGCTGCTCGACAGTTCGGAATTCTCTGTCGGTTCCAGCGCGCGCGTTGTCATCGACCGGTTTGTGTTTGATCCTGCCAAAAGCACACGATCAATGGGGGCGTCGGTGGCAAAGGGCAGCTTTCGTTTTATGTCGGGGCGTTCGACCGGTTTGAAATCCTCTAATTCCAAAATTCAAACGCCCGTTGGTTCAATCGGGATACGCGGCACAATCGTCGAAGGCGCGGTGGGTGAAGATGCCATGCGCATTGCCGCCGGCGAATCCGCGATTGGGCCAAATGTGGTTAGTGATCCCGAAACCGCGACCTTAGTCATTTTGCGCGGACCGGGCGGGCGCGCCGAGGGCAATTCGGCTGCAGGAGCGATCGATATTCAAGCAGGTGAATATTCGCTCTCGCTATCGGCACCGACGATGGCCGTTTATATTCCGCGACAGGGCGCAAAACCGATTGGACCGTTTAAGGTTTCGATGGCGGGGCTCGCCCAATTGCAACAGATGCTCGTCCCGAATTTGGTCGGACCGGCCGGTTTGTCCAATACGCTTAATTCGGTAAATGCCAATGGTTCTGCAAACACCGATGCTTCGGCAAACACTCAGGGTTCGGCAAGCAGCCAGCCAGCCGAGACCGTTCAAGAAGGACGCCCGCAGGCCAATCCGTCGATCAATGCCGCCGCGCAAAGTTCAAATTCTGCGGGATTGATCGCGGGTATATTGGGCGCATTGTCAGCGATTGGCGGCCTGATCATCGGCTTGGATGATAGTACCAAACCGTTAAGTCCTTAAAGCGCGATGTCGTTTCGCTAAATCCTGATCGCACATTGTGCTTGTAATGTAGGATTTGTTCTGGGACCACGGCGCATGGCCGCTTTGGCTCCTTGACATCGTTGGCGGTCAAATAACCCCTTCGCAGTTGGAATTGCGAAAAACGTAAAATTACAAAATAACTGCGATGTAGGAAATTTTCTATAGCTGGGCTGGCGCTTTAGTTCAAAATAGGTGTCAATTTTGTCAACTAGGTGTCAACTTGGCATTTTCGGCATTTTCCTACTTTCGCACCGCCCGGGACACAAAAAAGGCTGCGCCGGATGGACGCAGCCCTAATTTTATCTTCGTCAATTTCGCCCGAAAAGATTGCGGGCTATTGAATTGTGATCGTCACTGCCCGGCGATTTTGGGCCCAGGCTTGCTCGTTAGAGCCCAGCGCCTGCGGGCGTTCTTTGCCAAAGCTGACGGTTTGAATGCGCGCCGGGTTTACACCCAATGATGAAAGATAATTTTTCGCGGCATTGGCGCGGCGTTCGCCCAGCGCCAGGTTGTAATCGCGGGTGCCGCGTTCATCGGCATGACCCTCGATTGTGATCCGGGCATTGGCATAGCGGCCCAGCCACTGGGCCTGACTTTGCAATGTCGCTTGATCTTGGGCATCGATATTGAAACGGTCGGTATCAAAGAAAATACGGTCCGCCGAAACCGAACGGACGAAATCTTCCTGGCTGCCGGGAACGACTTGGCCACTGCCGCTGCCTTGCCCATTATCGCCATAGCCAGACCCTTGTGCAGCAGGCGGCAGATCTTTAATTTTCTTCGGACCGCATGCGGTTACCAACGCTGCTGAAACCAGCAACACGCCAAATACGCGGGCTTTCGGGTGCATTTTCATTTTCATCACACTTCTCCTTTTCGTCGTTGCGCCCCATAAATACTTACGGAAGCACAGGCCCCCATGCCGGGTCTGAACCGTCGACCGGCGTAGGTAGCTTGCGTTCATTCGCGCCGGTTAAGTCTACCTGCCAGATACTTGTTTTACCACTATTCTTCGCGGTGCGAAAGAACTGGATTACGCGGCCATTCGGCGCCCATGTTGGCGCTTCGTCTTGCCAGCTGTTGGTCAACAAACGTTCGCCTGACCCATCGGGGCGCATCGTGCCAACACGGAAATCGCCAGCGATGCGGGTAAAGGCAACCAAATCCCCGCGCGGGGACCATTCAGGCGTGGCATAGCGTCCACTGCCAAAACTGATCCGGCGTTGGTTGGAACCGTCCACATTCATAATGTAGATTTGCTGATTTCCGCCGCGATCGCTCTCAAATACGACCTGCCTGCCATCTGGCGAAAAGCTGCCGCCGACATCGATGCCTGGTGTGCTGGTTAGACGGGTTGGCGCGCCGCCGCTGACCGAGATTTTGTAGACATCGGTGTTCCCGGCAACCGCCATCGAATACAATATCGTTTGACCATCGGGTGACCAGCGCGGGGCAAAGGTCGGATTTTTGCTGGCGGTGATCAATTGTTGCCGTCCGCTGGCAACGTCATAAACATAGATCCGCGGATTGCCATCGGTGTAACTCAGATACAGGATCGAGCGATAATTGGGCGAGAAGCGCGGGGTCAGCGCGCTGGACGTTCCCGTCGTTATGAACTTGTGATTTTCGCCGTCCGAATCCATGATCGCGAGCCGCTTCATCCGGTTACCCTTGGGGCCAGATTCGGCGATATAGGCAATGCGGCTATCGAAGAACGGCCTTTCGCCGGTGACCTTGGAGTAAAATGCATCGGCGCATTTGTGCGCAGCGCGCCGCCATTCGCTCGGCGCAACGACAAAGCCGAGCCGGGTTACCTCGCTGCCGAATGTGACATCATATAGATAGCATCCGATGGTCAGATTGCCGTCGCCGCCAACGCGGACAAATCCCTCAATCAACTGTTCGGCATTGCGGCCTTTCCAATAATCATATTGCGGCGTGGTGACTTCGGCAAGCGAGATTGCCCGAATTCCCGAAGGGCCCTGCGGTTCAAAAAGGCCGCTGGCGCGCAAGTCGGATGCGATAACTTCGGCGATCTGGCGGCCCAAATTGGCACTGTTTCCCGCCGGAGTATTGGCAGGTGACGGCGCGACCAATGCTGGTACTGCGACTCGGCGGATTTTGGCGGTGTCAAATTCGACCAGCTCTGGTTCATCGGCTTCTGCAGGCGTGGGCACGGTTTGCGCAACGGCGATATTTGAACTGATGCTCAGACTGGCAATTGCCAGCAACACAAGTTGTATGGGGAGGGAAATTATACGCATATTCATTCCAATGTATTATTATTTTGCCTTCAACTGCAAGGCATGGGATTTCCAAACATCATAATATTGCACATCAAGTCCGCGATAGGGCGACGCCTGTTTGGCTGCGCGCAGGGCGCATTGCTTCAACGGATCGGCCTGCGGACTGTTGCTGGCATTGACGCCGGTTTGCTTGTCGAAACGCGCAGCAATAAGTGCACCGTTACGGTCAAGGCTTAAGGTGATGAACGTGCGGATTGCGTCCATGTCGACACCCGACGGCGCGCAAGATTCCAGATAGGGCTTGATCTGACTGGCCAATGCGGCGTTCACGGACCGGCGCACTTCGGTCGCGGGCTTTCCTGACGGCGCGGCGGCAGTTGGCGATTTGCCTTGACCGTTTGCCGGGTTTGCGCGGGTTGTGCCGGCGTTGCTTGCACTGCCAAGGCCCGCAATCCGGTCTTCAAACCCTTTACCGAACCCGCCCGATTTAACCGGCGGCTTGGCCGTTTTGCTTGGCGCCGGTTTTGCCGCTGCAGGCTTGGACTTGGCAGGAGCAGGCTTGGTTGCCGGTTTTTGCGGCGTGGCTTTTACCGGTGGCTTTTTCGCAACTACAGGTGCGGGCTTGGTTACCGGCAAAGGGCGCGGTTCGGGTTTAACGATCGGTTTCGCCACCGGCTTTGCAATCGCCTTTTCCAATGGCGGTGATGGCGGTTCGGGGGCGGTGTCGGGCGACGCTTGGGCTTCGGGTTCGGATTGCTCCAAGGCCGATGGCGCGGGCTCCTCTGCCGAAGGCTTTGGCGACGTTGCTTCCGGTGCGGTTTCCCCGACCAGCGATACAGCGATAGGTTCAGGCGGCACCAGCCGCTCACTCGCGCCAAAAATACCGAGCGACAATAAGAGCAGCAGAAAGGCGTGACCGCCGACCGCTGAACCTAAGCCAATTTGTTCTGCGCGGTTCATAGCCACCGGCTTATTCTGCCTTTGATGAACCGGTGGTGACCAAGCTGACACTGTTGAGGCCGGCGCGGTTCAGTTCACCCATCACCTTCATCATCTTGCCATAATCAACATCCTTGTCACCGCGCAACATGATCTGGCGCGGATCGTCGGGATTCTGTTCAGCCGCCAATGCATCGAACTTTGCCGCCAATTCGCCCATCCGCGTTTCTTGCGCATCGATGAAAACAGCGCCTTCCTTGTCGATAGAAATCTCTATTGGCTCCTTCTTTTGATCGAGCGCTTTGGCACTGGTTTCGGGAAGTTCAACGGGCACGCCTGATACCAATAACGGCGCGGTGACCATGAAGATAATCAGCAACACCAGCATCACGTCTACCAGCGGCGTGACGTTGATTTCTGCCATTGGTGCGCGGGCACGGCCACGGCCACGTGTGGGACCGCCTCCTGATGAGAAGTTCATTGCCATTAGCTAAGCCCCTCCCGCCTGCGGGAGGGGTTTGGGGTGGGGCGGACTGAGCGCGAGCTTTTGCTGATGCCGAAACAGACCCACCCCCGGCCCCTCCCGCAGGCGGGAGGGGAGAAAGATGCAATCATGCTCATCCTTCCCGTTCCAACTCACGCGACAACGTGCCGTGAAAACCATCGGCAAAGCGGCCAAGCCGCGCTTCATATTGGTTCAATCGGTGTGAAAAACGGTTATAGGCGATCACGGCGGGAATCGCGGCAAACAACCCGATGGCGGTTGCAAACAACGCCTCGGCAATCCCCGGCGCGACGACGGCAAGCGAGCTGTTTTGCTCCGCAGCGATTGCAGCGAAACTGCGCATGATGCCCCATACCGTCCCGAACAAACCGACAAATGGCGCGACCGATCCGGTTGTCGCCAAGAAGTTCAGGCGGTTGGCAAGCTTGTCGGTTTCTGCGGCGATTGTTGCATCCATCGCCGTTGCCAACCGTTCGCGTGTGCCCGAACGGTCGATTGTCGTGCCATTGGTCGAGCGCCGCCATTCGGCCACGCCTGCGGAAAAGACCCGCGCGACGGGCAAATCACTTTTGCCATGCTCGGCAAAGAAGCCGTCGATATCGCCCGATTTCCAAAAATCACGTTCAAATTTCTCGGTCTGTTTGTTGATTTTGCCGATGTTCATCATGAAACTAACCACAATCGTCCACACCCAAACACTGGCGAAAATCAGCCCCAGTATGACCAGCTTAACTACCCAGTCCGCTTCCAGAAAAAGTTGTAGTGGTGAAAAGGTAGCACCCTTTGCTGCAACAGCAGCGGTGGCGGTCATAATTATCATGTCAATCCTTGGTCGTGAGAGTCAATCGGTGTCATAATCGCTTGAAATGCAGCGATCCATGTTTTGGGTTGGCGTGCGGGACGGCCATTTGGCGCGACGAATGCCGCGGTTACTTTCGCGGAAACCAGCGTTTCTCCGCCGCGAGAAACGGTTTGAAGAATATCTAGGCTAGCGCCGCGCACCGCTTCCACGGTGCTGGTCAGCAACAGGGCCTCGTCAAAATGCGCCGGGCGTTTGAACTTCAGATCCATCGCTGTCACCGCATAAGCTCCCGCGCCTGCCTCGTGTGCGCTGCGTTGTTGTATTCCGACCCGCGCCAGCATGTCCGACCGTGCCCGTTCCATGAAGTGCAAATAACGGGCATGATAAACAACGCCGGAAAAATCAGTGTCCTCAAAATAGACGCGGACCGCAAACAGATGCCGGTGGCCATCGAAATGGCCTTGATAGGGCTGAGTGTTGGGAAGGCTTGACGTCATCGCGTGACTGCTTACCGCTTGAAATCATGGGCGTGAAGGGGGTTTGACGTTGCGGCACTCATTTCGTCGCACTCTGGAATCGCACTGGCGTTATGACAGTTTCCTTTTATCCCTCGCCTAATAGATGCTGGCCTTAGTTTTTACGAACGAATTTCCGTCCTGACATATGGTCTGGCGCAAAAACGATGTCATGAACTGCATCATATTCCACGACTGAAAATGGACGGATATTTTGCATGAATGATGTAACCCGTTTTTCCTGGCATTCTATTGCGTCGGAAATCCAGAGAGGCGAACGGATTTGCCGGTCAGTTCCGGCATTGCGGCAGCCATCGTGCATGAATACCACCAGACCTTCCTCAATCCGTAAACTAGCTTTCGCGCCGTCCGGGCCAAGCGCATCTGGATTGGCCAGTTGCCAAACACCATCTTGCTTGTAACGCTTCCCGAATATCGGCCAGTGTCCCCAAATTAAGGTAAACAGAAGTAAAGCATTTAGAAAAAGGCTGAGCCGGAGCTTCATTTATCGAACAGCCCGTCTTGCAACGGATTGAGGGTGGCAGGAGGGTTCATGCCCAAATGTTTCCAGCCGCGATCATTCAGCGCGCGGCCCCTTGCCGTCCGCGCGATCAGGCCGAGTTGGATTAAATATGGCTCGATCACTTCCTCAATCGTGTCGCGCGGTTCGGACAGACCAGCCGCCAGCGTCTCGACGCCAACGGGGCCGCCCTTGTAAATGTCGGCGATCATAAATAGATAGCGCCGGTCCATTGCGTCCAACCCCAAACTGTCGATCTCCAGCCGGGTCAGCGCGGCGTCGGCGGACTTTGCCGTCACCAGTTTATCGCCCGCAACATTGGCAAAATCGCGCACACGGCGCAACAAGCGCCCGGCAACGCGCGGCGTGCCCCGCGCCCGCCGAGCAATTTCCTGCGCCCCGTCGGGGGCAATATCAAGCCCCAGCAAACGCGCGGCGCGGCGCACGACGAGTTCGAGTTCATCATGCGTATAAAAATTCAGCCGCACCGGAATGCCAAATCGGTCGCGCAAAGGCGTGGTCAGCAGCCCCTGCCGTGTGGTCGCGCCGACCAAAGTAAACGCGGGCAGATCAATCCGCACCGACCGCGCCGATGGTCCTTCGCCGATCATGATGTCGAGCGCACGGTCCTCCATTGCCGGATAAAGGATTTCTTCAACGATGGGATTCAGGCGGTGGATTTCGTCGATGAACAGGACATCGCCTTCTTCCAAATTGGTCAGCAGCGCGGCGAGATCGCCCGATTTTGCGATAACTGGTCCGGACGTGCTGCGGAAACCGACGCCCATTTCCTTGGCGACAATCTGCGCGAGCGTGGTTTTGCCAAGGCCCGGCGGGCCGAAAAACAGCACATGATCCATCGCCTCGCCGCGTTGTTTCGCCGCCTCAATAAACACCCGCAAATTATCCCGCGCCGCCTCCTGCCCGATAAACTCGGCCAGCGTTTTAGGGCGTAAAGCGGCGTCGATGTCCTCAGGCTTACGTTCGGGGGTGGAGAGGCGGGTTGGTTCAACCAAGGCGTGATTTCCTTGCTACGTCATGCTTGACTTGTTTGAGCATCAATTGCGCAGCTAAGGCAGACTTATGCTGATAAATGGACCCTGAAACAAGTTCAAGGTGACGTCGTGTAGTTTTGTGCATTTGGGCCATCACTGCCCCGCCCCCAAAAATTCATCCTGCGTCAATCCGGCTTGCCGAATGATCCCCGCTAACGTGCCCGTTTTCAGTTCCTTATGAAGCGGTACAACAGTACCAACGCCTCCCCGCCGCATAACAACATGGCTGCCGCGCTGACGAATTTGTTCAAAACCCAGTCGCTCCAGCATCTTTACAACATCTGCACCGGATAACACCGGCAATTTAGGCATGCGCCGCTACGTCGAAAGTAGTCACCAAAGGCGCACCGTGGAATATCATGGGAAACTCTTCGAGATATAACTCAACTGCTTCGCGCAAATTGGCCAATGCCTCTTCTATCGTTTCGCCTTGGCTCACTGTTCCTGTTTCGGGATTATGCGCGACATAACCGCCCTCTGCTGCGTGGGTTAAAACCGCTGTCACCTGCATGATAAATTCCTTTCAAGGCGCATTCTACCGCGCCGCCCTCTTCAACGCCAGCCTTACCAGCGCATCCAATGTCGCATCCGGTCCCAATTCCTCGACCGCCAGCGCAACGGCATTCCCCGCTTCGCCCGGTTTGAAGCCGAGGCCGGTTAGCGCCGACATCGCGTCGCTGGCATGACTTGCGACCGAACCTCCGCCCGCCGCCAATTTCGCGCCGCCGCCGATACCCGCCAGCGCGCCGACCTTGTCTTTCAGTTCGTTGACAATCCGGCTGGCGAGTTTCGGCCCGACGCCGTTGGCCCGTGCCACCATCGCGCTATCTCCGCCGCCGATGGCGCGTTTCAGTTCGTCCATGTCAAGTGCGGACAGTATCGCGAGGCCGACCTTTGACCCAACGCCTTGCACGCCGATCAATATCCGGAACCAGTCGCGTTCGTCCTTGGTGGCAAATCCGATTAAGCGCATATCGGTCTCGCTCACTTGCATTTCGGTGAACACCGTCGCGAAGTCGTCGACACCGCCCAATGCCGACAATGTCCGTGCGCTCGCCTGAACCAGATAGCCGACGCCATTGACGTCGACCACCAGGCTGTCCGCGCCTGTTTCATCTATTCGGCCATATAATTTTGCGATCATCGCGACTGGTTAGCGATTGCTAAGGCTACGCGCAAGAAAAAGAGAACAATGGGCGAACGTGGGCAAAACGCGACAGCGTATCCGAAAATTGCAGCAAAAATGTAACAATTGCGCCGCATAGCTTGCCGGATTAGAACGGACGGCATGAAACGGATGGTTATCAAAGCGCAGCATCAATACAAGAATGCGGCGGACAGCATTGCGGTAAATCTTGACAATATGATCGACGCGGAATCGGGCAGTGCGTCGCCCCGCTATTTCAACCGCGAACTGAGCTGGCTAAAATTCAATCAGCGGGTTTTGGAAGAAGCGCAAAATCCAAATCATCCATTGTTGGAGCGGCTCCGTTTTCTGTCGATTTCCGGCGCCAATCTGGACGAATTTTTCATGGTGCGGGTCGCGGGCTTGCGCGGGCAACAGCTGCAAAAGATAGAGCAGCCTTCGATAGACGGCCTGACCCCGACCCAGCAATTAACAGCCATAGATATGGCTGCGGATGAGCTGATGGCGGCGCAACAGAATTTGTGGCTGAGCCTACGTGATGAGCTTGCCCAAAATGCGATAATGGTGGTCGACGAACACAGCCTGCCTGCCGCTGACATAAAACTGACCGAGAAATATTTCATGGATCAGATCTTTCCGGTGCTCACGCCGCAAGCGCTCGATCCGGCGCATCCATTTCCCTTTGTGCCCAATCTGTGCCTGAGCGTCATTTTCGACCTGCGCCGATTGTCGGACGGCGAACCTGTGCGCGAATTGATTATGATCCCCAATTCGCTGCAACGGTTTATGCGGCTGTCGGGATCGCCAGTGCGCTATATCGCCATCGAGTCGCTTCTGCGTAAGTTCACCGGACTGTTGTTCCCGGGATACGAGGTTCTTGGCTCTGCTGCTTTCCGTGTCATCCGCGACAGTGATATCGAGGTGCTCGAGGAAGCAGAAGACCTAGTTCGCTATTTCCGCAGCGCGATCAAGCGCCGCCGCCGGGGCCGGGTTATCCGGTTAAAGGTGGAGCCGGGAATGCCCGAAGAACTGGAGTTGCTGATCCGCAAAGAGCTGGGCGGCGATGATGCGTTGATCGTCGAAACCGGCGGCTTTCTTGGTATAACCGAACTTGGTGAATTGGTAGACGAAGACCGAGGCGACCTGAAATTCGCGCCATTTACGCCGCGTTTTCCTGAACGTATCCGCGAACATGATGGTGATTGTTTCGCCGCGATCCGGCAAAAGGATATCGTGGTTCACCATCCCTATGAAACGTTCGATGTGGTGATCGCGTTCCTCAATCAAGCGGCGGCTGACCCTGATGTGATCGCGATCAAGCAGACGCTGTACCGTGCGGGTAAGCAATCGGCGGTTATTCGCGCGCTTTGCGAAGCGGCAGAGGCAGGCAAATCGGTGACGGCGGTGGTCGAGTTAAAGGCGCGCTTTGACGAGGAGCAAAACCTGCATTGGGCGGCGCAGTTGGAACGCAGCGGGGTGCAGGTCGTCTATGGTTTCATCGACTGGAAAACCCACGCCAAAATCTCGATGGTGGTTCGTAAAGAAGGCCGCAAATTTCGCACCTACTGCCATTTTGGCACCGGCAATTATCACCCCGTAACCGCGCGCATTTATACCGACATTAGTTTTTTCACCGCCGATCCGCGCGCCGGGCGTGATGCAGCAAAATTGTTCAACTATATCACCGGTTACGTCGATCCGCCGCAATTGGAAATGATCACCATCAGCCCGCGTAGTTTGCGCGGCAAGGTGATTGAACTCATCGATGCAGAAATGCAGCATGTTGCCGCTGGCAAGGTCGGCATGATCTGGGCCAAGATGAATTCGCTGGCCGATCAAATGGTGATTGATAAGCTGTATGAAGCGAGCCAGGCCGGGGTCCAGATTGAACTGATCATTCGCGGCGTTTGTTGCCTGCGTCCGGGAATAAAGGGCCTGTCGGAAAACATCCGGGTCCGATCAATCGTCGGCCGGTTTCTGGAACATAGCCGGATCTGGGCATTTGGTGACGGAAAGAAGCTGCCACATCCAAAGGCAAAGCTATACATATCGTCGGCCGATTGGATGACGCGCAATTTCGACAGGCGGGTCGAATATGCCATGCCCGTTGAAAACAAAACCGTGCATGACCAGATACTCGATCAAGTTATGTTGGCCAATTTACTCGACAATGAACAGACATGGATATTACAAAGCGATGGCAGTTACATGCGGATGAAGCCGGGCAAAAAGGCGTTCAATTTGCACGATTACTTTATGACCAATCCGTCATTATCGGGTCGCGGCGCAGCGATTTTCTCTTCTGGTAAGGTTCCGAAATTGCGGCTAAACCCGAACGTGTGAGTGATAATAATAGACGCGCCATCATTGATATTGGCTCCAATTCGATACGCTTAGTTGTATATGGCGGAGCACCGCGCGCGCCAATCGTGCTGTACAATGAAAAATTCGCTGCCGGGCTGGGCCGCGGTGTTTTGGCCACAGGTGCCCTGGATGAAGCCAGCAGTAAGGCTGCGCTGAATGTCCTCGCCCGCTTTGCCGTGTTGGTCAAACAGATGGATATTTCGGCGCTGCAAGTCGTTGCGACGGCGGCGGTTAGAGACGCGAGCAACGGCGCGGATTTTCTGGCGCGGGTAAAGGCGCTGGGCCTGCCAGCCGTGTTGCTGAGCGGTGATGAAGAGGCGGTAACGTCGGGCTATGGCGTGATCGCGGCAATTCCCGACGCCGATGGCATCGTTGTCGATCTGGGCGGCGGCAGCATGGAATTGGTCCGGGTTAGCCATGGAAGAGTGCAGGACTGCATATCGTTGCCACTGGGCATATTACGCATCGCGGAACTGACCGCAAAGGGGCCGCAAAAACTGCGCAAGTATATCCAGAAATGCGTCTCCGAGATCCCGTGGCTTTGGAATGCCAATGACTTGCCGCTCTATTTGGTGGGCGGATCTTGGCGCGCATTGGCAAGGCTGCATCTGGATATCAGCAAAGCGCCATTGCCCCTGATCGGCAACCATATAATCCCGCGCGAAGATATCGCCATGCTCGCTGAACGCGCGATCAAGGCGGACAAGTCTGAATTGCGCAACATACCCTCTATGCCGGGCGGACGGATCGAATTTGTTCCCGATGCAGCGATGTTGCTGTCCACATTGGTCGACGTCATCAGCCCATCAAAAATGCTGGTTTGCGCTTTCGGATTGCGCGAAGGGCTATTGTTCATGGCGCTGGACAAGGCGCAGCAGGACGAAGACCCGTTGATCGCGGGCGCACGCTATGCCGCCGAACAATCGGGGCGTTTTGCCGGTTATGGCGACGCCCTTGCAAATTGGCTGGAGGGATTGCTACCGGGCGAAACACGGGGGTTATTAAGGCTGCGCCACGCTGCTTGCCTTTTGGCCGACATGGGGTGGTCGAGCAATCCTGAATTCCGGGCGCTCAGCAGCGAGGAATTGGCGTTGCACGGCAGCTGGGTCGGCGTGAATGCCGCCGACCGTGCGATTTTGGCAACGGCGTTACATGCCAGCTTTGGCGGACGCGGCGTTGATTTGAGCAACTTCGGCAATTTGGTTGAACCCCATATTGCCCAGCGCGCAGAGATTTGGGGGCTCGCCATCCGGCTGGGCCACCGGTTAAGCGGCGGCGCGGCGGCGATATTGAATCAATCCAAGATCAAGGTCGAAGGTGACGCGGTCAGGCTGATTATCCCGCCGGCCCTTGCGGCATTGGATACCGCGCCGGTTCGCGGGCGGCTGGCGCGATTGGCGGCTGCGATGAAGTTGAACGCATAAAGCGGGCTTAGACGCTTCGCCTTTGGCGGCTATAATGGCAGCCATTTCTGGCGTCCCGGATCGAGCATTTCCGGAGCAAAATTTTGCCTACATGCGCCAAGGCCAAAAACACCCAAAACCGCCCAAGTTGACACCTAGTTGACAAGATTGACGCCTATTTTGACATTTCGCGAAAGAGCGGCGTTCGATTATTTCCTACACCGTGGTTTTTTGTAGGATGCTGCCTTCGCCAATTTACCCGCCAAAATTTACACCGCCAACAATGTCAAAGAACGCGGCCCTGAAACAGCGGCCACGCCCTGTGTGTCCCAGAACAAATCCTACATTACAAGCACTAATGCGAGGTCAGGGCCGCGACGTAGAGGGGTCATTGCACGTGTCACAGGAACCCTGTCACCGGAACCCCACCGGAACCCAGAGTGTTATAGCGCAACGCTGCCCCAGCGCAGGCTGGGGCCCATCACGTCTATTAATCATAAATTGGCGTTAGTTGATAACGCAACGCGCGATAGGCTCCAGCCTTCGCTGGAGCAGCGGTCGTTTTGAACCACAAGCTTAACACCACCAGCCCCGTCATCTTGAACACAGCCCCGTCATCTTGCAAACCCCGCCGTCATCCTGAACTTGCTTCAGGATCCATCCATCCGCAAGACCGGTTGTATCTGTAACGGAATAACACCCGAAATTTAAGCGAGTCCCATCACTATGATCGTGCTTTGCGTCTTAATGTCGTGCCATTTGTTTCACGCAAAGGGCGCGAAGATTTTTAAGAGGGCAGCGGCACGCGGCGAAGCCGGGTCTCAAAAAATGCGAGAAATAACAGTGCGCGCGAAATGATGTGTGAAGATGCCAGCTGGGCATCAACCTCTTAAAAATCTTTGCGCCTTTGCGTGAAACCATTTGCCCCGCGACTTTAACCGGTAGCGCAAGAGTAGTTTCATAAAAGCCACAAAGTCAAAAAGGTAAAAGGCTTCGTGATACGCGCCGCGCAGGCGCTATGTTGCTCTTGTACTTTTACCTTTTTCCCTTAGCGGCTTTTATGAACCGAGGCGTGGTTCGGCGTTCGCCGTAATTACGGGGCAGGGAAGCAGTAGCTCGTCATAACATATGCACGGCATATTACACACACGGCGTCATCCTGAACTCGTTTCAGGATCCATCCATCCGCAGCATTTATAGTGTCTGTGACGGAGCAACGCCCGAAATTTAAGCTAGGTCTATCAATGCGACCCTGCTTTGTGCCTTAATGTCGTGCCATTTGTTTCGCACGAAGACACAAAGAAAACGAAGGAAAGAAGCGGTTGGGCGCGGCGGCATCTTATTTTCTTTGCGTGAAAGCTACTACACTGCCGTTTAGGTTCGGGGCAATGGCAGTTGGTGCGCCGTCACCGTGACTTTAATTACTGTGTTGTCCTCGGAACTACAAAAATAAGTTTTTTGCCTCGCCTCTCCTACTCAAACTTTGCCAGAGCATTGGATGAATTAAGCACGGTGTATTTATATTTAGTTCTTCGCCAAAAATGTTAGGCCTATCTGTGAAAGAAAATTGCATTCGGGAGTTCGATTGCGTTTTAATACCCAATGCGCCAACGCGATATAAAACAGAAATGAGTGACTCGGCAAATAACCTTCTTGTTTCATCACAGCTTGAGTTTAGATGAGTTTTAGCCCTTGCAACCAAATTGTCTTCAACCTCTTCAAACTTTGTTACTAAATTTAAGATAAGATCATCAAGTGCATGTTGATCGATGTTGCCTATTCGGAATTCCGCTGACAGGTTTCGATGCCCTAAAAAAGCTATGAGCAAATCTATATAAGGGTAAAAATCAGACCATTCATCGACTAATGCTCTGCGTCTTGCGGTAGAATAATCTAACTCAATAGACCGCATGTCTTTCTTTAAAATCATCGTTTTTCCGCCGAAGCTATCAAGAAGATTGTTGAAGTAGGCTAAAATATCTCTAGGCCGCATCATAGTTCTATCACAAATATAGTCGATTGCGCTCTGGCCAGAAACATTACTTGTCATAATATCATTCATGCAAACCAATTCGTTGGTGTACTGACTCTTGAAAAGCTTATTTATACGGCGATTCAAAATATTTAGTAGTTCTTCCTTCGACCATTTTAGTCGAAAGTGCTGATCATCAAATTTTTCTCTTTGAAATCCTGGGGTAGTTGCTTGCGCTAATACAATGTCGAGTAAATCATCCCTCATCGCAACAACAATTTTGACGTTCTGAATTTTCCGAAATTTTGGTAAAACATTTACTAGTGCTTCTATCAGTTTAATTCTGATGCGCTCGTCTGCCCACTGCTTATCGAGATCGTCGATCAATAAAATGACCTGTTTTTTTCGGTCATCAAAAACATGTTCATCAAGTATATCTATTATTTTTGAAAGTTCTTGCATTTGGATTGAGTTTACAATCTTTCGTGCGTTGGTAACCAATTCAAGACTCTCACTTTGTGTTACCTTTTTACCTGCTTCGAATTTACCTTTAAGCGCGGCATAATTCGCCCCCATCGCTTCAACAAAATTATTCTCGAACGTATTTGCAATATGTTTAACACGTTGTTCGGTGTCTTCCCAAAACTCTCCCCCGAATTTAGTCAGATATTCAAAGGCCCTTAGTTTTCCTGAGTTATCTTTGAAAAGCGCACCAATTGAATGCAAGAATGTTTTGACTTTCGCTTCGCTCTCTAAACCCTTCTCGTATCGCAGAAGTTCTATAACAATTACGTGCCTCCATAACTGCTGATAAAAAAGTCCAAGATCAAACTCCTGATCAGTCAGAACGTTCAGTAGCCATGAGTCAGCTAAAAAGTTTAACGATAAACTCTCCGGTTGGATAATGCAGACATGAGGATAGGTTTCAGATATTTTTCTTGCGACAGCCGATTTTCCGCTACCCGTTCTGCCAACAATCACAGACCTCGCGCTGTTGGGTGCTAAAAGGCGGCTAATCAAGCCTGTGTCCACAAAACAATCGGCAAAATAAGCGTCGTCATTTTCCGCAGCGGCTGTTCCAATTTCAGCATGTCTCGGAATAATGTATTTGCTCATATATACTTACTCCGTTGGCAAATCCTTCTGTTTAACCATTGACTTGAGTCAAGCCTGCAAAACCCATCACCACTTCCCCCCAATATCCTCAATCGCTTTCAGCAATGCCTTCTTGCTTTCCGTCCGGCGTTTGCCGCTGTTGCGGGGTAGGTCTGGATTACCCAATGCTGCCGCACGCTCGGACAATGCGTTGCCGAATGCCACGAAGTCAATCCGTCGGCCAGTCCATTGGTCATCCATTTGAGAGCGCTTCGATACCATATTCGTCCATCGTTTCTTGCCTAATCCGCCTTTCAAGATAGGGCTTATCTATCGATGTGTGAAGGGAAAATAATATCTGCGCTTGCTCCAGATGTTCAGGCGCCGTTCCCGACGCATATTGACCCATGCGGTCTGCAATCAAATCCTCCACGGACAAGATAACAAAATCGCCCTCATCCAAATTCTCGACAAGCACCAATGTATCGCGATCAAAGGCTCCATCAAGCGGCGTACTGGCGACGATCTCAAAACCCATTTTCAATTCAGGATGGATCCAGCCTCTTAATGATTGACCAGCACCTGACGGACGGATGAAACCCGCCTTTACAAACTCTGCCTCCAACGCATCTTGACGCGGAGTGCAAACATCAAAATCACCCGTGTTGATGGCGCTTTTTGAATAGAATTCTACGGCTGCCCCGCCGACCAAAATTGGACGGCTATACCCCGCAGCCTTCATCGCCTCGCTAATCTGCGCAAACAAACGCAGCGCCGCTTCAAATTCGGGGCGATAGGCGGACGTCACCTACTCCGCCGCAACTCCTGCGCGCTCAAACATATCCACGCCGTCATTTTCCGCCGCTGGTTCCACACCGATGATCTTTTTCTTCCGGCCGTCGAAGCTGTTCCACACTTCGCCCCAATTGCCGCGGGTGGCGGCTTTGGAGTATTCGGTGCTGCGCGTTTCGAAGAAGTTGGCGTGTTCGACGCCGTTCAGCAATGGCGCGAGCCAGGGTAGGGGGTGATCCTCGACCATGTAGATTGCGGGCAGGCCGAGCTGGCTGAGCCGCCAATCGGCGATGTAGCGGATGTAGCGTTTGATTTCCTTGGCGGTCATGCCGGGGACGGGGCCCATTTCGAACGCCAGATCGATGAAATTATCCTCCAGCCGGACGACTTTTTGGCAGCAATCGATGATGTCTTCTTTGACCGCTTTGGTCAGGCAATCGCGTTCTTTGGTGAACGCGTGGAACAGCTTGGTGATGCCTTCGCAGTGCAGGCTTTCGTCGCGGACCGACCAGCTGACGATTTGCCCCATGCCCTTCATCTTGTTGAAACGCGGGAAGTTCATCAGCATGGCGAACGATGCAAATAACTGTAATCCTTCGGTAAAACCGCCGAACATGGCGAGCGTGCGGGCAATGTCTTCGTCGCTGTCGACGCCGAATTGGTGCATGTAATTGCACTTGGCGGACATTTCTTCATATTCCAGAAACGCGCCATATTCGGATTCGGGCATGCCAATGGTGTCGAGCAAATGCGAGTATGCGGCGATGTGCACGGTTTCCATGTTGGAGAATGCGGCGAGCATCATCTTCACTTCGGTCGGTTTGAACACGCGGCCATATTGTTCGTGATAGCAGTTCTGCACCTCGATATCGGCTTGCGTGAAGAAACGGAAGATTTGCGTCAGCAGGTTGCGCTCATGCTCCGAAATCTTCTGCGCCCAATCGCGGCAATCCTCACCCAGGGGCACTTCCTCGGGCATCCAGTGGATCTGCTGCTGGCGTTTCCACATGTCATAGGCCCACGGGTATTCGAACGGCTTGTAGGTCTTGCGGACTTCTAGCAGGGGCATGGATCGGACTCCGTCAGGCGAAAGGGTGAGGTAGCACAGGTGGCCGCGGCGGCGTAGCGCGGCGGGGTGTGCGGGTTGGGGAAAGCGAAGATAAGGGCTTCGCGCGGCGGCGCGGATGAGCGGAGGAGAACGGCGGAGTTTTTCTCACGCAAAGGCGCAAAGGCGCAAAGGCGTTCCGCTTTGGGCCAAGCCCCTCCAAAATCCGCAGGTACGGCATTCGGAAAACGGGTGATTGTTCCAAAGGCCTGCGGCGCAGAGCCAACTCTTCGCGCCTTTGTGCCTTTGCGAGAGTCCAATTCTTGCCCAGCCATCGTCATTTCCAGAACCAGTACGGCTGGTGATTGTTGGTGCGGCGATGGCTCCACATGCGGATGTACAGCCACAGCCCCGAGAAGGCGAAGAACACCAGCGCGAGCCCCGACAGGATCGAGATCACCACCCCGGCCGGGCCAACTTCCTCGCCCGAGTGGAGTTCTTTCAGCCAGCCCGCCCAGGCCTTCGCGCCATCGGCTGCGGGCTTGGGCCGGCACATATAGCCTTCGGGGCAAACGAAGGTGCCAGGCGCGGTGGCGACTGCGCGCGGTTCGCCATCGGCCTTCAGCTCGGCCAGCTGGATCATCACGCCGGTCACCGCGATCCACAGCAGAACCACGCCGAACAGTACCGAGAGCCAGCGATGGTATTTACGCATATGCCAAAATCCTTTGTTGCGAATCGCTCGCAAC
>JAYVBJ010000030.1:0-101718 GCA_043750535.1 Sphingomonadales bacterium | reverse complement strand
ATCAGACAGATGCCATCCACCAAAATCGCTCCAATATCCGCCCGGTGCGTATTTGACATTGTCGCCGATCATGCTCCAACCCGCAGAGTGAAAAATTGCAGACAGCTTACCGATCACATTTTTGGGCCCAGCAAAAACTTCCAAATTGTCTCGTGTGCTCAGCACCAATTTGATTTTATCCGCAGCTTGTTTTTCGGCTAATTCGAGCTTTCTGCTGGCAATCAATCCAAAGAAATTTTGAGGTATATTAAATGTAGAATCGGCTGGAGGTGAACATGCGGAAACGCCAGTCGTCGCTGCCACAGTAGCCACTACTGTGGTGGCTTTAACCAAATCGCGCCGCGACAATATCACCGGTCACACTCCCCAAACACAACGTCGATGGCGCCGATAATCGCGGTGGTATCCGCCAGCATATGCCCCTTGGACATCATCTCGATCGCTTGCAGATGCGAGAACGCGGTGGGGCGGATTTTGCAGCGATAGGGCTTGTTGGTGCCATCCGCGACCAGATAGACGCCGAATTCGCCTTTGGGGCTTTCGGTGGCGACATAGACGGAGCCTGCAGGAACGTGGAAGCCTTCTGTATACAGCTTAAAGTGATGGATCAGCGCTTCCATCGATTGTTTCATCTCGGCGCGTTTAGGCGGTACGATCTTGCGGTCGTCGCTGCACACCGGGCCTTCGGGCATTTCGAGCAGGCACTGCTTCATAATGCGCACCGATTGGCGGACTTCTTCGACGCGGACCATGAAACGGTCGTAGCAATCACCGCGTGTACCAACCGGAACGTCAAAATCCATCTTGGCATATACGTCATAAGGCTGGCTTTTGCGAATATCCCACGGAATACCGCTGCCCCGGATCATCGGGCCGGAAAAGCCCCATTTGATCGCGTCGTCTTTGCTGACAATGGCAATATCGACATTGCGCTGTTTGAAAATGCGGTTGTCAACGACAAGGCTCAGCGCGTCTTCGAACAGGCGCGGCAGCCGTGTGTCCAGCCAGTCGCCAATGTCGGTGAGCAGTTTCAATGGTACATCTTGATGCACACCGCCGGGCCGGAACCACGCCGCGTGCATCCGCGCGCCAGATGCGCGTTCAAAAAAGTTCAGGCAATCCTCACGGATTTCAAACAACCATAGGTTCGGCGTCATCGCACCAACGTCCATCACATGGCTGCCAAGGTTTAGCATGTGGTTGGAAATACGCGTTAATTCAGCGAAAAACACTCGCAGATATTGCGCCCGGATCGGCACTTCCAGATCAAGTAATTTCTCAATCGCCAGCACATAACTATGCTCCATGCACAAAGGTGAGCAATAATCGAGCCGGTCAAAATAGGGTAGCGCCTGAAGGTAAGTCTTATACTCGATCAGCTTTTCGGTGCCGCGATGCAGCAAGCCGACGTGCGGATCAAGCCGCTCGATAATCTCACCGTCGAGTTCCATAACCAGCCTTAGCACGCCATGCGCTGCGGGATGTTGCGGGCCGAAGTTGATCGTGTAATTCTGGATGGTTTCATCGCCGGTGGTCGGGGCGAGGTCAGGTTGCATACTCATGCTGCGACCTCACTTCCCAGTAATTCGTCATGCTGAACTTGTTTCAGCATAGCAGGCGACGGTAGTGTGTTATCCTGAAACAAGTTCAGGATGACGAATATGGAGGAATGCGAAAGCGAGCGCGTTGCAAAGCTCATTTGCTTGCCCCTTTTTCATCGCCGGGCAAGATGTAATCCGCACCTTCCCAAGGCGACATGAAATCAAAACTGCGGAAATCCTGCGCCAGTTGCACCGGCTCATACTTCACACGCTTTTCTTCTTCGGAATAGCGCAGTTCGACATATCCAGTCAGCGGGAAATCCTTGCGCTGCGGGTGACCGACAAAACCATAATCGGTGAGTATCCGGCGCAGGTCATTATTGTCCGAAAACAGCACGCCGTACATATCAAAAACTTCACGCTCTAACCAGCCCGCAACTGGCCAGATGCCCGTCACCGATGGCACAGGATCAGCTTCATTGGTGGCGATATGCACGCGGATACGGTGGTTTTTGGTCAGGCTAAGCAGCATGTAGACTACTTCAAAACGCGGATCACGATCCGGCCAATCGACCCCAGCAATCTCCATCAACTGCTGATAATCGCAGGTATCGCGCAATTGCATCATCACACCAATGAGCTTTTCCGTTTTGACGAACAGCGCGATTTCACCATTGGCTTCTTCAACCCGCAAGAGATCCTTGCCAAGTGCCTTTTTTAGCGCGGCAACGGTACCCTTGGCCGACGTTATTGTAGGAGCGGAGTTGCTCACCGTTCGATTGTCCCGATACGGCGGATTTTGCGCTGCAATTGCATGATGCCATAGAGCAAAGCCTCCGCAGTTGGCGGGCAGCCCGGAATGTAAATGTCCACTGGAACAATCCGGTCACAACCGCGCACTACCGAATAAGAGTAATGATAATAGCCGCCGCCATTGGCGCAGCTGCCCATTGATACCACATATTTAGGTTCTGACATCTGGTCGTAAACCTTACGCAACGCAGGCGCCATTTTGTTGCACAATGTACCGGCTACAATCATCACATCGGACTGGCGCGGCGAAGCGCGCGGCGCAACGCCAAACCGCTCCATATCATAGCGCGGCATGCTGACGTGGATCATCTCGACGGCGCAGCAAGCAAGCCCAAACGTCATCCACCACAATGAACCGGTGCGCGCCCAGTTGAAAAGATCCTCGGTCGAGGTGACCAAGAAGCCCTTGTCATTCACCTCGCCTTGCAAATCCTTGAAGAAATCGGCGTCAGGCGCGGTATCCGCAAGCGGCGGCTGCGATGTAATTACTCCCATTCCAACGCTCCTACTTTCCACGCATAAATGAATCCGATGATCAATTCGAACAGGAACAGCATCATCGTTCCCCAGCCTAGCCAGCCCGTTTCACCAAGGCTAACCGCCCAAGGAAACAGGAACGCGGCCTCCAAATCGAAGATAATGAATAAGATCGCGACGAGGTAAAACCGCACATCAAACTGGCTGCGGCTATCTTCAAAAGCAGGGAAGCCGCATTCATATTCCGCCAACTTCGCTTCGGTCGGTTGATGCGCGCCAGTTAGCCGTGAAACCCCCATCGGCAAAAATACAAATAGCGACGACAAGCCTAGCGCCACAAACAGGAACATTAATATCGGCAAATATTGCGACAAATCAGTCACGAACAGACTCGCTTTAGGCTTGAATTATGCGCGCTTTTAGGGGCAAGTGCAACAAGTCGCAAGGGCTGGAATGTGCTTTTTTTGCGGGTAAAGTTGCGTATTTTGAACGCCATTGAATTTACCGCAACGCACCCGCCAATAACTTGTGCATTTTGCTGTGCAAGACATCGTTCGCTGCCAACACTTGTTTGTCCGCAATCATCGGGCTCCGGCCCCTGAAATCAGTGACAAAACCGCCTGCCTCTCGCACCAAAAGGCAACCTGCTGCGGTGTCCCAAGGTTGCAAGTCGCTTTCCCAAAATCCGTCATAGCGTCCTGCGGCAAGCCAAGCGAGATCAAGCGACGCCGCGCCAAACCGCCGGATACCCGCAACTTCAGGAGCAATCGCGCCGAATATCCGGCTCCATTGGGAAAAATCTCCGTGACCCATGAACGGGATTCCCGTTGCAATCAGCGCATCCATCAAATCACGCCGGGCGGACACGCGAAGCCGTTCGGTTTGCAACCAAGCGCCCCGGCCCTTTTCGGCCCAATAGCTCTCGTCGGTCAGCGGCTGATAAACCAGTGCAGATGTAATTTCACGCTCGCCATTGGCCAACTCCTCCTCGACCGCAATCGAGATCGCGAAATGAGGAATTCCGTGCAAGAAGTTGCTGGTACCATCGAGCGGATCAACAATAAAACGCGGTTTGCTCGGATCGCCTTCAATCGTCCCTGCCTCTTCCATCAAGAAACCCCAGTCCGGGCGTGCCTTGCTCAATTCGTCATAAATTGTGCGCTCGGATCGCATATCCGCTTTGGATACGAAATCAGCGGGGCCTTTTCGGCTGACCTGCAACTGTTGCACCTCGTAAAAATCACGGCGCAGTTTCGCACCGGCTTTGCGCGCGGCACGGTCCATCATTGTCATAATACCGGAATGGGCGACCATATCAGTCGGCCTTCTTTACATATTCCCTGGAGTAGACATCGACCACAATTCGCGTCCCTGCTCCAATGAATGGCGGCACCATAACGCGGACGCCATTGTCGAGCACGGCGGGCTTATAGCTGGAGGAAGCGGTCTGCCCCTTCACCACGGCATCGGCCTCTACGATCATGGCTTCAATCTGGCTCGGCAATTGCACACTGATCGGCTTATCATCATAGGTTTCCATCACCACATCCATGCCATCTGTCAGGAAAGCGGAGGCATCGCCCAGGATTTCGCGGTCCAGCGTCACCTGGTCAAAGGTTTCCTTGTGCATGAAGGTAAGCGCATCGCCATCGGCATAAAGAAACTGGAAATCCTCTTGCTCAAGCCGTACCTTTTCCACCGATTCCGCCGAACGAAAGCGGATGTTATTCTTGCGCCCATCGATCAGGTTTTTGAGCTCAACCTGCATATATGCGCCGCCCTTGCCGGGCTGGGTGTGCGCGGTTTTAACTGTACGCCACAGGCCGCCTTCATATTCAAGGATATTACCCGGCTTGATTTCGACCGCGTTGATTTTCATGAGGACAACTCGCTAACAAATGGAAAGAGCGGGCGCTTTCGAAACGCCGTTGGAATGAGCCATTAGCCGCGCGGCGGCGCAGAGGCAAGCACGGCGTTAAACTCTGTTATGGCGGCTGCCACGCCGCGCAGATCGTTCCATATTGCGCCGCTAACCGCTATGAAATCGGCGCCTGCGGTGATCAGGGGCATGGCATTGGCCGGGGTAATCCCGCCGATTGCAACGCACGGTATTTCCATAACGTGTGCCCATTTCTCGATAGTTTCGATTTCAGCGACATGCTCGGTAGTTTTCGTGGTGGTCGGGTAGAATGCGCCAAAAGCAACATAATCCGCGCCCGCCTCGCCTGCTTCCATCGCCAAATGGCGGCTGTTGTGGCACGTCACGCCGATTTGCGCGTTCGGCCCAAGTTCTGCCCGCGCCTCTTTTACATCGCCGTCGTCCTGCCCCAAATGCACGCCGTCCGCCTTTAGTCGCTTGGCCAAGCTAACGCTGTCGTTGACTATGAAGGCGACATCGTGGCGTGCGCAGATTTCTTGCAAAGGCGCAGCAAGTCTTGCGGCGTCATGCGCGCTCTCGCCCTTCACGCGAAACTGGAATGCGGCGGCAGGTCCGGCCAAAAGCGCCGCTTCCAACCGGGAAGGAAAATCCCCGCCGACATCAAGTGGTGAAATCAGGTAAAGCTGGCAATTTGGTACGGTCATTGCGTGTTCATAGCTGAGGTGATAAATCGCTGCAAATGCAAATGAATTCACTCCTTTTTTTCGCGCTGCTGTCTACCGCCGCTTGCACCACTGCGGGCCAAGTTCGGCAAAATGCCATTGACGTTCCGATTGGCCAGAGCGCCTATGTTGATGGACCGGTCATCCGTCCGATAAAGATCGTCGAAGATAGCCGCTGCCCCGCCAATGCCCGTTGCATCTGGGCGGGCACCGTGAAGATAGAAGCATTATGGGTCCGCGCCGATGGCAACCGGGTTTTGCAACTGGAAATGGGCAAGCCCGTGCCCATCGCCGATGGAACTATCGAGCTAACCGATGTCTCCCCGCCGCGAATGGCCGGGGAAAACAAAGAGCTAAAACCCAAAGACTATCGGTTCAGTTTCCGTTTCTTGGGCGGCATTTAGGCCTTAACAGTCGAAGCGCGGTGAATATCCGTAATCGCTGCGCCGAGTGAAGCATCAAATTCAGAGTCGTTCATCTGGAAACGCAAATCTTCGAGTAAGGCGCGGCTAAAGCTTGCGATTATACTGCGGTTTTTGGCGAGTTCGGCGCATGCTTCCGGGCGTTTATAGCCGCCTGACAATGCCACCACACGCAACACGCGGGGATGCGCAACCAATGCATCAAAATGCCCTGACTTAACCGGTAGGCTGAGTTTCAACATTACCTTCGCTTCGCCCGGCATCGCACTCAATTGCCGTGACAATTCATCTAGCAAGATCGCGTCAGATTCGGCGCGTTCCGGGCTTTTGATGTTTATTTCAGGTTCAAGCATCGGCACCAGCCCGCCTGCCAACACTTGCTGCCCGACCGCAATCTGCTGCGCCACAATGGCAGCGATGCCATCGCGGTTGGCGAGATTGATTACTGAGCGTTCTTTGGTGCCATAAACGCCCAGTGCACTTGATTTGGCCAACAACGCTCCAAGTTCCGGCATAGGCTTCATCAATTGCACGCCGTTGGCCTCGTCTTCCAAGCCTTTGTCAATCTTGATAAAGGGTACAACGCCTTTGTTCAGTAGGGCTTGCGGGGTTGGCATGCCATCGACCAAGCCGTCCATCGTGCGTTCGAACAATATGGCACCAAGAACTTTTTCGCCGGAAAATGCCGCCGAACGAATGATCCGGCTGCGCATGTCGTGGATGAGGTCAAACATCCCCTCTTCGCTGGTCCACGCATCGTCGCCAATGCCATATCCGGCGAGCGCCTTGGGCGTGGAACCGCCGCTTTGGTCAAGTGCAGCAATAAAGCCGTTTCCGGCGGCGACCTTTGCGGTCATTTCGGCTCTATTCATAGTCATACCCTTTCGATTACAACAGGTTGCATAAAAGATCGCAGAAAATTCCTTCGCTCGTCATGCGGTGTTGAGTGCTTCCACACCGGGCAAAGGCTTCCCTTCCATCCATTCCAAAAACGCGCCGCCGGCAGTGGATACAAACGTTAAATCTGCTTCAACGCCCGCATATGCCAGCGCCGCGACTGTATCGCCGCCGCCCGCAACCGCGATCAGCGACCCTTCTTTTGCGAGGGCGGCTGCGGTCTTGGCCAGCGCAACGGTCGCCTTGTCGAATGGCTCCATTTCAAATGCACCGAGCGGCCCGTTCCAAACCAGCGTGCGGCAGTTCTTCAACACATCGGCAAGCGCTTCAATCGCAGCGGGGCCAATGTCGAGAATCATTTCGTCCGCCGCAACTTCATGCACGTTCACAGTACGAACTGGCGGATTTGCGCAAAATTCGCGTGACGTCACGACGTCATAAGGAAGGTGAACTGTACAGTTTGCGGCGTCCGCAGCATCCAAAATCTTGTTCGCAGTTTCTTTCAGATCGTGTTCACAAAGCGATTTGCCCACGTCAATTCCGCGCGCCGCCAAAAACGTGTTGGCCATGCCGCCGCCAATGATCAGATGATCGACCTTGGTCACAAGATTGTTCAGCACATCCAACTTTGTTGAAACCTTTGCCCCGCCGACCACCGCAGCCACGGGATGTTCCGGATTGCCCAAGGCTGCTTCCAATGCCTTTAATTCTGCCTCCATCGACCGGCCAGCAAAAGCTGGCAAGACATGCGCCAATCCTTCGGTGGACATGTGTGCGCGGTGGGCCGCAGAAAACGCATCGTTGACATAGAAATCGCCGTTGGCGGCAACCGCCTTGGCCAATTCCGGATCATTGGTTTCTTCGCCCGGATAAAAGCGCGTGTTTTCAAGCACCGCGATGTCGCCGTTACCAAGTATCCCGATCGACTGTTCAACCACAGGCCCCGCGATTTCGGGCACAAACATGATCTCCTTGCCCAAAACGCGCTGCAATGGCTCGATGATCATTGAAAGCGACATCTCGCTGTGCTTTGCGCCCTTCGGCCGACCAAAATGCGCCAAGAGCAGAATCTTCGCGCCCTTTTCAGACAGCTCATTCACCGTCGGGATAATCGCCCGCAGGCGCATGTCGTCGGTTACCCGGCCATCGGCATAGGGGACATTCAAATCCACCCGGACCAATGCGATCTTACCGGAAACATCTCCAAGATCATCTAACGTTTTAAAAGGCATAGAATGGATTCCTTAGATCAATCCACCGATAATGCCTGCGGTATCAACCATGCGGTTTGAAAATCCCCATTCATTGTCATACCAGCTAAGTACCCGCACCAACTTGCCGTCCAAAACCGTCGTTTCGAGGCTGTCTATGGTGGAGCTTGCTGGGCAATGATTGTAGTCAATTGAGACCAAGGGTTCGTCTGAATAGGCCAATATGCCTTTCAATGCGCCTTCAGAAGCAGCCTTCAACAAGGCGTTTACCTCTTCCTTGGTGGTGTCGCGCGACGGTGTGAACGTCAGGTCGACAATCGAGACATTTGGCGTCGGCACGCGGATCGCGGAACCATCCAGCTTGCCTTTCAATTCCGGCATAACCTCTCCAACAGCGCGCGCCGCGCCCGTTGTCGTCGGGATCATCGACATCCCCGCTGCGCGCGCCCGGCGCATATCTTCATGGACCTGATCAAGGATCTTTTGATCATTGGTATAGCTGTGAATTGTGGTCATTAATCCGCGCTCGATACCGATATTGTCGTTCATTATTTTGGCAAGCGGCGCGAGGCAATTGGTGGTGCAACTCGCGTTTGACACGATCACATCATTTGACGTCAAGACGTCGTGGTTGACCCCAAACACAATTGTTTTATCAACATTTTTTGCAGGAGCCGAGATCAAAACACGCTTTGCACCTGCTGTAATGTGCTTGCCTGCGCTTTCACGGTCGGTGAAAAATCCGGTGCATTCCAGCGCGATATCGACGCCATTTGCTGCGTGCGGCAAATTGGCCGGGTCACGCTCCGCCGTCACATGGATGCGTTTGCCATTGACCACAATGTCGTTGCCATCAACCTCAACCGTTCCGGGAAATGCGCCGTGAACGCTGTCTCGCTTGAACAGCAACGCATTGGCATTCGCGCTCGCCAGATCGTTGATCGAAACCAGCTCCAAATCATGATCATCGCGTTCCAGAATCGCTCGGGCAACCAATCGGCCGATCCGGCCAAATCCATTAATGGCAACTTTTACAGTCATGACATTCTCCTGTTATTCCAAACGAGCGATAATCTGAGGGGTTATTTTTTCGGCGGTCAGGCCGAAATGATCGTAAAGTGCGTCAATCGGTGCCGACGCACCAAAGCTGTCAATTCCAAATCGCATCCCATTGCGGCCGGTATATCGTTCCCAACCGAATGTTGAACCCGCTTCAATCGAGACTGTTAGCACGTTGCCGGGGATAATATCATCTTGGTAAGCCACCGATTGCCCGTCAAACAATTCGGCGCATGGCATCGACACGACATCTGCGCCGTATCCTGCTTGCTCTAATTTATCCGCGACTTGCAGCGCGATTTCGACTTCCGATCCGGTCGCGATGATGACGACTTTGCGTTCTGCCAAAGCTGGTTTCAAACGGTATGCCCCTTTTGCACACAGGTTTTCAGTAACGTCGGTCCGCACTGTAGGCAGATTTTGACGGCTCAGCGCATGCAGCGACGGACCAGTTTTATGAGCCACCGACAAAGCCCAGCATTCCGCCGTTTCAACAACGTCGGCGGGACGGAACACTAGCAGATTGGGCATCGCACGCAGGCTTTGCAGATGTTCGATAGGCTGATGCGTCGGCCCATCTTCGCCAAGCCCGATACTGTCATGGGTCATCACGTAAATCACTTGAACGCGCTGGATCGCCGAAAGCCGAATGGCTGCACGCGCATAGTCCGCGAATACCAGAAACGTCCCGCCATAGGGGATGATTCCGCCATGCAGGGCCATGCCGTTCATTGCCGCGCCCATGCCGAATTCACGGATTCCATAGTTTATGTAACGCCCGCCAAAATTGCCCCGGTCCAAAACGTCGGTGAATTTGGTTTTGGTGTTATTGGATCCGGTTAAATCCGCTGAACCACCGATCATTTCCGGCAACGCTGCGGTCAGCACGTTGAGCGCCATTTCACTCGCCTTACGGGTTGCAACTTTGGGCGATTCTGAAACGAGTTGTTGCAAATATTCTTGCATGCCGGGAACGTCGGCAACCGCTCCGTTAATACGGCGCATCAACTCTTGTCCGTTGCCGCTTGCACTCAGGCGGACATTCCATGCGGCATGTTCAGCCACGCCGCGGGCGCTGGTTGCGTTCCACGCAGCCGCAATATCAGCAGGAATTTCAAACGGCTCAAAGGGCCAATTGATTTCCACCCGAGCCGCAGCAACCTCGTCAGTGCCCAGAGCCGCACCGTGGGTCGCCGATGTTCCTTGCTTGTTCGGTGCACCTTTTCCAATAATACTGCGGCAAGCCACTAACGAGGGTCTTCCGTCAGCGACGGCAGCATCAATCGCGCGCCGGATGTCGGCAAAGTCATGGCCATCACACGATTCCACATGCCAGCCGGTTGCCAAATAACGCGCCGGTATATCTTCGCAGGATGATAGATCGACGGCACCATCGATTGTAATCCTGTTGTCATCCCAAAGCACGACAAGTTTACCTAGATTGAGATTGCCCGCCAATCCGATTGCTTCATGATTTATGCCTTCCATCTGGCACCCATCACCCGCGATAACCCATGTCCGGTGGTTGACTAAATCATCGCCAAATACTGCGTTTAGGTGACGTTCGGCAATTGCCATACCGACCGCCATCGCCAGTCCCTGCCCCAATGGGCCAGTTGTCGCTTCCACTCCGGCGATTTCAAAGTTTTCGGGATGACCAGCACAAGGGCTGCTTATCTGGCGAAAGTTACGGATATCATCGATAGTCGGGCTGGCATAACCCGCGAGATGCAAGGTCGCATAAGCCAGCATTGATCCATGGCCAGCGGAAAGCACGAAACGGTCTCTATCCGCCCAATCGGGCGCAGTGGCATCAAATTTCAGATAGTCTTTGTACAAGACGGTCGCAACGTCGGCCATGCCCATCGGCATTCCGGGATGACCGCTGTTTGCAGCCTGTACGCCGTCCATCGCAAGCGCCCTGATCGCATTGGCCATCTGCTTTTCGCTGACAGTCATGTATTTCCCCCACTTTGAAGATGCATCGCGCACAGGATATGCAACAATTTGTTTTGGCACACAGGAACCGAGTCGCCTTAAGGGAAACCCTTTGCTTGTCGGCGGCCTAATCGTCAAGGGATAGGCCGGATAATGCACAGCTTTCGCACCAAATCTCGAAAGTGACGTCACAGTTACGTCACATTGATGTAACAAAGTGACGTCATGCCGCCAAAAGCTAGTTTGCTCCCTTGCGTGTTTCTGCTAAATGGCTTGTCCAGAAAGGTTTAATTCATGCCGGATAACAAACTGATTATTGCAATAGGCCGTATCGAACGCGCACTTTCTCGGTTAGAACAATTGGAAGTACCGATGATTTCAAATGACGAGAATAATTTACTTGCCAAGCATCAGGCGCTTAAGGCGGAAACGCAATCCGCAATCCGGGCATTGGATTCCTTGATCGGCGGAGGCGCGTAAATGGCTGATGTCCGTTTGAACATTGCATCGCGCGAATATATTGTAACCTGCCGTGACGGCGAAGAATTGCATCTGCAATCACTCGCATCAACGGTAAACGATATGGTGCAAGAAGCAGGAGGCACAACGGGTGGGTTGAACGAGAGTCGCCAGCTCCTGTTCGCCGCATTGCTGCTCGCCGATAAACTGCATGAATTGCAATCCAACAAGCCGGCAGCAGAAAGCCAAATGACTTCGGCGGATGACATTCAAATTGCCCAAGCCGCTACAACGATAGAAAAACTGGCCGATCGGTTGGAAGCTCTTGCGGTTAAGCTTGAGAATTAAGCGCAGAGCGCCTATATAGGAGTTGGCGGGGCTACCCGGCACGAACTGATGAGAACATCCCTGAGGCGATTCACTATCTGAGGGAGCTGTCCCTGTCTGGATCCTGGTCCGGTGCATATGGCTCCCACCTGGCGTTACTGGCGTCAGAGGATATTCCGGGAAACGACCCATGGTGGTTCCGCCACTTGAAAACAAAGGCATGCAATGGTGACGACCGACAAAATTGCAATGCGCCGTCAATTTCGCAGTATTCGGGATGAATATGTCGCCGGTCTTAGCTCCCAAGATAAGGAGTTGGCATTTTCACGTCCGCCAAGCGCCCTAAAATCTTTGTTTACGCCTGAAACAACCATAGCCGCCTATGTCGCGGTGGGCTCAGAGGTCAATCCTCTCGCATTATTGCGCTTTGCCTGCGAGGCAGGTTGCAAAACAGCGTTACCACACGTCGTGAGCAAAGTTTCCCCGATGCGGTTTCTCGCTTGGTCCCCGGGCGATCAGCTTGAACAGGGGCCGTTCCATCTGCTGCAACCAAAAGCCGATAGCGAGGCGGTAACGCCGGATGTAATATTATTGCCGCTAATCGCATTCGACCGCAAACTATCGAGATTGGGGCAAGGAGCCGGTCATTATGATCGGGCGCTTAGCCGTATGGAGAATGCGATTGCGATTGGCGTGGCTTGGTCGGTTCAAGAAGCCGCATCGCTTGTCACGGATCCATGGGATATCCCCTTGGATGCAGTTTTAACCGAAAAAGAGTGGATTTGTACATGAACGACAAAAAAACCTATGCGCCAACATGGCGCAAACCAGCAGGCGTGCTGCTCATTCTAGCTTTTATCAGCGCATGGTGTGCAGTTATTGTCAGCCAATGGGACCGCATAGGTCAATGGCCTATCTGGGCGCAAAGCGTGTTCTATCTGGTTGCGGGCATCGCATGGTTGCTGCCCCTAAAACCGCTATTGATCTGGATGGAAACGGGAAGCTTTAAAGCACCGAAAGCGTAATTTCGATCTTAACCACCTGAAAACGCAGTGGCGCGAGTGACGGGACTTGAACCCGCGACCTCCGGCGTGACAGGCCGGCGCTCTAACCAACTGAGCTACACCCGCTAAACTGCGGTGGACGCGCACTAGGTGGGGCGAGAGATTCTGTCAACAGGCAGAATGCAAGCGATGCCGTTTTTAGCAGCCAACGTTCCAAATTAGCATTCATATTTTGGTTAACCACCGTACCAGTATGCATCCATTTTACAAGTTATTGCAATTCACTTTACATATTCTCGTTACTTTTCAGAATGCTTGCGCGAATGACGCCATTAACCGCGTTTAACGGTTTGTTGACCTTATTCCGCCATAACAATGCACATGAAGATACAAACTTACTCCAAGCGTCGATTCGGCGCATTGACCATGTCCCTGCGCACGCACCTATTGGCTGCTGCTGCGATAAGCTGTGTGGGCGTTGCTTCGGCTGCCAACGCGGCCCCGACGCTTGCAGGCACGGACATCGAAAACATCGCCACTGCGTCTTACGACACACCCAGCGGTCCAGTGACAATTGATTCGAACAAGGTTGTTATCAAAGTCGACGAATTGCTGGACGTTACCGTAACCAGCTCCGATCCCGGTGATGTGACCACTGCGCCGGGTCAAGTTGGAAATGTGCTGAAGTTTTTGGTTACCAACACCGGCAATGGCAACGAGGCGTTTGCTTTAACGGCTGATGCCGCAAAATCGGGCGATGATTTCGACCCGACGCTGCAGCAAATCGTCCTGGATACAAACAACAACGGGGTTTATGACGCCGGTGTTGATACCGTTTACGTCGCTGGTACAAATGATCCGACGATCGCGCCGGAAACAAGCATTACAGTCTTTGTATTGAGCACATCACCGGCAAACGTCGCCAACGGCAACCGGGCCGAAGTTGGCTTAACTGCGTCGGCAAAGACCGGCATAGGTGCCCCCGGGACGACATTTACAGGCGCAGGCGAAGGCGGCGGCGATGCAGTCGTTGGCACATCAGGCGCGGATGCAGCCGACAGCGGCTTCCTGGCGGTACAAGCTGCAACTTTGGCGTTGGTAAAGACCGCTGTTGTAACAGATCCCTTTGGCGGTGACCGTTCAGTTCCAGGATCAACAATTACCTACAAGCTGGTCGCAACCGTCACTGGTTCCGGCAGCCTTGCGAACGTGGTGATTACCGACCCGATACCGGCAAGCACAACTTACACCGCAAGTTCAATCACATTGGAAACCGCCGCGCAAACCGATGCCGCCGACGCGGATGCGGGAAGCTATAACGGCACCCAAATACGGGTGTCTGTTGGCACAGTTCCTGCGGGCCAAACACGCACCGTGACATTTAAGGTACTGATTCAATGATAAGGTTGATTACGCCCCTGTTGGTGTCACTGGCCGCTTTCGTGTTGCCAACCGCAGCATTTGCAGCGAACCAGTTGCAGATATCGAGCGCGGTTTTTGTCGAAAAGCAAAAGCAACGTGCGGACGGCAGCGTCGCTACAATTTTGGAAGCTCCAAATTTGGTCACGCCCGGCGACAATTTGGTGTTCGTCGTGAAATATAAAAATGCAGGCAGCGAGCCAGCTGAAAAATTCGTCCTGACCAACCCATTGCCAAAGGCCGTTGCGTTCAATGGTACGTCCGACGGACTTGAAGTTGTTTCGATCGACGGCGGCAAAAGCTGGGGATTTCTCTCCGCGCTGCGTTTGCAGGATGCCGACGGCAATTCACGGCCTGCCCTCATGTCAGATGTGACCCACATCCGATGGAATTTAAATCAACCCATTGCCTCCGGTTCGGAAGGCAAGCTCATTTTTCGTGGAATCGTAAGATAACCGCAAAACCGTCCGGATTGTCGCGGTATTTTGACAATCCACCAATACGAAGAAAGAAGAAGGAAGTTAGCGATGACCAGTAAGCTTAAACTCCTGAGCGCTTCATCTGCACTGGCTGCCATTTTGGTCGCCAGCGGTCCGGCATATGCCGCGAACACGGATGCAAACACTCTGATTACCAACAACGTACAAGTAACTTATGCTGTTGGCGGCGTAAATCAAACACCCGCGGGTTCAGAATTGACTGCGCAGAACCAATTCCGTGTCGATCGCAAGGTCCTTTTCAGCGTGACTGAAAAAACCGCAGTGGGCACAACATCGGTAACGTCGGGACAATTGGACGCGATTGTTGCATATACGATTGTCAACTCTTCGAACGACACGCTCGATTTCTCGTTGGCGGCGACCAACTTGGCGTCTGGCGCGACCGTTGGCGCAGGCCGCGGTACGGACAGCATCGACACAAGCAATTTCGAATATGCTATCGACACCAACGGCAACGGCGTTCTTGATGGCGCTGAGGCATTCTCGTCAACATTGACGCTGAATGACGTGCTCAAGGACACCACGGTCCATGTGCTTGTCCGCAGCGACATTCCATTGGCAGCAAACGGTGCAGTAGCAACTGTACGCTTGGCCGCGACCGCTTTGAATAGCAACGGCAGCGCGATTACTGCGGTAAATGACGGAGCAGCGAATACAGCCGACATCACAACCGGCACGTTCCAAACGATCTTTGCAGACGATTTGACGGCAGTACTTGGCAACACATCGCGCAATGGCGTTTCGTGGGCATACGACGACTATACTGTTAGTGCCGCCAACCTGAGCGTTGTGAAAACAAGCCGCGTCGTTAGCGACGGTGTTAGCGTTTCCAATCCGAAGGCCATTCCTGGCGCAGTTGTTGAATATTGTATTTCGGTAACGAATACCGGTTCCGCAGTTGCCCAGAACATCAGCGTATCCGACGTTGTTCCAACAAACACCACGTTTGTGAATAACTCGGTATATCTGAATGGTGCAGTGACCAGCCCGGGCGCATCGCAAACTTGCGCTCTGACAGGTGGTTCAACAGTGACTTCGTCAGGTCTCACGACCGTTACGGGGACATTGAACAATCTTGCCGATGGTTCAACGACCCCAACGTCGACTTCGCTGATTTTCCAAGTCACCATCGATTAATAAGAGAAAGAGGCGGCGCTTTCGGGGTTTACCGGACGGTTCCCCCGAAACGCCGCCTTTCTTAAATATGAAGATATTAACCAAGTCTATTATACAATTCGCAGCTGTGCTTGCGGCGGGGATCACAATTCCTGCCGCAAGCACAACTGCGCTTGTGCAAAATACTGCACCTGCGCCAAGGATCATTTCGAACACAGCCCTTGCCGAGTGGGACGTTGCAAACCAAACTTTGTCGCAATCTTCAAACACCGTTGATATTGCAGTCCAGTCCCCTCCCCCATCCAATCCCGTCCTAAATCTCTTTCACTTTTCCAACACACCTGGCGCCACGCAGACAAACTTGCCGGGGACAATGTGTGCGGGTTCAAACGGTGCGACGCCCATTACATTGGGTGGCGTCTTTTCAGGGCTTTCGACCAGCCCGGCTAGCCTGATGCCCGCTACAGCAATCCGCGCCGGCGAGCCTTTGGTGATTCAGGTCAAAGACGCGGCCCAAAATACCGACAACTCGGTTATTGAGCGGCTCGATGTCACGATTGTTACAGAAAACGGTGACGAAGAGAGCATCACACTTGTTGAATCAACCGCCAATAGTGGCATTTTCCGCGGGATAATTAACACTGCGGCTGTTCCGGCAAGTCCGGTGAAGGGCGATTGCGTTCTCTCCGTTCGCCCTGGCGACAAGCTAACCGTAAATTTGGATGAGGTCAGCACCGGGGTTTCTGTCGGCAGTGCAGACGTTGACATCCTCGTCGATCCGTTCGGCCTGGCTTTTGACAGCGCAGATGGCAAAATCGTTGCAGGTACCCGGGTGACAATAGTCGATGCAGCAACAGGCGTTCCTGCACAGGTATTCGGCGACGACGGGATTTCTGCTTTCCCCAACTCGATCATAGTCGGCACACAAGTGGTTGATGCTGGCGGGCAAATCTACAATTTTGAAGCGGGCTTCTACCGCTTCCCGTTTTTGCGGCAGGGTACTTACCGGTTGGTTGTGCAGCCGCCCGCGCCCTATTCGCATCCATCCGTTGCCACTCCGGCCGACATTGCAAATCTCACGCGGCCCGATGGCGGTGCATTTGTTATCAGCGATGGATCCTATGGCGGCGTCATTACATTGAGCGATCCCGCACCTGTCCGCGTCGATATCCCATTGGATCGCCCCGGTGGATCGCTGGTATTGCGCAAAACCACGACAACCAATAACGCTGTACCCGGCGACATTGTTCAATATCGTATCGAAGTCAGCAATCCTGACCGGTCACGCAATTCCAGCGCGATTACGGTAACTGACAATCTTCCCAAAGCCATTCGTTTGCGAGCAAACACTGTCCGCTATCAAGGGCAGCTGGTAACCCCGACTATGTCGGCAGATGGAACGGCCTTCTCACTGGTGATTCCATCACTTGCGGCTGGGCAAAAGGGCTTGATCACTTATTTGGCGGAAATTCGCCAAGACGCAAGGCCGGGCGACGCAATCAACATCGCGTCCGCGCGCGATAGCCGCGGTACAACCAGCGCGCCTGCCGATGCCCTAATCCGCATTTCGCGTGACGGAATAAGTGAGCGGTTCACGATCATTGGCAGAATTACTGAAGGTGCATGTACTTTGGACCCGCAAAAAGCGCCGGGTATCAAAGGCGTTCGGGTTATGATGGAAGATGGCACTTACACTGTCACCGACGCAGACGGCCGTTATCATTTTGAAGGGGTTATTCCCGGAATTCATGTCGTCCAAGTTGATCCATCGACTTTCCCGCTCGATCAAGCTCCAGTGGATTGCGCGCAAAATACGCGCAGCGCAGGCAGCGCCATCTCGCGCTTCGTTGAGGGCCGTGGCGGCAGTTTGAAACGCGCCGATTTCCGCAGCCAGAAAATCGCACCTCGTCAGGCATTTTCGTCTGACCTTGCGCCGAAACCAATCGCGATATCCGATCAAGAAGCGTCGGGCGCAGGCACTGATTGGCTTGCCGGGCAGAAACCGGGCGCCGCATTCTTGTTCCCCGCTGCCGACCATAACCCGCGCGTTAAGGCGATCCGGATCGTCATCAAGCACAGCAACCAGCAAAAAGTCGCTCTGTTCCTGAATGGCGCGAAGGTCAGCCCGCTAAACTATGATGGCAAAAAGAAGAACGCCGATGCGTCGCTGGCTATCAGCGTCTGGCGCGGCATTGAAATTCAAGATGGCGACAACAAGTTTACCGCAAACATCCTTGATAGTGATGGCAAAACAGTCGAAACGCTTGAACGCAATGTTTATTTCGCGAATGCACCTGTACACGCCCAGTTTATCAAGCAACTGTCGGTTCTGCGCGCTGACGGTGTAACCCGTCCGCGCATCGCTGTCCGCCTTACTGACCGGAACGGCAAGCCAATTCAGCATGACGCGGTTGGCGATTTCAGCGTTACCGATCCTTACGCCCCTGCCGTTGAAGTCGACGCGCAACAGGCATCACAGCTTTCCGGATTGGAACGTGCGCAGCCAGTTTGGCGGGTGCACGGTGAAGATGGCATTGCTTATATAGAGTTAGAACCAACAACCGCGTCTGGAACATTATCCATCGGTTTCAATTTCCAAGACGGCAAGGTTACCCGCGCCCAGCGGATTGAAACTTGGTTGGATCCAGGCCAACGTCCGTGGACCGTAGTCGGCTTTGCCGCTGGCACCATCGGCTTTAACAAACTTCAAGGCGGCCTGGAAACTCTTGCCGACAAGCAAGATGATATCCAAGTTGACGGAAAGATCGCTTTGTACGCCAAAGGCCGCGTCAGCGGTAAATGGTTGATGACGCTTGCTTATGATACGGACAAGAATGAAGACGAAACACGTTTCGCAGGTGTAATTGATCCGCGCCGCTACTACACAATTTATGCAGACCGCGCTGAACAACGCTATGATGCATCGTCGCTACGCAAGCTCTATTTGAAACTGGAACGTCCGCAGTTTTATGCGCTGTTTGGTGACTATCAAACCGGTATCGATGAACCTGAACTTGCCCGTTATCAGCGGTCGTTCAACGGGTTAAAAGCCGAGTATCGCAGCGAGCAAGTGTCGGCCCAAGTCTTTGGCGCGGATACCCCCTACCGGTATCGCCGTGAAGAAATTCAGGGGACTGGTTTGACTGGTCCGTATGCGCTTTCCAGCCGCGATGTTCTCGCCAATAGCGAACGGATCACTTTACAAGCGCGGGATCGCTTGCGTTCTGACCGTATTGTTGAGGAACGTGTGTTGCTGCGTCACATCGACTATGACATCGATTATCTTGCTGGAACTTTGCGGTTTCGCGAACCTATATTGTCGCGCTCAAGTGGTTTCAATCCGCAATTCATCATTGCTGAATATGAAGTCGACGGCGTTGGTCAACGCGTGAACAACGCGGGCGGACGCATTCGTTGGAAAGACAAATCGGAAAAACTGCAAATCGCTGCCACCGCGCTGCATGACGAAACAACCGAAGCCAAAACCAACTTGTTGGGCGCAGACATAATCTATCGTCCGGGCGTGGGCACCGAAATACGCGCGGAGTTCGCCGGAACAGACGGCAAGAACAAGTCAGGTAACACACAGCCGAACGCTGGGCGCGCCAATGCATGGCTTGTCGAGGCGGAGCATCACACAGGCAGCATCGATGTTCAGGCGTATGTCCGGCAACAGGATGCACGTTTCGGCGTAGGCCAAAACAATTTGTCTGAAACCGGCACCCGCAAATACGGGATTGATGCGCGCGCACGGATCAGTGACGCGTTGTCGGTATCTGCGTTGGCCTATCAAGAAGATTATTTGACAAGCGATGCGCGCCGCCGCGCGGCAAGTTCTGAGCTAGAGTACCGCACGGGGAATAGCTCGCTGCGCGCTGGCTTGACCCACGCCAACGATAACTTGGGCGACGGGACCGTCAACAAATCGACCATCGCCCGGCTAGCTGGTTCGCAAAAATTGCTGGACAACAAGTTGGAACTTAGCGCGCAAACTGAATTTGCACTTGGCGGACAAGATTCAAGCATTGATTTCCCTGCCCGTCATCAATTTGGTGCGCGGTACGCCATCAAGTCCGACATTCAATTGATCGGATCGTATGAAATCGCCAAGGGTGAGACAATCAACGCCCGGACCGCACGGCTTGGTTTTGATGTTGCGCCTTGGGCTGGCGGCCGGATACTGGCCAGCGCCAACCAACAAGATATCACTGAATATGGTCCCCGCAGCTTCGCGGCTTACGGCCTTGCTCAATCGTTCAAGATCAGTGAAAAATGGTCAGTCGACCTATCATTGGATGGCAATAAAACTCTATCTGGCGTTGATCGTAATGATGTAGTCAATCCATTGCAGCCGGTCGCTTCGGGCGGCTTCCTGGGCAGTAACGGCAGTCTTACCGAAGATTTCACAGCGGTTACGGCGGGCGCGAGCTATCGCGGTGACCGGTATAGCTGGACCGGCCGAGCGGAATACCGCGCCGGTGATACAACGGACCGTTATGGCTTCAATACGGCGATCTTGCGTCAAATTGGCGAAGGCAAGGCAATCGCTGGCGCGCTCAGCTGGTTTTCAGCCAAGCAAAATGGCGGCCCTTCAACAGAAACCGCGCAAGCAGAAGTTAGCTGGGCAAATCGCCCGGTTGGCAGTGACTGGTCGTTCTTAAACAAATTTGAACTGCGCTATGATGCCGTGAAAAACGCCGTAGCCGGGCTGCCTGGTCCAATCGGCGGAGCAAACCTGTTCATTGATGGCAACGCAGCGTCACGGCGTGTAATCAACAGCCTGTCGATCAACTATACGCCAATTGGCCGCGGCGACGACGAATTGGGCAATGATGACGGCGATTTCTTTGAGCGCGGTGAATACTCGCTCTTCTGGGGTTCGCGATACGTTTCGGAGCGTTTTGGTCAAGATGATGTTTCCGGATGGAGCAACGTTTTGGGCGGCGATTTCCGTTTTGATCTCAGCAAGCATGTCGATGTCGGTGTCGCTGGCACGGTCAGAGTGGGAACTGGCGGCAGAAACATCGCATATTCGGGCGGACCGATCCTAACGCTGGTGCCGTTTAAAAATGCGAACATTTCGCTTGGCTATAACATTGTTGGCTTCAACGATCGTGATTTTGAAAAGCTTCGCTACACGCGGAGCGGGCCTTTCCTAACCTTCAAATTGAAATTCGACCAGGAGAGCCTTGCTGGATTCAAAATCGATTGAACGATATCTTGAATGTCGATCTGTACATATTGAATTATCTAAATATAATTCTCAAGATCTGCACGCAAATAACCAAATTTTTCGTTATTTCCCAGCCAATATAAACGGATTGTCAATAGAAAGCTGACATAGCCGAGACTATGGAAGTTTCGCAAAACATAAGCACTAACGAAACAATAGCGGAAATTGACGCAGTGGCCACGCGCGCCATCGCGAGCAACGTTTCGGCTCCCATTGCATTTCAAAATCCACGCAAAGCCTTCGGTAAAAAACTAATTTCCAATCCATGGCTTATTCTGGTTGCTGGCGAAGCTTTATTCTTTCTGCTTTTCTGGATAGCGCCTAAATTTCTTCAAGACTTCCAGACTGACAACGTATTGGCGATACAATCCAAATATTGGATTCTTGCCGGTTCCTCCTTTGCTATGGCTTGCATTGCGTTGATCATCACCACGGTATTAAAGCGTAAATCTGTCGATGTGCAAGCTCGGTTACATGTTGAGATTCCGATAGCCGTTGCTGCATATCTGCCCTTAGGCTGGACCCTAGGGTTACTGTTGTCGACTATGTCTTTAGTGGTGGTTGGTTTGACCGCTATGACCATCATTGGGCTGGTTGCTTCATTGGTACTTGCCCTAAACGAAAGTCCAAAAATTCTCGCAACGTCACTTCTTTCCACGGCGGCGGGAATTGGTTTTGGATACAGCGCTACAAGCTATTGGTTGGCTTTTGGTGTTTTCGCTTTTATCTTTCTTGCTTGGATGCCTGTGTATCTGAAACGGGCGCAAAAAAAGAAAGATCAAAGTGAGATCCAAATTCTATCCATGAACCGGGCAAGCGCGATTCTTACCGATTTCGAAAACTCAGGAAACGCCTGGTTTTGGGAAACCGATAGACATAATCGCATCACATATTTGTCGGAGCGCACGGCAAAAATTTTGAACCGAGATATCCAGGCGCTTATTGGTGAGCCCGTTACGACCCTGATTGACGCAAGCCAGCAGAAGGATGAAAATCAGGAACGAACGCTCAGCTTTCATCTAACGACCAGAGCCCCGTTTAATGAACTGAATGTTCGCGTGGCCACAGAAGGTGAAGACCGCTGGTGGAGTATTTCCGGACGCCCAATCTTTGACAGATACCATAACTTTCAAGGATTTCGGGGTAGCGGTACCGACCTAACCGAGATCAGAAAAAGCCAAGCGGAAGTTTCCCGTTTGGCGCATTTTGATTCTCTAACGGGGCTATCAAATCGTTTGCACATGCAAACGACTCTCGAACGAATTCTTGCGGCACCCAACCCTTTAAATCGCATATGCGCTTTGTTTTTGCTGGATCTCGACCGATTCAAGGAAGTAAATGATACGCTGGGGCATCCCGCAGGTGATGCGTTGTTGCGACAGGTTAGCCAGAGGCTTCAGCGCATAATTGGCAATGCCGGTCATGTCGGCCGTCTTGGCGGCGACGAATTTCAGCTAATCTTGCCGGGAAAAGATTCTAAAACGCAATTGGGCCCATTGGCCGAACAGATTATTCAATCAATTTCACAGCCATATATTCTGGACGGTAGCGCAGTGACGATTGGCGTCTCAATCGGGATCGCGCTGGCTCCAACAGACGGTGTAACCAACGAAGCACTTGTGCGAAATGCCGATCTGGCCCTGTATGCGGCAAAAGGCCGTGGCCGCGGCGTTCACCATTTCTACGCAGCTGACCTGCACAGCGATGCCGAAGACAGACGGCAATTGGAATCTGATTTGCGCGATGCGTTGGTCAATAACGGCCTGCACGTAGTTTACCAACCAGTGGTGGCCACCAAGTCTGAAAAAATTGTCGGCGTTGAGGCGCTGTTGCGCTGGAATCACCCGACACGCGGCTTCGTTTCACCCTCTCGCTTTATTCCGATCGCCGAAGACACCGGTATAATCGGGCAAATCGGCGAATGGACTTTACGGACCGCATGCGAAGAGGTCGCTAAATGGCCCGGCAATGTGCGCGTTGCCGTTAATGTGTCACCAATTCAGTTTGCGAATCCGGGCTTGATCGGAGTGATCGCCAACACCTTGGCCAACAGCGGACTTTCGCCTGACAGGCTCGAGCTTGAAATCACAGAGAGCGTATTTTTGAACGACGATTCCAATACTGATGCGACCTTCCAAATGCTCAAGGGGCTTGGCGTGCGGTTGGCGTTGGATGATTTCGGGACCGGATATTCTTCGCTCGGTTATCTCAAGAAAGCGCCGTTTGATAAAATCAAAATCGATCAGAGCTTTGTGCGTGGTGCCACCCAAAAAGGCAGCCGCAATGGTGCCATCATTCGTTCAATCGTTAGCTTGGCCGAGGCATTGGAAATGGACACCACGGCCGAAGGCGTTGAAACACATGATGAACTTGAATTAATTCGCAATCTCGGTTGCAGCCATGTTCAAGGGTACATCTATTCCAAGCCGATTAGTGCCGAAGCGGTAATTGCGATGCTGCAAAACGCCGCCAAAGAAGTTAAAGCATCTGGCCACAACACCAGCCGTGAGCCAAGACGGAAGATGCTGCGCGTGGTAACCATGATCCACAACAAGCATCGCTATGAAGCGCGCATTCGCGATCTTTCATCAAGCGGCGTTTTGATCGAAGGATTGAGCAACGTTCCCGTGGGTACAGAATTCCTGATCGACATTGGCGATGGCATGTTGACCCGCGCCGAATGCCGTTGGTCAAAGAATGACCGCATGGGATTGGCGTTAAAAGAACAGGTGAGTTCAGTTGATACTGCCGAAGCCCAGGGTGCAATTAGACACGCCCCGTTTAAAGCCAACCGCGCTGCCAACGGTTAAGTCACTTAATCCGCAAACAACAGCACCGGAGTCTCAATCAACTTTTTGAGCGCCTGAACGAAATTTGCCGCATCGGCCCCGTCCACGACGCGGTGATCGCAGCTGACCGACATATTCATCAGCTTGCGCGGTTCAATTTTACCATCAACATACATTGGGCGCTCAATGATCTTATTGGGGCCGATAATGGCAACTTCTGGCCGGTTTATTACCGGTGTTGTGACTATTCCGCCCAATGGGCCAAGCGACGTGATGGTCAATGTGGAGCCCGACAACTCTTCGCTTTTTGCACTTCCGTCGCGGGCTGATGCTGCTAATCGCGCAATTTCTATCGCCAGCTGCCACACGTTCAAGTTTTGTGCGTTCCTCAAAACCGGCACAACAAGGCCTGCCTCCGTTTGCGCGGCCATGCCCAGATGAACAGCGCCGTGCTGCGTTACGATTCCTGCATCATCATCATAACGTGCGTTTATCATAGGGAACGATGGAATTGCCTTGCAGATTGCAGTGATCAGAAATGGCAACATGGTCAACTTCGGGCGCTGACCCCTGGCATTGTTCAGGTCGAAACGCATGGCTTCAAGAGCGGTTACATCCATTTCGTCGACATAGGTGAAATGCGGAATGTGACGTTTCGACGCTGCCATGTTTTCAGCAATGCGCCGGCGCAAACCAATGACCTTTAACACCGCGTCGGCCCGCTGTTTCGCTACGCCTGATGAACGATACCCCTGCCCCTGATTGTAATTCAAATAGTTATCAAGGTCGGCATGCCGCACATGATTGCCCGACGCCATGACGTCAGATAGATCAACACCCAGCTGCATGGCGCGCGCGCGCACGGCCGGTGACGCGGTAAATCTCGCGCTATCTTGCATTGGTCGGGATTTGGCAGGCTCGATTTCTTGTTCTGGCTCCGGTTTTAACTCTGATTCTGACTTAGCTTCATTACTAGGTTCAGAAATATTGGTTTTCGCGCGTTCCGGCGCGTCAATTTTTGACGCCGTGACGTCACTTTCTACGGCAATATTCTCTGTATCATCGCCGGCAAATGCAACCGTTTCAATTTCGACCAGCATTGAACCGATAGGAATGACATCGCCCGCTTCACCTGCCACTGCTGTAACGACCCCCGAAACCGGGCTTTCCATTTCAACGGTCGCTTTGTCTGTCATCATATCTGCGATGGGTTGATCTTCCTCGATCCGGTCACCGACTTTCACGTGCCACGCCACAATCTCTGCCTCGGCAATACCCTCACCAATATCTGGCAGGTTAAAAATGAATCTAGCCATTGGTCTGGTCCTTAAATATTTTTTCAATCGCGGTTCGGATTCGAATTGGCCCGGGGAAATATGCCCATTCAAGGCTGTGCGGGTATGGTGTGTCAAAACCCGTTACGCGCTCGACCGGCGCTTCCAAATGGTAAAAGCAACGCTCTTGCACCAATGCCGATAATTCTGCGCCAAAGCCGCTGGTCCGCGTTGCTTCGTGGACGATTAAACATCGGCCGGTTTTGCGCACAGAGGTCTCAATTGCTTCGATATCGAGTGGTAACAGTGTTCTAAGGTCAATTACCTCGGCATCCACCCCGATATCTTCCACGACGGCGTTCGAAACATGCACCATCGTACCGTAGGTTAGAATTGTCAGATCACTGCCCGCGCGCACGATCGACGCCTTGCCAAGTTCTATCCGGTAATAATCAACCGGAACCTGACTTGCGGCGTGTTTCGACCAGGGTTCGACCGGCCGGTCATAATAGCCCGAAAACGGGCCGTTATAGATGCGCTTTGGTTCAAAGAAGATCACTGGATCATTGTCTTCGATTGCAGCGATCAGCAGGCCTTTGGCGTCAAATGGCGTAGCCGGAATGACTGTTTTAACACCGCAAATGTGGGTGAACATACTCTCCGGTGATTGGCTATGGGTTTGGCCGCCAAATATCCCGCCGCCAAATGGCGTACGAACGGTCATCGGGCAAATGTAATCGCCCGCTGAACGATATCGTATCCGCGCAGCTTCACTGACCAGCTGGTCAAGCCCGGGATAAATATAGTCGGCAAACTGGATCTCGGGAACGGGACGCAGCCCGTATGCGGCCATGCCAACACCAACCCCGATTATTCCGCATTCGGTTATCGGCGTGTCGAACACTCGCGTTTTTCCGTGCTTTTGTTGCAATCCTGCGGTCGCCCGGAATACACCCCCAAAATATCCGATGTCTTCCCCCATCAGGACGACATCGGGATCCCGTTCTAACATGATATCCAATGCGTTGTTGATCGCGTCAATCATGTTCATGGTTTTGGTTACGGCTTCGGCCATCAGCTTGGCTCCCAATCCGGACCAAATTTAACGCGCTGTTCGGCTAACATCTGTTCGCACTGCTCACGCAGATGCCAAGGTATTTCTTCGAACACGTCTTCAAACATACTTTCAAATGGATGATGCAGGCCATGGCCTAAAACGCCATTTTTTTCAGCTTCTTTTTGCTGAGACTTAACAAAATTTGTTAACTCTTTCGCTTGTGCCAAATGGCGCTCCTCATCCCATTCGTCTTCGGCGATCAGATGCGCTTTTAGGCGTTCGACCGGATCACCAAGCGGCCATTTGGCAAATTCCTCCGCTGCCCGGTATGCATTGGGATCGTCAGAAGTGGAGTGGCCCTCAGCTCGATATGTGAAGTATTCGATTAATGTCGGGCCATTGTTGGTTCTGGCGCGATCCGCCGCCCACTGCATCGCCGCAAAAACAGCCAAAGGATCGTTGCCATCGACGCGCAGTCCTGCAATTCCATAACCAATCGCACGCGCCGCAAATGTTGTGCGTTCACTGCCTGCAAACCCGGAGAACGATGAAATTGCCCACTGATTATTGACGACTTGCATAATAACCGGCGCATTATAGACCGCAGCAAATGTCAACGCGCTGTGGAAGTCACCCTCCGCCGTAGATCCTTCGCCGCACCAAACGGCTGCAATCCGGTTGTCGCCGCGTGACGCAGATGCCATCGCCCAACCAACGGCCTGGGGATATTGTGTGGTCAAATTACCGGAAACGCTGTAAAAATTCTGATCCGGCGCAGAATACATAATCGGCAGCTGACGACCCTTTAGATGATCGCCACTGTTCGAATATATCTGGTTCATCATATCTACCAAAGGACATTCTCTAGTAATTAGAATTCCTTGTTGGCGGTAGCTAGGAAAACACATGTCATCGATATCAAGCGCCATCGTCGATGCGACCGATGTGGCTTCTTCACCGGTAGACTTCATGTAGAAACTGGTCTTGCCTTGACGTTGCGCCCGAAACATCCGGTCATCAAACGCACGCACCAACATCATATTGCGAAGTAAGTTATGTTTCTGACTGGTTGAAAGATTGGGATTCCAGCTTCCCTTTGCCTTTGCATCAAAATCGAGAACACGAATCAAACCATAAGCCAGTGGTTGCATCGCCGCCGGTAAAACATTCTCGTCTGGTTTCGAAAAACTATCGACCGCAGGCACGGCGATATCGCTGAAGTCGACCTCGTCACCGGGACGATATTTAGGCTCAGGCACGTGCAACCTTAGAGGTTCCAAATTCTCGCGCTTGCCTCGTGTCATCGTCTCTCTCCAACATCGCGGCCGACAATCGAACGACTCGCAAATATATTATCAACGATTGTTATTTTATTTCAACAACCGCGATAGGTCAATATAGCTGACCTAACGCCCTCTTTACGGCTTTAAACCGCCACAACAGCCGCGATATGCGCTTGCGGCGAATAATTACGGACCTCAAAATCTTCAATCCGGTAGTCAAAAATACTGTTTGGCTTCCTCAAAATATGAAGCGTTGGGCTTCCGCCCGGCACTCTCGCTATCTGCTCTTCAACCAATTCGGCATGATTTAGATATAAATGCACATCGCCGCCCTGCCAGATAAATTCACCCGGCTCATATCCGGTTTGCTGGGCCAGCATTCGGATCAGCAGCGATGCGGAGAATATGTTAAACGCAAAGCCAAGGCCCAAATCGCAGGAGCGTTGAAACAACAGCCCGTTCAGCTTGCCGTCCGCAACTTGAAACTGATAGGTTTTATGGCAGGGCGGCAAGGCCATTTGGTCGATTTCAGCGACATTCCAGCCTTCGATTATATGACGGCGCGAACCCGGATTGTTTTTTAAACTGTCGACCAACGCAGATACTTGATTGATTCCCTGATCCTCGCGCCGAAATGATCCATTACCGGCCGGAACATATTGCGGCCAATTGACCCACTGCGCACCGTAAACAGGGCCGAGATCGCCCCATTCCGCAGCGAATTCAGCGTTGTCCAGAATGTGCTGCTCAAACGCATCCTGGCTAATTTGGTCACCTGTTGCGCGTCGATACCGATCCAATGGCCAGTCCGTCCAAATTCGGACTTTTTGTTCCAGCAACGGGCGGATGTTGGTATTGCCGGTTAGAAACCATAGCATCTCGCGCGCCGCCGTTTTCCAAAAAACACGTTTTGTCGTCAGCAGCGGAATGGCATCATTTTCAAGCGAGAAGCGCATCGTCGCGCCAAACAAGGCCTTCGTACCGATACCGGTTCGATCATGCTGAACCGTACCTTCCGTCCATACCCTGCGCATCAGGTTGAGATATTGTTGCTCGTAATGTTCGCTGTTGCTCATTATCGCCAGTTACCCCCGAATGTTTTTCAATTTTTGGGCTAGGACGAGACTGCGATTTTGGCAACAGTGTCATCGGATTATTTCGCACGAAATTGGATATACGCAGTTTTTTATCCAAAACGACATCTATCCGCTGCACATTTCAAAGCATAGTTAATCCGAAGTGGTGCATTCAATAACCAAAAATCATCGGTTTCGCGCCGCCTTGCCGGACATTCGGTACAGGCTGCAAATATCCCGTTAACCATTCCTTGACTTAGTTTGCGTATCGCATTTGTATGCAAGCGCGTATTATTATTGTCGACGATCGTGCAACAAATCTGCGAATTTATGCACAATTTGTTGCAATGATGGGGTCGGGCTTCACCGCCAAATGCTTCAGTAGCGCGCTGGATGCATTGGAATATATAGATAATGATTCCGCCGACTTGTTAATTGTCGACTATCGTATGCCCGAAATGAACGGCGCCGATTTCATCAAGGCGGTCAGAGAGAAATCTGTTGGATCACACATACCGGCGATCATAATTACCGCGCGGCAAGACCGTGAATGCCGCATTTCGGCGTTGGATGCGGGCGCAACAGATTTTCTGCAAAGCCCTGTATCGCATATCGAATTTCGCGAACGCGCATTGCTGTTGCTCAATCAGCATAAGAAAGAGAAAGAGCTAGCCGGACGGGCCAAGCATGCTGTCGAAAAAAATCTAGCCGGTTTTACCAATAGATATTCGTCTGCGGCAAATAAATCCATGCTTGAACAGATTATTGATACATCCCCGATATTGATCAACGCCATTGATCGAAACGGCAAATTTCTGTTCCTCAACTCTTACAATTCCGCGCTTTTTGGCAAAGAACCTGACGAGTTGGTAGGCAAGTCAATTTATGAGTTATTAGACCCGGTATCGTTAGAACACGAACTTAGGCGCAATAGCGCTATCCTGGAATCCGGCGATTCAATTCCCGTTTTTGAAGACCGATACATAAGCGACGGCGTCGAACTTACATTTCAATGTAACAAGTCACCATTGACCAATATCGATGGCCAAACAATTGGTGTGCTAACCACCGGCGTGGACATTACCGCCCGCAAATTTGCCGAAGAACACCGCACACATCTTGCCCTGCATGATATGCTTACTGGCCTCCCTAACCGCGCGCTATTGTCAGAGCGTATGCGGCAGACGATTGAAGAATGTGAACGGAACGGTAAAATTGCAGCATTATTATTGCTGGATCTTGATCGCTTCAAGATTATCAATGACACCCGCGGCCACCAAGCCGGGGACATTTTGCTGCGCCAGGTCGCCGAACGAATAAGCAATCTATTGGGACCAGACGATTTTGCTTCACGCATTGGCGGTGATGAATTCGCTGTGATTTTAAGCAATGTAGCTGACGCCGAAGAAATCAGCGGACAGTGCACAAAATTGCTCAATCAAATTGGCAAGCCATATACGATAGAAGGCGCAGAACAGCTTATCGGCGTCAGCATTGGCATTGCCTTGATACCCGAAGACAACAGGTCGGCAGATGAACTGTTGAGACTTGCCGATTTGGCAATGTATGAAGCCAAATCACTGGGCCGTAACTGTCATTGCTTTTTCTCTCCGCAACTGAACCAGATCGCGCAGTTCAATGCCGGATTAGAGGCGGATCTTCGCATTGGCCTGACCAAAGAACAATTTGTCCTTGAATATCAGCCAATCATCGACATCAAGACCGACCGCTACGTCGGGCTCGAAGCGCTTATTCGCTGGAATCATCCCGAACGCGGGCGAATGATGCCCAATGAGTTCATCCGTATTGCCAGCGACAGCGGACTGATTGATCGTATGGGGCAATGGGTAATTGAAGCGGCTTGCAGACAAATCGCGGAGTTTGCCGAGGCGGGTATCGAGATACCGCACATCGCGGTCAACGTTTCCCCCAGACAGTTCGAAAATCAAGAGATGAGCAGCGGGATTCTTGCCAATATCGCCAAATATGGGGTGAAGCCGGGTAAACTTGCGATTGAAATTACGGAAGAGCTCTTGCTTGATCAAAATCTGCATGTGCTCAAAGAGCTCGCCACTTTACGGGCAAACGGTGTTGAGATTTCTATTGATGATTTCGGTACTGGTTATTCTTCACTGCAATATCTACGTGATTTGCCAGCAACCCGTCTAAAAATTGATCAAACCTTTGTCTCCAGGATTGAGACCTCTGCCGCCGACAGGGCAATTATTTCGACCATTGCACATTTGGCGCATGCATTGGATATGCGGGTGATTGCCGAAGGTGTTGAAACGGAAACACAATATGCATTGCTTCGCGCATCGGGCTGTGATGAAGTCCAAGGATACTTAATTGGCCGCCCTCTGTCAGTGCAACAACTTTACGAACTTTTTGATGTTCAGGCAGCATCATTCGAGGCGAACGAATAATGTTCTCCGTCTTAAAGTCAATCTTTCCAAAATTTAGCGCTGCCCGCAAAAAGGCGACGCCGGAACAAGAGATATTGCTCAATCGCGTTGTCATGGGAAGCGTTGCTGCCATCATTTGCGATTTTGCAGGATTTGATCCCCGCATCGTTTTTGCGTTTGTCGCATATCTGACATTGAACGCAGGTTTGATGATAATGGAGCGGTCATCCATCTTCCAACCCGAGAAAAGATGGCTTGCGGCAATAATTTTGGATGTATGCATGGCCACCTCAACAATGTTGGTTGATGCAGAAGGCATGTCGTGGGCATATGCAGTCGTGCTGCGAATGGTGTTGGGCAACGGTTTTCGCTTCGGACTAAAATGGCTCGCAATCGCTTCTATATTTGCTGCTGTTGGTTTTGGGATCGTGGTTGTATCAACCGCGTTTTGGCAACAAAACGCAATTCTGGGATACAGCTTGGTCGCAGGTCTCCTTGTCATACCAAGCTATTGTTCAACCCTGATCAAAAAGATTTCGTTTGCGAAGGACCAGGCCGAAACGGCCAGTCGCGCTAAAAGCTATTTCCTTGCGAGTGTTAGCCATGAACTGCGTACACCGCTTAACGCAATTTTGGGCTATGGCAACCATCTGCGCCAAATGGGCTTGCCAACGAAACAGCACAACATGATCGACGCCAGCGTAATGGCTGCGGAGCATTTGCTGCATTTGATTGAGCAATTGATTCAGGTCGCAAAGGCCGAAACCGGGGCAATACAAGTCAGCAAAGGCGAATTCAAGACGACCGATATCTTAAAGGAAGTAAGAGATATCATGGCCGTTCAGGCCCGCGAAAAGGGAATTGAACTTAGGTTGCAGGCCGAGCCACTTTGCGACCAAGTTGTTGACGGGCCCGGCGATACCATCCGCAATATCCTGCTGAACTTGACCGGAAACGCCATTAAGTTCACTGATTCGGGTGCGGTTTCGATTTCGTGCGCGTTGGAAGATATCGCGTCTGGATATCAATTATCGTTGCATGTTTCCGACACTGGAATTGGCATTGCACAAGACGCGCAAACCAGGATTTTCCAGCCATTTCAACAAGCGGATGACAGCGTGATGGACAGGTTCGGTGGAACCGGCCTTGGCCTTGCAATCTGCAAGCAACTTGCGGAACATGCCGGCGGATCAATTGAAGTCAGCAGCACGATTGGCCAAGGAAGTAGCTTCCATGTGATTATACCAGTCACAAAACTTGCGCCCCGCGATCAGAATGAAGAAAATGATAGCCTGGGCAGCGTGAGAATTGTTTCGTTCGGCACAATGAATCCCGAACTGTTAACAAGCACACAGTCTGCTGGCGACTATATTGTCAAGCATGTCGATTGCGTAACAATAAATGATTTGCGGCGAGCAATTGCTGATGGCGCATTACAGGGCTACCGAATTGCGCTGATCCATTCAGAATTGGCGCAATTGATCGGACCCGATGACCAAATCTGGGCAAGTTTTGTAGAAGCGCAGGTCGCGCCAGTTTTGGTTCAAGATCAAAGCACATTGGAATTAGCAGATGTCACGCTGCGCGCTGCATTTGCATCTGTCATTCCATCAACACCCGATTTTCAAACATTACGCAGCGCAGTGCGGATTGGTTGCTCCTTTGCCAAACATCCGTTTGCGGACAAATTTGGTTCCGCCGATACTGAAGATGCAGTTGTCCTCAAGCCAATCATTGCCCGTTCCGTCCTAGTTGCAGATGACAATCGCACCAACCGCAACGTGTTGGCAGCAATTCTGGAATCCGCTGGCCACGTAGCAACAATGGTAACGGATGGAGACGAAGCATTGGAAGCGCTTGAACAAGGCGGGTTTGATATCCTGTTATTGGACGTCAACATGCCCCGTTTGAACGGCATTGATACCGCATCAATGTGGCGCCAAATCGAAGGCGGCCGCAGCCATTTACCAATAATAGGTGTCACCGCCGACGCCACTTCGGAAACTGAAGTACGCTGTTTGGCGGCGGGCATGGATTTGCGGATTACAAAGCCGTTTGATGCAAAGCGCTTGCTTGCCCTAATCGATGATTATACTTCGGGTTCTGCAGGCAACGCAGTAACTCAATCAAGCAGCGATCCGTTCGAAGTCGTAGTGCCATTTTCGCAAACATCAAACGACGATTCGGCTGCTATTGATCACGCGCAACTCGACTATCTATTTTCGATTGGCGATCAATGTTTCGTCGATGAAATGATCAGCAGCTTTCAGGCTGATATCCAAGAAACAATCGGTTCAATGCGCGCTTCGGTGGACGACAATGATGTCCAGAAATTCAGATTTTGCGCGCATGCATTCAAAAGCTCTGCTCAAAACCTGGGCGCTTTAGAACTGGTCCAGATTTCAGCCAAGCTAGAACATATCACCGAAGGCGAATTTTCTGAAAATGGTCTGCAGTATCTTGCCCGGATCGAAAAAAGCATAACGAAAATTGAGCAGGCACTAAAAAACCTCGATTTACAAAACCACCGCGCAGTAAATCAATAACGATGCGGTTTTGCTCTTAACCAATCGATTTCAGGCTGCGTGTAAGCTTTCTTTCTTGCGCATTGGCTAACCGTTCCATCTTCTTGACGTCGGCTTCATCCAGCGTCATCGCTGTTTCGGCCCAGACGAGCGTGATATCCAACAATTCCTGCAACTCGATAGGGGCAGCAATCCGCCGGGAACGATAAACTGCGCGTTCAGCAGCAAATCTGGCTTTATGACGCTGCGTATATTCGACAATTGCGGCTTCACCCTGCCCGTCATCAACCAATATGTCGACAATACCCATGTCGAAAAGCTCTTGAGCGCCGTAGATCTTGCCTTCCAGAATAAACCGTTCGGCAAGTTTGCGACCAACGCGGCGGGCAAGAAAACTGTACGCGCCCATCCCTGGGAACAGATTAAAGATAATCTCTGGCAGTCCCATCCGGGCGCTGCGCTCGGCCACCAAAATGTCGAATGCCAACGCATGTTCAAAGCCGCCGCCTAAAGCATCGCCCTGAACAAGTGCAATTGTGATAATGGGCGCGCCAAAACCGATAGAATTGGCATGCTGCATGCGAACACAGGTTTCCGCATATTTTCGCATGGCTGCAAAATCGCGTTTGCGGATAGATTCAGCGAAATGCCGCAGATCGCCGCCAAGATTGTATATTCCCGGCGTCTTTGAACCACATACAAAATAGCGCAAGTCATCCGGGCAGTCATTGCCGATTGCGCCGTAATTATGCGCAATCCAATCCTGCACCTGTTGAATTTCTTCGCCCAAATCATAGGTGTAACTCGGCCTACCCTTCTGGTCCATGAAGCACCAAAAGACCTTGTCTTGAACATCGTGACGAACCGAAATTTCTGAGAAGTTTCTGTTTGAAATCGCAACCGCCGTGCGTCGATCTTTCACAGGCAGCGATGAGAGATTTGCAACATCGTCAATCGCATGGGTGTGCAGAGCCATTGTGTCCCCAACTTGGTTAAAGCGTCTGGCCACCCCAGCCATTACCCCTTCCTTAGCAGATTTTCCGCCTAAGCAAGGTAAAAAAGTGTTTAACGACCAAATAAAAAATTAACCAACAAATGAAAGGTCAATTATTAACTATAAGTTAACGTTAATGTTTCTGGTGGTTGACCAAAAGATCAATATTGCGCGTGCAGGTATTTTGACGCGCGGGCTCAGACAAAGCCACTATGACTTCACCATAGAAATTGAACTTGTGCAGTTGCAATGGCTATCGGAATTATTTGAGCGGGATAACATTACACCGGAACAATAACTCCTTCTCCGTTCGTCGTGAGCTTTTTGAAGGATGGGGCAAGCAACCTGTACTTCGACAGGCTCAGCACGAACGGTTTTTGTTACACTCAAACGTCATCCTGCTTCAGCCCGATTTCTGCCTGATCGATGCAAGCAGACGCAGCTTCGGCGTTACTATCGGGATTGTCAGCATCGTGCTACCAACGGCCATCACGAGCAATGCAGTAAACGCCTCATTGGAAATAATCGCTTTATCAAGCAGTATGTTAGAAAATATTATCATGATCAATGCTTTGGTTTGCAGTAGCCAGCCGATCAGTGACGCCTCGCCCGGTTGCCACTTCAAAATTCTGCCCGCAATATGGATACCGGCTAGCTTTCCGGCGACCGACACGAACAACAAGAGCCCTGCCGCTGCGAATACGGCGATGCCACCCACATCCCAATTCGTCCGCAGCCCAGTACTTAGGAAAAAAATTGGCATAAAAGCCAGCAAAACCGTCTCGCGAAACCTGTCCATCCGGACCTGGTCGAACCATCGGCCTTCGGTCACAGCACCGGCCAAGAACGCCCCGACCATATAGTGCAAACCAGCCCAATCAGCGATCAATCCGCAGCAGATCAGCCAAATGATCGCGGCATACCAACGATCAGCCTCAGCAATGCGCGGCATCAACCGGCGATAAAGAAAACTTGCGATACCGAAAGCCACCAGAAACGCTCCCTGACGTCCGATACGCTCCCAATCGAGCAAGATAATAGCAAGTACGCCCCAAATGGCGATGTCATCAAGACTGGCATAGCGTAATATCCGCTGGCCAAGCGGTTGGCGCAGGATTTCGAGTTTCTCCATCAGCAGCACCAAAATCGGCAATGCAGTAACCGCACACGACATGCCAATACCGATAACAAATTGCCAAGAGTGCCCTTTTGACCCGATCCATCCTTCACCAAAGGCAAGCAGAGCCATCGCCGCAATGCTGCCGAATATCAACGGCACCGCCAAAGCAAGCCCGGCGGTTATGCTGGTCTCACCGCGACGTTGCCATGCTTCGCTTAAATCCAGTTCGACGCCAGCGATCCAGACGAAAATCATCACTGCCCACCACGCGATGCCATTTAGCGAGGCAATAGTCTGCGGCGTAAAGACGAAGCTGTAATAATCAGGAAACGCCGCCCCCATCACACCGGGACCAAGCAATATTCCGCAGATGATTTGCACGACAACAAGCGGCGCATAATATTCAGTCCGGCCAAGTCGCCAAATAAAGAAAGGCACCACGAAGATTAACAACATGGCGATCAGAAAGATTTCGGTAGCAGTCATGGCTGAGTAATTGGCAAAAAGTGCCACAGCCAGCAAGCTTTAAGACGGTAGTTACCGATCAAAATGATCACGGCGATGTCCAGCCATACGATTGGCCGCCGTTTCATCAGTCGAAACACGCCCTAACCCAAGGTAACTGGCGGAGAGATAGGGATTCGAACCCTAGGTACCCTCGCAGGCACGCCGCATTTCGAGTGCGGTGCTTTCGACCACTCAGCCATCTCTCCGCAGTCCAGCGCGCTTGGTCAGTCGCCCGAATTGGACTTGCCCGCTGGAAAAGAGCGCGGCCAATAACCCATGAATTCGCCTTTGCCAAGCCCAAGCTTGATTTGGAATGCCAAACGGACGATATCGGCGTCATGAGCAAGAATCCTATCGCCCCTGACATCGCCGAAGCGAAGTTTAATATTGGTGACGTTGTCCGTCACCGCGTCTTTGAATTTCGCGGCGTTGTATTTGATATTGATCCCGTTTTTGCCAACAGCGACGAATGGTATGATTCGATCCCGGCGGAGGTCCGCCCGACGAAGGACCAGCCATTTTATCACTTGTTCGCCGAAAACGCTGACAACAGCTACATTGCCTATGTCAGCCAGCAAAATCTTTTGGCCGACAATCAAGGTGGACCGGTTGATCACCCCGCAGTTGAAGGATATTTCGCGAAATGGAGCGGCGCGAGGTATGAATTAAAGCGCGCTATGCGGCATTGATGCTTGATTGAGCGATGCTCGATGCTCGTTTCAATCAAAACTGCTCTTGCGGCATGCCGGCTATCCATTGGCTAAGCAAGTCAGCTCCTTCTTCATGCACAGCGGCGCGGCCAAGTTCTGGCATCGCTATGCCCGGATCGAGACTTTTTAACCGGTAAAGCAAAATGGACTGTTCAGGCTTTCCGGGGGTAATGACATATTCGAGCCCGCCGCTCCCCCTGCCAGCAGCCACCGGATGCTTGCCAATGCCCCGTGCAGTCTTGTTTGTGGCGCTCTCGTCAAAGAACAAGCCTGAATTGCTCGCCGATCCGTTACTGCTGTGGCAATGGCCGCAGTTGACATATAGATAGCTTTTCGCGCGGGCGTCCAAACTGCCCGTCGATGGATCATTCCAAACGGGCATCTTCACATTGCCGCCTGCAAAATTTGCGTTCCCCAACAATCGCTGCTTGTCGATCGGATTGCTAAATCGAATATTGCCAAGCATCGGTCCGATCGGCTGAATTTGATTGCTCGATGAATGACACTGTTTGCACTGGTTCTTGTTCGGCACGGCGTAGCTTATTTGCTGTGTACTGCCATTGGGCGTTGAAAATGTTACAATCGTGCGCGTACCGCCAATTCGCAAGTCAGCATCGCTGCCATCAGCATTCCAAACATAGGGCAACGCCGTCCACCCCGATTTTCTGTTCAACAATAACCGGGTTTCGATGATTTTCAGTTTTCCGGCGGGATCAGCATATCCAAAACTCTTGATAATCGCGGTGCCAATTGGAAATGTGATCCGGCCATTGCCGGAAGCGACGGAGACAGCTTTGCCTTTTGGTAAATAGATAAACCGCTGTTTTTCGGCATAATCTGAAAATAACGGTGTGGCCAAAGAATACGCAATCAGATCAGCATTCGGCGCATCCGCCGTTCCATCGAAAAATCCAAACTCGGACAATTTCGGAGGCGATCCATCGGCCAATATCATGGCCTGCGTTATATCCGTAGTTTTTTGCGCCGTCAGAGATATAGCGATCGGCAGTAGCAGAACGGATAACAACAAGCGCATTATTGAACGGCTGCTTCCATTTCAGGCGGCAACGTTATGGCGGGCAATGACGCCGGCAGCACTTTTGATATAGGAAGTGCTGCTGGTCTTGCTTCAGAAGTATCGGACAACGGATTAGATAGTCCTAACGATATCGCAGGCACATCATCCGCGATCAGCGGCGCGTTTGCAATTCCGCCAGCTCCGCTCCAGAATACCGGCGCCAAACTACCGCCCATCGCCGCTGCCAATTGCGCGCCTCCGCGCATCTGCGGCTCCCATCCTGCGCGCATATGCTGATTTTCCCAGATCGCGACTTTGGAAGGAACCGGATCATATTTCGGATCCTTATGCTTCAATGGATAGCCAACAATCATCACATTAGTGGTACCGTTTTCACCGATGACATTGTCAAAAATATGAACGTTGCGGTTTGCCATCACCATGATGCCCGTACCTGTTGGAACGCTGGCGACTATGTTGCCTTTTGGCGCAAAATTCGGTGTCATATTGTTCACAACTATATTCTCAAACACGCGCACATTGCGGCCGCCCATTTGCGGCAGATTCGGCAAGTCAAAAATCAATATGCCGCCAGTATTGTGCGTCGCTACGTTATCATAGACATCCGCATCATAGCTGTTTTCAATCTCTATGCCCGCGACGTTTTCAAGAGCGATCGATCCGCGCACGATAATGTTTCGCGATTGACCAACATAAATTCCGGCATCCGACGCGCCCCGCACAATCACGGAATCAATCAGGATATCGCGGCTTTCAACAGGATAGATGCCGTAAGCACCATTGGTTTCCTTTGGTCCGCCGGTCCATTCGACGCGCAGTTTGTGAAATATGATACGGTCAGCACCTTTTGATTTGATGCCGTCGCCTTTGCTGTTTTCAACCGCGAAATCCCGCAAAATGACATCATCCGATGTCACCAGCAATCCTTCGCCTGCGCCTGCCTGATTTGTAAAATCCAGTATAGACTGCTTAACGCCCTGCCCTTTTAAAGTGACCTTGTTGACGTCGAGCGAAAGCCCGTCTGTCAAAACGAATTTGCCCGCGCCAAGTTCAACCGTATCGCCCGGTTCCGCCAAGATCAGGGCTTCTTGCAAGCGTTCCTGCGCCATTTCACCGGCGGCAACTTGAATCGTCTTTGCAGTTGCAATTGATGGGAGGGCAGCCAACAATGCAGCCAGAATAATTACGTTAAATCGGTTTTCCATTGCACGTTGATGCAACAAGCGGCGCGCATTGCCAAGCATCTTTGTGCGCGATCAAGGCGCGTCGGTTAAAATCCATTCAACGGCGGCATCGGCATGGATCACAGTGCTGTCGTAAATCGGCAACACATTGGCCTTGGTATCAACGATACGGCTAAGCTCCGCCGCGCCAAGCACGATGGCTTCGATGCCATCTTGATCCGCCATCGTGATATAGGTTTTCAATGTTCGCTCGGCTTCGCGGGTGACCTTGTCCAGTATCAGCTCTTTGTGAATAATACGGTCAAGCTCGGCAACCTGCAACGGATCATTGGGCATCAGAGTGATGCCTTGCTTGACCAGACGTTGCCGATACCAGCTTTCCGCCATCACATTGCGCGTCCCCAACAAAGCTGCAGATTTGACGCCATCCGCCTTCATTTTTGCGCCGACGGCATCAACGATGTGCAAAACAGGGACCCCCACACTTGCCGCCACCTTGTCGTGCACGCGGTGCAAACTATTTGCACAAATCAGGATTGCCGATGCGCCCGCTTTCTCCATCCGCCTCGCAGACTTGATCAACAGCTTGGCGAGTTCATCCCAATCTGCATCGCTAAAGTCTGAAGCGAGATCGCCGCAATTCAGACTTTCCAAGATGATAGGCGGGCTACAGCTGCCACCAATCCGGCGCTGAACCTGGGTATTGATCCGGTTAAAATAGAGCGACATCGCATACCAATTTACCGCACCGATCAAACCAATCTTACGCATACAAACGTGTATCCTTAATGTTGCAGAGCCTTAACAATATCTTCCACCATCTTCTTGGCATCGGCGAGCAGCATCATTGTTTGGTCCATATAGAATACGTCGTTGTCGACGCCCGCATAGCCAACGCCGCCCATGCTGCGCTTGATGAAGAACACTGTTTTCGCCTTGTCGACGTCGAACACTGGCATGCCATAGATCGGCGACGATTTGTCAGTCTTTGCCGCTGGATTAACGACATCGTTCGCGCCGATGATGAAGGCGACATCGGTTTGCGCGAACTCGCTGTTGATATCCTCCAGCTCGAACACTTCGTCATACGGCACGTTGGCTTCGGCCAGCAGTACGTTCATGTGACCCGGCATCCGGCCAGCGACGGGATGGATCGCGTACTTAACGCTGACGCCTTCTTTTTTCAACACGTCGCCCATTTCGCGCAAGATATGCTGTGCCTGTGCCACCGCCATGCCGTAACCGGGCACGATGATGACGCTTTCGGCCTGTTTCATCATATAGGCGGCGTCTTCGGCCGAACCGCGCTTCCAAGGGCGATCTGACTTGGCTTCGCCGCCCTCGGATGCCACTGCGCCAAAGCCGCCCGCAATCACGCTAAAGAAGCTGCGGTTCATCGCCTTGCACATGATGTAAGACAGGATTGCGCCAGATGAGCCAACCAGCGCGCCGGTGATGATCATCGCCGTGTTGTGCAGCGTGAAGCCCATAGCGGCGGCGGCCCAGCCAGAATAGCTGTTCAGCATCGACACCACGACTGGCATATCCGCACCGCCAATGGGGATGATGAGCAGGAAGCCGATAAGGAAGCTAAGGGCTACGATGGTCCAAAAAACCCACTGCGTGCCAGCCGTCGGCAAATACGCAAAATAGGCAGTCAATCCGATGATCGCGAGCAAAGTACCGAAATTGATCACATGTCGCATCGGCAGCATAATTGGCGCACCTGACATCTTGCCGGCAAGCTTTAGAAAGGCAATAACCGAGCCAGAGAAGGTGATCGCGCCGATTGCAACCCCCAGCCCCAATTCGATGCGGCTGACGGATAAGATTTCTTTGTTCATATCCAAAATGCCAAAGGCTTCCGGGTTCAAATAGGCAGCAACGCCGACCAATACCGCAGCCATACCAACAAGCGAGTGGAACGCCGCCACAAGCTGCGGCATATCGGTCATCGCAATCTTGCGCGCCGTCACCCAACCAATACCGCCACCAATGGCAATTGCTCCAAGAATTTCAGGCAGCGAGGCGACTTCATGCGTGATCAACGTGGTAACAACCGCAATCAGCATGCCCGCCATCCCAAAACGGTTGCCGCGCTGTGATGTCGCAGGCGAAGACAGCCCGCGAAGTGCAAAAATGAAAAAGACGCCCGAAATCAAATACGCGAGCATGACCCAAGCCGGAGGCGCTGCATGTTCCATGCGCTCAGCGCTCCTTTTTCTTGTACATCGCGAGCATCCGCGCAGTCACCGCAAAGCCGCCAAAGATATTGACGCTGGCCATCGCCACAGCGATCAGCCCGAGCCATTTCGCAGTCGGCGAACCTTCCGCCGCAGAAGCGATTAGCGCCCCGACGATAATCACCGAAGAAATTGCGTTGGTCACCGCCATCAACGGCGTGTGCAAAGCTGGTGTGACTGACCAGACCACATAGTAGCCGACGAAACAGGCCATGACGAAGATGGATAGGATTGAAATGAAGTCCATTAATTTAATTTCTCCCGAGATCGGTCAATTCCGCATCCACCATCGCCGCGATATCGTCCAGATTAAACAATGCCTCCCAAACTAGGGCAGGATCAATCCTATGATATTCGTGGCTGACAATGTTCCGAAAAGCAACCATATCTGCCCAAGGAATTTCGGAATGTCGCGCTTTCAATTCTACAGATAACTTATTGGAATTTTCGCCGATAATCGAAAGCCGAAATGCGGCCAGTGCCTGCTCATCGCGGTCCGACAGATACAGGTCATATTCGATCATTGGGAAACGGCGGCGAATGTCCGCTATCGCTTCACTGATCAAGGTCAGATAAAGGGTATCACGATCATTGGTCATCACCCGAAAATCGTAACCCGTTCCAATTCAGCCTTGGCTTTGACCAAAGGATGAAGCGACCGGCGCGGCACAAAATCCACTTTCACGTGCAGCAGTTCGGACAATTCGCGCGCGATCCGAGCTTGGTCGAATAGGCTGAACCGTGCGTCGGGAGCGATGTCAAACATCAGGTCAAAATCTGACTTTAATGTGGCGGTGTTGCGCGCCTGTGACCCAAAGACATGCAAGCCGCAAACGCCCTGCGCCCGTAACTGGGGCTCAAGCGACTTCAATACAGTAAGGGTTTGGCTAGACGTCATGTCAGGTCAACCCAAAGATGGCGAGGGTATTTATCAAATCCATGAACCTCTCCTGGAAAAACCCTCCCCTTGCAGGGGAGGTGGATAGCCGCAGGCGAGACGGAGGGGTGTCCCGCCATCGATAGGGCGCCATCCCTCCACCATTCTCTTCGCGAACGGCTCCCCTCCCCTTGCAGGGGAGGATTTTTGGGAGCGCAACTTACTTTCACCCCAACAACCTCTCGTTCACAACTTTGCCATCCTTAGTCAGGCGAATGGCCGCCGTTATCTCATCATCGTCGGGCAATACGGGCCGCCCGGCTTCTTTGTCCCAAAAGGCTGAGAGGAAGTTGAACAGGTTGCGAGCAAACAGCGCCGAGGTATCCGCCGCCAAACGCGCCGGTGTGTTGGAATACCCGATGATCTTGACACCGTGTTTGACGACTATCTGGTCAGGAACGCTGCCTTCAACATTGCCGCCTGCGCCAACTGCTAGGTCAAACAGCACGCTTCCCGGTTTCATCGTCGCGATCTGTGCATCCGATACTAACCTTGGCGCAGCACGTCCGGGGATCAACGCAGTCGTAATTACAATATCCTGCTTGGCGATGTGCGACGAAACCAGTTCCGCCTGCGCCGCCTTATATTCGTCGGACATTTCGGTGGCATAGCCCCCTGCGCCTTCGCCTTCGATGCCAGCGACATTTTCAACAAAGACGGCTTTTGCACCTAAACTCTCAATCTGCTCTTTGGTTGCCGAACGGACATCGGTGGCAGAAACCTGCGCACCCAAACGCCGTGCCGTCGCAATCGCCTGCAATCCGGCAACGCCAACGCCCATGATAAACACCCGCGCTGCAGAAACCGTGCCCGCCGCTGTCATCATCATCGGAAACGCACGGCCATAGGTGCCAGCAGCGTCAATCACAGCCTTGTACCCCGACAGGTTCGACTGTGACGACAATATATCCATCGACTGCGCCCGGGTAATCCGCGGCATAAATTCCATCGCCAGCGCTTGCACGCCCAACTTCGCATATTCATCAATGCGGCTGCGATTTCCAAACGGATCAAGCCCGGCGACGATCCAAGCGTCCTTGGCCATGCCTTTCAGCGCCTTCGGGTCTGGCCCTTGCACGCCCAAAATGATGTTCGCGTCCTTCAGCGTAGCGGCGGCAGTGCCCAAACTTGCCCCGACTGCCTCATAATCCGCGTCCAAAATTGACGCGTTAAGCCCTGCGCCTTGTTCAACCGCAACGTTCGCGCCAAGCGCGACAAACTTTTTTACGGTTTCAGCCGACGCAGCAACGCGCGTTTCGCCAGCGGCGGTTTCCCTTAGGACAGCGATTTTCATACCATTATCAGCTCGAAATAATCAAAACGACGAGCGCCGTGGTAACTACAGAAATTGCGGTGCCCCATTTGAACAGTTTCAAAAAGCCAACATAAGTGCCCTTGGCTTCTGAGATATCCTGATGTTCAGCCATATTATCCTCCGACGGCGATTTGATATTGTATTGGCCTTAACCGCACATATTCGATTGCTCAAGTATCCTGCGAAAGAAAAGTTCAATGTGCTTAATCGGCTATTTACTCATTTTTGCTAACTCATCCATTCGCTAGGCCAATTTCTGGCTAAGCAATGGATATTGCATGACCGAAAAAGAGACACGATTATTGATGCTTGTCGATGACGAACCGGCACAGTGCCGGTTGGTTGCCGCTATCGCTGGTCGTGCCGGTTGGCGCACTGTGTTTGCGCGTGATGCAGAAACCGCGATTGCAATGCTTGGCACCCAAGACGGCATGATGTTGGACGCGATATTGCTTGATCAATGGGTTCCGGGGTCCGACTCAGCAGTTTTGATTTCCGAGCTGAAGTCGCGCAGACCTGCCTTGCCGATATTGTTGATGACGGCAATGGGTTCCAATGAAAGCGCGATTGAAGCCATGCGGGCCGGGGCTTCGGACTATATTATCAAACCAGTTGCCGCCGAACGCTTGATCGCGGCACTCAGTCTGGCATCGGACACGGCGAAGAATTTCGGTGAATTGCAGCCACTTACCGAAAAAATATCACAGGCACTGGAATTTGAAGAAATCATCGGTTCCGCCCCTGCGTTCCGCACGGCGCTTGCCATCGCTGCAAAAGCTGCACGTTCACGGGCGCCGATCTACATCGAGGGCGAACAAGGTGTGGGCAAAGAAGTGGTTGCCGATGCAATTCACGCAGCCAGCCCGCGTTCGAAACAGCCATTTTTGAAAGTGAACTGCGGGGCGATTGCCTCAAACTTGCTCGACTCGGTACTGTTCGGTCACGAGAAAAATGCGTTCACCGGAGCGTTCGACCGCCGCATAGGAATTTTTCAGCAAGCGGAAGGCGGTACTGTCTTCTTGGATGAGGTTGATCAGTTGGCGCCCGAAACGCAGGTGCGGCTGGTGCGGTTGCTCACACAGAACGAAATTCAGCCGCTGGGTGCCAATCACAGTTTCCGCATTGATGTGCGTATCATTACCGCTTGCAACGAAAATCTCTCTGGCAGGCTGCCCGGCGGCGAATTTAGGGAAGACCTGTTCTACCGCTTGAATGTCGTGCAACTTACCATCCCCCCACTGCGCGAACGGACGAGCGATATTCCGGCACTGGCGAGGCATTTTCTTGGCAGGATGGCCAATCAACCGGGATTGCGAAGCTTAGGGATCACCGAAGAAGCGCTGAGCATGTTGCGTGGTTACAACTGGCCAGGCAATGTTCGCCAATTGCAAAGCGCGCTATTTCGCGCTGCCGTATTGTGTGACCGTGATGCGCTGACCCCCGATGAATTTCCGCAAATCGCCGCGACAGTGGGCCAGCTTGGGCACAATGGCCCGATGGCGGCCGGCAGCAACGAAGCCATTGGCGTGACGTTGTACGAGGACGACGGAAACCTGCGTCCGCTCGAACAAATTGAGGCCGATGTTATTCGCCTTGCTATCGGGCACTACCGCGGCCGCATGACCGAAGTTGCTCGCCGCCTTGGCATTGGCAGGTCGACTTTATACCGCAAGCTATCAGATTTGGGTATTAGCGACGTCGCTTAATTGAGCCGCCTAACTACGGCCAAAGATCGCGTTGGTCGCCAGATACCCAGCAGCTGATGCACTTCCGGTTAAAAACGTACCCCAGATAATGTCCAATATCACGACCTTCATGCTCCATTGCTTCAACGTTGCCATGTTGGTCAGATCATAGGTCATATAGCAAAAGAACCCCAACATCGCACCTTGGAACAACGCCGTTTGCCAGCGCCCAGATGCAAAGGCCGGAACCACCGCAAATATCATCATGCCGATGATATAGAGCAGATAAAACGCAATCGCAGGACCGAGGCGGAACCCATCCTTCATCAACATATCGCCGATCTCGGGTTGGTATAGCTTGGTGTAGGCATTGCGCAGCCAGACGCTGTCGATCAAGGCAAACGCCAGACTCGTTGCCACATAAGCCACAAGATATTTTACCAGCATGCTGAGCCTTTCAATAAACAGAAAGGCTCAGCATTTAGGAGTGTAAGGCCTTAGTCAAACAATATTAGGTCTAGCTATATTATTCGCTCGCGCCGCCCAATGGGATACGCAAACCAAGCGACACTATCGATTGCTTGTTTTGCACGCTCAAATCGGCTGGTAGCAAATCCAGTCCAAATTTGGTTCGGCCAGCATCGCGGTAGTTATACTGACCAAAAATCTCCAAACCCAGACCCATTTTATAGGTTGCCCCTGCCATCAGTTGATATGTGAATTTGGTTTTGTCACCTTGACCAATATCCACACCAGAAGGCCGGTAATCGACTTTGACTTTCTGAAAACCAACGCCGCCGCCAACATAGGGCTGGAAGCTACCGCCGCTGTTGAAATCAAAATAGCCATTGGCAAAGGCTCCATAATTCTCCAGCTTTCCGCTAGGCGCGCCGACAACAGTGCCCACCGTTGGGTTTGTTGCTGCCGGAGCTCCGCGTGTCAGTATCGATACATCTGCGCCATCAATGTTCGCCCCGCCAACTGTGACGTTCCTATGGCCGTCAATGCTGCTGCGGCTATAGTTGAGTTCTCCTTCCACGCGAAAGCCGCCATCAAAACGGTGCCCAATTTGACCTGAGATATTATAGCCGTTTTTAAACTCTGTATCCCATGCCAAACTGGTTCCGCTGGGGATTGCCCCGGCGGTTGCCGTAGCGGGAACCGTGGCGGTAAACTCTCCTATATTCTTTGAATCATTCGGCAGCGTTAATCCGGTTGAAGCGCCGACATACGTTTGTGCCTGCGCAATTGCTGGTACAGCCAGCACGCCAACCAAAGCAGCACCAATATAGAGGATTGAATGTTTCATAAGGGGGTCCTTTATTTCATGTTACTATCCGCCGAGGGAGTACCCGCAGTGCGCTCTTGCCCCCCTTCACAAGAGCGTGTTTGCGCGTATCGGCAAATCGGGATTTGCCATGCTAACATGAGCGCAAAATGAACAACCCTCTAAGATTGCATCAAAAATAGGATGAAATGATTCAGGCCTTGGACGAAGCGATTTGCGTGGTAGGTTTAAACCCGCGCCGTTAACGCGCTATCACGAAGTCCGCGCCAGATACGGATGGCTTGCACTGTTTCGGCCACATCATGCACACGCAACATCTGCGCGCCTTGCTCCACAGCTTTCATCGCTAAGTATACAGAGCCGCCAAGCCGGTCGCCCACATCTGCCTCATTCGACAGCGCACCGATCATCCGTTTGCGGCTTGCTCCGAATAGAATCGCGCAGCCAGTGCCATGGAATATCGAGAGATTATTTACGAGGGCCAGATTATCAGAGAGTGATTTTCCAAAGCCGACGCCCGGATCAATCATAACTCTATCGCGCGCAATTCCTGCCGCTTCCACCGCGTCAACCCGCGCCTCCAGCCAATCGAATACATCAGTAACGACGTCGCTATAATTTCCACCCTTATGCGGATCGCTGCCTTGGCTTGGCGCATGCATTAACACAACGGGAACTCCGGCAGCGACCGCTACTTCGATAGATCTATCATCATAGAGCAAAGCTGAAACATCGTTGATCATGCGCGCGCCCGCCGACAGCGCGTCTTCCATAACTGCGGCCTTGCGGGTGTCGATGGACATTGCCGTGCCCGATGGCGCGATTTGGCGGATGGCAGGACTAACGCGCTTTATCTCGTCGCCTTCCCATATTACCGGCGCATTTGGCCGTGTTGATTCTCCGCCAATATCGATTATGGCAGCGCCAGCACTAGCCAATACAATGGCCGCATTTACTGCGGCGTTGCTATCATCATTGTATTTTCCGCCATCAGAAAAACTGTCCGGGGTGAGATTCATGATCGCCATAACCTGCGGCTGATCAAGACGAACAACGCGCTCACCAAGTTGCAATGCGGCGCGCGGTTTCGTTAGCCTGCCGAACAAGACCTCGGCCCTCTGCGCAATTGCTTCGGGCAGTTTTGCAATGGCATCCGGCCAACGGGAAACCGGAATAAATGTTCGCACAACATCGCCGGATTGCCTGACGATCAATTCGACTGCCGAATACCAGATCAGGCCGCCCGCAAGGCGCGCTGTCTGACCGTCGTGATGCTGCGGACTTTCGACAAAGTGAACCGGACGCAGATAGATTTTTGCATCCGGTGCAATATCGGGCAAGCTGTCAAAATTCATGGTTCGGTCGCAAGCAAATATGTTTGCCTTAAATCGTCGACCAGCTTCATCGCTCCATCTTCGGCGGCATAATACCAATAGGTCCAGCCGTTACAGCTTGGCGCATCTTGCACCAGCGAACCCACTTTATGGATCGACCCGCTGTGTGCGCCGCATAATAAAGATCCATCGGCGCGGATTGTTGCGGAAAACTGGCGTTTTTTGTCGGTCAGCACTGCACCAGCTTTGATATAACCCGTTTCCACAAGCTGCCCAAAAGCAACGCGCGGCGCAGCACTTGGCGATTGCATCGTTTTCAGTGCGCTTTCATCAAGCGGCAGTGCAGCGGCGATGCGTTCTTCGGCCACTTCGCAATACACTTCTTCACGCTCACAGCCGATCCAATCGCGGCCCAAACGGCGCGCAACTGCGCCAGTGGTGCCTGTGCCAAAGAACGGATCGAGCACCACGTCGCCGGGCTTTGTTGTCGCCAGCATGATCCGGTAAAGCAGCGCCTCTGGCTTTTGCGTAGGATGCGCTTTGGTGCCGTTGCGCTTTAGACGTTCCTGACCGCCACAAATGGGCAGCAACCAATCAGAACGCATCTGAAGTTCATCATTCAACGTCTTCATTGCACGATAGTTAAATGTGTATTTCGCCTTGTCATCATGCGCGGCCCAGATCAGGGTTTCATGCGCGTTGGTGAAACGTGTGCCCTTGAAATTCGGCATCGGATTGGATTTGCGCCAAACAATGTCGTTCAATATCCAAAAACCTGCATCTTGCACCGCCGTTCCCACGCGAAATATGTTATGATAGCTGCCGATTACCCACAGGCTGCCATCGGGTTTCAAAATCCGGCGCGCTTGCGCCAACCATTCACGGGTGAAGCGGTCATAAGTGGCGAAGGTTTCGAACTTATCCCACTCGTCATTCACCGCGTCCACGGTGCTGCCATCGGGACGCTGTAAATCGCCGCCAAGTTGCAAATTATAGGGCGGGTCGGCAAATACCATATCGATGCAGGCATCGGGTAGCCCGCGCATCGCCTCGATACAATCCATGCGCAGTATCTGGTTTAATGGTAGGTCATGCTTGACCACCGGATCCGTCTTTGCCGTTCTTTTGATACGCGGCTGAATCCGCTCGATAACGCCCATATTTCGCCCTTTTCTTTGACCCGAAATACCACCGTTGAATCCGCAAATGTTTAACGTCAAGCGCGTTAACCCGAGCCGAAGCAGCTCCAATCGCATCATCTGGGGCAGAACAAAAGGAGTCACCCACAAGATATAGAGTCTAGGGATTCGGCGATGACTCAACGGGTGGTGGTGTTGCCCAAAGGACTCACACAAAAGATTTTACATTCGGTTACGTTGTTTGTTGCGCGTTTCGAACAAGCACCCGCGCCACCGGAGCAAAACTGCGCCGATGCAGCGGCGTTGCGCCCAATTTTTCAAGTGCAGCCATGTGCACCGCGCTGCCATAACCCTTATTGCCGACCCATCCATATCCAGGATATTCCACATCCGCAGCAATCATCAATCGGTCGCGGTGTTCCTTGGCGATTATGCTCGCCGCCGAAATGCATGGATGGATGGCGTCGCCGCCAATAATGGCTCGCGCTGCATAGCGCCATTTGGGCAAACGGTTGCCATCGACCAGCACTTCAGAAGGATCAATTAACAGCGCATCCACCGCCCGTGTCATTGCCAGCAGTGTTGCTTGCAAGATATTGATCTCGTCGATTTCTTCGACACTGGCTATACCCACCGCCCACTTGCAACGCGATTTGATTTCAGTCTCAAGCACCTCGCGGCGTTTGGCGGTCAATTTCTTGCTGTCGTCCAAACCGATTATGCCGCCTTCACATAGCACAACTGCAGCGGCCACAACCGGCCCGGCAAGCGGCCCTCGCCCCGCTTCATCAACTCCGGCGATCATGCCGCCTTCAAATCCGCCATGCGGGGTAACGGCGATTTTCTCCGGCCTGATACAGGCAGATAACATTGCCGGATGGATCAACCAACCGCGCCTCGCGCCAGCCCCATCTCTCGTCTTGCGGCATTTGATCAAAGGCAAATCCGTCACTCAAAAGCTCGCTCACCCATGCGTCGAGCCGCCTGCTTTCGAAATAAACAGTCGCCCCGGCCGCCGCATCATCGCTGGCATGAATAGACAGGGTTACGCCGTTCGGCGCCTCAAAACGTGCATAGCCATTTGACGGGCTGTCGACGATTTGCGTCAATCCAAGCTCGGTATAGAAAATAACCGATGCGCCATATTCGCGGCATGGCAGAGTGATCTGGTTCAATTGCGGCCCCGGCAACATCGCATCCTCGCGCACCGATTGATGAGCCATAGGGGCATGGCCTTTACCTAGAGGAACAGCACCGCGGATCGCCAACCGGACGAAGTCTATGGCACGCGCCACCGCGTCTTCTGCCGTCATTCCCTGCCCCATACCGGTCGCCAAAGCCGCCGCCAAAGTGCAGCCTGTGCCGTGCGTGCTTTGGCTATCGATCCGCGTGTTGCGCCATTCGCGGACCTTGCCGTTTGGCGACAACAGTTGATCGAGTATTTCATCGCCCTCTCCGTGCCCGCCTTTAATCAACAGATGACAGCCATGGCGCAAAATCGGCGCAGCGCCACCCAGCGCATTCATTTCGGGGATATTGGGCGTGACAACGCTGGCCAGTGACATCAGCTTTTGGAATACCGATATAGTCCGCGCATCGGCCAACGCCGCGCCGCTGGTCGCAACCATCACTGGATCGAATATAATCGGTACGGTTACTTGCTTCAAATAATCGGCAACCGCTTCTGCCGTTTCCGCGCTACCGATCATACCGATTTTGACAGCGTCCACACCAATGTCGCTAACAACGGACTCGATCTGGGCAATCACTATGCCGGTGGGAACAGCATGCACCGCTTGCACGCCGACTGTATTTTGGGCAGTAATGGCCGTGATCGCAGTCATCGCATGACCGCCCAGCATAGTCACCGTTTTGATATCAGCCTGTATCCCCGCCCCGCCGCCGCTGTCTGATCCTGCGATAATCAGGATGCGCGGGGTCACTGCACAAACTTTCGCTGCGTAGATGCCGGATTTTTCTCCAGCAGTTTTTTGGACCGCGTTGGCCGGTCGGTCAGCTCACCACCACAATTGGGGCAGCATTCGTCCAGGCCATCTGCGCATTCGGCGCAAAAAGTACATTCAAACGAACAGATAAATGCACCCGGAACATTGGCGGGCAAATCGACACCGCATTTTTCGCAATCAGGGCGCATTTCCAGCATCAGCCCGCAACCTCCGCAACAACGGCACAGATGCGATCTACCACAGAATTGACCTGCGCTTCGTTGTCGCATTCCGCCATAACGCGGATTACTGGTTCAGTGCCCGAAGGCCGAATAACCAACCGGCCTGTGCCCTCCAATTCTCTCTCCGCGCCTTCAATAACTGCCTTTACTTTGGCATCATCCAACGGTTTCCCACCTGCAAACCGCACGTTTTTCAAAAGTTGCGGTACAGGGTCAAAAAGATGCAGCAATTCGCTTGCCGGCTTTCCGGTATCAACCAACTGCGCCAACACCTGCAACGCCGCGACGGTGCCATCGCCGGTGGTGGCATGATCGAGCAAAATCATATGACCCGACTGTTCACCGCCCACATTTATGCCGTGCTTACGCATTTCTTCAAGCACATAACGATCACCCACTTTTGCCCGAACCAGCTTTAGATGCTGGCTATTCAAATAGCGCTCAAGCCCCAGATTAGACATCACTGTCGCAACGATGCCATCCCCCGTCAACTTACCCGATCTACTCATTGCCGTACCAAGCAACGCCATCAACTGGTCACCGTCAACGATCTGGCCTTTTTCGTCGACAACAATCAATCGGTCCGCGTCTCCATCCAGCGCGATGCCGATGTCAGCACCCGACGCAACCACGGTTTCCTGCAATGTGCCGACATAGGTGGAACCTACCTTATCATTTATATTCTTGCCGTTGGGAGTGACGCCGATGGTCGTCAATTTAGCGCCCAATTCCCAGATGGCAGTGGGAGCGACCTGATAGGCAGCACCATTGGCGCAATCCAGAACTACATGAAGGCCATCAAAACGAATATGTTCGGGTAATGAAGCTTTGATTGCATGAATATATCTGCCGCGGGCATCTTCGATACGGCGCGCGCGGCCGATGTCCGGCGCGTCTGCATGTTTCGTGGGCGCGTCAATCAAAGCTTCGATCGCCAATTCGTCTGCATCCGATAGCTTAAAGCCGTCTGGGCCAAACAATTTTATACCATTGTCTTCAAAAGGATTGTGGCTGGCCGAAATCATGACGCCCAAATCCGCGCGCATGGACCGCGTCAACATTGCAACTGCCGGTGTCGGGATGGGACCAAATTGAACGACGTCCATGCCAACGCTGGTAAACCCGGCAACCAAAGCATTTTCCATCATATAGCCCGAAAGGCGCGTATCCTTGCCAATAACAACGCGGTGCTTATGGTCGCCGCGCAGAAAATGCCGACCCGCAGCCTGCCCCACTTTCATAGCAGTTTCTGGAGTCATCAACCCTTCATTTGTTCGGCCTCTGATACCGTCGGTCCCAAAAAATCTGCGCATCTATGCGTCCACCTCTCACTGAATATGCCCTTCCCTCTAACCCAAAACATAAATTAAGGCTATCGACCAAAATGCAAAATCTTGCCAATTGCTTGCCAGAATGTTGATGCGCTGTATTTGGTGCAACATACAGAAAAATAAATGAGGGTATTCATGCGTAACGCTTTAATCATATTGGCATCGCTAATCATGGGTTTGCTGACCGGAATTATCACCGCAGGCAATGCGCCCTGGTTAGAGGCATCGGCGGATATAATCGGAACCATGTGGCTAAATGCCCTGCAAATGACGATCATTCCGTTGGTGATATCTCTGTTGATTGTCGGCGTTACGCAGGCCGCCAAAATGGCGCGCGCCGGCCGAATGACCACGCGTGCGATTGTCACAATGATCGCAATCCTATGGGCTTCGGCTGCAATGGCGGCTGTATTAATGCCCATGCTTCTGGCCGCTTTTCCTATTCCAAGCGGCGCGGGTGAAGCACTGCGAAGTGCGTTGTCGTCTGCAGAACCTGCAACTGCGGCGCCGCCATTTTTAGAATTTCTGCGCGCGATAATCCCGACAAACCCGATAGCCGCCGCCGCTGATAACGCCATCCTGCCGTTGATTGTCTTTACCCTAGCTTTCGCTTTTGCCCTTACCCGACTGCCAGAGGCAAAGCGGACTTCGCTGACGGACTTCTTTTCCGCCATCTGCGACACGATGTTGATATTGATCAAATGGATATTGGCATTGGCTCCGCTCGGAGTATTCGCGCTTGCGTTGGTGGTAGGCGCAAAAGCGGGGGCAGAGGCCTTTGGCGCGTTGTTGCATTATGTGCTGATTGTCAGTTCAGTTGGCGTCGTAATCTGGTTCGCGTCTTTTGTGTTGGCGGCAATTGGCGGGCGCAAAAGCCCGTTGGAGTTTTTCCGTGCTTCTATGCCCGCCCAGGCTGTCGCGATTTCAACGCAAAGCTCGTTGGCATCGCTTCCTGCCATGGTGAGCGGTGTCAAGACAATGGGTGTTGGCGACCGCACGGCCGATGTTGTTTTGCCGATTGCCGTCGCACTGTTCCGCGCCACTGGCCCTTGTATGAACTTGGCCGTTGCAATTTATGTGGCAAATTTGATGGGCATAGAATTGTCCGTTACTGCGCTTGCCATCGGTGTTGCTGCGGGAGCCATAACAACAATGGGCGCCGCCAGCCTGCCCGGCTCCGTCAGCTTCATCTCGTCTGTTGCACCAATCAACATTGCGATGGGAATTCCTGTTGAACCCTTGGTGCTGCTGTTAGCGATTGAGGCATTTCCCGACATTACCCGCACACTTGGCAATGTTACAATGGATATGGCCGTCACCAGCACTATTGCACATTTTGAAAATGATACGGTTAAGCCAGAATTGGTTTAAGGCATCACAGCCAGCGAAAAATTCCTGCAGGCGGCACCCCAAAATAACCATGGGCCCAAGTGGCCGCCAACCAAATTGCCAAACCGGTTATCCAGTTTGATACCGGCACACGGATGAAACCGGAAATTCGCGGCAAAAAGCTTGTCCGCCGAAGCCACATTTCCCATTCGACGCCCATCATCTTTGCCTTTTTGAATTCCTGTGCCCGCGCACCGACTAGCGCCAAAAAGATGATGCTGCCGATGAGTATCAAGACATCCAAGCGCGGCGCAATCAAGATATGGGCAAGACCCCAAAGCGCAAACGACCACATCATGGGATGGCGAGTGACTTGAAAAATACCGATCGGCATCCGGGTCGCAAGTTCGGATGAGGCAAGTGTAGGCAACGATGGATTTCCGGACACTGATCCCGAAAAGAGCACTGCCGCGATCAATGTGATAAATGAGGATAGGGCCCAAAGTACATCGTTGCTTTGCCAAATGGGCGGTCCTGCCGGAATTGCGCGAAATGCAAAAACCATGCTGGCGAAAAATGCGATGGAAATTAGCGAGTACACCACCAAAAACCCGCTTTTGCCAAAGTTGCGGGCCATCGGCTTACGAAATGTATGCGACATCGCAAAATGGCTGCCGACAAAAGTGGCGCAAGATAATATGAACCAGACATAACTGGACATCGCTGTTTGCCTCCGCCCCCGGAATTAAACAATCAATCTATTTTTCATACGCCTTTGGCAAAGCGTTTTCGCCTGGCGTCCGATATCGATCGCGCAGTCTTGCCTGACGATTATCAAGCGATTGCGGTATGCCGTCAATATAGACAGTTTCTACTGCGGTGGAAAGCTCAAGCGGGTCGCCGTCCCAAATTACCAGATCAGCTGCGCGTCCAGCCTTTAAACTGCCTAGCGTTGCGCCAACGCCCATAATTTCAGCCGGGCCAGATGTGATCGCCGCAAACGCATCGTTCCAGCTCAATCCGGTTGCGCGTGGCACTTGTCCCAAGCTGACCAGATTACCTGCATATTGCATAGAGTAACGAAGCTGATGGGCGTCGCGGTCATCAATCATACCAATCGCCACCTTAACCCCAGCCGCTTTCATCCGTCCGATGTTTGATTGCGTCGCCCCCAATTGTTCAAAACTTGCAGGCAAGTCGTTAAGCGCCGATGCGATGACCGGTACATTTGCCGCCGCAATCTGCTCCGCAACCCGCCATCCTTCGCTAGCCCCCACCAAGACGAGCTTCAGCGCCGGAAAGTCACGCTTTAACTCCATCACGCGCAAGATATCATTTGAGCCCTCTACATGGACGAGAAGCCGCGTTTCGCCGCGAATAACTGGGAGCAATGCCTTTGCATCTTCGGCGCGCAGCAATTGATCATCAAAAGTCCCACGACCCGCGGCGAAATCCTGCGCCTCGCGCAACATCGCACGGAAAGTGGTGTGCGATGCCGACCGGCTACCACCCGATTGCCGTGCGCCTTCTTCGCCGAATTCAACGAACTGAAATGCGCGGGCTTTGGTAACAGCATCGCTATCGTTACCAAGATCGACGATGGCACCCTGCCCTGCGAACATATTGTTGCCGGCCTCCGGTGCGACCACCGCCCGAGTAATTCCAGCGGCGCGGTTAACGGCAAATGGCGAACGAAACGGGTCAATCGCCGGGGCAATATCCAGGCCGGCGTTAAACCCGCTACGTCCCGCACTTTTGTCATTCGCGCCCGTAACCGCGTCAACTTCGGCAAGGCCAAGCCGGCTGAAACCGGCAAAGATGCCGGGCGTTACCCACTTGCCAGTGGCGTCGACAATTGCCGCGCCGACTGGTACCGCGATGTTGCGCCCTGAAGCCACGATGCTACCATCGCGAATGATAACCGTTCCGCCGTCGATTGGCGCGCTGCCATCGCCGACAACGACTTTCCCTCCTGTAATTGCGATAGTTTCGGCGTTCGCTTTGTAACTGACAAATGCTCCAGCAAACGCGCAAACAATCCCAAGTGCACCCCACCATGAGAGGCGGGGCTTTAACCGGTTTTTAGGTTTTGTCATTTCACATCTCCTGAACCGGGTTGGCCCAATTCAAAGTCGCTCACCGGGCGGCGCGCCGGATCAGCAGCATCGAACATCAATGCACCGTCGATCCAGACCTTCGATGGCCGCGAATACACGCTGAACGGGTTGTCGTTCCAAAGGACGACATCGGCCATCTTCCCCGGTTTCAAACTGCCGGTCAGCTTGTCGATTCCCATCGCCTTTGCCGGATTGATCGTCAGCCACCGCATCGCGTCGGCATCGCTGATGTTGATGCCCATCCGCCGCCCATCGGCGATTGCCTTTGCCGCCTCTTGATTAAGCCGCTGTATCTGGTTTTCATCATCACTGTGAATAACGGTACACGCCCCAGCATTGTGAATTAACGCGGCATTTTCGGGGATGGCATCATACGCCTCCATTTTGAAGCCCCACCAATCTGCCCACACCGCAGAACATACCGTGTTGGCCTTTAATAAATCAGCGATTTTGTAGCTTTCAACGGCGTGATGAAACGCAGATACTTTGTAGCCGAACTCCTTGGCCATATCGAGCACTTGAGCCATTTCGTCAGCGCGGTAGCAGTGGTTGTGAACCAATATGTCGCCGTCAAGCACGCCTGCCAACGTCTCCATGCCAATATCTCGGGTAAACTCTTTGCCGCCGTCACGTTTCTTGCGGTACTCCTGCGCCTTGATCCATGTTTGCCGGTTGACCGCCAGATTGCCCATCCGGGTTGAAGGCATGCGCCCTTTGGTACCATAAACCCGCTTGGGATTTTCGCCGCAAGCCATTTTGAAGCCATAGGGCGCGCCGGGAAATTTCATCCCCTGCACTGTGCGCGAATATACATTCTTTAGTGTCACCGATCGCCCGCCCATCAAGTTGGCTGAGCCGGGAAGAATTTGCAGCGAAGTGATGCCGCCATTGGCCAATGCACGGCTAAATCCCGGATCCTGCGGCCAAACGCTATGCTCAGCCCAAACCTCTGGCGTGGTTGGCGATGTCGCCTCGTTGCCATCTTGATGCGCGTCCACCGACGGCGACGCATAATCGCCCAGATGCGAATGGATATCGATGATGCCGGGCGTAACGAACATGCCGGTTCCATCAACGATATCCGCGTCTGCCGGAAGTTCCGCATCGGTCGACATACTAACCACTTGGCTGACTTTGCCATCACGGAACAGCAACGTGCCATTTTCGGTACGTCCGCCCTCACCGTCAAATATCGTGACATTGCGGATCGCAGTCGGAACGCCTGGATATGCTTTGTAAGTTGAGGCAAACGGCGCCGCAACTTTCGCCACGACGGCGGGCTTCGCAGACACGCTTTTCGGCGCGTCCTTGCCGCCATTTGCGCAAGCCATTAACCCCAAGGGCAACACCAAAGCTGCCCAGCGAAACCCAGTTACGCGCATTTAGAATCCACGCTTAGTTGTTAGTCGCAGGATGAACGCCGGCAGAACCCGGCTCGCCCGCTGCATTGCCCGCCAGATCGTCGCCAATATCTGCATCACCTAACGTATCCAGATGCATGAGTTTTTTGATCAGCGGAGAGATCAGGACCATTCCAACGCCGACTGCCACAGCAATCCAACCGATTTGACTATAGACGCTTAGTACGACCTCACGCCCTGCACCCTCACCAGAAGCCGCTTCTGAACCAGTTGCCGCCGCGATCAAGCCAGCCGCAAAATTTCCTGTCGCCGACGCGAAGAACCAGGTTCCCATGATCAGGCTGGCCATATGTGCAGGAGCAAGACGGTTCATTGCGCTAAGCCCAACCGGGGAAAGGCACAATTCACCGGTTGTATGCAGCAGATAGATCAGAAAGATAAAGATCACTGGAACCATAGTGCCGCCGCCAGCAGCTGCACCTGCAACCAGAACCAGAAAACCTAACCCGAGTTGAATGACGCCCAATCCGAATTTTGCCGGAGCAGATGGTTCAATTCCCTTACGGCCCATCCAAACCCACAGCGCTGCAAAAATCGGACCTAACAAGACAATATAGATTGCGTTGATCGATTGGAACATCGAAGCTTTCGCTTCAACTCCCAAAATATTCCGGTCCACATGCCTGTCTGTAAAAAGGTTTAATGACGATCCAGCTTGCTCGAACAAAGCCCAAAATAGGATCGATCCAAATATCAAAGTCATCGCTGCAAAAATGCGATCCCGGTCTTGCGGTGGCAACTTCACGACCGCAGTGAACATCACGTAAGCGACCAAAGCCGCCCCGGTGACACCCAATAGCGTTCCGACAATTGCCTGATTTTGGACCAGCCACCAACACACTGCCACCGCGGCTAGCCCAACCAGATAGATCAACCATTCAAGCTTAATTCCGCCAACACTTGATGCAAGCTTAGCTGGGTCAGAAGGTTCCCCGCGGCCCAGCAACAATGGCTTAAATGTGATGAAGACGATCAATCCAGCCAACATACCAAAGCCCGCCGCACCAAATCCATACGACCAACCATATGTTTCACCCAAATATCCGCAAAGCAATGCGCCAATGGCTGCACCGAGATTTATGCCCACGTAGAAAATCGTGTAGGCACCGTCGCGCCGCACATCGGTGCGTGCATAAAGCTGCCCGACAATCACCGAAATATTTGCTTTCAAAAAGCCGGAGCCGACAATGATGAAGGCCAACGCTAGCCAGAACACGTTCAGAGACGCGGCATCTTGCCCACCAGTACCCTCAAATCCCATAAGAAAATGGCCGAACGTAAGCAGCACTGCACCGTATGTGACGGCCTTGCGCTGGCCCAAATATCGGTCCGCCAGATAGCCACCCAGCACAGGTGTAATATAAACCAGCGCCGTATAGGCCCCATAAATTACGCCCGACTTCTCATCCGAAAACAGCCAATGCTTAGTAAGGTAGAAAATCAGCAGCGCGCGCATGCCGTAATAAGAAAAACGTTCCCACATTTCTGCGAAAAACAGAACGAACAACCCCTTTGGATGGCCCAGAAACGTCCCCGCTGCGTCCCCATCCTGTGCATAGCCTGATGCCATCTTGCAAACCCTCATTTAAAATGAATGCCGTTCCCCTCGGTGACGGCTTATGGCGCAACCCTAACGAAAAAATTGCGCCTGTGAAGAATATAATTGCGCGGACGCCTAAATTTTGGCGAACGTGGGCCTAGCGTCGCGCCCTGCAACCGCATAAAGACATTGGGATGTTCAACGATCTGTCTTCACTGCCCGCCTATTTTGCCAGCCGCCGTTCTGGCAAAGCGCGCGAGTTAACTCCGCCGGGGCCGGGACCAGAAACGCTGGCCCATATCCTGAAACTTGCTGCGCGAACGCCCGATCACGGCAAGCTATTTCCGTGGCGATTCATTGTTATTGATGACCGCGATGGCTTTGCGGAACTGTTGCAGCGCGCCTTTGTTACCGCCAATCCTGATGCCCGTTCCGCACAGATCGAAGCTGCCATTGCGCCAGCTTATCATTCCCCCACGCTCATTGTCCTGCTGTATGCACCGCAACCCAGCGCAAAAATTCCCGAATGGGAACAGCAGCTTTCTGTCGGCGCGGTTGCCATGAATTTGCTGCACGCGGCCCACGCAAACGGATTTGCCGGTAACTGGCTCACCGGCTGGGCCGTATATGATGAAGTTGTCCGCGCCGAACTTTGCCAGGACACCGAAAAAATCGCTGGCTTCTTCTACATCGGAACGTGCGTCAATGTCTTGGAAGAACGTCCCCGCCCCGACATGACGCAAATTGTCCGCAGTTGGCCCGCCGCCAGAACAGCTTAGTTGACGCGCCCTACTGTATTATGGCAGTAAGCATGCATGAAGAATGACAGCAAGCCCGTATATCTGAAATTGCGTGATGTAATCGCCACCGCGATCCTTGATGGCGAATATGCCGAAGGCGCAATGTTGCCATCGGTTCGCGCATTCGCCACTCAACAAAGCGCAAATCCTTTAACCGTCGCAAAGGCATATCAGTTGTTTCAGGACAGCGGGCTGGTCGATGTTAAACGCGGCGTTGGCTTGTTTGTTTCCAGCGGCGCGGTCGACAAATTGCGTACTTATGAGCGCGACCATTTTTTGACAACAATCTGGCCAGATGTTAAAGCACAAATGCAACGTGCGGGTATTCAATTGAAAGAACTCGTCTAAGATTTGCTGCTTTTTCGGGTTTGTTTTTTTGTCGCGGCGCGCGCTAATTTCAAACCGTTAACTGCGTCCTTGTTCCCCGGCAGCAATGTGATGGCTTTTTCAAACAGCTCCAATGCTGCTTTGGGTCGTTGTCCCGATTTCAATAACGCTTGAGCAAAAACCAGTGTCACCATGGGATTGGCCGGATCAATCCGGTATGCCGTTTCGGCGTTGAAAATTGCATCCTCGTGCTTGCCTGATCCGGAATATGCGCGGGCAATATTGGCATTCAATATGCTATCATTATAGCCCACGCGGGTCCGTAAATTTTCCAACAGCGGCAAGGCTTCTGCCCATCTGCCGTCATCCAGCAAAATGTAGGCTGATAGTCGCTGTGCCGAAAGATTATTTGGGTTAAACATCGTGAATTCTGACAATGTTTGGCGGGCATTACCGCCTTGATTCAGACGCCGATAACTGTCGACAAGTCGCAACATTACGCCTTCGGAAAAGTTGATTTGTTTGGCATATTTATAGTCAGCGATTGCCGCTGTGTACTGGCCGCGTGCAACCTGTATGTCGCCGGACAGGATATGCGATTCAGGAACGCCGGGATTGGCAGCCTGCAATTTTTTCGCTTCTGCCAACGCTTGATCGGGCATTCCTTCCAACATCAGTGCACGAATATACGGTATCGCAAAGGCGGCATTATCCGGATTTTTTAACGCACCTTTCTCGGCCATGCGCAGGGAAAGTGCAGGCGCTATCGAAGCAGCTTTGCGAACCGTCGCCTGTGACGATTCGGCCAATCCACCAACCGCTTTATCGCGTTCACCAGTCGCTTCAAAAGCGCGGGCAGCAATCATCGCGCTATAGCTGTCTGCTTGGCCGCGGTCCACGAGCGGCTTGATCGCATCCAAGGCATCAAAATTCTCGCCCGCACTTTGCTTGGCTCTTGCCAACAATTTGCGCGCTTCCAAATTGTTAGGCTGCGACACGACAAGGCGGTCGAATATATCTGCTGCGCGGTGGTGATTGCCCAATTGATATTCCGAAATGCCTGAAACCAACAACGCGCCCGGCACTTCATTTACCTGTGATCCGGCCAGCGCCAATATCCTTTGTGCCAGCCCGTAGTCGCCGGCACGCGCGGCAATTACCGCCTGCATATAGAAAGCCCGGCCATTCTTGCCATTGAGCGATATGATCTGCCGGACGACTTTGAGCATATCACGGGCACGGCCCAGTTCACCCAAAGTTGCGGCATATTCTTCCAACAGGGGAACATCATTTGGATTGATTGCCAAGCTGCCTTCAAACCAAGGCAACGCTGCAATCAAGCCATATTGAGAGCGCACCAATCGCGCCCTTAATTCCAGCGCCCGGATGTTTTTATTGTCCAACTGAACGGCGTAATCTGCGGCCTCTATAGCGCCTTTTTGATCGGCCAGTGCCAGCCGAAATGCGCCGATGTCCGTCCAAAGCAAACTGTTTTTCCGGTCGAATTTTAGCGCCTGGTCAAATGCATTTCGCGATTCGTCAATATGTCCTTTGGCCAGCATGACCTTGCCCAAGATCCGGTAAGCGTAACCTTTGAATTTGCGGGGTATGTCTTCGCTATCCAGCAAAACTTCTGCGCGTTCCAAATCTCCTTCAAGAAAATGGGCATGGGCAAGAAAGTGCTGGATCTGCAACTGATCAATTCCCCGCGCCACCGCCTTTTCAAGCGCATTGCGGGCAGTGGCGCCATCGAACATCTCCAACGCGACTTCAGCTTGCAAGACGAGCGCATCAACCAAGCGGGGGTCATTTTTGACCGCATTCATTAATTCGATACGCGCCGCACTCAGATTGTTTTGTGCGCGAAATTCTTGCGCCTTGGCGAATGATTCCGCCGCGTTCACACGGTCATTAAACTTTAGAACCAAACGTCCACCAAACAGTAAAAGCACGGCAACTGCGACCAGTTGAAGTGCGCTACGAAATTTGATCTGTTTGATCGGGGGCATCGCTTATATGATCGCTATATCTGAAGTTCATATTGCTTGATCAAGTCGTAAAGTGTCGGACGGCTTATCCCCAACAGCTTGGCTGCGCTCGAAATATTACCCTCAGTTTGCGATATTGCGCGGTTGATTGCTTTGCGGTCCGCTTGTTCACGCGCAGCTTTGAGGTTTAGCATCAGCGCATTTCCGTCCTCGCCGAATTCCAAATCTTCGGCGGTCACGAATTTGCCCTCCGTCATGATCACTGCCCGCTTGACACGGTTTTCTAGTTCGCGAACGTTGCCGGGCCAAACCGACTGGTCGATAGCAGTGAGAGCCGACGTCGAAAATCCTTTGATCGAAGGATTCATCTCCTTGGAAAATTTCTTCAGAAAATGTTTCGCTAGCAATACAGAGTCGCCCGTGCGCTCGCTCAACGAAGGGATGTTGATCGTGATTTCTGCCAGCCGGTAATAAAGATCATCACGGAATGTCTGATCCGCAATCATCTTGCCCAAATTCTGATGCGTAGCGCAAACAACACGAACATCCACATTGATGCCGGTCCGTCCGCCAACCCGCTCAATCACTCGCTCTTGCAAAAACCGCAGCAATTTTACCTGCAGCGGCAAAGGAATATCGCCGACTTCGTCCAGAAACAGCGTGCCGCCATGGGCCAACTCGATCTTGCCCTCCGTCATCTTGACTGCGCCGGTAAACGCTCCTTTTTCGTGACCAAATAGTTCTGATTCCAACAGGTTTTCAGGAATCGCACCGCAATTTATCGCTACAAATGGCTTGTCATGGCGATCACTTGCCTTGTGCAAACCACGCGCAAGCAGCTCCTTTCCGGTACCGCTTGCGCCTAGTAACATCACCGAAACATTGGCGCTGGCAACGCGTTCAATGGTCCGCGCCACCTTCAACATTTCTGGCGAACCCGTAATTATTGACCCCAGCAGCATCTCGCCTGACGCATCCGTCGCATTCAGTTTTGCATTCTGCAATTCCAATGCACGGACATGAAAAGCCCGGCGGACGATCAAGTTCAGTTCATCGATATCAACCGGTTTTTGATAAAAATCCCACGCCCCGGCCGATATCGCCCGTAATGCGCTTTCTCTTGCGCTGTGGCCAGATGCGACAATGACTTTGGTGTCCGGTTTAATTTTTAGAATTTCGTCCAGTGCGCGGAAACCTTCTGTTACACCGTCGGGATCCGGCGGCAAGCCAAGGTCAAGAGTTACAACATCGGGTTCTTCGGAACGCAATATCGCCATCGCCTCTTCACGATTGGATGCACACAAAACCTCAAAATCCTCATAAGACCATTTGAGCTGTTTTTGCAGACCAAGATCATCTTCGACAATCAGCAACTTTGGTTTGACTTCAGTCATGCTATGCGGCCTCTTCTACATGGGCGTATTCAAGTGTTGATTTTGTGGGCAACGACAATGTGAATGTTGTCCCTTTCCCGATGCGACTTTCGACGCGCAAGGTTCCGTTCATCGAAATGGCCAAGGTGCGCGCTTCGTAGGCACCGATGCCGAACCCGCCCTCTTTGGTTGAAACAAATGGCTTAAACAGTTCTTCGGCAACGAATTTTTCGGTCATGCCGACGCCTGAATCCTGAATGCATATCACGGCAAAATCATCTTGTAGTTTGCAGCGGATTTTAACCGGCGCGCCGTGGTCACTTGCCTCAATTGCATTTTGAACAAGATGACCGATGATCGTTTCCAAGCGGGCAAAATCCGCGACCGCCATGATACCGGTTGCGACGTCGGATTCGATCGGATGAATAAGGCGCTTTTCGTACACAGCCTTTAGGATTGCCTCGCCCATGTCGAGAGACTGGGGTATTCTATGCTTGGCTTTGTTATGCTGCGATAACCTTGCCAATAAGTCGTTCATTTTGCAGACTGATGATCGCAGCGTATCCAGCATGTCTGTTTGGAAATCAGGGTTGTTGGCATGCTTTTCCGCATTTCGCGTCAAGATGCTCAATTGGCTGACCAGGTTCTTTATGTCATGCATCACGAATGCGAACCGCCGGTTGAACTGTTCAAACTGCCGCGCCTCAGCCAGCGCATCATGGCTGGTTGCCTCGGCAAGATAACTGGCGACCTGTCGCGAAACGACGCGCAACATGTCCAGATCTTCCCAATCAAGCTTTCGCCTGATCAACGGGTGCGCCAACACGGCAATGCCTGCCAACGTCCCAAAATGTACAAGCGGCACTACCACCCAAGCCTTTTCCTCGTCAAACAGCCATTGCGGCACGGCACGAGGATCGCAGCGATCATCGGTTCCCGCACGGACCTCTTCCATTGACAAAATATGACTGGTGGATTCAAAAAACGGCAATGTATGCGATGTTGCGCAATTGGCTGGGACATTGGCAGTGGCCCAATTCCACCTACATTGCAGGGTGAGTTGTTTCTGGTCATCCGGTGTAAACAGCAATCCGGACGGGCAATCAAAAATGTCGGCAAGTGATTTTATCACGCGCTCTTGAAATGGCGTAGTGTCTTTGCTGGGGAAGCCAATAGTATCGGCAAAACGCATCCATTCAGCGCGGTAATCATACCGGTGTTGAAAAAAGTTTTTCGCTATAACAACATTCAACCAAGCGCGAAAACGGCCCGACGGCAACACCAATAACGCGAAAAGGGACATGCCGAAAACGACTGTAATTTGGGCAAGGCGGACATAAGTGCCGCCAACAAAATCAAGCAATGTGGCCAACAACACCATCCCGATCAAATAAGCACCGATCACCGATAGCGAAAAAGACTGAAACGCGACTGTGCGTGACAATTGCAACCGCCAATTTTTGTTCCGCTTTGAAGCAATCGCAAATACCGGTGCCAGCATAAACATTGCCAAACCGCGAGTGGAAATGAGCTCCGCCGGAATCTCGCGAGTAATGAACGCAATCGTGTATTGATTGAGATCAAACATCCACATCGCCGCCAGTGCTGCCGAGGGCAGGCTCACGCTCCAGCGCGATTGAGGCGCGGTTATCGTGTATAGATTGTGGACCAGCACCAATGCGCCGACGGCAAATAGCATACGCAGAAGCAACGCCGTTTGAATAACAATGCCTGAAGGTGTTTGATCAAAGACCAGCTTCGCATTCACCAGATCAACCGCCGATTGGCACAGCAACAGTAAAGCCAATACTGCATAAATTACATTGATCGTCTTCGGTTGTTGGCGGCCATCGCCGCTGCGAAGCAAAACGAACATGAAACTCAACCATGTCATGTTGCGCATGGATTCAGTCAAATGTGCGGCGAAACTCAATGGCCCCGATGCAATGACTGCAATGCCCCATGCGGACGTCAATCCGAGCGCACATATCAAAACAATCTGCTGCCGGTTGCGAGTTCCATATGTATGGAAGGCCCAGATCGCCAGCGTCGCATAGCCAAACCCGACCGCTGCGTGCCCCCAAAAATTTAAAATGGAAAGCAGCTCCATCATTTATCGCGCGCCTTCCGGCCATAAAACAACGCGCAAAGTTTGAAGCAAAATCAGCACGTCAAGAAACGGCGTGTAATTCTTTGCATAATAGAGATCATATTCAAGCTTTTGGCGACTATCTTCGATTGATGCGCCATAAGGATAATTGATCTGTGCCCAACCGGTAATTCCCGGTTTCACCATGTGGCGCTCGGCATAATATGATAATTGATTTTCCAGATCGGCGACAAATTCCGGGCGTTCAGGGCGCGGGCCAACGAAGCTCATTTCACCCTTTAAGACATTCCACGTCTGGGGAAGTTCGTCAATCCTGACTTTGCGGATAAACTTGCCGATTTTTGTTATGCGCGGGTCATGTTCGGATGCCCAAACCGCCTTACCGTCCACTTCTGCATCACTGCGCATCGAACGCAGCTTGTTGACGAAATAAGTCTGTCCAAAAAGCCCTACGCGCTGTTGCCGATAGAAAGCAGGCCCCTTGCTTTCCAGCTTGACCAAAATCGCAAAGAGCAAGATTACCGGCCCGGACAATGCCAATAACAAGGAACTGGCCGCGATATCAAACAACCGCTTCAAGATGGTCGACGCACGGCGTCCAGATGAGAAACCATCGGAGAAGATTAGCCAGCTCGGATTGACGCTGTCTAAATCAATTCGGCCGGTCTCGCGTTCAAGGAAAGTTGAAATGTCATTGACGTGGACGCCGGTTGTCTTGATCCGCAACAGATCAGACAACGGTATGGCATTGCGCCGTTCTTCCAACGCCAAGACAACTTCGCTTGCGCCCATTTTTACGACAAAATCCGACAGGTTGTATATGGCATCGCGGTCGATCGCTTCGGGGATGACTCGCTTATTCTCGTTCATTGCTATATAACCAACAACGACAAAGCCCGAACCCGATTTTGCCTCCAGATCTTTGATCCTCTGGGCACGCTTACCAGCCCCCAGGATAAGCAAGCGGCGTTTAAACGCGGCGCCGCCAATCAAGCTACCCAGCAAAGCACGACTGAATGCCAGAAATACAAATGCCAGCCCCATTGCATACAAGGAGTTTGACCTCCAAAGCGTAATTCCAGGGAAGGCAAACGCCATTACCGATTGAAAAATAACCCCCAATGACACCGCAACCATCAAGCGCGCCATTGAAAACCGCAAAGACTGCAGCGCTTCGGGACTATATACGCCCACAGCCATCGCGGCGACTTGCAACGACGCAGCAAAGGTAGCAAGCGGCCAAAATCGGTTGCCAATATAGTCTACGGCCATACCAATTTGATTGGCGCGAATGACCCAAGCCGTTTCCGCAGCGGCAATCAGCAAGAACAAGTCGACGACTGCTAGGAACAAAACTGCATAAGGAATATAATGTTTGAACAGCCTGACCACAGGGGTTTCGCCTTGAAATTATTATGTTCGTTCTGTTTACACGGCAAAAGTAAAGTGTCGGTTAAATTTACACTGGATCGCAAATTCAATGATTTGTCATTTTGTTAAATCAACAGGATCACTCTGCAGAATGCAAAGCTTGCCGACAATTGCCATTCGGCTAACAGAGTAATTCTATTCCATTCGGGAGCGACTCGCTAACATGCACATAACACCAGTTATTTTGTCCGGCGGCGGCGGCACTCGGCTTTGGCCGATGTCTCGGCCAGAATGCCCAAAGCAGTTTCTTGCGCTGACTGGTACGATTACCATGTTCCAAATGACATTGGAACGAACGCGGGATCAATCGCTTTTTTCTGCGCCGATCATTGTTGCGGGTGCGGCGCATGGTCAAACCGTCCAACAACAACTGGCCGGGATAGGTATTGCCGGCGCCCAAATTTTGCTAGAACCCTCAGCCCGCAATACCGCGCCCGCAATTGCGTTGGCGGCTTTGGCCGTCACAGATCCGAAAACTCCATTGCTGGTTATGCCCAGCGATCATGTAATTAACGATTCCGCTGCGTTTCAAAATGCGATCGCGGCGGCGCTGCCAATTGTCGAGGATGGCTGGCTGGCAACATTTGGTATAACACCCACAGGCCCCGAAACCGGCTACGGCTATATCAAGATGGCGGAGGAAATTGCACCAGAAATACAGCGCGTTGCTCGCTTCATCGAAAAACCCGATGCAACACGAGCTAAGGAAATGATCGATGAAGGCGGTCATGTCTGGAATGGCGGAATATTCCTGTTTCGCGCAGATCGCTATTTGGAGGCTTTGGCAATTCATGCGCCGGCTATGCTGGCCGCAGCAAAGGCCGCGATGGCTAATGCACGGACTGAAGGAGATTTAATTCATCCCGACCCCGATCATTTTGCATCATCACCATCCGACAGCATCGATTATGCGGTGATGGAAAAAGACGGCCGCGTTGCGGTTATACCGGTGCAGATGGGCTGGTCCGATGTCGGTAGCTGGGATGCTTTGTATGATCTTGGCGCAGCCCAGGACCCAGCCGACCATGTCGAGGTTGAAGGCAGCAGAAACCTAATTCGCAGCGACGGTATAAGGATTCACATGGTCGGCGTTGACGACATGATTGTCGTCGCCAGCGGCAATGACGTGTTGATTGTACCCCGCGGCAAAAGCCAGGATGTGAAAAAGATCGTCGAGGCGCTGAAGTCAGAGGGCAAGCCGGGCTGAAGCCTTGCGTGACCAGTGACAAAGACGGGATCGCAGGACGCGCGGAGAGGAAATTATGTTGCGGCGTAACGCCTTCCCGCTCATTCCGTCACAAATGAAAACGGCGTTGGCCCCCGTTCGTTTTCGTTGAATGTCAGCGTCCTTCCAATTGGTGGCGCGCTTCGTTGCGGGCATCCGGCGCGCGCGCAATTTTGGCAGCCTAGCCCAATCGGAACTGCTTCCCCGGCTTTTAAATCCACCCCGCGCGCGGCAGCAATAGGCGAGGCCAAACTAGCATCGAGACCCAGACCGACGACAAACTCTGTGTCAGTATTCTGAGCATTACCAGCGTTGGAACCAATGCCGCCTTGCGGATGAACCGCACGCGAAAGTGTGAACCAACGGCTACCATCTTCCAGTTGGATCAATTGACGGATAATGCGCTGACCTTGGCCAAATGCTTGATGCAATGCCCATAATGGACAGCGCAAATCGGTTTCAACCAACGACGACGCGCTGGCACCGGCATAGCGTTTGCTACTTTGCCCCGCGCGGTCGATTCGGATCATGAAGAAAGGCAAGCCGCGCGCGCCAACGCGCTGCAAAGTGGTTAGCCGGTGAGCGACTTGTTCAAATCCTGCGCCGAACCGGCGTTGCAACAATGCCAAGTCATAACCGGTGCTTTCGCATGCGCGCAAAAAACGGGCATAAGGCATCATCACAGCGGCTGCAAAATAGCTCATCAAGTGGCGGTGATATAGCCGTTCACTGGCGCGGTCAGCAAAATCGGCGCCCTTTACCAGCGCATCAATCTCCGCCTTGGCTTCCAATTGCGCCAATTGAAACGCTACTGCAAAAGTGCGGCTCGAAGGATCAAGCAATTCAGAAAGTTGCAATTGCCGGGCATGCAAATCGAGACGGCGCAGCCGTTCTGGCATAATATCGGCGGGCAGCACTCGTATTGAAATTTGGTGTTTGACCCGCAGCCGTTCATTGATCGCACCATAAAGATCGGCTGACGTTAAACGCAGCTCATCAGCCAAATTCTCCGCATACCCATCCAAGTCGGCAAAATGGTTGCGCCATCGTTCAATTTCGGTGCGAACCGCCGATATCGCGTCAGCTTCTCGGTCAAATTTTCCGCCTCCCGTTGCAATCCGGTCAAACGCCCGGGCAAATGCTTCGGCGGCGTCGGGCGCCGCTGCGAGCCAGTCATCAATTTGCATGCGATCAACATTTAGATCCGCGAATAAAGGATCGGCCAGCCGCCGCCTTATCGCTTCCGCCCCGCCGCCGGGAGTTGCGCCGGTTAATGTGCGCGCATCAAAATCAAACCGGTCGGCCATCCGCAGCATGATCGGCGCAGTCATCGGGCGTTGATTGCGTTCGATCAGGTTTAAGTAAGACGGTGATATCTCCAGTGCCTCGGCCATCAATGCCTGCGTTAGCGCGTTGGCGCGGCGAATTCGGCGCACGGCGTGGCCAGCGAAAAGTTTTTGATCTGCCATAATACCACTTGTCACAAACTTCACAGATTTACAAGAATATTTGATTAATAGCGCACCAACTGACATTAAAATTGACAATTTTGACTCGCATAAACGCGCCAATTTGGTCACATATCGCTCAGAAGGGCTACGAACGTGAAAATAAATTGACACTTTCTCGATGCCAAACCGCTTAATTGAAAGACCTGCAAATGACCTATCAGGAAAAACTTCCCAGCATGAACCAGCAGTTGAACTACAGCGATCATGTATCCAGTACCGAAAACCTGATCCAAGGGTATAAAGGAACCTGGGCTGGAATTAGTGCAGAGTCAGTTGCGCGCATGCGTTTGCAAAACCGTTTTTTGACCGGCCTTGATATTGCGCGCTACACTGCGGCCATCATGCGCAAAGATATGGCGGCGTATGACGCTGATGCTTCGCTGTATACGCAATCTTTGGGTTGCTGGCATGGGTTCATTGCCCAGCAAAAGATGATTTCCATCAAGAAACATTTCGGCACCACCGATCGTCGTTATCTGTATCTTTCGGGTTGGATGGTTGCGGCATTGCGTTCAGACTTTGGACCATTGCCCGATCAATCGATGCACGAAAAAACCAGCGTTCCGGCCCTGATCGAAGAATTATATACGTTTCTACGTCAAGCGGATGCCCGCGAATTGGGTATGTTGTTCCGGCAAATCGACGCGGCCCGTGACGCCGGTGACACCGCCAAAGAAAAGGAATTACAGAGCGCGGCTGATAATTTTCAAACCCATGTTGTGCCGATCATTGCGGATATTGATGCCGGTTTTGGCAATGCAGAGGCAACATATCTGCTCGCCAAGAAAATGATCGAGGCGGGCGCTTGTGCGCTTCAAATCGAAAACCAGGTCTCGGATGAAAAACAATGCGGACATCAAGATGGCAAAGTCACCGTCCCGCATGAAGATTTCTTGGCCAAGATCCGGGCATGCCGTTACGCATTTTTGGAACTGGGCGTAGAGGACGGAATTATCGTGACGCGCACAGATTCTTTAGGTGCCGGACTGACCAAGCAAATCGCCGTAAGCAACGCCCCTGGCGATTTGGGTGACCAATATAACAGCTTTCTGGATTGCGAAGAAATCGATCCGGCAACCGCACGCAACGGCGATGTCATTTTGAACCGCGACGGCAAAATGATGCGGCCTAAGCGCCTGCCCTCCAACCTGTTCCAATTCCGTGAAGGTACAGGCGAAGATCGCTGCGTACTGGATAGCATCACGTCGTTGCAAAACGGCGCAGACTTGCTTTGGATCGAGACTGAAAAGCCCCATGTTGAACAGATTGCGGGAATGATGGACCGGATACGTGAAGTCGTACCCAATGCGAAGCTGGTGTATAACAATTCACCTTCCTTCAACTGGACGCTCAATTTCCGTCAACAGGTTTACGACAAAATGGTCGCAGACGGCAAAGATGTGTCGGCCTATGACCGCGCCAATTTGATGAGTGTAGTTTATGATGGCACCGAATTGGGCGATCTTGCCGATGAAAGCATTCGCACGTTCCAGCGCGACGGGGCGAAACGGGCGGGAATTTTCCATCACTTGATTACCCTGCCCACTTACCACACAGCAGCATTGTCGACCGATAACTTGGCGAAAGAGTATTTCGGGGACGCGGGAATGTTGGGATATGTTTTGGGCGTTCAACGTCAGGAAATCCGCCAAGGCATTGCCTGCGTAAAGCACCAGAATATGTCGGGCAGCGATATTGGTGACGATCACAAGGAATATTTTGCCGGCGAAGCGGCCCTGAAAGCTGGCGGCGCGCACAACACCATGAACCAGTTTTGACACTGCGTACATAAGGAGTTTTTTGATATGAGTGAACCAGCACGCGCACGCGCAGTTCTATCAACAGAAGATTTGACGTTGCTCCGCAAGGCTGTCGCACATTATATGGAGGCTATCCAGGACACGCCGGAATCCGTCAAATTTGGACGCCTGTATCACCGCTTGGGCAGTGCAGGCGGCAAATAACTGCGCGCTTGGAATTTGAATAGAGTTTTCCTGGGGAGGAAAATAACTGAGCCGCTGGCAGCAATGTCAGCGGCTTTTTTGATGCCTGTTGCTCTTATGAATTACCCAACGCCCATATGATTTATTAAATATTAACAGCCAACGCGTATCAGAGGCAAGAATTCAACATTAGAAATGGGTTTCAACGTGGACAATACTCTCAAAGTTTTACTGGGCGTGCTTGGTTTTGCAGGGGTGGTAACATTTTTGGTAACGACGCTAAACACTCCTGATGCGATAGAACCTACTCCTATGGTCGTTGATTCCGCCCCGAAGGCCGCGCCGCAACCTCCCACGCCCGCTGACGAAAATGCTGGCGACAATGAAGTAGTCGTCGACGATGAAGATGTGACGAAAGAGGAACTTGACTCGTTCGGGGATCCTTCCGTCGAATTACCGGGCGATGAAGAGGAAGAAGAATCCCCCGCTTACAATGTCCCGCAACCTGAAGAATCAGGCAATTCGTCAGAAGGACCACCGCCGCCACCGCCGCCTGGTGCAGCACAATAGTATCAACGAGCCAAGCCGCTCACTTCTTCATTAAATCCATTGCTGCGGCTGTCAGCGCTTCTGCTCCGACCGCGATCACTTTCTCTGCGTCCGGCTTCCAAAAGGGAGAGTGTAGGGATGGCAACGCCTTGCCTCCTGCCTTTGCGGCATCGAATTCTGCTTGCGGAACGCCGCCAACCCAAAAAATCATGCTTTCAACATTGGCCTTATCGGCCCTGTAAAATTGGCTAAAATCCTCTCCGCCCATCGCTGGCGGAGTGGCGATCACTTGGGCCGCGCCAAAGCGCGCCTTGAACAAGTCGGCGACGGCGTTGGTCAGCTTTGGAGTGTTATATGTTGCGGGGGTAAATTCATCTTCGGCGATTGAAATTATCGGCATGCGGTCTTCAGGAACACCTGCCGCAATCGCCTCGCCCTTGGCGATCCGCTTGATGCCATCAATCAGCATCTTGCGCGTTTCATCGGAATAGCTGCGCACAGTTAGCAACAATGTCGCCTCGTCAGATATAATATTGTGCTTGGTTCCGGCATGAAAACTGCCGACCGTAACCACTGCGGCATCTTGCGGATCAACCTCTCTGCTGACCAGTTGTTGCAACGATCCGACTATCCGGCTGGCGAGCAGGATGGGGTCTTTAGTGGTCTGCGGATAGGCACCGTGTCCGCCGACACCGCGCACTTTAATGTCGATGCTATCAACATTGGCCAAAGCAAAGCCGACCGAATAGCCCAGCACTCCTGCCGGAAACTGTGCGGCATCGTGAAATCCGATGACATATTTGGGCTTTGGAAAACGGGTATATAGCCCATCGTCCAACATCGCCTTCGCGCCCTTGCCAATTTCTTCGGCAGGCTGCAAAATCATCACCAAAGTGCCTGACCAATTCGCCTTGGTCGCGGCCAGTTGCCGCGCCGCGCCTACCCACGCCGACATATGCGTATCGTGGCCGCATGCGTGCATGATACCGGACTCGGTTCCCGATTTACTCACCCCGCGCTGTTTTGATGCAAATGGCAATCCGGTTTGTTCCTCAACCGGCAACCCGTCCATATCGGCGCGGATCATAACCACTGGTCCGGCACCATTTTTCATCACTGCGACGACGCCGGTTTGGCCTACTTTTTCGGTAACCACAAAGCCCAATTTGCGCGCCTCAGCCGCAAGTTTGGCCGCTGTCTTATATTCTTGAAAGCTGAGTTCGGGATTGGCATGCAAGTCACGATACAGAGCCATCAACGACGGCATGTCGGCCGAAATCGCTTGCTTTATCGTATCCGCGTGCGCCGCATTTGGTACGGCAATTGCCCCCAATGCTGCTGCACAAAGAAAAGTCCATTTCATATCTCGTTCCCCGTCTATTCGCTCAATCTGGCCAAGTTAGCGTAATCTACTGCGCCGTCCAGCCGCCATCTACTGACAGGTTTGCGCCGGTGATCGCGCTTGCCTCTTCGCGGCAAAGAAACAACCCCAACGCGGCGACCTGTTCGATCGTGACAAACTTCTTTTGTGGTTGGTTGGCAAGCAGAACATCGTTCATCACCTGCTCTCGCGTCAACCCGCGCGCCTTCATCGTGCCGGGTATTTGGCCCTCAACCAGCGGCGTCCAAACATAGCCCGGGCTGATGACATTGGCGGTGATGCCTTGCTGCGCCACCTCCAACGCCACGGTCTTGGTAAATCCTGCGATACCGTGTTTCGCGGCGTTATACGCGCTTTTATAGGGGCTGGCGACTTTACTGTGCATGGATCCGGTGCAGATTATCCGGCCCCAACCCTTTGCCTTCATGCCCGGCAACGCCGCCGCAGTAGCATGAAATGCGCTGGACAAAATAATCGAAATAATCGCATCCCATTTTTCAACTGGAAATTCATCAACTGCGGCAACATGTTGGATACCAGCGTTGTTTATTAGTATGTCGGGCCCGCCAAATTCCGCGGTGCAATCCGCAACCATCGCACGTATCTCGTCCGGTTTGGTCATATCGGCAGGCGAGTAACTTGCCCCTGCCCCGCTGAGTGCCTTTAACTCATCAACATATTTGGCAATTTCCGCTGCATCGCCAAAGCCGTTCAACATAACCGATGCGCCTTCTGCGGCCAGCGCGCGGGCATAACCAAGCCCAATGCCCGACGTAGACCCTGTTACCAATGCCGTCTTTCCGGATAAAAACATTTCAACGATTACCTTTCTGGGACGCATATTGCTTTTGTTATTCCTTGCGCTTTTCCATCAAAACCGCAATGCTGATTCCACTGGTTTTTAGGGAGAAAATGCATGCGCCTCGATGATCTTGATCCAAGTGACAATGTTCGGGATTTGGGTACGGGGAGCGGCGGAGGCTTTGGCGGCGGTTTTGGCGGCGGCGGCATCGGCTCACTGCTCATCGGACTATTGCCGCTGCTGTTGGGCCGCAAACTTGGCTGCGGAACGCTGGCGATCATTGCCATCGTCGGTTATTTCGTTCTTTCCAGCGGCATTCTCAACTTTGGCGGTGCAGGAATGCCGGCGGGTCAAGAAAGCCAGGCAACAGCCAGCGGGCAAGCGGCGTGTGACACGCAAGATGAGTTGTTCGCCTGCCGCGTTCTCAAATCAACCGAAAATACTTGGAGTGAATTGTTCCGCGCAGGCGGCCAACAATATGTGCCAACGACGTTAAATTTCTTCTCACGTTCTGGCCAATCGGGCTGCGGTGCGGCTCAATCGGCGATGGGACCGTTTTATTGCCCCACAGATCGCGGCGTTTATCTGGACACGACGTTTTTTCAACAAATGCAGCAACAGATGAAGGCTGGCGGCGATTTTGCGAAGGCTTATGTAATCGCACATGAGGTCGGCCATCATGTCCAGAATATTACTGGCGTTGCCGACCGGGTCCGTCAAGCGCAATCGCGGGCCAGCCAGGAACAGGGCAATGCGTTGCAAGTGCGTATGGAATTGCAGGCAGATTGCTTTGCCGGTGTCTGGGCAGCACGCAATGCTGAACGCATGGAACCCGGCGATCTGCAAGAAGGAATGACTGCCGCGAATGCTATTGGCGACGATACATTGATGCGCCAATCCGGCCAAAACCCTGTGGAAAGTATGTTTACGCACGGAACATCGGAACAACGTATGGAGGCGTTGAAACGCGGTCTGCAATCGGGACGGCCCAATGCGTGTAACTATTTTCAGGGCGTGCTTTAGTCTCCTTACCGTTCCCACTGAACTTGCCGAAGTCAGAAAGCTCCCGCATATACGCACATCGACAAGCCTAGCACGAACGGAAGAGTAATTGCGTTTAAAAGACTGCCACAATGTCGAAGATTTTCGCCGATTGGCGAAGTCACGCCTGCCTTCGCCGATCTTTAATTACATCGACGGCGCGGCGGACGATGAACGGACGAAGGACCGCAACACGTCGGCCTTTGACGATTGCGCCCTTGTCCCAAATGTCCTGACCGGCAACTCAGAAATCGACATGGGCGTCACCGTGATGGGCAAACGGATCGCAATGCCGTTGATGCTATCACCGACCGCATTGCAACGCTTGTTCCATTGGCAGGGAGAACGCGCAGTCGGTCGCACGGCGCAGAACTTCGATACATGGTTCGGGATATCATCGCTCGCCACGATCAGCATCGAAGAAGTTGGCAAAACGATCACCTCGCCAAAAATGTTCCAGCTTTATATCCACAAAGATAAGGGCCTGAACACGTCGATGATCGAGCGTTGCAAGGCAGCCAAATTTGACGCCATCGCGCTGACTGTTGACACAATTGTCTCGGGTAACCGCGAACGGTGCTTGCGCAGCGGATTTACTTCGCCACCGCGATTTACGCCCGCTTCGGTGCTAAGCTATGCCATCCACCCGATGTGGGCGCTGAATTATATGTTCCGCGAGAAATTTGCGTTGCCCAATCTGGAAACCCATGTCGACGCTGGAACCAATGTTGCAGTTTCGGTGGCGGATTACTTCAACACCATGCTCGACCCGACAATGGATTGGAAAATGGCCGAGAAGGTCCGTTCCGATTGGGGCGGCGAGTTTTGCCTAAAGGGTATCATGTCGGTCGACGACGCCAAACGGGCAGTAGACATCGGCGCGACCGCAATAATGGTGTCGAATCACGGCGGGCGGCAGTTGGATGGTTCACGTTCCCCATTTGACCAGATTTCCGAAATTGCCGATGCCGTCGGCGGAAAAATCGACATCATCTGCGACGGCGGTATCCGGCGCGGCAGTCATGTCCTGAAAGCAATTGCCGCCGGAGCAACGGCATGCTCCGGCGGCAGATTGTATTTATATGCGCTGGCGGCGGCGGGCGAACCCGGCGTTCAGCGCATTGTTGGCAAACTACACGACGAGATCGAACGCGACATGAAACTCATGGGCGTCCGATCTGTCCGTGAGCTCAATCGTTCGATGTTACGCTGGCGGTAGGGCGATCAACGATCATTTCATCGGTGGCTTCCCGCTTTGCACCCCAGTCAATGGCGCGGGTTGCCCACATCACGACCGCCAGTGCAACGAACAACAGCAGCGAGCCGATGATCAGCGAATAAGCCTCCAAATTCAGCAGCACATATAGCGTGGCGTAAAGTCCGGTCAGCAACCCGCCGATCACCTTTGCACGCTGCCAGCTTTTCAAAACAGCCGCCGAATATGCAGTCAACAACCCGGTGATTGCGCCCGCCGCGATCATATAGGCCCACATGAAACCAACAACCTCTGCAAATGCGAGCAGAAGCACGAAGAACAGCACCAATCCCGCGCCTGTCATCAAATATTCCGCAGCCGCAACCTTCGCGCCCGCAATCACATCGAACATCAAAAACGCGAGGAAGGTAAAGCCGATGAACAAAAACCCATATTTTACTGACCGGTCAACTTGGCTGTAAAGATCAACGGGTTCAACTAAGCCGATGGTGGCGGCCTGGCTTTGCATTGCTTCACCTGAGGCTTTGGGCGCGGACATGCTTACATAGTCGCGGCCTATTGATTGCATAGGCGCGGCTGGATCTTCGGTCAGGACCAGCGCCTGCCCCAATGCCAAGTTTGCAATCGCGTGACGGGACGTGAAGCCTTTGCTGGTGACCTTTGTTTTGTCGGTTTCAGGCAGAAAATCACCGGCAAAACTTGGTGAGGGCCAGCTTGATTGTACATCCCATTTCGTTTCGCCGCCGCGTGGAACCATCGTCAGCGATTTGTTGCCGCGAATGGCATAATTATAGCTGACCTCTATCGGACCCGCAGCATCCCAATCGATAAACGTGAAAAATCCAGAACCGCCAGAGGCTGCCAAACCTTTGCCCGGTTGCAGTTCAAGCGTTTTTCCGTTGACTGTCACTTTGCTGTCCGCCTGCAACCCTCGCGCATCGGACACCCCGAACCGCAACTCGGCGCTCGCCAAGTTCAGCGCATCGCGGCTGATGCCATAGCGCGCGAAATCGGCAGGCAATGCAAAGCGCGCCGTGCCGCTATTTTCCGCGACGAACAAGACACTTTCGTAGATCGATTTTTTCTTCCGATCAGGTTTCAAATTGGTTTTGATCGCATTGGTTTCAGGCGACAGGAATAGCTCTTTGTTGACCAGCACCGTGCGTGTGGTTTGCTTTCCGCCGACCTCGACCGTCTCGACGCTGTTGGCTGTGTAGGGGATAACCAGCACCGGCCCAACAATCGTCTGCGGCCCGCCCCAACCCGCCGCGATTGATGCCTGAGCGGTTTCAGATTGCCCTTGCCGGTCCCAAACCAACGCATATACCATCATCAATGGTATCACTAATACTATGCCTATAATTCCGGCCAAGAATAACTTGAAACCGGGAGATCTCTCGGGTGTCATGATACGCTTTCCTTTCACCATTTAACGGTTCGTCTATGAAATAGCACGGTTCGTCTATGAACGATCAGATGAACCGCAGGTGAACAACTGGAAATTGCGCTTGGCTTAGCGGCTGCGTTTCGCCATGCGTATCCAATGACCAAATTCTCATTACTCGATCTTGTCCCAGTTATCGAGGGCGGGACTATCGGCGGCGCAATTGCCAATGCCGCCGACATCGCGGTCCATGCGGAGGCTTTGGGCTTCACACGGTATTGGGTGGCCGAACATCACGGCATGGCGGGCATCGCGGGCGCAGCGACGTCGGTCGTTCTGGGCCATATCGCGGCGGCGACGAAAACCATCCGCGTTGGATCGGGCGGCATCATGTTACCCAATCATGCGCCGCTGGTTATTGCAGAGCAATTCGGGACTCTCGACGCACTCTATCCGGGACGGATCGACTTGGGATTGGGCCGCGCTCCCGGAAGCGATCAGCGGGTGGCAATGGCGTTGCGGCGCAATTTGGCGAGCGATGCCAATGAATTTCCGCGCGACGTGATGGAGCTACAAAGCTATTTCGCCGATGACGGCCGGACTGGCATAGTTGCCACTCCGGGCGCGGGCGCGGCGGTACAATTTTACATTCTGGGCAGCAGCCTTTATGGCGCGCAAATGGCCGCCGCGATGGGATTACCTTATGCCTTCGCCAGTCATTTTGCACCGCAATTGCTGGATCAGGCGTTACAGGTGTACCGCGATAATTTTCGCCCCAGCGCGGCATTGGACCGCCCGCATGCGATGGCCGCGTTCAACATCATCGCCGCCGATACCGATGAAGAGGCCGAATATCTCGCCAGTTCGATGCAGCAAAGCTTCGTCCGCCTGCGCACCGGCAACCCCGGCCAAATGCCCCCGCCGATTGCGGGATACAAAGTCACCCTGCCGCCCGGGCATGCCGCAATATTGGACGGCGTGCTGGAATGCAGCGCGATTGGTGGGCCGGAAAAGGTCGCAGACGGCGTCGCGGCGTTTCTGGCACGCACGCAGGTGGATGAGATTATCGTCACTGGTTCGGTGTTCGACCATGCGAAACGGCGGCACAGTTTGGAGATTGCTGCGGGGGTTTTAAATCAAATCTAACGCTGCACCAGCGAAGGCTGGTGCCCATCACGCCTATCAGTCTAACGCTTCGCTTTCAGTGCATTAACTGTTAGACGGGATAAGCACCAGCCTGCGCTGGTGCAGCGTAGGGTTGTTATAAGTGGAGCGAAATCAATGAAAGGCGGATATGCCTACATCATGGCAAGCGGTCCGCATGGCACGTTGTACGTCGGCCACACCGCCAATTTGGCGCGGCGTATTTGGCAGCACAAGAACGCAAATGGTTTAGATTTCTGTAAAGAAAATGCAGTCCTAACACTGGTCTATTATGAGCAGCTCGGCACTATTCAAGAAGCCATGGCCCGAGAAAAAGCGATCAAAGCGTGGAAACGCCGCTGGAAAACCGAGAGGATCAGCCGCGCAAATCCAGCATGGCGCGATTTACACGATGATCTAAATGCATAGCACAACGCCGCTCCAGCGCAGGCTGGAGTCTATCACGCATGGAATGCATGAACGAGAGCGAAGCGGTAAACTGAAAGAAGTGATGGGCCCCAGCCTTAGCTGGGGCGGTGAGGTGCTTGGAATGAATATTGAACAGCAATTAGGGCAGCAGATCGACTGAACGACTAAGTATTAGCACACACACAGCAAGTGATGAAAGCCCAATTATCCAAATGCGATTGTGAGCTAGCCAAACTGACAGGCTATGCCAAACAATTTTAAGTTGCCCTAGACGACCCGAATATTCACCTGCAAACTCATCCCGACGATGTAACTTATGCTCTATGTAATCAACCTTCTCGTGGTTTACACTATATTTTTGAAGGATTTCACTGTACTCTTTAGCACATTGAGAAACACTGCTTTCATCATTTTCCGACAGCGCCGCGTCTAATCTACGGGACACTTCGTTAACTTCTAGTGCGCACCGATGAAGCTGTTCTGACAAAACCATATTTTGGTTGCCAGTGTTGAGATTGGTCAAAACTAACAAAGCAACGGAAGCTGCGATGGTAAATAACGCAATCAAGCGGTTGCTATCATCAGAAATTTTATAAATGTGTGGAACCACTGTCAGTGCAATAATGGCGACAGAAACCAAGGATAGTACAAGATTAAATGATCGATCAACCGCACTCAACCTACGAGCAGCATTAAATCGACTACCCGACGTGACACCCATCCGACGCCTTAGTTCCGCTCCATTCATCAATAAACCCGCTTCTTCGGCGCAATATAATCCACCTCATCGGTCAACGTAAACTCGTGCACTGGCCTTGACGATAGCGCCACCGCGCCGCCCTTGCCGCCCCAACCTTCAAAGGTCGAGGTCGAGTGCTTCATCCAGTTCACGTCGTCGCGGTCGGCGTAATCTTCGTGCATGTGCGCGCCGCGGCTTTCTTTGCGGGCTTCGGCGCTGTGCATTGTAACCATTGCTTGGGCTAGCAGATTGTCGAGTTCCAGTGTTTCGATTAGGTCGGTGTTCCAGATCAGGCTTTTGTCGGTCACGCCGACATCGGCAAGCTTGGCATAGACCTTGTCCATTTGCGCAACGCCCTCGGACAGCAGTTCATTATCGCGGAACACGGCGGCGTGTTTCTGCATTGTTTGCTGCATTTCCAGCCGGATTTTCGCGGTTGGCGTTGCGCCCTTGGCATTACGGAAATGATCGAGCCGCGACAACGCCAGATCAGCCGAATTCGCTGGCAATGGCCTGTGCGGGGTTCCGGGTTTCAATTTGTCCTTCAAACGCAAACCAGTAGCGCGGCCAAACACCACAAGATCGATCAAGCTGTTCGAACCCAAACGGTTTGCGCCATGTACCGAAACGCAAGCCGCCTCACCCACAGCAAATAATCCGAGCACAATCGCGTCGGGATCCCCGTTCGCGGGATTGACGACTTCGCCATGATAATTGCACGGAATACCGCCCATATTATAATGCACCGTCGGCGTCACAGGCAAAGGCTGCCGCGTTAAATCCACGCCTGCGAAAACTTTTCCTGTTTCAGTAATGCCCGGCAAACGCTCAGCCAATATGGCGGGATCGATGTGATCAAGATGCAGATAGATATGATCCTTGTTCGGGCCGACGCCGCGCCCTTCGCGGATTTCAAGCGCCATGCAGCGCGATACCACGTCGCGGCTGGCCAGATCTTTGGCCGACGGCGCGTAACGCTCCATAAACCGTTCGCCCTCGGAATTGGTCAGATACCCGCCTTCACCGCGCGCACCCTCGGTAATCAGCACGCCTGCGCCGTAAATCCCGGTCGGGTGGAACTGGACAAACTCCATATCCTGCAATGGCAATCCAGCGCGCAGCACCATGCCGCCGCCGTCACCGGTGCAAGTATGCGCCGATGTCGCGCTGAAATAACAGCGGCCATAGCCGCCGGTGGCGAGCACAACCGAATGGCTGCGAAAACGGTGGATGCTGCCATCCTCCATGCATATCGCGATGACGCCTCGGCACTCAGGTCCATTGGCACCATTTTCCATAATCAAATCGATGGCGAAATATTCGACATAGAAATCCGCATCATATTTCAGGCTTTGTTGATACAGCGCGTGCAACATGGCGTGACCAGTGCGGTCGGCGGCGGCGCAAGTGCGTTGTACCGGCGGGCCTTCGCCCATATTCTGCATGTGACCGCCAAAGGGACGCTGGTAAATCGTACCATCTTCATTGCGAGAGAACGGCACGCCCGCATGCTCCAGCTCGTAAACCGCCTGCGGTGCTTCACGGACCAGATACTCAATTGCATCCTGATCACCCAGCCAGTCGGAACCCTTGACCGTGTCGTACATGTGCCACGTCCAATGGTCGGGCGAGTTATTGCCCAAGCTGGCCGCGATACCGCCTTGCGCCGCAACAGTGTGACTGCGGGTGGGGAACACTTTGGTGATGCATGCGGTTTTTAGGCCAGCCTCGGCAGCGCCCATGGTTGCGCGCAGTCCGGAACCACCAGCACCGACGACGACAACGTCGTAACTATGGTCAATAATCTTGTATGTGTCGGACATCAGACGGGCGCTCCGGTAAAGGCGATTTTGGCGATGGCAAAAATGCCGAATGCTGCGGTGCCGACGACATAGAAATTCAGTGCAATCATTGCGCCGAACTTTAATCCTTCATCGTGGACATAATCTTCGATCAACACTTGCAGGCCAAGGCGAATGTGGGAAAAAATGCACACCAGCATCAGCATCAATGGAACGGCGACAATTGGCTGGGAAAGCCATGCAACCAAAGTTTCATACGAAAAATTGGGCAGCAGGAGCAATGATATTGCAAACCATATTGTCAGCAAGACATTGCCGACCGCCGTAATACGCTGATCTATCCAATGCTTGCCGCCATGCTTCGACGATCCAAGACCGCGAACTTTACCAATTTCTGTTCCGCTACCCATCAATCATACTCCAGTAAAACGCACGGCGACCAACAACGCGGTCGCGATAGCTGACAAAAGTGCAGCAACGAAAACAAGTTGCGACCACATACGGTTCGTGGACAATTCAAAGCCCGCTCCCATATCCATAACCAAATGCCGCAGCCCGGAATAAAAGTGCTGAAAGAATGCATACACAATCACAAACCCGGTCAAACGGAAAAACCAATTGCATGCCACTTGCCAGCCAGTTGCACCCTCGCCCGCTGCAATTGCGTATTTCTGGAACGTCGCATAACTCTCTGCCCCGCCCGATATCGCGGACAGCCACCATACCAATGTCAACATGCCCGCCGTTGCCAAAATAAATCCGGTTACACGGTGCACGATCGACGCCATCATATGCACTCCCCAGCGATATTGCATCAGGTGTGGCGAAATCGGTCTCGTTTGATTTTGTGTCATTGAAATTCCACCCCATTTCCCGGTCGAAGACTACTTACGCAAATCTACTGCTGCGTCGTTCTTTAGTGGTTTGAACGCGCTGTGCAAGGCCTGCTCAGTTGTTTTTCGCGCAATCATGGATAACCATGCGTTAACCAATTTCTGCGAAGCCGAAGCATTGAAGAATTGGATCAATGAAAAATTCCCGGTCGCACCGATGCGAATGCAGATATCGGCGTCAAGACAGGCAATTTGTTCACTACATTCATTCGTTTGCGCATTTTCGGAATTTTGCAGCTACTTGGGAATCATGATGATTGAAGACGAGAATAAGGTTTCAACGACAACGCGAATTCTTATCGCGGACCGGCTGAAACATTTTGACCGCAGCGGAACATTGGCAATCCGAGCTGCGACTGTTTGGGATATCATCAAAGACGACGCTTTGGAGATTGGCGCGGCCTTTTGGCAATTTTGGAAAGAACAATCTCCCGATAGCAAGATTTGGTCGGTGCATGATTATGAGGAATCTTGCAGACTGAGTGTCCGATTCTTGCAAATGCAAATGGCCAATATCGCCGACCAAAGCTGGATAGATTCTTCCATCCGATCAGCAGACGATGCCAGGCAGAACGGCATACCACTAACGGAGGTAATTGCCGCCAGCACAAAGAGCTACCGCGTAGCAATTGAATCGGTTTGCCGTCGCAGCGACCGGAACTGTTCTGAATTTCCTGAACATCTCGCGACATTGGCAACGCTGCAATCCATGGAGCAAGAGGTCATGTGCGCGCGATATTCCGACTTGGTTCGCGAAGAAAATCGTCAAAGCCGGATGGCATATACTACTGAATTCAACGATCAGATTGGTGCGACAGCAGACAAGACGCTGTCATACTCGGCATCGTTGAACCATCAGGCTAGCCAGACATCTGAAATGGCGCACGGCATGCTGAGTAAGGCATCCGAAGTAGCCGTCGCATCGGAACAATCCGCCATCGCAATGCGTGAAGCGGCCCATACTGCGGCTGGCTTGATCCGTGCGATTGAAGATGCGCGCTATGAAGTTGAAACTGCCTCAAATGTGGCGAATCGCGCCGCCGAACAGGCCAACGCAAGTGTTTCTGCGACGGATACACTGTCGGAACATGCAAAATCCATCGAGTCCATATTGGGCCTGATCCGCCAAATCGCCGGACAGACAAATCTACTTGCCCTCAATGCCACAATCGAGGCCGCAAGAGCCGGGGATGCTGGACGCGGATTTGCCGTCGTCGCTCAGGAAGTGAAAAGCCTGGCCAATCAAACCGCGCAGGCGACCGACGACATTGCAAAGAAAATTGCTGCCATCCAAGGTGCAACCAAGGCATCGGTAGAATCCAATGCATCGATCCGGCAAACCGTCAGCGAAGTTCAAATTTCCGCACAGCGCATTCGCCAAGCTATGGAAGATCAGGCGCAAACTGTGACCATGATTACAGCATCCGTCGATGAAACTGCGCTTGCGGCAGATCTGATGTCCAGCACGATTTCTGCAATCCGCGCCGACACGGAAAACGTCGTTTCGGAAATCAACGCGCTCGAATCCGGTTTCAGTCAAGTGACAGAAAATATCAGCATGTTGCGAGAAAATGCCACCAGGTTTGTCGGACAATTGCGCCGGTAACTTCGCCCGGCAATCAACGCTGAATTCGGCCCTTTCCAGCGATGGTTTTGCTGGCTAAGGCGAGCCATGGATAACGCAAAAATCAACATCTTGGTCACCGGTGCTAGTCGCGGGATTGGTAAAGCAATTTTTGACGCGCTTGCTGATCGCGGCTGTAACGTAGTGGGTCATTCAACCATTGGCAGCTCAAATCTGATTGCGTCAGACCTTGCCGACCATGCTGGCGCGGACAGACTTTGGCATCAGGCATTGGAAAAATTAGAAGGCCGCGTCGACGTTGTCATTAATAACGCGGGCATATTTTCCGCAAATCCTATAGCGGGTAATGACGCGGATTGGGCGCAGAACTGGGACACCACGATGCAGATCAACCTGACTGCCTCGGCAATATTATGCAGACATGCCGTGCTACATTGGCAGCAAGCGCAGTCGAGCGGCAGGATCATCAATATAGCAAGCAGAGCGGCGCATCGGGGGGATTCGCCAGATCATTGGCACTATGCGGCGTCAAAAGCAGGCATGGTAGCGATGACCAAAACCATAGCGCGCGCTTATGCAAATCAGGGAATTTACGCATTCGCCATTTGCCCCGGGTTCACCATGACCGGCATGGCAGAGGAGTATCTGTCCAGTCGCGGCGGTGACAAATTGCTGGCCGACATTCCATTGGGAAAAGTGGCGATGCCGGAAGAAATCGCGAAAATGGCGGCATTTTGTGCACTCGACGCGCCGCCTTCGATGACCGGTGCGGTGCTGGACGCAAATGGAGCGAGCTATGTGCGTTAGAGCTATGTGCGTTGATTGCAGCTTTTGATGGCAACCAGTTGGAAACTCACTTTGCCCTGCACCCGGCAAGAGGCAGAAGCCATCAGTGAACGCGATGATCTGGGTACATTGTTTGATCCGGTGCCGCCGATTGTCACGCAAGAAACCGAGGCCTTCAACGACCTGAAATGGGAACTACTGGCTTATTTTCCAGCCACTCCATCGGGCGAGATCATCGAACAAATTCGCGTACTGATACCCAGTGCAATTGCCGCCGAGCTGCAGATTGAACAATTGCCGGATACCGATTGGTTATTGGAAAGCCAGCAGGGCATAAAGCCGGTTAACGCAGGCCGTTTTTATGTGCACACAGGGTTCAATCGCAGCGATTGTCCGCCCCGCGCAATTCCGTTTCAAATTGAAGCCAGCCAAGCGTTCGGAACCGGCGGCCATGAAACCACGTCGGGATGCTTGGCGATGCTTGACTGGCTAAAGCGCAGCGGCGCAAACTTTCACCATGTTGCCGACATCGGAACGGGTACCGGTCTTTTGGCATTTGCTGCGCAGCATTTATGGCCAAAAGCATATTTAACGGCCTCTGACATTGACCCGATCAGCATAGATGTTACCTTCGATAACGCGCTGATTAACAACGTCGCAATTGGGCAACGGCAAGGACATATTGCATTGTGCGTTGCATGTGGAACAGGTCATGAAATGATCCAGCGCCGCGCGCCTTATGATCTGGTGATCGCCAACATACTGGCGGGGCCGCTGATTGAACTGGCCGCAAGTTTTGATAATATCATCAGTGATGGCGGCAGGTTAATTCTTGCCGGGCTTTTGAACACCCAGGTCGATGCGGTAACGCGCGCCTACCGTGCAAAAGGATTCATGCTGGTAAAGCGCGCCGACAATGGCGACTGGCCTTGCATCCTGTTCAAGAAACGAAAAACATACGGCTGGTCGCGCCCTGTGCGCGGTGGCAAGGGGACCAGCCAGCCGCCGGGTGATTTTGGAACCTGGTAAGCAGGCCCAAATTTGCCTACATCACCTAGGGCCAAAAACGCCCAAATTGGCATCAAGTTGACACCTAGTTGACAAGATTGACACCCATTTTGACATTTAGCGAAAGAGCGGCGTAATATTATATCCAACAGCGTGGTTTTTTGTAGGATTTTTCCTTCGCCGATTTGCGGCGCGAAGGAGGGGTGAAATCTGGCCGCCAACAATGTCAAAGAGCCTGCCCTGTAAAAGCGGCCACACCCTTCGTTCCCAGAACAAATCCTACATTGCAAGTCCCAATGTGCGGCGAGAATTGACGCAGCCGTCATTCTCAACTGATGACGCATCCACATCAACCGCAGAGCGCCGAATTTGGGGTCTAGGTTGTGTGGACATTCAGAAATTACTTTTTGAAAAAGGACATCGTCATTCCCGCGCAGGCGGGAATCCATCACCGGACCTAGAAAATCTAAGCCACCTTGCTTAAAATTCGAGCGCAGGTGATGGATTCCCGCCTTCGCGGGAATGACGAAGCCTATGTATTTAAATGTTTGTATCCTGAATGTCAGCATCACTGAGCAGCAACATCACTATTCAAAGCACGTTTTCTAAAATTAATCCCGACAGTAAAAAGGTTGCGCCATCTCTTTCACCCCTTTTTACCTTTTACCCTTTTATGAAAAAATCCTGCACTCAAAATCAATCCAGCCCGCCATGCCATTCCTAGGCTTTTACGGCGGCAATGCGGCTGTCAAGCTGGATGGACCCGTTTGGGTTGTTCTTTTAACTGCAGCGTCGGGATATTGTTTCATAAAAGGGTAAAAGGTAAAAAGGGTAAAAGGGTGCAGTGCTGCACAACCCTGGATTGCCGCGCTTCGCTCGCAATGACGAGTGCGCGCACTTGATCGAATTTGGGTCAGCCTAATTTCGTCACCTTCTTGATACCAATTGGTATTGAACAAAATTGATATAAGTTGCTAAAGACAACTCAGCGAAAAGCAACTCTGTGGAGAGCGCAACATGCCCATTCAAGCAACCGTCAATGGCAAAACCGTCAATATCGAAGCAGAAGCTGATACCCCTTTATTGTGGGCGCTGCGTGAAGAACTTGGCCTGACCGGTACAAAATTCGGCTGCGGCATCTCCGCGTGCGGCGCGTGCAGCGTGCATGTAAATGGTGCAATCACCCGTTCATGCAGTGTCCCCGTCAGCGATGTCGCTGGAAAATCGATCACAACAATTGAGGGCATAAGCGAGCCGGACGGAACGCTGCACGCCGTGCAACAAGCTTGGATCGATGCACAGGTTCCGCAATGCGGCTATTGCCAGTCTGGTCAGATCATGGCTGCGGTCGCGCTTATCAAAAAAACTGGGCGTCCGAATAACGCGCAAATTGACGAGGCGATGACCAATATTTGCCGGTGCGGGACCTATCCCCGCATCCGATCGGCGATACTGGCCGCGACCGGCCAAGCTGCCGCGAAGGGGGAGGCATAATGGCTGACAATCCGATGTTGGAAACCGAAGAGGTAAAGCCCGCAAAGCGCAAGGGCGTAAAGCGGCGGTTATTCTTGTTTGGCGGCGCGGCGATTGTCGGCGGCGGGCTGTTTGCGCTCAGCTGGGGTGATCGCTCCGCACGGAAAGGCGCGATTGCATTGACGTCCGGTAAGGGCGAAAACTCGTTCTTGGGATGGATCAAAATTGCCAAGAATGATCTGATAACCCTATATTCGCCGCACATTGATTTTGGTCAAGGGTCGCAAACCGCATTGGCACAGATGTTGGCGGAGGAACTGGATGCCGATTGGCAGCGCATTGTCGTTGAGCAGGCACCGGCGCATATGGGCTTTGCCAATGTGGCCTTGGGCAAATCTTTTTTAGGCGAGATGGTCGGCAAAGGCATTATTGATGCGCTGCCAAATTCGCTGATTTCATTTGCGGCGCGGTCAATGCCGTTGCAAGTCACCGGCGGATCATCGGCTGTGCGCGCGACTGGCCAATATGGTTTCCGCGTGATTGGCGCGGCCACGCGGCTGGCATTGATCGAGGAAGCCGCCGAAAAATTGGGTGTTCCTGCCGCTGAATTGACCACTGAAGCAAGCGTCGTCAGCCACGCGAAATCAGGAAAATCATTGCGTTATGGCGAACTTGCCGCTGGTGCCGCGCAGCGGTCATTAGATAGCGAGCCAAAGCTGAAAGAGCGCAAAGACTATAGATATATTGGCAAATCTGTCCCGCGCTTTGATATTCCGGCGAAAGTAAACGGAACCGCCGAATACGGTATCGACATCAAGCTGCCGGAAATGCGGGTTGCGGCAGTGATGATGGCACCGGTGCGCGGCGGAAAGCTGCAATCGGTTGATCCAAGTCCGGCAATGGCCGTGAGCGGCGTCGAGAAAATCGTGCAATTGGACGATGCCGTGATCGTTATCGCCAAGGGATATTGGCAAGCAAGCAAGGGCATTCAAGCGCTTGCACCGAAATTTGGCGATGGTGATGGCGGCAAAATATCTTCCGCGTCAATCCTGGCCGAACAAACCAAGTTAAACGCGCAAGGGGCAAAAATTACAGCCCCATCCGGCGCAAAGCTGCTCGTTTCAGAGTTTCAAACGCCATTTTTGCATCAAGCGATGATGGAGCCGTTTGCGATGGTAGCGCACTTTAAAGACGGCAAGTTAGAGGTATGGGGCGGGACGCAAGATCCGCTTGCCGCCAAGAAAATATTGGCCGAGGCGGCGGATATTGCGTTTGACGACGTGACCTTGCATGTGACTTTAATGGGCGGAGGATTTGGTCGCCGCTTTCCGCCCTACAGCGAAATTCTGTGGCAAGTTGCCAAGGCTGCCAAATCGGTTCCCTATCCAGTCAAGCTGATCTGGAGCAGGGAAGAAGATGTCAAGCACGGCGCATACCGGCCACAAGTGGCCGCGCGTTTGCAAGCGGCATTGGCAAGCGATGGCAAAATCGCGTCGTGGGTTTCGGACTATGCGCAAAATGACGATGCCGGGGGCGAGGCAACTGTGCCGTACAACATTCCCGAATTTGAACCGCGCCATCATGCGTATATTTCAAACCAGGTGAACGCCTATTGGCGCTCGGTAAATGCCAGCCAGCACGGGTTTTTCAACGAGAGCTTTGTCGACGAACTTGCCCACCTGGCAGGCGAAGATCCCTATCAATTCCGGCGCAAGCATCTTGCGGCAGGATCCCGGCATTTGGCGGTTCTTGACACTGTGGCCAAACGCGCCGGATGGGGAACGCCGCTGCCCAAAGGCGTTGGCCGGGGGATCGCCATCGTGGAATCGTTCGGGACCATTGTCGCCGAAGTGATCGAAGCCACCACCAAAGAAGATGGTTCGCCCAAGGTTTTGAAAGCATTCGCGGTCGTCGACTGCGGCACGACGGTAAATCCGTTAAACGCCGAAGCCCAAATTCAAGGCGGTATCATCATGGGGCTGTCGTCGGCCATCGGTGAAGCCATCACGTTGGAGGGCGGCATTGTCCAGCAAAGCAACTTCACCGATTATCCGGTGATGCAAATGGCCGACACGCCGCCTGTGATCGATGTGCACTTCATCGAAAGCGATGCCAAGATTGGCGGTATAGGCGAACCGGGCGTCCCCCCTGCTGCGCCCGCGCTTGCCAACGCGTTGTTTATGGCGACAGGAAAACGGGTGCGCAACCTGCCGATCTTGACGCAGGCAAAGACGTAGATTGTTTGATTTTACGCGATTTCTTAATCATCAGATAAGTCCATCTGATTGGAAATCGCTCTAGTTCTTCTATTGTGTTACTTTCATGATGCTTGCATATATATTTCTATATGGATGACGTGCGAACGCGAAATATCGTAAACTTAACGGAAAATCCTGCGGGCAGAGACCGCGACTTGCTGTCCGATGCACTGGTTAAAACCGGCGGCGGTGACAAAGCGGCATTTGAATTCGTTTACCGCAAAACAAGCGCGAAGCTATTTGGCGTGTGCCTTCGTATCTTCCCCGAACGAGCCGAAGCCGAGGAAGCCTTGCAAGACGCCTATATCAATATCTGGAACCGAGCTGGCCGTTATGAACCGGGTCGCTTTAGTCCAATTAGCTGGTTAGTAGCAGTAACGCGCAATCGCGCGATTGACCGTCTGCGCTCCGGCGGCAAAATGCGCAGCGCACCAATTGAAGACGCCAGCCTTATCGCTGACAATGCGCCGCTCGCCGATGCTATGCTGCAATCGAAGGATGATGATAACGCGCTGCAAGCTTGCATTGAAACGCTTGATCCTAAAGATGCCGGATTTATTCGCGCCGCATTTTTGAACGGCATCACCTATGCCGAATTGGCTAAACGGGAGGCGTTGCCACTGGGAACCGTAAAAAGCCGTATTCGCCGTGCCTTGCTAAAGCTGCGCAATTGCCTGGGGGGGGAATTATGAGCAATTTGACCGAAGAAGATTTCGCGCTCGCCGGGGAACTGGCGCTTGGCTTGCTGGATAGCGCCGACGCGGCGCAAGCACAGGCGCGCTGCGCCGTGGACGCCGATTTTGCCGCCGAAGTGGGGGCGTGGCATGAACGCCTGTTGCCGATGCTCGGCAATGTTTCCGATGAACCGCCCGCCGATGCTTGGAACAAAATCAACGCAGCAATAGGCGGCACCAACATCGCTGCGGCACCGGCAAATGACAATGATGCGCTCAGGCTATGGAAAGGCTTAACTGCTTTGTCCGGCGCGGTTGCAGCGGCATTGGCGGTAATGTTGTTTATGCAGCCTGCGCCCGAACCCGCAAATGCTCCAGTGATTGCGGGGAACACGCCGGTCGATGAACAAAAAATGGTCGCCGCGCTGCAAAGTGAAACGGGGCCGTCGGTGGCCACCGCAAGCTATAACCCGGTAAGCGGCGAATTGCTGATCACTCCAGTTTCGATGGATACCGGCGATCTGCATCCCGAGATTTGGGTTATTCCGGCGGGCGGCACGGCGCATTCATTGGGTGTGGTTGCCCGCAAAGGTGCTTCACGGCACAATGTTGATCCCAAAATGCGGCAGTATCTGGCGAGCGGCGCGACCATCGCGATAACTCCCGAACCTGCTGGCGGTGCACCCGGAGGAAAAGCAACAGGTCCGGTTATAGCCAGCGGAAAAATTTCGATAATTTAATTTGCAGGCAGTGCATCCATAGATGCATGGCTCCCGTAACTATCCGTAGCATTCACCCCCGAATGCAAATGGATAGGAAAGTTCAACATGACCCCGAATTTCAAAACCCGCGCAATCGCCGCGATCTTTATTGCATCAATCAGCCTGTCGCCTGCCATCGCAGCGAAGAAACATCATAAGTCAGCCGCCAACCCGGCTGTCGGCGGCGCCGCAATGGCTCCGCAAAAAACGATCGTTGAAAACGCTTCTGCAGCGCCAAATTTGTCTACACTGGTTGCCGCAGTAAAGGCCGCTGGTCTTGTTGACACGTTGATGAGCAAGGGGCCGTTCACAGTATTCGCGCCCACAAATACGGCGTTCGACAAATTACCCGAAGGCACGGTTGGAACTTTGGTAATGCCTGAGAACAAGGGCACATTGACAACTATTCTCACCTATCATGTCGTCGCCGGAAAATTGACTGCGAAAGACATCGTAAAAGCAATCCAGATGGGCGGCGGCAATGCCGAATTGACCACGGTAGCCGGAGCAAAACTATCGGCACGTTTGTCGGGTAACAGCGTCGTCATCACCGATGCCAAGGGCGGTCAATCCGCCGTCACCACCGCCGATGTCATGCAATCAAATGGTGTTGTCCATGTGATTGATTCCGTACTGTTGCCATAAAACTGGCACAGCGCTGCGGGGCCGGTTTGTATCCCCCTTCCCTCAAACCGGCCTCGTAGTAGGTACTATCGAAGTAATCGCGATTGGCTACCGCGGTGGATCACGGCATCGGACTCCAATATAGCTCCAATTGCAATATCAGGTAAGCCATCAAGCTGCCGGTACAATGGCGCAAAATCTATTTCCGCCGTGGACTGAAGCAGTTCATCCAAGCTATCGATGACAAAATAATTCTGCTGATAATCATCAATCAAATACGGCGTGCGCATCACCCGCATTAAATCAAATCCGATCCGGTTCGGGCTTTCATCGTCGAGCGCAAAAATGCTTTCGCCGAAACTGGAAACGATGCCTGCCCCATAGATCCGCAAGCGATCTTTTTGCTGGATCAATCCAAATTCGACCGTGTACCAATATAGCCGCGCCAGGTGATCAATGGCGTTAAATCCAAGACTGCGCCCACCGCCTTTCCCATAGGCCGCCATATAATCGGCAAAGACGGGATCCGCCAGCATCGGGACATGGCCGAAGACATCGTGGAAAACATCGGGTTCTTGCAGATAATCGATCTGATCAGGACGCCGAATAAAATTCCCGGCTGGAAACCGGCGGTTTGCCAAATGATCGAAAAAGACAGCGTCGGGAACCAAGCCTGGCACCGCAACCACTTGCCAACCTGTCGCCGCCATCAACCGGACATTAAGCTCTGCATAATCGGGTATCCCCGGTTTTGAGAGCTTCAACACATCCAAACCGCGCAAAAACGCATCGGCGGCGCGGCCAGGCAACATTGCGGATTGCCGGGCAAACAAATGGTCCCACATCCTATGGTCATCGGCGGAATAATCCGGCCAGTTTTGCGCGATTGTCCAATCGGCATTTGCACCGGGCGGTGGTTCATCATAAACATGCAGTGCATCAGCCATAGCGTTTTAGTAGCACAGTCAAATCAAATTGGAAATTGGTTGCATTTGAAACTTTTCCGCATCTACAATTTTGGCTCGGCAATTCGTGCGGCCGCGGGTTGGCTTGCGCTTTTCATTGGCCTGTTCATGTTCAGCGCGTTTGTCGGCGGCGTCATTCCCAGCAACAGCAGCTGGACCGAGCCCAACGATGGTGTCGAGATTTTTGTCGAAACGAACGGGGTCCATGTAAGTTTGATACTGCCAATGTCATCGGCTGGCACGGATTTAAGCGATCTTATTCGGCCAGAACATTTGCAGGACCCCGCAATTTTTGGAACGCATGTGATGATCGGATGGGGGCATGAAGCGGTCTATCGCAATGCGAAAACATGGGCAGATGTGCGCAGCGGCGATTTCGCCAGCGCAGTGGCCGGATCGAACGAAACGACCTTACATGTCTATCATCTCACCAACCCGCGCCCGGCTTCGTTTCGCAAGTCAATCCTTGTCCGCCAAAGTGAACTTCGTTCTATTGTAAGCCAAGTCAGGGCGACGTTTCGAACCGATGGTCAAGGACGAACGGCCGCGTATTCCGCATATGGACCCGACAATCTATTTTACGATTCTTATGGTCATTACGATGCGATCAATACGTGCAATAGCTGGACGGGCCGGATATTACGCAAAGCCGGAATTCGCGTCGGAATTTGGACGCCGTTGGCTGGCGGCGTTATGCGCTGGTTCTAACCGAAGGCGGCTAATAGGGCAGCTGCGCCTTCATCCAGGTCCGCAAGCCATCGGTGTCGGTGACCACAATTTGCCGGTAACCGCGCTCTATAAACTTTAATTGTTCGAGCAGTTCCAAAGTTTTGGCAATCGACATCCTCGACACGCCCACCAATTCCGCCAATTCCTGATGCCGGATGGACAAGATGACGGGGGCAACTCTGGTGTTGCAAAGCAGCAATAGCGAACGCACCAACCGCAAAGGCGCAGGCAGCTTTCTGTAAACGATCAAATGGTCCATCGCCTCTTGCAATTGCTGCGACAGCACCCGCATCACTTCCCGGCTAGCGGCCGGCGAGGCAAGCAACACAGCAGCGAATTTGGTTTCACTGATTGACAATAATTCAGTTTCCCCGACCGCCTCGGCATCAGCAATGCGGGGAAAATTCCCCAGACACGCCATTTCACCAAAGCTATCGCCTGCGCCCAACATGACGAGCGCCTTCATGTCACCAAATTCATCATACTGCCCCAGCTTGACTTGACCTTTTTCAATCAAGAAAAAATTCTTTGGAGTGTCACCGCGATGCTGCACAATTTGCCCATTGGAATATTTTATCCTTTGCCCATCTGCCCTTAGTTCCAATTGTGTCGCCTTAGGCAGCGCGCCAAACATACTCTGCCCCCGGATCGTTCTGCCGGTCCCTTCAAATTTGCCTTTAGATTGTACAATAGTTGACATTCATTTGTCATTATACTGACTATTTGCCAAAGCCAAGCAAGTTCCTTGGAGTCGCAACAACACCGCCACCTTGATGTGCCGGATTGTTCCAGAAATTAGCTTTGGGCACGGTATTCGGAGGGGGAGCCGTAGTCTAGACGGCGCGTCGGTCACAATAGTTGACCGGCGCGCCACCTACTTACCAAAATTCTCACCCTCGCGCATTTTTCCATGAACGCAAGTTGCCTATGCTGCCGACACAATTTCTGTCCAGGCTTGTTCGTCAATTACTTGAATGCCCAACGCCGCCGCTTGCTTCAATTTTGATCCCGCTCCCGGCCCGGCAACGACCAAATCGGTTTTGGCACTGACCGATCCTGCCGCCTTCGCGCCCAATGCCTCGGCCTGCGCCTTTGCCTCGTCGCGGCTCATGGTCTCCAGCTTGCCGGTGAAGACGATAGTTTTTCCGGTCCAATCGGATTGGCGAATATTGGATACATAATCCGGCGGAGATACCTCACTAAGTAAATCGTTCCATGCTTCACGGTTGTGCGGTTCTTGGAAGAAATCAACAAGCGAATCAAGTGTTTCCAGCCCAATTCCTGACGGCCTAAAAATATTCTTATATTGCTCGTCGTAATTAACTTTGTGGACTACTTGCTGATCAGATAATCTCAAATATTTGGGGCCACCGAGGTATCGTTCGTGTCCAGACCTAAACGCAAATGCTTCGTCAGCATTCTTTTCAACAACACGGCTCGCTTTACATGTTTTTGCTAGGTCCCTAGCTATGATTGCACCAACATGCCGTATCCCAAGCGCAAACAAAAAACGATCAAGACTCGGGTTTCGTCGCTTCTCTATCGCATAAAGCAAACTCTTGATCGAATTCTCATTCCAACCTTTCATCTGCAAAATCTCGTTCCGGTGGCTGTGCAAGCGAAAAATGTCGGCTGGTGAGCGCAACCAACCGGCATCGAAAAACTCCTGCACGGTTTTTTCGCCCAGCCCCTCAATGTCTAACGCGGCGCGGCTGACGAAATGGATCAGCCGCTGCACCCGCTGCGCCGGACAAATCAGTCCGCCGGTGCAGCGAACATCAACCTCGCCTTCTTCGGCCACCGCCTCACTGCCACATTCAGGGCAGGTCGCGGGAAACGCATAAGCCGCGCGCTCTAGTTCCCGCGTCAGATTTTCGGCGATCTGCGGAATGACGTCGCCTGCCCTTTGCACCAGCACGCGGTCGCCGGGACGAACGCCAAGCCGGGCGATTTCATCGCGGTTGTGCAACGTAACATTGCTGACCACCACACCGCCGACCGTCACCGGTTGCAAGCGCCCCACCGGGGTCAACTTACCCGTGCGCCCGACTTGGATGTCGATGGCCAGCAAGGTGGTTTCAGCCTGTTCGGCGGGGAATTTATGCGCGATGGCCCAGCGCGGCGCTTTGGTAACAAAGCCCAACCGCTCCTGCCAATCAAGCCGGTCAACCTTATACACCACGCCGTCAATATCATAGGGCAGATCGGCCCGCGACCGCTGTATTTCCGCATAATGCGCCAGCAAGCTTTCCGTGTCATCAAACCGCATCAACATCGGCGATACTGGAATGCCCCAGTCGGCGATTGCCTGCATCACGCCCATTTGCGTGGACGCGGGCAGCGCGCTGACCTCGCCCCAGCCATGCGCCAGAAATTTCAGCGGGCGTTTTGCGGTGACGCTCGCGTCCTTCTGCCGCAGCGATCCTGCCGCCGCATTGCGCGGATTGGCAAACAGCTTTCCTCCGGCATTTTGCTGCGCAACATTTAATGCAGCAAAATCGGATTTCGCCATGTAAACTTCGCCGCGTATTTCAAAGATATCGGGGGTTTCAGAGCCCCTCCCTTTTAAGGGAGGGGTTGGGGTGGGGGCTGTCGTCAAAGGTTGAGCTATTTGGACAACCCCCTCTCCCAACCCTCTCCCCTGAAGGGAAGAGGGCTTTAGTTCACTTGGAATCCCCGCAACAAACGCCGCATTCGCAGTCACATCTTCGCCTACCGCGCCGTCGCCCCGCGTCGCCGCTTGCACCAGTTTGCCGTGCTCATACCGCAGCGATAGCGACAATCCGTCGATCTTGTCTTCGGCTGTCATCGCAACTTCCGCATCATCAGCCAAGTTCAAAAACCGCCGAACACGCGCAGCAAAATCGCGAACATCATCGGCATCAAACGCGTTGTCGAGGCTCATCATCCGCTTGGCATGGGTGATTTTAGATAACGGCGATCCCTCCACCGCCGCGCCAACCTGAGCGTTCGGGCTATCGGCGCGCACCAGATGCGGAAACGCCGCCTCCAATTCAGTGTTACGCCGCACCAGCGCATCATATTCGGCATCGGAAATTTCCGGCGCGTCCTCGGCATGGTAACGCCGATTGTGATACGCGATCGTTTTCGCCAAACGCATCAGTTCATTGGCGGCGTCGGCTTCAGGTATCACTGTTCTGAAATCCGCGTTTTGGCCAAATCATATACGTCGTTCTTGGTCGCATCCCGCTTTCCCACAGCAACAATCATCAATATTAAGCGGTCGTCGAATATTTGATATATCAGTCGATAACCTATGCTGCGAAGTTTTATTTTGTAACAATCTGGCATTGAAGAAAGGCGGAGCGCGGCGATACGGGGATTATCCAGTATTTTCTCTAGCTTTTTGACCAACTGAATTTTGATATCGTGGTCGAGTTTCTTCCATTCACGCCGTGCCGACGGCGCAATTTCAATCGAGTAACTCATCAAGCGTTACCGGTGCTGCATCCTTCAGTTCGCTTTGCCTTTCCCGTACCAGCTCAGCATCACTCCAATCATCAACACGTTCACACATATGTTCCCAAACCAACGGAGAGATAACATAGGCCACCGGCTTGTTCCGATTGAGGATAGCCACCTGCTGATCCTGTGCCGCCTTGATAACCGCAGCAGGATTTTTCTTAAGCTCGCTGATCCCGACGACAGCATCGGCTAGAATTTTTTCGATTTTAAAGGGCGCATTCATGGTATGTTTATTAGCATCCTAAACAGGTCTTGTCAATAACCCCCTCGCCATCAACTGCCGCGCCCGTTAAATGGCGGAATTTCGATATTCTCCGGCATATTAGCGGCGGTTATGATGCGCAATCACCTTGGCAAGGCGCATCAGTTCATTAGCGGCGCCGGCTTCAGGTAGATTTTCTATTTCAAGCATTGTCGCGAAAGAAATTATCGAGCTCTTGCCCCCAGTAAAGTTCTTGCTGTGCATGAACTCCATCTGCATCGATCATGTCTGCCACACATTGCTTTGTTAAACGAACAAGTTTGGCGTCAGAAGCGATCTGATGCAAAGCAACCCAAAACGTTTCCCCGTCTGGTGCTAGATTAGCAATATAGCGGCCAATAGACTCAATGTCAGGATCGCCCGGACCTTCAAAACGTAGCCAGAACTTACCGATGCAGTCCTCAAATAATGAACGCTCTAAATCGTGGAAATCTTTATCACAATTAGCTATGAAAACCAGCACGTTGAGTAACGCAATTAAATCTGCTTTTTTGTTTTCCGATAGCCCCCATCCTGGTTTTGAAACGTGTGATTGATCAGGAGAGAAAAGTTCAAAAAAAACCGCAACAGATACAAACATCTCCCCGGTCCTAGGATTTCCAATTTCGATAATTCGACTAATCTTGAATTGTCTTGTTTGCTTCCTCATCTGGCAGAAAGCCCACAGGTATCCTTCATTTCCATGTTTGTAGTAACGCTTGCATGTGACAATTCGTTGAGTTTTCTCTCCTTTTATATTTTCATACTCTAGAATCACTGCTTGGCCGGAAATTGTTCCCAGTTGATTTGGCTTCAGATTTCCAACATCAACTTCCTCGCTTTGATCATCTCTATCAATCAATTGCTGGCTGTTGGACAATTCCAACTTTCTTGCAGCTTTCGATTGTACCGCTTTATTCAAGACTTGCGAAAAAAAACCCATCAAACCACCTCCAACAATCGCCGTGCCTGTGCCCGCGCTTCATCAGTAACTTCTGCGCCCGATAGCATGCGGGCGATTTCCTGCCGTCTACCCTCGGCGTCTAACTCTACCACGCCCGTCTTAGTGACGGTACCTTCGGATGACTTGGCGATGTAGTAATGCGCTGCGCCCTTTGCCGCGACCTGAGGGCTGTGGGTTACCGCGAGCAATTGTGTGGAGCGGGCGAGCCTTGCCAATCGCTCGCCAATTGCGCTGGCCACCGCACCGCCGACGCCGCGGTCAATCTCGTCAAAGATGATCGTCCCTGCCCCGCCTTCTTCGGCCAGCGCGACCTTCAACGCCAAAATGAAGCGCGACAATTCTCCGCCCGATGCAATCTTGGTCAGCGGCGCAAATGGCGCGCCGGGGTTGGTCGAGATCAGGAATTCAACGCGGTCCATGCCGTCCGCGCTCCACCGGTCGTCGGGCATCGCGGCAACATCGGTTTTGAACTTTGCCGCGTCCAGTTTGAGCGGGATCAGCTCTGCGGCAACTGCCTTATCAAGCCGCAACGCCGCTGCGGTACGCGCCTGCGTCAAGGCACGCGCCGCCGCAACATAAGCTGCCGCCGATGCCTTTACCTCGGCCTCCAGCTTTGCCAGTCCCTCATTGCCGGCTTGGATCGCATTCAGCTTGCCTTCTATTTCTGCTCGCAGCACCAGCAATCCATCGGGCGCAACATTATGTTTGCGCGCCAACGCCCGCAGTTCAAACAGGCGCACCTCAATATCGTCAAGCCGCACCGGATCAAATGTCAGCGCCTCTTTGGCACGGTTCAGGCGGTCTTCGGCCTCGCTTGCTTCAATCACGGCGCGGTCGAGCGCGGTCAGCGCGTCGGCCAGCAGCGGATGTTCGGGCGCCAGCCGGTCGAGCCGCCGCGCCGCGCTGCGCAATTGGGCGACGCCGTTATTGTGGCCATCGAAAACCTTGAGCACTGCTTTAAGGTCGTCGGTAATCCGCTCCCCCTTTTGCATGTCGGATCGTTCACCCGCCAGCTGCTCCTCTTCACCATCCGATGGCGCAAATTTCACGAGCTCTTCAAGCGCATGCTCCAGATATTCGCGGTCCCGCGCGGCGTTTTCGATGCTGTCCCGCGCCGCGTCAAGCCGCGATTTCGCGCCGTGCCATGCGCGATATGTGTTCGATGTCGCGGCCAAATCACTGCGCGCAAAACTGTCGAGCAACGCCTTATGCCCTTTTGGATTTAGCAGCCCGCGATCATCATGCTGGCCATGTATCTCCACCAAATGCGCACCGACCTCACGCAGCAATGCCGCTGAACAGGGCTGGTCATTTATGAACGCCTTGCTGCCGCCATCGGCCTTTACCGACCGCCGGATCAGCAACGGTTCGCCGGGATCAAGTGCAATTTCATTGGCGGCCAGGATATTGGCGAGCGCAGTTCCGGTATGCGGCGCGTCAAAACTTGCGGTAACCAGAGCGCGTTCGGTACCATGCCGGACCAGCCCGCTATCCGCGCGCGCCCCCAACGCCAGTCCCAGCGAGTCCAGCAATATCGACTTACCCGCGCCCGTTTCGCCGGTAAGCACACCCAGCCCGCCGCGAAAATCCAAATCCAGCGCCGAAATCAGGACTACATCACGAATCGAGAGCGAAGTGAGCATAAGCTGTGTTTAGAGGGGTTTTTGGGGATATGGAACAAATAGTGGTCGGATAGTTGGAGAGTTATCCAAATGCCCGTTTCTTGCAGCGAGAACGCGATGGCATCTGAGTTAAAACATTCATTCAAACCGTAGTGCTGTCTCCCGGCGGGTCGATGTCGAAGTACGTCTCTAAGTCAAGCGCCCTTCGACAGGCTCAGGGCTACGGTGAGAGCTCAATTTAATGTCATCATGCTCTAGAAATCGTCCTGTCTGCTGGCAGAACGAATGGCAACGGAACTACCGTAACCCAACAGCCTCACGCCGCCGGCGCGTGCTTTTGGATCAAATTATAGGCGCGTTCATACCACTCGCTGCCGGGATAGTTTGCGCCCAGTACCGCCGCCGATTTCTTGGCTTCGGCAGGGACACCCATGGCGAGATATGTTTCGGTCAGGCGGAACAATGCCTCGGGCGTATGGGTTGTGGTTTGGTATTTATCAACAACTTCACGAAAACGCAGCGATGCCGCTAGCCAAAGCGCACGGCGTTCGTAAAACCGGCCAATTTCCATTTCCTTGCCCGCCAAATGGTCATTCACCAGATCGATTTTCAACCCGGCATCGGCGGCATAGCGCGAATTGGGATAGCGGCGCTGCACTTCGCCCAATGCGGCCAGTGCCTGCTCGGTAATCTTTTGGTCGCGGGTAACATCGCTGATTTGCTCATAATAGCATAGACCAATCAAATAATAGGCATATGGCGCGTCTTTGTTGCCCGGATGGATCGACAAAAACCGGCGCGCGGATGATACCGATTCGTTGTATTTCTTACCCATATAGTAACTGAACGAGCTCATCAGCTGCGCGCGGCGGGCCCACGGTGAATAAGGATGTTGACGCTCAACTTCGTCAAACAGCGCCGCCGCCACTTCAAATTGCTGCCGATCCAGCTTTTCTTTGGCGGCGTTATACAGGGTGTTTACATCGCGGGCGACATATTTGGTATCACCCTTTTTGCCTGATGATGCGCAGCCCGAGAGCAATGTTGCTGTAAGGCCCATGGCCAACGGTATAAGGATTTTTCTGTTCATATATATTCCTTAGTTGCTCTGCGCCGTTCCGCCAAGAGGTTTACTGCATATCATTAACGCAAAAGGGGCCACGAATTTCTTCGCGGCCCCTTGTTTGCGTTTTAAGCTGTATCAGCGATTAATCGCCAGTGATAAAGTCAGGAAGCGGAGCGGATGCGCCATCTTTTTCGCCGCCTTCGCTGCGTTCAGGGCGCGGTCCGCGTTCACGGCCGCCGTCACGTCTGGGACCGCGTTCACGGCCACCATCTTTTCTGGGGCCACGGTCTGGCCGGTCACCACGGGGACGTTCTTCACGCGGTTCACGGGCAGGACGGACATCTTCCAACTCAGCGCCGGTTTCCTGATCGACAACCCGCATTGACAGGCGAACCTTGCCGCGCGGATCGATCTCGAGCACCTTGACCTTGACCGGCTGGCCCTCGGAAACGACGTCGGTGGGCTTCTCGACCCGCTCGTTGCGCATTTCCGAAACGTGGACGAGACCGTCCTTGCCGCCCATGAAGTTCACGAACGCCCCG